>NZ_AJLR01000124.1 GCF_000307855.1 Schinkia azotoformans LMG 9581 | reverse complement strand
GTTCGCCGTGTTTCCTTTATCTCAGTCGATGTGCTCCAGTTTATACGTCGCTGAACGGGCGCTTACGCTTTTCTAATTATCTTAAAACTAATGGAAGCTCCTCTTGATTGGCCGCTTCTGTAAAAAATTCATTATATAACGCCACAACAGCTTTAGGTGCATCTGACTCTGCAACGGCAAACATCATACTTACCTCTGAAGAACCTTGGTTAATCATTTCAATATTAACCCCTGCACGAGCAAATGCAGCTGTAGCTTTTGCTGAAATACCAACGTAGCTTGTCATGCCCTCGCCAACAACCATAATCATTGCTTGGTTATGGCGAATAGAAATTGTATCCACATTCAATTCTGTTTTAATACGGTCTAATACACGTTGTTCTTTTTCATCACATAATTGATTTTCACGAAGGATGATGGAAGTGTCATCAATGCCTGAAGGCATATGCTCATAAGAGATCCCTTCATCTTCTAAAATTTGCAATAAACGACGACCAAAACCAATTTCTCTATTCATTAAATATTTGCTTACATAGATACTGCAAAATCCTGAATCACTTGCAATTCCTGCAACTGGGTCTTTTGAGAAGTCCCTTTCAGCAACAATGAAAGTACCGGGTGCAGAAGGGTTATTCGTATTTTTAATGCATACTGGGATACCAGCACGGAAGGCTGGAATTAAAGCCTCATCATGGAAAACTGAAAAACCAGCATAAGACAACTCACGCATTTCTTTATATGTTAATTCCTTAATTTCTTTTGGATCATCAACAATATTCGGATTTGCTACAAAAACTGAGTCAACATCGGTGAAATTCTCATATAGCTCTGCATCTACCCCTGCGGCGATGATGGAACCAGTAATATCTGAACCACCTCTAGAAAATGTAACAAGGTTTCCTTCAGGTGAAAATCCAAAGAAACCTGGTACAACAATGACTTCATTCCTGCCCTTTAATTTCTTAAGGTTTTCATATGTTTCAGGTAAAGTCTGTGCATTTCCTGGATCATCTGTTACGACAATCCCCGCATCTTTAGGGTTTACATACGAAGCGGCTACACCAGTTGAATTTAAGAAAAACGCAAAAAGCTTTGCACTATTATCTTCACCGCTGGCTTTTAAACCATCCATGAAGCGGTCTGTATTTGTTTGATCAGCTTGAATTAATTCATGTAAATTCGTTGAAATTTCATCGATAATCTCATTTGATAAGTTAAGGTTTTCAGCAATTTCCTTATAGCGATCAACAATCGCCATAAGCTTATCATCTGTATTTTCACCTTTGAGACAGCTTTCTCCCAAAGCAATTAATAAATCTGTAGTTTTTGTATCTTCTTTAAATCTTTTCCCTGGAGCAGAGACAACGATTATTTTTCTATTTTCATCTGCTTTTACTATATTTGCTACTTTAATTAATTGTTCAGCACTTGCCATAGATGTTCCGCCAAATTTTGCAACTTTCATTCTCTCTAACCACCTATTAAATAAAATTAATACTATGTCTTCATATTTCTCTAATTTTAACGTGTATGCACAAATACTTCAATAATTATTCTTAAAATTCATACAGTAAATGTAAAAAAAAAGGGCTGTCTTTTGACACCCCTGAATTAAGAAGCCATATGTTCTAATCTTAATTTATCTGCAACCATGGCGATGAACTCAGAGTTCGTCGGCTTGGCTTTTGACATACTTACTGTGTAGCCAAATAGATTCGAAATGGAGTCGATATTGCCGCGACTCCAAGCCACTTCAATCGCATGACGAATTGCCCGTTCAACACGGCTTGCCGTTGTATTATATTTTTTCGCAATATCCGGATATAAAACTTTAGTAATCGACCCTAAAAGTTCGATATCACTATAAACCATTGAAATTGCTTCACGTAGATATAAGTATCCTTTAATATGTGCCGGAACTCCAATTTCATGGATAATACTTGTGATATTGGCATCAAGACTTTTAGCCTTTGGCTCCACCGCTGATCTTGTAACAACAGGGCGCTTAACAAATGTAGTCGCTTTCCCTGAAACTTGACGAATATGATTTACAAGGTTTTCCATATCAAATGGTTTTAATATAAAGTAAGAGGCACCAAGTTCCACTGCTTTTGTTGTAACATCCTCTTGACCGAACGCTGTTAGCATAATTACATTTGGAAATGATGATTTATTTAAGTCACGCATTCTTTCTAAAACGGCCAAACCATCTAAATGAGGCATAATAATATCTAGGACAAGCACATCCGGATCATATTCCTCTAACAAGTTCAAGCATTCCTGTCCGTTATATGCTACCCCAATTACTTCTATATCATCCTGATTGGATAGGTACTCTTCTAAAAGCGAAACTAATTCGCGATTATCATCTACTAAACAAACCTTTATCTTTTTATGCACAAAAATTTCCTCCTCAGTTACGTTATCCTCAATTCCATTGTAACTGAAAGATTCGACAATGCAACGTAAAATCCTTTTAAAATTTAAAAAAATAATAAAAATTCAGCATTATCTTTACATTTCTTCATTATACTCTTTTTTTCGACTATTTATGATATTTGACAATAGACAAAATAGAACTTTGTCGAAATATGTCGAAAAAGCGAGCTATTTAGCTCGCTTTTTTATCCTCTTCTTTTGCCGTATCTGCATAAATATTAATTCCCGCCTCATTTAGCATCCATTCAATATGAACACCATATCCTGAAGTTGGGTCATTTACAAAAACATGTGTTACGGCTCCGATAATTTTGCCATCTTGTATAATCGGACTTCCACTCATTCCCTGAACGATTCCGCCCGTCTTTTCAAGCAAGGCAGGATCGGAGATTTTTATGACCAGCCCCTTGGTAGCCGGGAATTTTTGCGGAACTGAGCTGACAACTTCCACATCGAATTCCTGGACTTTGTCTCCTCCAACTACTGTTAAGATTTTAGCCGGTCCCTCTTTCACCTCGCTTGATAAAGCGATCGGTAGGGGAGTATCCATTATTCCGTTTTTAATTCCCTTCGATAATTCACCAAATATACCAAATGGACTGTTTGTTTTAATGTTGCCAATGATATCTTTTTCATTAGAGAAACGTGCCAGTTTTTCACCTGGGCTTCCATTAGCCCCTTTTTCGATTGATGTAACGGTAGAACGGACAATTTGTCCATCATGAACAACAATCGGCTTTTTCGTATCCATATCGGAAATGACGTGGCCAAGTGCCCCATATTTCTTGGAGCCGGGATGGTAAAAAGTCATTGTACCAATTCCGGCAGCCGAATCTCTTATAAATAAACCCATTCGGTATTTTTCTTCACTTTTTGCTTTAATCGGCTTCAGTTCAGTTTCAAACTTCTTTTCGTCTCTCATCACTATTAATTTTAATACTTTCCCATTTTTACCCGCATCTTCAACAAATTCTGTGACATCGCTCATTTGTTGGATTGGCTCATTGTTAATTTCCATAATAATATCTCCAACTTTAATTCCTGCATCTTCACCTGGAGATTTAGGTCCTTGTTTTGTTTCGATAAGGTGATGGCCCACAACTAAAACGCCAAGTGTATTCAGTTTAACACCTATCGATTGGCCGCCTGGAATGATTTTTAAGTCAGGCAGTATTTTTATATCAACATTTTTTACAGGAAAGTCTGCCATTTCTAACAACATATTCTCTTCACCGCTTTCTTCTCCTTTTATAGAAAGCGTTTTTTCGCCATTTTCAGCTATTGAATAAATGGCATTTTCTTTTGTTTGTGAAAAGACAGGTAATGATGTTACATTTGCTTCTTGTCCTTCAAAAAGAGTGATTTCTTTTGGTATAGAAACATACTCCTGAATTGGTTTAAGGAAGCCAACACCAATTAAAAGAACAAGGAGAATTAAACCAACTATTTTTCTAATCAAATCTAGCTTCAATCATTTCACTCTCCTCGCTCCTATCCCACACCATAACGCATCACAACATAACGCATGTTTATATGGTTACAGTTATAATTTTGCCCTCAGACATCGTATTTATAACTTTATAAAATGAAAAAAAGCTATCCTAGTTTGGATAGCTTTAACTTTATTCAGTAGAGGCCCTTACTTTCATTTGATTTGCCAATTGCAGCAATTCACTTGCATGCTGCTTTGTTAAATCGGTAATTTCCACCCCTGAAATCATTCGGGCCACTTCTTTTACTTTTTCTTCACTTTGTAATTCTGAAATCGATGTAACCGTTCTGTCTCCTTTTGTTTCTTTGGAAATATATAGATGTGCATCTGCCATTGCTGCTACCTGCGGCAGATGGGTTATGCATAAAACTTGCGAACCATTTGAAATTTTGTATATCTTTTCTGCCATTGATTGAGCCACTCGGCCGCTGACACCTGTATCCACTTCATCAAAAATGATGGAAGTAATGCCTTGATGTTTAGAAAAGATACTTTTTAACGCCAGCATGATTCTTGATAATTCGCCACCGGAAGCAATCTTTGTCAAAGGTTTTAGCGGTTCTCCCGGGTTCGTTGAGATTAAAAATTCAACCTTATCAATACCTGTCGATAAAAATTCAGGTGGGTCAGGCAAGGCAAATTGAATATCGAAAACGGTCTTTGCCATATAGAGATCTTTTAATTCTTTATGTATTTCATGTTTTAATTTTTCAGCAATTTGCTTTCTAATTTCCGATAAGTTTTCAGCCTCTAATTGTAGGTCATTTTGGATCTCTTTGATGTTTTTTCGTAATCGGTCTAAATGAACTTCACGATTTTGGATTTGATCGATCTCATCTTCAATTTTAGCTGCATATTCTAAAATATCTTCAACTGTTTGTCCGTATTTTTTCTTTAAAAATCGAATTTCATTTAAGCGTGTTTCGATAAAGTCCAGCCTTTCAGGGTCAAATTCCAAAAGATCAATTTGGTCTCTTAAAGACGATGTGGCTTCTTCGAGTAAATAAAAACTGCTGGAAATGTTTTCAAATATTGCTTTTAATTTATCATTTAGAGAAGAAACATTCTCCAATTCACTCATGGCAAGTCCTACCCAATCCAAGCCCTGCTGTTCCCCGGATAATGCTTTATAGCTTCTGGTAACGGAGGTATGAATTCTTTCAAAATTCGAAAGCTGGCTTTTTTCATTTATTAAAGTCTCTTCCTCACCCGGCTCTAACTCCGCATTTTTAATTTCACTTAGCTGAAATTGGATTAAATCCAAGCGGTGCGCCATTTTTTGCTCGTTTTCTGTTAAGCCCTTTAGCTGTTTCTTTAACTTTAAAAATTGATTATAAAGCTGTTGATATTCTTCAATCGCAGGTACAGTTCTTTTTTCATCAAACTGATCAATCATCGGTAAATGGCGTTCTGAATTCATTAAATCCTGATGCTCATGCTGACCGTGAATATCAATTAATGTTCGTCCTATTTCACGAAGAATTCCTAAAGTAACGAGCTTACCATTAATCCTACAAATACTCTTTCCATTTGTTAATATATCCCTATGTAAGACAACCATACCATCCGAGATGTCGATGCCTAACTCCTTCCCTTTCTCTATGCACGGATGATTATCATTATCTAATAAAAACAATCCTTCAATTTCAGCCTTATTACAGCCAAACCGTACGAATTCAGACGATCCTCTGCCCCCGGCTACTAGACTGATTGCATCAATAATAATTGATTTTCCAGCTCCTGTTTCTCCAGTTAATACAGTTAATCCTTTTTGGAAAGAAACCCCGAGTGATTCAATTATCGCAAAGTTTTTAATGGACATTTCTGCTAACATTTTTGTTACACTCCTAATTCGAATACACTCTTCAATTAAAGCATATCCAGAAAACGATTTGAAATTTCCTCCGCAGCATCGGCTGTTCTACAAATGATTAGGATCGTGTCATCTCCACCAATCGTTCCGACTATTTCATCCCAATCCAAATGGTCAATTAATGCCGCAATTGCATTCGCATTTCCTGGTAACGTTTTCATAACAATAAGGTGTCCGGCTGAATCTATTTTTACAAATGCATCTATTAATGACCTTTTCAGTTTTTGTAATGGATTAAAGCGTTGATCAGCTGGCAAACTATACTTATACCGTCCATCTGCCATTGGGACTTTGACAAGGTGTAGCTCCTTTATATCCCTTGAGACAGTTGCCTGCGTTATATTATATCCTTGATTTTTTAAAATTTCGACAAGCTCATCTTGTGTTTCGATATCATTGTTTGAAATAATTTCTCTAATTTTTATATGTCTTTGTCCCTTATTCATCTAAAAAAACACCACCTTTTATGCATTTTTCTACATATTATTATGTTAAACGATTTTTCCAAAAATAAAAAGGATAACATTTGCTTGTTACCCTTTTTCACGATTGTTCTTTAAGTGTTTCGTGGGCATCCTGAACAATTTTTGCAGCATCTATAGCGGTAGATTGTTGTCCTTTTTCATCACTATCCCAATTTAGGTGTAATAAAAACTCGATGTTCCCTTCACCACCTGTGATTGGCGAGAATGATGCATTCTTAACACTATATCCTATTGCTGTAACAAATTGAATGATGTCCTCTAAAACCTTACTATGAACTTTCCGATCACGGACAATGCCCTTTTTCCCAACTTCATCTTTACCGGCTTCAAATTGCGGTTTCACTAAACAAACGACGTCACCACCATTTGCAAGTATTGTTTTGAGAACCGGCAGGATGAGTTTAAGGGAAATAAACGACACATCAATAGTTGAAAAATTAGGCAATCCATGTGTTAAATCGGCTGGCGTTACATATCGAAAATTTGTTCTTTCCATCACTACTACCCGTTCATCTTGACGTAGCTTCCAAGCTAATTGGTTATAACCAACATCAAGGGCATACACTAGCTTCGCTCCATTTTGCAGCGAGCAGTCCGTAAAACCGCCCGTAGATGCCCCAATGTCCAATACAATTTTATCCTGTAAATTGAGGTCAAATACTTTAATTGCCTTTTCTAATTTTAATCCGCCTCTTGATACATATGGCATCACTTTTCCTTTAAGTTCAAGCGGTGTATCAATCTCGATTCTAACACCCGGTTTATCAATCCGTTCATCTGGTGTAAAAACAAGCCCGGCCATAATTGCTCTTTTTGCTTTTTCCCTCGTTTCACATAGGCCTCTCTCGACCAGTAAAACATCAACTCTTTCTTTTTTAGTGCTCATTCCTTCATGCCCTTTGCTGTTTTATTATACTTTGTTTTTCAAGCAGCTTTTGTACTTTTTCCACTGCTTTTTCCGTTGTTAAGTCTATTTCTTCCAAAAGCTTTGATACGCTTCCGTGTTCAATAAATTTATCAGGAATACCCATCCTGTCAATTTGGGCGTTATGATATTGATGGTCATGAGCAAATTCTAAAACAGCACTGCCAAAACCACCCTGAAGCACAGCTTCCTCAATCGTTAAGACTGGCATACCCGTGCACAATATAGTATGAAGCATGTCTTCGTCAAGCGGTTTTATAAAACGGGCATTGACAACTTTAGCGTTAACGCCAACCTTCATGAGCTGTTTTGCCGCATCAAGCGCCATTTCAATCGTTGTTCCAAACGTAAGAATGGCTGCATCATTACCCTCTTTTAAGATTTCCCACGAACCAATCGGAATTTCCTTACATTCATCATCCATTGCCACACCAAGTCCATTCCCACGTGGAAAGCGTAGTGCGATTGGTCCATCATCATATTGGACAGCTGTATAAACCATATGTTGCCCTTCATTTTCATCCTTTGGCATCATAATGACGATATTAGGGATATGTCTTAAAAAGGCAATATCATAAACTCCTTGATGTGTTTCTCCATCAGCACCAACTAGACCGGCACGGTCAATTCCAAAAATCACATTTAGCTTTTGTCTGCATACGTCATGAACTACTTGGTCATAGCCCCGTTGTAAAAAGGTAGAATAAATCGCTAGGAACGGTTTAAACTTTTGAGTAGCTAATCCTGCAGCCATCGTTATGGCATGTTGCTCGGCAATTCCGACGTCAAAAAAGCGCTCGGGGAATTCCTTAGCGAATTCCATCAGTTTGGAGCCCATTGGCATTGCTGGGGTAATCGCAACAATCCGTTTATCTTTTCTTGCCAATTTTAAAACAGCATCACTGATAACTTTACTCCAGGCCGGAGCGGCAGAAACCGGTTGGACTCCTTCACCGGATTCAATCTTATATGGGCCAACACCATGCCATTTTCCTGTCGTATCCAATTCTGCTGGTTTATAACCTTTTCCTTTTTTAGTGATGACATGAACGAGTACAGGGCCTTTTGTTTTTTTAGCATATTGAAATGTTTCAATAAGATTAGTAAAACTATGGCCATCAACAGGCCCCAAATAAGTAAACCCTAATTCTTCAAAAAAGACACCGGAAACAAGCAAGTATTTCAAGGAATCTTTAATTCGTTCTGCCGTAGCAGCGACCTTACCGCCAATGGCCGGAATTCTTTTCATTAAATACTCTAATTCATCTTTGACCCATTGGTATTTCCCGGCAGTTCGGAGTCTCCCTAGAATATTATGCAAAGCTCCAACATTCGGGGCAATTGACATCTCATTATCATTCAAGACGACGATAATATCCTTCTTTTCATGACCAATATGGTTTAATGCCTCTAGAGCCATACCACCGGTTAAAGCCCCATCACCAATAATCGGAATAATTTTTTCATCCGTTCCCTTTAAATCCCGGGCAATTGCCATTCCCATGGCACCAGAAAGTGAAGTTGAACTATGACCTGTTTCCCAGACATCATGTTCAGACTCACTCATTTTCGGAAATCCGGACATTCCTTTATATTTTCTAAGGGTATCAAACCCGCTTGCGCGACCGGTAACAATTTTATGAACATAAGATTGATGCCCAACATCCCATAAAAATTTATCATTTGGACTATCAAATACCTTATGGAGGGCTAGTGTAAGTTCTACTACACCAAGATTCGGACCTAAATGACCACCACTTGTAGAAAGCTTTTGAACTAGAAATTTTCTGATTTCTTCAGCTAACTTTTCTAATTGTTCCTCTGAAAGGCTTTTGATCATCTTGGGGTCTTTAATATTTTCTAGGTTCATGATAGCAACTCACTTTCATCTCTTAGCTTTGCGTTTTTTCTGTTCTTTGATTATCGTTATTTTGAATTTATTTTCAAGATGGAATAAAAGCTGTCCAACCTTAAAAATAATTTCGGTTGAATAGCGAATCGCAAATGATTTACCAAATGCTTTTCCACCAACTGTTAGGGCGGCAACAATACTCGTAAACACAACTGATATTATATATTGAAAAGCTGAATCTTCGCTATACCCAAAACCTGTTGCGATTTGGATGATGACAAGTGCAGATGCAGTTCCACTGATAATACCAGAAATATCCCCAATTACATCATTACAAAAGTTAGCAAATCGATCAGCATTTCTCGTTATTAATATGGCCTGTTTTGATCCGTTGACTTTTTTTGAAGCCATCGCATGAAATGGCGTTTCATCAGCTGCCGTTGAAGCAATACCCAGTATATCAAAAAAAATACCTACTAGGACAATGACCAAGACAAGCAGCATGCCTATTCCCCATTTTACACCACTTAGCATAACAGTTGAAATAATTGAAAAAATAGCCGCTAACACAAATGTGATAACGGCAACACTTAAACTAAAACGTATCGATTTATGTATCAATTCTTTCATTAACTTCTTAATCCCCTTTAAGGACTCTAATCATGTATATGTATGGGGAGTGGTCATATATTGGGTAAAAACTGCGGCTTAGGTCCAGTAGGTTTTCCCAAGTAAGTACCAAGTGTTGCCACTATGGCGGTTTCCCTTTGAACCTACCTTAGCTGTGTCGCCAGCAGCTAGACTGGATTACCACTTAGTCCGCACTATAATCCCCATTATATGTCAATGTTGAACAGTCTAGGAGTTTTCCTCTACAGCCTTTAACTAATTCCTAGCCTCTTTTGCAGAGCAGATTTCATATGGACTCATTTCTAAAGGTCTGAGTGGCCTACTCGTGAACCCTAGCTTTTCCCATAATCCCCTCTAACTCCACTCAAGGCAGGCTACGCTGCTTACATTGCTTCCCGCATTGCAAAAACAGGTTCATACCCCATCCCATAGGAATTTGATTTAACAATAACCTACGAAAATGGGCCTCCGCGGAAGAAGGGTCAACGCCCACATGCCTTTGTGGATCGCCCTTCGACCTTAACTCCCAGCATCAACCCAAGGCTGGGCGCCTCAAGCCAACACAAGGAACTTCATCGATGTGCCCTTTAGCGGATTTTTAGGCCCGCCTTCAGAATTAGTAGACTGACTAGAATACTGCACCACTCCAATTGTTACTATGTATTTTACCATAAAGCTTACAAATCCTCAATGATCACGGTTAACAATATAGTCTGCTATTTCAAGCAATAAATCAGACTCAACATTTGCTTTTTCTAACCACTCTTTAGCTGATGTTAGGTGATCATTGCACTTATTCTTTGCACCTTCTAATGTTAGTAATTTTGGGTATGTGCTCTTGTCTTTACCTACATCGCTGCCTACTGGCTTGCCAATTTGCTTTACATCCCCTTCAATATCTAAAATATCATCTTTGATCTGAAAGGCTAGACCAAGATGTCTCGCAAATTGATCAAGACATTCTTGCTGATCCTTAGAAGCACCTGCAATGATTGCCCCAGCAACAACCGCAAATCTAAGTAATTTTCCAGTTTTATGTTCATGAATATATTCGAGTTCCTCTACATTTAAATCTTTTTGTTCACCCAACAAATCAGCGACCTGTCCACCAACCATACCACTTGGTCCAGCAGCTTGGGCTAGAAACGCGATAATATTAGCCTTTAACGTATCGGAAAGTTCCTTCGATTTCGCGATAATTTCGAAGCTATGTGTGAGGAGTCCATCACCCGCTAAAATCGCAACAGCTTCTCCGTAAACCTTGTGATTAGTCGGTTTTCCTCGGCGAAGATCATCGTCATCCATACTAGGTAAATCATCATGAATCAAAGAATACGTATGAATCATTTCAAGCGCACAGGCTACGTCAATCCCCAATTTTTCATCCTTACCAAAGGCATGTAATGTTGCAAATAAAAGAATAGGACGGAGCCTTTTACCACCGGCGTTTAAAGAATAAATCATAGATTCCTTAATAATCTCCGGGGCCTCAATCTTTTCGATGCAGGATGGCATAATCATGTCCACCCATTGTTTTTTTTTCTTTTAAATAATTGCTTAGTAACTTGGTCATGCTTCTCCCCCATCTTCTTCTAAAACAAATGGCTTCATTTCTCCATCTTCTTCGAGAATTTGCTCCATTTGTTTTTCTACTTGTTGAAGTTTATCATGACAGATTTTCGACAAGCCCATCCCTTTTTGGAAATATACAATCGCAGCTTCTAAAGGTACATCTCCTTCTTCAAGCTTTTCCACAATTTCCTCGAGGTCTTTCATTGCTTGTTCAAAACTTAATTTTTCTTCTTCACTCATTTATTTTCACTCTCCTCTATACCCCACACCTGACAATCAAGACTGCCATCTGTTAAACGAACTTTTATTGTGTCACCTGGTCCAATTTGGTTAATCGATTTAACAAGCTTTTGCTTTTCATTATAAACAAGACTATAACCCCTCTCCATCACTTTTAATGGATTTAAAGCATTTAGCGTTGTCACTGTATTACTAAGCTGCAACCGTTTTTCATTCATTCGTTTCATTGCCGCCCGTTCCAGCCCGCGAATAAGACGCTCTAAGTGTTCGTTTTCTCGGCTAATTTGGGCAGCCGGATGGGATTTCTTTAATCTTGCTTTCAGCTGGATAAACTTATCCTTTTTCGTATCAAGCTTGCGGGTCATTTCTTTAGAAAGCTTATCAAGCAACCTGTCCAGTTCTTGCTCCTTTTGATTGACAAGCTGTCTTGGATAGCGGAAAGCATATGACTTTTGCAGATGCTGTAAGGTTTTTTTCCGAGCAGCTATTCTTTCATTCATGGCTCTGATCATTCTACCCTTGGTCACTGCTAATCTTTCTAGCAATTCTTCAAGGTGAGGAACCGCTAGTTCCGCTGCTGCAGTTGGAGTTGGCGCCCTTAAGTCAGCGACAAAATCAGCAATTGTAAAGTCTGTCTCATGTCCTACTGCCGAGATGATCGGAATAATTGATTCAAAAATGGCCCTAGCCACTATTTCTTCATTAAAGGGCCAGAGATCCTCAATTGAGCCACCACCACGACCAGCAATAATCACATCAAAATCACCAACCAGATTGGCTTGTTGAATCGCCTTCGTTATCGAAGCTGCGGCTTGTTCCCCTTGAACCAAAACTGGAAGGATTGTAACCCGGGCAATGGGGTAGCGCCGCTTAAGGGTCGTTAAAATATCTCTAATCGCTGCACCTGTTGGAGAAGTAATAACACCGATGTGCTCCGGAAACTTCGGGATCACTTTTTTCTTTTCCTGGGCAAACAGTCCTTCAAACTCAAGCCTTTTTTTCAGTTCTTCGAAGGCTAAATAAAGATTGCCAATTCCGTCAGGCTGCATTTCTTTAGCATAGATCTGATATTGTCCATATGCTTCATAAACAGTTACTTCACCGCGAATGAGCACCTTCATACCGTCTTCAGGTTTAAACTTTATATAACGATTATCACCAGCAAACATGACACCTTGAATCCGAGTATTTTCATCCTTTAGTGTGAAATACATATGTCCACGGCTATGCCATTTGAAATTAGAGAGCTCTCCTTTAATCCAAACCTCTTGCAAATGTGGGTCCGTATCAAACTTTCTTTTTAAATAGCGGGTTAATGCGGTAACCGTTAAAAATTTTTGCTCGGTCATGAACGAACTCCAATTTTTTGTTTTGCTGATTCAATTGTATTGTATAAAAGCATTGTAATCGTTAATGGACCGACACCACCTGGTACAGGTGTAATGTAGCTTGCTACTTCAAGTCCTTCATCAAAGATAACATCCCCACATAATTTCCCAGTTTCCAAACGATTTACTCCGACATCAATGACAACAGCGCCTTCTTTAATATGATCCTTGCCGATGAAATTTGCTCTACCAACAGCAACAATAAGAATATCAGCTTGAGTCGTGATTTCTTTAAGGTCTTTTGTTCTTGAATGGCAATATGTAACAGTAGCATTTTCATTTAAAAACAGCTGTCCAACCGGTTTACCAACGATATTACTGCGTCCAACAACAACAACATGCTTGCCTTCAATATCGATATTTTGCAATTGGACCATTTTTAAAATTCCAAACGGTGTACATGGAAGAAATGCTTTTTGACCAGTCATCATTCTACCCACATTAATAGGGTGAAATCCGTCAACATCCTTTTCAGGCGAAATTCTTTCAATGACCTTTTTCTCTTCAATATGGTTAGGTAAAGGCAATTGCACTAAAATCCCATGAATCGAATCATCGTTATTTAATTCGTCGATCATGCCAAGAAGTTCTTCTTCCGTTAATGTAGCCGGTACTTCAATAGAACGATTATAGATGCCAACTTCCTCACAGCCTTTTTTCTTACCCTTTACATAGGAATGGGAAGCAGGGTCATCCCCAACTAATATTACGGCTAAACCTGGGGTTACGCCTTGACTCTTGAGTTTTTCTACTTCTAATTTCATTTCCTCTCTAAGCCTAGTGGCTATTTCTTTTCCACTTATAATTTTCGCTGTCATTTAAAACTCCCCCTAAAAATTATTTTTGCGCTAATTTATTTTTAATTTTCGATAGTACACTGTTAATAAATTTACTTGAAGTATCATCACCGAATTTTTTGGCTAACTCAATCGCTTCATCCATTGAGACACTATAAGGAATGTCCTCCAAGAAAATCAGCTCATATGTAGCCATTCGTAAAATGGAGCGGTCAATATTACCTAATCGTTCAATTGTCCACTTTTCTAAATTTTCGCTTATATGCTTGTCTATTTCAATGAGATTTTTTGTTGTTCCTATAACAAGATCCTCTAAAAACGGATCACTTTCATCATCTTCTAATGTGTAGCGGATAGCTTCAATAGGTTCAATTTGGCTTCGATCTATTTGGAATAACGATTGTAACGCCTTTTCCCTTGCTGTTCTTCTTTTCATAAAATAACTTCCTTTCAACAGTATAGAAAGATGATACCATAAACTGACACAATTTTTAACAATGCTAAAAAAAAGCCAAGGAGATATTCCCCCTGACTTTATTATTGACTATGAATTTTTTATAAATCCAGCTCTTCTTCCTCAGTTTTCTGTTCAAACTGTACGCCAACGACATGAATATTGATTTCGTTGACCTCAAGAGCAGTCATGTTTAGTAAAGCTTGGCGAATATTATCTTGAATTCTTTTTGCAACATCTGGAATAGAGACTCCAAATTGCATTACAACATAGACATCAATGACAATACCTTCTTCTCCAAGTTCAACCTTAATTCCTTTGCCATGCGACTTGCGTCCAAGTTTTTCTGCAACACCTGTAGCGAAATTCCCTCGCATAGAGGCCACACCTTCTACTTCTGCGGAGGCAAATCCAGCGATAACCTCAATAACCTCAGGGGCAATTTCAACTTTTCCAAGACTCGTAGAGTGCTCTGTCATATCAATCAATTGATTTTCAGACATTAAAACAGCTCCTTTCCTGTAACCTTTTCATAAGTATTACTTTTTCTCTGTTAAATCATACTTCTCAAGAAACTTTGTGTTAAAATCTGCATCCACAAATTTCTCATGATTTAATAATCGTAGATGGAAAGGAATGGTTGTGTCAATACCTTCTATCACAAATTCACTTAGAGCCCGCTTCATTCTTGCAATTGCTTCGTCACGTGTTTCCCCGTAGCAAATAAGTTTAGCCACCATTGAATCATAGAATGGCGGGATTTTATATCCTGGGTATACAGCTGAATCAATACGTACCCCGTAGCCGCCTGGAGGTAAATACATTTTTACTTCTCCTGGTGAAGGCATGAAGTTTTTATCAGGATTTTCAGCATTAATACGGCATTCAATTGCCCAGCCTTCAAACTTTACATCTTCTTGTTTAAGTGTTAATTCTTCACCATTAGCGATACGAATCATCCACTTAATTAAGTCGACTCCAGTTACCATTTCTGTTACTGGATGCTCTACCTGAATTCTTGTGTTCATTTCCATGAAGTAAAACTTCTTATTGTTATAATCATAAATAAACTCAACTGTTCCAGCACCTGAATAGTTAACAGCTTTTGCTGCTTTAACAGCCGCTTCACCCATCTCTGCTCTTGTTTTTTCATCAATAGCAGGCGATGGAGTTTCTTCAAGAAGCTTCTGCATACGGCGTTGCACTGTGCAATCACGTTCACCTAAATGGATGACATTGCCATGATTGTCTGCTAATATTTGAATTTCACAATGACGGAAATCCTCAATATATTTTTCAAGATAAATACCAGGGTTACCAAAAGCAGCTGCTGCCTCTTTTTGGGTTACATTAATCCCTTTAATAAGTTCTTCTTCATTAGTAGCAACGCGAATTCCTTTACCACCGCCGCCGGCAGTAGCTTTAATGATTACTGGATATCCTCCGATAATGTCACTGACAACCTTTTTCGCATCTTCAATTGTTTCAACAATTCCTACAGAACCTGGAACAACCGGAACGCCAGCTTTTTTCATCGTTTCCTTCGCTACGTCTTTTGTACCCATTGCGTTAATCGCTTCCGGGCTTGGACCAACCCAAATTACATTGCTGTCACGACAAAGCTCCGCAAAATCAGCATTCTCTGCTAAAAATCCATAGCCTGGGTGAATAGCGTCTGTATTAGTAAGTTTTGCTATTGTTATAAGATTTGTTTTGTTTAAATAGCTGTCTTTTGATGCAACCGGACCGATGCAATAAGCCTCATCTGCTAATTGGACATGCAGTGCTTCCTTATCACCTTCTGAATATACAGCAACTGTTTCTATGCCTAGTTCCTTACATGCACGAATAATACGAACAGCTATTTCTCCTCTATTTGCTATTAGTAGCTTTTTAATCACAAGAGCTACCTCCTATTCTGCTTTAACAAGAAATAATGGTTGACCATATTCTACTAGTTGGCCGTTTTTAACAAGAACTTCAACGATTTCGCCTTTAACCTCTGCTTCAATTTCATTAAATAATTTCATAGCTTCAACGATACAAACAACTGAATCAGCATTTACTTTGTCGCCAACTTGAACATAGTCATCTTCGTCTGGTGACGGAGCAGCATAGAATGTACCTACCATTGGTGATACAATTTTGTGTAAAGTTTCATCATTGATAGCGGCACTAACAGGCGCTTCTTCTGCTTTTGGTGCTTCAGTTTTAGGTGCCTCAACCTTTGGTGCTTCTGCTTTTACAGGTGCCGCTTGAACCTGTGGAACTACTGTAGGTGCTTGGACAACTTCAGGTACAGCTACTCCAGTTACAACACCTTTTCTTAATTTAATTTTACAACCATTTTCTTCGTAAGATAGCTCACTAACTGATGTGCTATCAAGCAATTTAATAAGCTCTCTAATTTCTTGGACTTTTAACAAAGTACTACACTCCTTCTTTACCCCTGTGGAATAAAATTTTTAATTAATAAAATATTATTAATAACAAATTTTTGTATTTAAGGAAATTGAATATTATTTTCCCCATATACAATACTATATAAATGTTTGATTTCAAATTCAACAATATATTATTAGATTCGTAATATTTTGACAGTATTTTCTGTATTACAACAAAATTTTATAACTACAAAAAGCGAACCGACTTAGATCGATTCGCTTTTTGTGTCTAGCTTCAGCGACCAGCAACTCGTAAACTACGTTCGTCGTGTTTCCTTTATCTCAGTCGATGCGCTCCAGTTTATACGTCGCTAAACGGTCGCTTCCGCTTTTCTATTTAATCGGCTGTACTTCAACAGCTACTTTTGTTGGACCAAGTTCATCGCGAACTAATCGCATAATTTCGTTTGCAGAACTTGAGTTGAGCTCCTTCGCTTTTACAATTACTTTAACTTGGTTTTCTTCTGCTTTTACAAGCGCATCAGCATAATTTTCATTCGCAAGGATCATAGTTTCTAGGATTGCTTCTTTTGCCTGGAATGTTTGTAAATTCTCCATCTTATCCAACGCTTCACTTCTCTTTTCTGCTGTTACATCGCTTGATGCAACAATCGCTTGAAGCTCTTCTTTGGCTTTAGCACGATTGTCGTCAATTTCCATTCGTAATGCTGTAAATAGGTCGTCAGAAGAAAGGCTGGAAGCTACAGTTCCATCTGCCATTTCTTCAATTGAAACCTCTACACCTTCTTCAGAAGCCTTAGTTTGATCTTTAGCCTTTTCTTCGGATGTCATTAACGCATACTCGTCTGATGGCTGTAGTGGTGAAGTAATATAAAAAACGGATAATACAACTACCAAACTAACCATTGTTAATAACCATACCGTTTGTTTTTTCAATAACATGATGAATCCCCCTTAGTTTTTTTATTGTCCAGTTCCAGCTCCCAGCGACTAGTGGACTTCGCTTAACGGGTGCTTGCACTTTTCCTCGGCAATACTGATACACGATGATTAGGTACATCTAACACCCTCGTTACAGCTTCAATTATCATTTGCTTAATTTTTAAATTTTCTGCACCTTTCGCTACAACTAAAACCCCTCTAATTTCCGGCTTTTTAGTTTTAAGGACGATTGGTGTTTCCTGTTCCCCATTTCGAATAATAACAACTTGTTCGTCACGGGACATATCTTCTACTTTTCGTTTCCCTCCTTCACGGTCCACCTCATCCGTTTGTTGGCTTTGAAAAACTGTATTTTTTTCAAGCACCTTTGTCTCGGTTGCATCCAGATTGATCATGACTGTCACGTCTTCAACACCTACAATATGCTCTAACGCCTCTTTTAACTGGTTCTCATATGTAGCCTCATAATCAGCCATTTCACCAGAACCCTCTACTTTTTTCTGACCAAAAACAGCCGCATCTTTTTCTTCTGAATTTACAGATCCTAAAACAGGAGCTGCTTTTTCATTGGAATTCCCAGATGGTAATAGATTGCTTATTAACATAAAGGCAACCCCTATCGCTAAAATGACTAGCAAGTATTTTTGATAATTTTTATCATTTGTTTTTTCATCATTTCCGTTTTCACCTGGCTTCTTAAACATTTTTTTTAACCAACTGCTGAAATCTTTATTTTTTTCAGTCATTTCTCACATCTCCCCTCCCTCCATTACTACATCTACTTTGCTTTGCTCAAGCTGCCAATTTTTAGCCAAAAATTGTTCCACTGCGGATAGATCATTTTTTTCTTTTTTTATAAAAGGTGTAGTTGTATCGATTGCGATATCTTTGACAGTCGGTATACTCTCGTTATCACCATTAGAATTTTCTTTATGAACAATTACCTTCACCGCTTTTAGATCTTCTTCACTCAATGGTCCTTCATCCTCTGAAAATTGAAGTTGGACAGCTTCTACCTTTAATCCATAGTCTTTCATTAACTCCCCCTCCACCATTGTTTTCATCTGGACAGCCATTTGTTCTAAAATATATGCACGTTGTGAGGCTTGTATTTCTTTTTTCTTGTTTTCGATTAAATTTTCTACTTCAAGTTTCTCTTCAACTGTTGGTAATCGAAAGGTTTTCAATATATCTTCAATATTTGAATTAAAAATTTTTAATACTGGATTTAAAATAATTACAATTAATAAAAGACCAATAACCATTTTTGCATAGCGCTGAAGGCTTGAATTCGGCATTAATAAGTCAATAATGATTGCAAGTAATACAAATAAGACAATGTTACTGACCCATGTTGTTAAAAACTGCATTTATGTCACCTCATCATCATTGAAATATTGCCGGCTGACACAATGATCGTAATCGCTAAAAAAAACATAATTGACACGATAGCTAAAGCAGCAAACACATAAATTACGCTTTTGCTCATGATATCGAGGCATTGAATGATCGGACCGCCTCCTAAAGGTTGCAGGAGGGCTGCAGCCACCTTATAAATAAACGCGAGTATTAAAACCTTAATGGCTGGAAAGACGGCCAGTATGAGGATAATAGCGACCCCTACTAAACCAATTGTATTTTTCAATAACACAGATGCGCTTAATACCGTATCCGCTGCATCAGTAAGCGTCCGTCCAAACACAGGTACCACATTATTTGTAACAAATTTAGCTGTACGAATTGTGAGACCGTCTGAAACAGAGACAGCTGCCCCCTGAACGGAAATAACACCCAAAAATATCGTTAAAAAAGTACCTAATAGCCAGATTGCTATATTTCTCATCAATCCAGCTAATTGTGTGACTTTATAATGATCAGTTAAAGTACTAACAATACTGAGTACTGCTGACAGAAACAAAAGAGGCAAGGTAATATTTTTGATAATCAACCCACTAGTATTCACTAAAAAAATAATGATCGGATGAAAGAATGCGACAGATGCCAAACTGCCTAGTGAGGCAATTAACCCTAAAAGTAGCGGGATTAAGGCAATCATAAAATTCGTCATATTTTGAATCGCTGTTTCCGCGTACGATATAGCGACATGAAAGCTATTCAAGGCTAAAATAATTAACACCATATAAACAATCGCATTAGCGATCTTACTGACAGCTTGATGCTCAAACGCATTTTGAATCGATTGCAGGACAAGACTAAAAATGGTCAGCATGATAAGGGTGCCAAGAAGTTTTCCATTCGCCAGAAATTCATGTAGAATAAATTTAATTAGACCATTTACCCATTCCTGCGCAGAAAACTGCTTGTCCCCTTTCACAAAATCCATAAACGTTCCTTTTTGACTCTCCGGCAAAAAACCACCGTATTCATGGCTAATATCGTCCCAAAACCGTTTCACCCCGTCGATTCCAAGCTTCTCAAGTTCACTATCAATAAAGCTTTGGGTTGTATCATTTGGGGTAGCTTGTACAATAAGAGGTGAAAGTAAAATAAATAAAAATATTGCCGCTACTAATAGAAAAACCAAATTTTTTGTCTTTTTTTGTGTCAAGAGCAACTTTTTCACCGTCTTTCTACATCAATGTTTTAGGAAGGAATCAATGAAATCACTGTTTCGATAATGACTGTTAAGATCGGTATGGCCATAATAAGAATCAAAATTTTGCCGGCCATCTCTATTTTCGAGGCAATTGCACCTTGTCCGGCATCCTTCGTTATTTGCGACCCAAATTCGGCAATGTAGGCAATTCCGATGATTTTCAGAATCGTTTCAACATACATCATATTGACATTCGCTGTAACGGCGATTCTTTCAAGCATATGAATAATTTCATAGATCTGATCAACCAGAAAAAGAAAGATAATGATACTGACGAAGATGACCAACATAGATGCAAATACCGGTTTTTGTTCTTTGATAATTAACGCTAAAAATGTTGCAATTAGTGCCACACCAACTATTTGTAATATTTCGATGTTGGCCCCCTCCCCTACTGAAAAAGAAAAACTCCTTTAATCTTTATAAACAAATCTTGCAGCTTCGTAATGACTAAAAATAAGATATAAATAAAAGCAATTAATGTTACCCAATGTGCAAAATCCTCTTTACCCATTTGTTTAAAAATTGTATGAAGAAAAGCCGTTATGATCCCTATCCCTGCTACATGAAAAATGATACTCGGATTGAACTCCATCAAATTCTCCTCCTAAAACGACTACATCAATAAAATGACAATTAATAATCCGGTTAAAAACCCAAGGTTCTTAACCATTTTTTCGTATCGACCTTGTTTCTCTACTGCATCATTTTCTTCACGTTCAAGATGTATTAATGTTAATCGAATATGCTTTTGTTGGTGCTCACGATCATGCTGCCCTAACGTTTCCCCAAATTGTCGCAATACCTCATATTCACCTTGTCCAAAAGCCGTCTTGTTCCATATCGAATCTAGGCTTTCTTTCCAGGCAGAGCTTACGAAAGTTTCTCCTTCTGAAAGCCGCCTTGCAAATCTGGAAAAAAATACAGATAAAGGCTTTTCGAATTGTTTTGAGATATGATTGCATGCCTCACTTAATGAAGAATGTCCATACATGATCTCAGCTTCCAATGATTGTAGAGCGACCTTAAGCTGCCTTAATTGTCTTGGTCGTTCACTTAATTTTTTGGCCGCTTCAAACCCAAACCAAGTAGTTGCAACGATAATTAAAATGGCGCCGATTAGTTTCAACTGCGACTCACTCTCGTTTCTTTATGGAAAATGACCTCGTCATTATTTTTTCGGATCGTGTTAATAGTTCCTGGTCCATATTTTCTTGAAAGCTCCACAAATCTATCAAACACCTGCAGTTCCATTAGTGGTTTAATCGATGGCCGCTTATATAAGTCTTCCATACTAGAGCCATGAACGGATATAAAGAGAGCAACACCAGCATTTACGGCCTCTAAAATGGCTTCTGTATCTTCCATTCTTCCAATTTCATCCACAACAAGGATATCCGGGCTCATCGATCGTATTAACATCATCATTCCTTCCGCCTTAGGACATGCATCCAAGACGTCAATTCGCGGTCCAAATTGATGCTGTGGAATCCCTTTCACACAGCCGGCAATTTCTGACCGTTCATCAACAATCCCGACCTTAAAAGATGGTATATTGCTGTCATAGCTCCCGGTGCTCATCATTCTAGCCATATCTCGTAATAATGTTGTTTTTCCTGTTTGGGGCGGCCCATATATGATTGTGTTCAGCCATCTGCCACGATATAAATAAGGAGTAAGAGGATCAGCGATCCCAACCTTTTCTTTCGCGATCCTTATATTATAGGAAGTGATATCTTTAATCGCTTTGACTTGGCCTTTTTCAGTTATCACTTTCCCCGCCAACCCAACACGATGACCACCGCGGATCGTTATAAATCCCCGCTTAAGTTCTTCCTCTAATGTATAGATAGAATAGTCACTTAGTTTATTTAATAGAGTAAGACCATCCTGTTTCGTTACAATATATCCATTTGGATAAAAAGGCTCCCCATCAATTACAAGCTCAAGCGGTCGTTCAAGTCTGATTCGAATTTCCTCGATTCTATTTTGAACAGACCCGGAATACTGGCATATTCGTTCCACAATTGTAGTTGGCAGCATTTCAAAAATTACCTCATTCACCAGTGTTCCTCCTCACATAACCTTTTACTGACAATTTATGCATGTCCACCCGCGTTTTATGACTATTTATAAATTCCAAATAGAATTAATCCAACACCTAATCCAATAAAGAGTAGTTTTGAAAAAGATATTTCATCGGCTAAATTGATTAGACCTATGCTCATCGTGAGAATGAGAACAGTAGGACCAACAATGGCCAAAACGGCATTTACTGCCATCGCTTTTCTAACATCATTGAATATTAGCATTAGGATTGCTGCTGATACTTCTATTAATCCAGATATTAATCGTAACCCAGCCATTGACATTACTGCTGTGTCAAGGAGTGCAAACCAGCGTCTCAAAAATGTTCCCCCCATTTGTTTGTCCGTCTGCTAAATATTATGATAAGTATGGAAAAATAGACCCAAACAAAAAAAACAGAGGAAAATTTTTCTCCTCTGTTTGACGCAGTTTAAATTTTATTAATGAATTATGCTCTTGATACATACTTGCCGTCAGCAGTATTGATGATCAACATGTCACCTTCGTTAACGAATAATGGAACTTGTGTTACTAAACCAGTTTCTAATGTTGCTGACTTCGTTACGTTAGAAGCTGTGTCTCCTTTAATGCCAGGTTCCGTTTCAGTAACCTTTAATTCAACAGTATTTGGAAGCTCTACCCCAAGTGTTTCTCCTTGGAATGTCATGATATGAACTTCCATATTTTCTTTTAAGAATTTAAGTTCATGCTCAATTTGAGATGCGTTTAACTCTAATTGCTCATAGCTTTCATTATCCATAAATGTATGAACATCGCCACTTGCATATAGATATTGCATTCTGCGATTTTCAATACGAGCTTTAGCTACTTTTTCGCCAGCACGGAACGTCTTTTCTTGAACAGCACCTGTACGAAGATTTCTTAATTTAGAACGAACGAAAGCCGCTCCTTTACCAGGCTTTACGTGTTGGAATTCAATAACCTGCCAAATTCCACCGTCAACTTCAATTGTTAAACCAGTTCTAAAATCGTTTACTGAGACCATTAATGAATCCTCCTAAAGATAAAATGAGTATAGTGGTATAAAATATGATAAATGCATATTTATTAGAAAGACATGACTTTCCGCCCGCAATGGCGGAAGTCGATGTCCTTTCTTATACTGATATCCAACAAAAGTTATACGTTCTTATCAGTATAAAAGTAATAATTCCTTTGGTGAATGAGTTAAAGCAATATTCCCGTCCTTCGTAATGACAATGTCATCTTCGATGCGCACTCCGCCTACTCCTTCGAGATAAATGCCAGGCTCCACTGTCACGACCATTCCAGGCTCTAATATTGTATCAGATTTGACTGACAAGGCAGGTCCTTCATGGATATCAAGACCTATTCCGTGACCCGTTGAATGTCCAAAATAGTCGCCGTACCCTTTAGCTGAAATATAATCCCTTGTTAACGCATCCGCCTGTTTACCGGTCATACCAGCCTTTATTCCATTCATTCCAAGTAGCTGTGCTTGCAAGACGATATCATATATCGTTTTTAATTGGTCATTCTTAATGTCCCCAATTCCAACAGTCCTTGTAATATCAGAACAGTATCCTTTATAATAAGCACCGAAATCAAGTGTAACCAGCTCTCCAGCCTTAATAACTTTATCAGATGCTACACCGTGCGGCAATGCGGATCGAAAGCCCGAAGCTACAATCGTATTAAACGAGGATGATGTTGCCCCTTTTTTTCTCATAAAAAACTCAAGCTCATTTGAGATTTCAAGTTCATTTACACCCGGTTTAATCACTTTAATTATATGTTCAAAGGCCTGGTCGGCTACGCTTGCGGCTTCTTTTAAAATTTGCAGTTCTTCATCCGTTTTTATTAAACGAAGCTTTTCGATCACTCCTGAAATGGGGACCATGTTGGCGGACACTGCATTTTCATAAATTTTGAAGGTACCAAAAGTCATTTCATCTTGTTCAAAACCTAAATGTTGAATTCCTAATTCCTTAACAAGCCTCGCAACTTCTTCATGGACTGGGCCTTTATGTTGAACAATCTCGTAGTTTTGAACTTGATTTTTCGCTTGTTCAACGTAGCGAAAATCAGTAATGAAGACAGCCTTCGTTGGTGAGATTATAACAATACCAGCAGATCCGGTAAAACCAGTCATATACCTGCGATTTTTACTATTTGTAACTAGAAGTCCATCAATGCCTAGCTCATTGAACTTATCTCTGACTTTTTTAAGACGATCCATTCTCTTTAATCATCCCTTCATCTATAAAGATAATCGTTCCTTAAAAGCAATCACAGCCAGCTTATATCCTGTTATTCCGAGGCCGACAATTTGACCTTCGCAAACAGGCGCTAATACTGAGGTATGTCTAAATTCTTCACGCTTATGTACATTAGAGATATGGACTTCGATCACTGGTACATCAACACTGGCAATTGCATCGCGAATAGCATAGCTATAATGAGTAAAAGCTCCAGGGTTAAAAATAATACCTGCGTATTTCATTCGAGAATCATGAATGGCATCGATTATTTGTCCTTCATGGTTAGATTGGAAAGTAGATAATTCCATTCCGTTCTCATTTGCAAACTTGGTAATTTGGTCCTCAACATCCTTTAAAGTTGTATTTCCATAAATACCAGGTTCACGTGTCCCTAATAAATTTAAATTAGGTCCATTTATGAGGAGTAACTTAGACATGATAAAACCCCTTTACCATAAATTATAAATAGAGCGTGTTTTTTACAGCCATTCTATTTTACCATAGCCACTCCTCATTTGAATAGAAGATTATGCCTGTTTCATTTGTTCGGCATCATAGGAAATCGAATAACCGACAAATACACCATAAAGAATGTACAAACAAATCGTTGTAATAATCGTATTTTTGCTAAATTCCCTTACCGATTCTAAATTCGGGAAAATCGGGTTTAATATATAAAAGACAATAGCCCAAAGAGCGATTCCGAATAAAATCCCTGGCCAAATCTTTTGAATATTTTTTAAAAACACATTATAAATAAGAGCAACACCAACTGAAAGTAGACCAATTATGATAATTCCAATCCACTCTCCAATAGTTTCATTTTTCCAATCGCCGACCGCCCATGGTTGTAATATGAGGGAGGGACCAAGTTCTGTAAAATTAAAGAAATGGGCGATATAACCAATTAGGCTCCAAAACACGCCTCCAAAAAATCCAATAATCATGACCTTTGCTATATGTGATAGTGGTTCGTCTTTCTTGTTCTGTTCATAATTCGGATTATTTTTTTCAGTATTTTTGTCTTTACTATCTGTCATATTTACCAGCACCTCCATTATTCATTATGTCCGAATTATTCTTAAGTCATGTCGAAAGTTTTGTGCGTGTTAATAATTCCCAAAATGGACATACTATTTATAGCATTAATATAGAGGTTTCAGTATTTTTCTTGTAGAATATATATAGAGAAAGAATTATCTAAAGAACTGACAAAAAACCGAGTTGAAGTTTCAATAGCATTTTTTAAGAGAATGCTTGAATATGATAAAGCAATAGCACAATCTAAAGTTGCTGAATTTTTGATTAATAAACTATAGGGAGGTGAACCTCTTGTTTAAGCGATCTACCATTCATCCGATTGTACTTGTCATTATTGGTTTGGCGGGAATTGGATTATTGTATCGGTTAATTGCAAATCCTTTGGGCTTATTTAAGGAAATATTTATTGCTGTCGTAATTGTTGGGATTATTTTTGCCGTTTATAAATATGTAATGCAAAAACGTGTAGGTGGAAATAGTCAAGCAAATGCAAAGTATCGAAAAGCAGCCCAACAATCTAAAAAACGCTTGTACAGCGAAACATCGAACCATTTAACAAGTAAAGTAAGAGGATCATCACAAAAACACCCAAATAGTAAGAAACCGATGCGCACTTTGCATACCGCGAGAAGAAAAGATCACAATTTTACAGTAATTGAAGGCAATAAAGGCAAGAAAAAGAATCGAGCACATTTTTGATGCTTGATTCTTTTTTCGATTTAACTCTTCAATTTCTTTATAAATTCTTCAGCCCTTTGTTTACCCATTGCAACAAGTTCTTTTTTAATTTTTTCTGAAAGATGAAAATCAGTCGTCTTTACTGATTCGATCGGGATAAAAATGATTTGGTTGGCAACATTTTTTGAAATATATCTTGAATCATGGGCATGGAGCATTGTTTCAATTAATGCAGGGAACATATCGAAGGCATTATTGATAATATTAGGTGGAATGTTTTCCAATCTTGGACTTAAGCGAAATCCAACAACCGGTCGTTCCAACGTTCCTTCAAAGAGCCAAAGAGGAAAATTGCTTAAGACGGCACCATCAACAACAACGGATTTAATTCCCAGGCTATTGTACACCTTAATCGGTTTAAAAAAATAAGGGATACTTGTGCTCATTCTTACTGCTTTAGCAATTGAAAATGAATTTTTGTTTATTCCATAGTGCTGTAAATCATCTGGTAAAACCATAATTCTTCCTCTTGTAAGATCCGATGCAATGATTTTAAGCGAACCATCTTCAATATCAGCAAAAGTTTCAATCCCTTTATCCTTTAATAATTTTTCCATCCACTTTTGAAGTGCATCGCCCTTGTACATCCCCATCCCCCAATAAAAACTCGCCCATTTTAAAAATGGTATCGGCAGTCTCGAGTTGGGTCGGTCTAAAAACTTTTTAAAATTTACCTCTGTTAAAATTTGATTGATTTCATCCGCTTTATACCCAGCTATTAATAAAGCGCTAATGATTGCACCAGCACTTGTTCCGGCAATTTTTTTAAAGACGAAGCCCTCTCGTTCCATCACTTCGAGCGCACCGACAAACGCAATGGCCTTCATACCTCCACCAGAAAAGACGCCATCTATCTCCATATACGTCCTCCTTTGGTTATGACTTTGAGTTGGGAGTTGCATCGTTAATTAAATCCTAAGCAGAGGGGGATGAAAATAGAACAAAAATCAAAACTTTGGAACCAAAGAAAAAAGAGTTCGATTCATAATCGAACTCTTTTTTCTTGACATTGCAGGTGACCCAACCATTCTTCATCCTAATCAAAAATGCTTACCTTTCAGTTCACATTTTCAACCCCGGATGGGTTTGTAAACACTTCTGATATCATTTTCAAATTACAGTCTCTCAAGCGAAACTGCCAATGGAAGTGTTTTTTTAGGATGTTTTCATTAGCTCCGCGGCTATTTCATTTTCAATCTTGTAAAGATTGGGTACATCCAAAAGCTTTTAAAGCTCATATTCAATTAATTCGGTCCTGAAACTCAACTTGAGTATTCACTTACTCATTTCCATTTACTCCTAAGTAATTTGAATTGTCATCCCCCAAGTATTTTACTTTGTTCAATAGGTTACTTTTCTTAACGATTGCTTTTGTTCATTAATCCGGGTTTTGATTTTAGTTCTTCCTCCTTTCGGTTGAAGCTCTGATCAATTTCCTTCTTTTTGAACTGCCTTCGTTAATTTCGGTTTCCTATTTTACTAAGTATCCTACTGTTTGATGATTCTTCTACTTACTTTTGAAGTTTGTGGATCTTTTCTGTGTTCTCCTATCATTTCAGGGTATTACTTGGTAAATCAGAAAGTTTCTGGTGGATTCACCTACTTTCCTTTTTCCAACAGTAATTCCGAATACTACCTAGTTAACGGAACTAACTAGGATGGTTGAGCCACCTTCAATGTCAATTGGGTTAATAGTTTGTTTTTGTTTGTTTCTTCCTTACATCTATAATATACCATGTTCCTCACCTGTTTAATCAGGGTAATTGTGTCAAATTTTGGAACGTTTTGGATATTATAGATCAGCCTCTAAGAAGTTCTTTTGTCTTCCTAGAGGCTTTCTTAAGTTAGCTATAAATCTTGGATTTCCAAACTGGTTACTGGTAAGAAGATCTCCCCTGTTTCCAAATAGTTGACAATCACCGAATCGCCTTCTTTTAAATAAATAGATAAAGGACTTGTCTCCGATGTGACAATAAAGTTTTTACCGTTATTTAGTAAAAATGATACGACGGTTAAAGATTCGGTCCGTTCTTTATATACTCTAATAACCGATCCCGCCGTTTGTAGTTGGTTTGCCTTAGAACTTCCATTAACACTACTGCCACCGCGCTGCAAGGCGATTTTATATTGCTTTAAAGCAGCATTCGGGGTACCAGCATAGGCCGATATTTCCGGATTTGCCGCAGAAACAATGAAATAATTTTGCAGAAAACCATTCGTATCCAGTACAGGTGTTAACCAGCTGGCTTCACCATAAAAATTATATAAAATAGGCATTTCGCCCATCCATTCTTTTTCAATAAATTTCTTTTCAATAATCTGTAGGGCTCCCAAGGAATCCATATAGGAATTTTTTTGACTACCTGTATAAAAAGTAGCTTTCCCTGTTCGAGCATTCGTTAGCGAATACCCGAGCATAGAATCCACGTCCTCTTTAGGGCTTGTAAAATCTGTGAAATAATACATAACTCCATTTTCATCAAACACTGGACTTACCTCATCCTCTGTCCCTTCATTAGATGGAAACTTCACATCCTGCTTTCCAAACATACTATTCCAAAATCCGTGAACATATTTACCGTAATAGCTATTTCGCAAACTTACACTTTCCGGTGATACCGCCCCATCAATGAAATCCGGAACCTCAGGTAAAGGAACTTCCTTTGTCTCGCCATTTGTTGGGTCAACCATAATAATTCCCATTGGCGAAAAACCGTTTCGCACTGATATAAAATTCCCATACGTCTGGATGTAGAACGGCTTTCCGTCTTCATCCACCTCAAGTTGTGCTTGACCATAGAAAATATGCCGCGGATATTTCAACCATATATGGCGGTGGACATCTTTATTATAAAAAGACGATGGGGTATACGTCATTGGACTTTCGATGAAGACCGGATTGGCAGCAGAGTCTGTTGCACTTAATCTAAAGTACCCAGGTGTTTCTTTCCCCTTTATCCATTTAAACAAGCCCGAAAATTCAACAGGTGCAATGTATACATAATCACCATTCACCTTTTGAATTTGAAGATCTCCCAATTGGTAATAACTCGTATTAGGAACTTGACCAAACGACTTTTGCATTTTATTTCGTGCATATTGCGGTGGCACACTTGCAGGTGTTTTCGTTTCATCAAAAGCACTAATTTCTGTTTCCACATCCATGTTGGCTTGTTCATATTTTTCTTCTGCATTGAAAAAAGGAGCTGCCAAAATGAACACTCCTATTATTACACTTACAGCAAACAAACCGGATTTTAGCATGCTTTCTGCTCCACTTACTATGTACGCACTAATGAATGTAACCATAATGAATAATGGCCATAACGAAGAAAAATTACGATCATGTAAAGTGACATAATAAAACAGGAAAACACAAGGTAAAAGTATTGCAAATGCAGCGAGAAATATCATTGATCCACTAAAATTCAAGTCTTTCCTGCTCTTGTTCACATAAGGCATGATAATGAGCGCTGAAACGACTGCCACGATGACTGAAAACATTATAAATTGAACCACTAAATCACCCTTTAACGAAAGCCTTTGAATTTATTCCTCTAAGAATAAAATTCCCTATCAGTAAAAAAATATTATTTTTGATAAATATACAACAGTAGTAACTGTGATCATGCTACATAAAGTTGTTAACAAAACAGCTTGTGCAGCATATTCAGGATGATTTCCATATTCTAAGGCAAAAAGGGAGCTATTCCTTGATGTAGGAAATGAACTTGCAATAAACAACGCCTGTGCAATTGTACCTTCTAAACCTAATATTAAAATTGTAACAAACGCAATACAAGGCGCTAATACTAACCTGCCAAGAAGACTTAATACTAATGGAGCGGATAACCTATGGAGTTTTATAAATGCACTCTGTGCTCCAAGAGTAATGAGAGCAATTACTAAAAAACCATTTGATGTATTTTCTATTGGTGTCCAAATAAATTCTGGAATTTTTATTGATGTCGCTTGAAGAAAAATTCCTAACAAAAAGGCGTAAAACACAGGATTCTTTAGGAATATCTTTATCGCTTGGGATCCTTTTCTACCAACAGATACAGTATTAAATAATCCGTAAGTATAGGTGAGGAGGTTTTGAAAAATCATTACAACAATTTGAACAGATAAACCTAACGGATTGTGCTGAAAAACAAGTTGGCTCACAGGTAGTCCAAAATTTCCGGAGTTTATTAATACAACACTATTTTTAAAGGTGGCAGATAACCCGTTCTCAAATTTATATAATTTAGAAATACCTACGCTTACACAAATCAAAAACAGAGTTTGTAAAGCAAGAAAGCTAATAATATACAAGAGTGTATTTCCACCTATTTTACTCTCATATATATTGGTAAAACAAACTGCTGGCATTAGTAAGTAATTATTTAATTTAGACAACGTTCCCATATCTAACGTGTATTTTCGATGGAGTAATGCACCGACCCCTATTAGTAAAAAAACAGGAAAAATAACTTTAATTAAAATAAGAAATAAAATCTCCATGAATTCCTCCCAGATATTTATTTTACTATAGTCCTTAAAAATCTAGTATCTGGATAAAGCCCTGATAGTCATTCTTATATTTAATCGTGAATGTCACATCAAAATTTTTTCCTTCATACGTCTTAATCATTATTTCCAGCACTCTTGATAATTCCTCCACTTTATCTCCCCCTCAGCAATTTAATTATAAGAAGCCTAGAAACTTTATTAAAATACAAATAAGCTATCGAGAGTCATTCGAAAAATGAATACACAAAAAAAGCACAGGTAATGAGCCTATGCTTTGACTAAATATCGTTTTTAAAATCCAATTTTTTAACAACTTCTACAAACTCTTTAACTACTTTTAGTTCAAGTGATTCCTGATGATATAGCATCCACGTTTTCCTAACAAGTGGTTTTCCTTTTTCATTTTGTAAATTAATATGATACAAACTTGAATGATCCTCTATGAGTACGCTAGGAAGAATCCCATACCCTAAACCATTTACTACCATTTCTTTGCATGTATCTGCTTTATCAACTTCCATCCCAATCAAGGGAGGTTCAGAAAATGTTCTAGTCCACCAATTATCGATTAATGATTTTAACGTGGGATCGGTATGATATTGTATTCTAGGCATGGACGGTAAATCCTGAAGCTCGATTTTTTCTTTTGAAGTGATACAGATGTTTTCTTCAAAAAGAAGATGCTTAGCCTCTCCCCATTGATAATCCCCTCTCACAATTCCAATGTGAACTTCACGATTATAAACATGATCAAAAACTTCACAACTCCATCCTGTTGTAACTTTATAGTTTACTTTTGGGAACTGTTCACGAAATAGTTTTAAAAGACCTGGCAACTTATGTCTCGTAATGTAATTAGAGACTCCCAATCTTAACGTCCCGCTTATCTCATCACCCATGTTTTGGACTGTTTCTTTAATTTGACGAAGACGACCAAGCATTTCATCTGCACACTTCACCAAATATTCACCCTGTGGTGTAAATTGGACTCCTTTGGCTCCTCTACTAATAATGGCTTGATCGTATTCCTTTTCTATCTGTTGGATTCTCTTCGTTAACGAGGGTTGAGAAATATATAAACTTTGCGCTGTTTTCGTAATGTTCTTTTTTTCATATAAAACTTTTAATATTTGCCAATCACGTTCATCCATACTTTTCTCACCCTTAGCTCCCTCTAATTACTTTTTTAAAATTTTTCTTGTGCTTCTTTCGTTAAATTCCACATAAAATCACCTCAAAATTTCGTCAATTAGTTCCTCTGGGCGATCTGAATAAGATTCCCACACGTATCGTCGAAGACAGCTATTGTGACTTCCCCCATTTCTGTCGGCTCCATAGTAAACTTCATACCATGTTTCCTTACTCTTATTATGCTTCAAACTGATTTTAACATCTTACATATTTCCGTTTGAAACCAAGCTTCCCTCTATCCATTTCTTTTTGAATACTTTCGGAAGCATTTAGAAAACTGCTTTTTTTCTTGTCCCGTTTGACTTCCACTGTACCTACTTCCATTGCGGTCTCGACTGCCTTTTCATGTAGCGGCAAATATGATATCCCTACGGTGTATAAAAAATTATTCATAGCGGATTTCGTCCGTTCTGGCGATTCATGAATCGTATTTTTCACAATATCAAGCATATCGGAAATCTTGCTCCCCGAAAATTCATGATCTTTTCGATTCCCTAAAAGCCAGCAATAGCAACTCCATCCTGCTGACATTCTCAGCTCATTACCGCTTGCAATCCATTTATCAGCAACGTTTTGTGCAATATCTGACTCTGATAAAGTTACTGCCACCACATAATCGGACAGCATATAAAAATACGCTGCATCCATCCAACGATCAAAATCTGATTCAGTCATCACTTTTGGGTCTGCAATAATGCCTGCAAAATACATTGCATCGTAGTTACCTGTGGCATAAAGCTCTTCAGCTAAAGTTTGATTGATTTTTATTTTCTTTGCGATTGGTTTCATAGCACCTGTTGCCACGCCAAAAAGCGGCTCGTGCGCACCATTGGATATGTATATTTTTTTAGTTCGTTCCTTACCTAGTGCTTCAAGCTCCTGCATCACTGTTTCGAAATCCATACTAATACACTTCCTTCAATCATATTGATACCTTACTAGTTTTGGTCATATTGGTCATAAAAACCATCTTCCATTTACATCCTAGAAATGGTATTTTATTAACAGTTTCTATTAAGGAGTAAAGACTATGAATACTATTAATAGTTTAGCTGAGTTGGAAAAACAAATAGATGAACTGAGAAAATCCATGATTGATATAGGTACTAAAAAAGGGTTAGCTCATTCTGATACTGTAAAAATAAGCACTGAACTTGATAAAAAATTAAATATTTACCGTAAAATGGTAAGTCATTAAGAAACATACACCGCTCTAGTAACCACTGAAGCGGTGCTACTATTAACTCTGAGTGTATTCAGCAATTACAATATTTCGATATATCCTTCAGTTCCATGCACGCGAATTCGTTGCCCATCTTTTAGATCAGCATCTTTCATGTTTAAGATGACACGTGCTCTTCTCTCTATAACTCCAGAAGAAACAGGTAGACCTACAATAGCCTCAGCTGGGAGATTTTCTCGTTTATACTCATTGGACGCCATACCTTTATTGTTACTGGGACTCAGTTCTTTTTTATCATTCGGTAACGATTTTATAAGGTCTCTCCGCTCTATTATGGTCGTAAGTGCGTCTTTTATGAGTGGATCGGACCCGCCCAGGGTATTTAATAAAATTTCTCTATTTTCGAGTGTAGACAATTGATTTGTTACATCAACAAACAACCTTCCACCAGCTTTGCGCATGGGTGCAAAAGTCATTAACAGGAAAAAAGACAATCCGAGCGGCTTCATGGGGTCAGTCATCATTTGTTGGTGGCCGACAGAAACGTAAACATGATTTTCTTGGGTCTCAGCTTCAGGGATGGGATATAAGGTCGTAATTGGCCGACTCTGGACAATATAAAATGTCTCATCAACTCCATTTTGCATGCGGTAAATTACCGCGCGATCCGTAAATAGGGAAGCCCAACATTTGCTGATATGCTGCAAGATTGCTTCTTTACCGATGATATTTAAATAGCTGTCTTGTTGACCAGCAAAAGAAGCATGTGGTAAATCTTCAGCAGTCGCACTGGAACGAACTGCATAAGCATGTTGATCACCAAGCTGGGAGAGATAATGAGTAACTGCTGTTACAACATCGGAAGGAATTTCTACTTCCATAATGGCTCGTCAAATCTTCCCGCAAATTTCACCAATTTGATCTCGATCTTCTACTTTTAGCATTGTTAGTCGATCCAACAAGTTATGATACGTTTCGTTTTGTTCGATCGCTTTTTGATATCCCGTTATTGTAATACAAAATCCTTCTGGCACTTGTATTCCTTCAATTTTTGATAATTTTCCTAAGTTTAACCCTTTTCCACCAACGAGCCAAGCTTGAGTTTTTTCTATTTCCTGAAAGCCGAGAACCAAGGAACTCATTCTACATCTCTCCTAACCATTCATGTTCTATTGATTTTAGCAGTAGTAAAGGAGAACAAAAAGTCTATTTTGACCATTTTTTAAATGCTATAATTAAATTAGGAAGAGGCCCCATTTGTTGAAAAACGAAATATTCAGATGTCTGTTAGTTAATTGTTACAAAGAAAATAACCGTTTGACCTTCTATATCATTCATTTATCCCTTTTATTATGGCTTTATCTAATAGCTAATATTATCAATGAGGAGAGAATCCACGAAAAAATTTTCAAAATTCTGTAACATCTCCCAGGCTCTTCTTAAGATGAAATAAGCTATACTATAAAAAAAGAAATGGGGTATGGGGTATTATGAAGATCAATGTTGGCAAGTCAGACCGCATCATTCGTATCATTTTAGCACTTGTGTTATTTTCATTATTCTTCTTTTTAGAAGGCAATTTAAAATACTTAGCACTTATCGGCATCATTCCACTAGTAACTGCATTTATTAAATTCTGTCCACTATATACGCTTTTTGGTATAAGTACTTGCAAAATAAAATAGAAAAATAGGCTGATGCTTTGTAGTTCTGTTCATGAAAGGAAAATGAGAAAATAAAGTAGGTTTAGCAGACGTTTAAACGTCTGCTTTTTTATTTTAAAAAATATATAGGTAGACACGACATCGAATAATTTATAATATTAGTTGTAAATCTTCACCATGTATTTTATATCTAGTTTAGTGCCTTTTCACCTTTGTATTAGCTTTCTGTAAAGGTTAAACACTGTTTTCTTACTTCCTTCACAGCTGTTGAATTGGCTTTTTAGCATATCGATTTTCTGGAATTTCTAAACCTAAGTTTCCTCTTAAAGTATCATGCTCATACTCCGTTCTATATAATCCACGTTCTTGTAGAATTGGCACCACCCTGTCTACGAATTCAGGAAGTCCCTTTGGTGTTGCAGCCCCAATGATAAATCCATCAGTAGCCTCTTCTTCAAACCATTTCTGGATGAGATCAGCTACTTTTTCGGGAGTACCAACAAATTCTCCTTTCGGTGTTGCAAAGTCAAGAGCAACTTGACGTAATGTTAAATTTTGTTCTTTAGCTTTTCTTTTAATGATGTCTGACATACCTTGATGACTATTGCTTCCTAAATCACCTGTATCTGGGAATGGTTCATCCAGTGGATATTGAGTGAAATCATGATCATCAAATGGTCTACCTAATGCATGTAGAGCTTTATCAATGGTGACAAGGTTTGCAATTTCTTGATACTTCCGGTCAGCTTCTTCTTGCGTATCGCCAATAATCGGAATAATTCCAGGCAATAGGGAAATATTGTTAGGATTTCTTCCAAACACGCGTGCTCTTCTTTTCAAATCAGCAAAGTATTCTTTCAAATCTTCAAAATTTCCATCGCCCGCAAAAATCACATCTGCATTTTTTGCAGAAAAATTTCTTCCTTCTTCTGATTTTCCTGCTTGAAAAATAACAGGTTGACCTTGTTTGGAACGGGCAATATTTAATGGACCTTTAACATGGAAAAATTCACCTTCATGGTTTAAAGTATGCAACTTCCCTTTATCAAAAAAGACCCCTGACTCTTTTTCATAAACAAAAGCATCATCTTCCCATGAATCCCATAGCCCTTTAGCTACTTCCAAGTACTCCTGTGCCATTTTATAACGTACATTGTGCGTTGGGTGAGGTTTCTGATTGTAATTGTCAGAAGTTCCCGAAAGCCATGATGTTACCACATTCCAACCGGCTCTGCCATGACTAATATGGTCAAGAGAGGCAAGTTGTCTAGCAACAGTGTAAGGCTCACTGTAACTTGTGGTAATGGTTGCCACTAACCCTATATTGTTAGTTACTGCAGCCAGAGCAGACAAAATCGTGACCGGTTCAAATCTATTCAAATAATGTGGACTAGAATTTTCATTGATTGAAACACTGTCCGCAATAAAAACAAAATCTAATTTTCCTTCTTCTGCTTTTTGAGCCTGCTTCCTATAGAATTCAAAATTGGTACTTGCATTTGGCAAGGAGTCTGGATGCCTCCAGTCTCCCCAGCCTCCTCCAACACCGTGTATCCAAGCTCCCAGTTTTAGTTTTCTTTCATTTGCCATTTTAACTCCTCCTTAATTTTTTAAATTATTTCATAATCGACAATAATTAATTATTCGCATTTGAATACTTGGTTATTAAGATCATACTATTAGCATTTCAGATAAACCTAAACCTCTACACCTTTTCGAGCATATCGATATTCTGGCTCCCGCAACCCGAGATTCTCCCTTAAAGTGGCACCTTCATATTCTTCTCTAAATAATCCTCTTTTCTGAAGCTCAGGAACAACTAATTCTACAAAATCTCTAAGGCTATCAGGGAAGTATGGAAGCATGAGGTTGAATCCGTCACAAGCTTTATTTACAAACCATTCTTCTAATTGGTCCGCGATTTGCTGTGGATTTCCAAAAATAATTCGATGTCCTCTAGATCCAGCTACATGTATTGATAATTCTCTAATCGTCATATTTTCTCTATCAGCAAGCTCGATTAATAGCTTTCGTCTACTCTGATTCATGTTTGTCTCAGGAATATCTGATGGCAATGGACCGTCCAATGGATAAGGTGATAAGTCAAAGTCCCCTAAGTACTCAGAAAGTATTTGCAATCCCACTTCCGGAGTAATTAATTTTTGAAGATCACTATATTTATTTTCAGCCTCTTCTTCTGTTCGCCCTGTGTAAATCGCTAGTCCTGGCATAATTTTTATTTCTTCTGGAGATCGGCCAAATTGACTAGCTTTTTCCTTTACCTTTTTGTAAAAGGCCTGTGCACCTTCAAGCGTTTGCTGTGCTGTAAAAATCACATCTGCTGTTTTTGCAGCTAAGCTTATTCCCTCTTCAGATGATCCAGCTTGAACGATAACAGGTCTTCCTTGTGGTGAACGGGATGAATTTAATGGACCTTCCACTGAGAAAAATTCACCTTGATGATGTAATGAGTGCAGCTTGCTTTCATCAAAGTATTGCCCTGAATCCTTATCACACAGGACTGCCCCCTCTTCCCAGCTATCCCACAAACCTTTTACCACTTCTACAAATTCCTCAGCCCTCTTGTATCGGATACTGTGATCGAGATGCTGTTTTGCATTAAAATTTCTTGCCTCCGTTTGGTAATAGGACGTAACCACATTCCACGCTGATCTTCCTCCACTTAAATGATCTAGCGATAAAAATTTTCTAGCAATGTGAAATGGCTCATTATAAGTTGTGGTCGCGGTTGCAGCCAAACCAATATGGCTGGTTACAACTGACAAAGCTCCTAATAAGGTGAGTGGTTCAAATCTGACAAGCTCTGCTGGATGCGAATGTTTGTCAAAAGATAATCCGTCACTTAAGAAAAGCATATCTAACTTTCCCTTTTCAGCTATCCTAGCAATCTCTTGAAAAAAGGCAAAGCTTTCAGCAGATTTTGCTGGGATATTCGCATGTCTCCATGAAGCGATATGATGACCTGTTCCCATTAAGAAGAGACCTAATTTCATTTTTCCTTGACCCATGTGTTTACACTCCTTCTAAATATCCAAATCAATCCTCTTTTATAGGATAAAACTAGGTGCAATCTCATTACGTGGAAGTACTCCTTTAGAATCTATCCTCTTTTGATCTACTTGTTCTTTAAACTGACTAAAAAAAAGACCTAATGGTAAATGAAAAAACTTGATTTGATCTTCAATTGCCTTTTCATATGACAATTCGCAAAAGGTTTGGGGTGGGGCTGCAAACGCAGTGGCACCTTTTTGTTCTACAAATTTTAGAGTAGACCCCCTACGCCCCTCTTCCAATGCAAGAGCAGGGTTTGGGAATTCTTGATATTCATTTGTTTCTGTATCGTAAATCCGAATTTTTTCTCCCTCTACAATTGGTACGATTTTTTCGTCCTTATCTATTACAATAGCTATGATCATATTAAATTCCCTCTTTTCTTTATATTTTTATGGTTTTATTAATTCGATGCCTTCCTTTTGTCTCAAGGTAAAATCGGGTGAGAGATGACCGATTTCTACTATATACATGCTTTTCCTCCTAGTATCTTCCGCCATTCCTCAATCCGAATCGGTCTTTAAATTTGTCCAAAATAGAATCCGTTTTTTCAATTGCTCGAATAACAATAGTGCAATCAAAATCACCGCACTATTATAAATCATTCCTGCAATCACATAATCATATTGAGCAAAATCTGAATAATATTGAATGAAATAACCCATTCCTGATTCAGCACCAAACATTTCAGCCATTGTTAAAATGAAGAAAGACAAGGTCAATGAAGTACCTGCCCCACTTAAAATATAAGGTGAAGCTGCAGGGACGATTACTTTAAATAAAAAGTCATATCCTTTAAGGCCTAAAGTCTTAGCATTATCCAGGTACTGCTTTTCGATAATTAATACTCCTTGAATTGCCCCTAAAAAGATGGGCCAAAAAGAGCCAAGAAAAATCAAAAAGATAGATGCACTTTGAAACGATGGCAATAACGCAATCGCATAAGGAATAAATAATGTTGGTGGTAGCGGACTTAGCATGTGTACATAAGGCATTAATATCTTGCGAACCGTATTATTTAACCCAAAGAATATTCCCCCACTTATTCCTAAAACTACGGATGCGACGTAAGCCGGAACCAATAGCTTCATCGAACTAACAAATCCTTGCAATAATTCTTCTCCCGATCTCGTAAAGACTCCGAAAATCTCCCCAAAGTCTGGGAATATCACAGGATTCAAAAAATTAGCTTTTGTCGTCATTAGCTGCCATCCAATGATAGCAGCTGCTCCGATTAATATCGTAATCCAATATTGCTTTGCAAATTTGAACATAAACAAATTCCCCCCCTTTGGTTAAAGATAAGCATGTTCGAGAATTTAAACAAAGATCCTACTTACGCACCTTCGTTTTCATTTTGCTTATTAAATTTATCTAATTGATCTTTAAAATACTGATCTTCTGGATACTCTTCAATCAATTCATTTAATGCCCGTTCATAAAGGTCTATATTTATATATTCGTTAATGTTAATTTCATCCGCATTTTCAATATAGCCAATTGATTTCATTTGCTCCCACATTTTCTTTACTTCGTGGCTGTTTGGATCAGATGAATAGTGGGCATGTGGTTCATTTACAATCGAATTTACTGTTTCATCATCCAATTTTAAATGTGTCTTTGCAGCCTCAACGGCTACTTTTGGATCTTCATTTTTAACTTGTTCTGCACGGATTAGTGCTTTTAAGAAACGTTTGTATGCTTCGCCTTTATCTTCTGTTAATAAATCGGTACGTGTTACCACTCGACAGCAAACATGCGTTGGATTTAAATCATTACTCCAACCAACTACAGCTAAGCCTGCCTTTTGTGCTTGTAAATATTGTGAACCAGCTGATACAGCCACATCAACTTTTCCGCTAGTAAGGGCTTGAAGCAAATCCCCCCCTGTTTTAAACTCTACAATATCAACATCCTTCTCCCAATCAATTCCCGCATCTGTTAGCGCTGTACGAAATACAATATCAGACGTAAACATGCGAATCGTTCCTATTTTTTTTCCTTTGTAATCTTCTAACGTTTTATATTTATTTTTATCTTTTTCCTGAACTAAGATTGGATGTCCACCCTCTAAATGACCTCCAATAACGGAAAAGTCTGATCCATTAGCAATAAAAGTTAACGGAGCTGCCGTACCAAATGTTAAGCCGATATCAATTTTGCCTGCCTGTAGTCCATTTAATCCATCTGCTGATGAAGCAAACCCAACCCCTTCTACCTTTAGATTTTCATCTTCAAAGAATCCTTCATGTTTTGCAATATCGAATAAAGGTGCACCTTGTGACTGTCCATATCCTACTGTTAATTCATAAGTTTTCTCTTCATTTCCCTCTGTGGAACTAGCTTTTTCAGCCTTGTTCCCTACTCCACAACCTGCTAGTACCACTGCGGCAGTTAAAGCAGCCAGGGCCTTTTTAGTTTTTACCTTGAATAAATTTTTCAATTTCATTTCCTCCCAAAAGATATTTATTTAGATTCCTTCTCCATCTAGTCCCACCTCATGCTGTTCTTCTAAGTTATCAATTAAGCCTTGGTTCATGATGTTTAGAATATGTTCTCGAAATCTAGTAAACTCTCTGCTTGCCAACATTTTTTTTCGATTTCTTGGCTTCTTAAATGGAACATCAACACTCGTTGTGTACGTACCGGCTGAGCCAACTGAAAACATTACAATTCGATCTGCTAAATAAATGGCTTCATCTGCATCGTGAGTGACAAACACAATCGTTTTCTTTTGATCACGGTTAATCTCTAATAATAAATCTTGTAAATAAATGCGAGTAAGTGGATCCAATGCTCCAAAAGGTTCATCCATCAGCATTAAGTCAGAACCAAATGCTAATGCTCGAGCAATGGCCGCCCTTTGTTTCATTCCTCCAGACATTTGACCAGGATACTTCTTAATCGAAAGACCTAATTGAACAAGTTCTAAGTACTCCCCGGCCAAATGCTGCAGTTCTTTTTTCGTTTTCTTTCCTTTAAATTTTTGTTTTAGTGCGAGAACGATGTTTTCCTTTGCCGATAACCAAGGAAATAATGAGTAATCTTGAAAAACAACCCCGCAATCAGGAGCCTTTTGTGTTGACGAAACACCATTTACGATGATATCGCCTTTTTGGGGTTGTTCTAGGCCAGCTATCAATCTTAACAATGTACTTTTTCCACAGCCACTCGGACCCATTAATACTAAGAATTCCTCTTCTTTCACATCAAGCTCAATATTTTTTAAAATTTCGACACCTTGATAACTAAAATGGATTGACTTCGCTTCAATTTTGTTCTTTACCATTTCAAATTGAAGTCTTTGCTTTTGCAACTCGATAGCCTGAGCCATTCATTTTCCTCCTTCTGTTCTATTTGTGCAAAACCCACTCTCCCAATTGTTGAATAACATTGTCAATAGAATAATGTAGCGTCATCGTTCGCATATTACGCCAATACCGATCAAAACGATATTGATTGGCTGTAGCACGGCTCCCCATTACTTCAAACATACGAGATGTTAGTTCCAGACCTGCATTTGTTGTAAAAGCTTTCGCTGTGTAGACCGCTTGATTTAATTCCAATCTTTCCTCTTCTGTAATGGCTTCACCCTTATTCCATAATCGCTCGAATAGAGTATCTGTCTTTTCAACAAGTAGTTTGGAAGCCTCTAATTGTACATAGAATTCACCATAATGTCTTTGGATAATGGGATCACCAGTTACCGAATCATTATTTGGAGTACGTATTCTTTTTTTTGTTTTTGTGTACTTTTTCGCAGCTTCCAAGGCTCCTTCCATAATTCCAAGAAAAACATGATTCAAGATAAAATGAGAGATATTAAGCCTCAATTTTGCAAACTCACTAGAATCCAATCCATTTTGAAGCACTTCTTCTTTCTTAACCATCACATTTGTAAATGTAATCGTTCCACTGTCAGTTTGCCTTTGACCAAAATTATCCCAATCTTCATTAACAGTGATTCCTTGACGGTTTGTAGGAATAATCGCTATAAACTGTTGGTGATCTTGATTTTCATAAAGTGCTGAGACGATTAAATAATCTGAATCGACACTTCCTGTACAAAAGGTTTTCACCCCGTTCAAGACAAAGTTTCCTTTCTCCTTACGTGCATAGAGCTTCATATCAATAGGATTAAAAGCATTCCCCCAGAACAAATTTTTCTCGGCTGTTTCACTAAAGTAGAATTCTTGCTGTTCCTTGTTTCCCCATAGATGTGCAGTGATTAAGTTCACAAAATGATAACCATAAACATGTGCTAATGAACTATCATACTTTGCAAATAACCTAACGATCTGCACAACGTCCGTCCAACTCTCCCCCCATCCACCAAATTGTTTTGGAATAAGCACTTTAAGTAACCCACTTTCACGAATCAAATCTCGCTCTAGTTTCGGATTTCCACCTTTTAAATCCCTATCAGCTGCATTTTCATAAAATATTATGGCAAGGTTCTCCGCAATCTCTTTGCTCGATTTCCCCGAAACTGTTTGTATTGCCATTTTTTATCCTCCTCACTCAGTGGTTTTTAATTAGAGTCACACCTAAATAGGACCTAAATTTTTGATATGAGTTGTCACGGTAGATTGGGCATAATTGAGTTCTTCCGCCGCACGCTGAAAGTTTCCATACTTCATGATCGTCTTAAATGTCTTTGTACTTTTTAAGTCCATTTCTTACACCCCCTATTTACTTGTGGGTGCCAGTGACTCGACTACTAATTTGCAACGCTTGTTCAATATCCGCAAGGATATCCCTTACATCCTCTAATCCAATCGATATTCGAATCAGCTCTTGAGTAACTCCCGCTTGTAACAGTTGCTCAGGGGATAATCTTGAATGCGTAGTACTTGCAGGGTGAATAATCAGCGTTTTTGAATCCCCTACATTTGCAAGATGGGAAAGTAGCTTTAAAGAATTAATAAAGATTTTCGCCACTTCCAAACCACCTTTTATGCCAAAAGTAAAGATCGATCCAACCCCATTTGGAAAATATTTCATTGCCAACTCATATTGAGAATTGTTTAAAAGACTTGGATAGTTTACCCACTCCACTAACTCGTGTTTGGATAAATATTGGGCAACTACTTGGGCATTCTTAACATGCTGATTCATTCGTACAGACAATGACTCCAGCCCTTGAATAAACAGCCAGCTGTTAAAAGGTGAAAGAGTCGCCCCCAAATCATGCCCAAGCTCAAACCTAGCTTTTGCAATAAAGGCCTTTTCATTTGCCACTTCAACGAAAGAACGATGATTTAAAGTAGGTTTTGATTTTGTAAAGTCTGGGAATCTATCATTGTCCCATGAGAATTTTCCAGCATCTATAATAGCTCCACCAATTGAAGTTCCATGGCCGCCAATAAACTTTGTAGTAGAATGAATAACAATATCTGCTCCATAGTCAATTGGTCTTAATAGAACTGGAGTAGCAAACGTATTATCGACTACCAACGGGAGACCATGCCTATGTGCAATTTCACTCAACTTCTCCAAATCGGCAATTTCTAAATTTGGATTGCCGATTGATTCAGTAAAGATTGCTTTTGTCTTTTTATTTATGCTTTGTTCGATTTCCTTAAAATTTCTCCCATCAACAAAATGAACCGTAACGCCAAAATTACGAAATGTTTCAGAGAATAGGGCATATGTACCTCCATACAAAGCGCTTGTCGCAACAATTTCATCACCTACTTTAGCTAACGTAAGCAAACCGATGGTCACTGCTGCCTGACCTGATGCCACGGCAAAAGCCCCTACTCCCCCCTCAAGCTGTGCTAACCTTTCTTCAAGAACGGTGTTTGTTGGATTAGCATTTCTTGAATAGATGTACCCTTCCCCTTGCATCTTAAAAAGGGATGCTGCATGGTCTGTATCATCAAACACATATGATGTAGTTTGAAAGATCGGAACTGCTCTTGATCGTGTATTCGGATCAGGTTTTTGTCCCCCATGAAGAGCCACTGTATTAAATCTAAAATCTTTCGTGTGAACATTTTTAGTCATTTTCTCATTCTCCTTTGTCTATTTTTATTAGGTTATAAAAGCTTTCAAGTCTGCCTCTCCCCCTCCTCTTTTACAAAAAAAAAGACAGCGTTCCCCAATACTGGTGAAAAGCTGCCTTTAGATGTCTAATCGGCTTGCAACAAAATTTAATTATAAAAAATCAAAAAACCTCTTCCTGTAAATAAGAAGAGGTTAAGAACTCAATAGTCCCATTCTCCTCTTATCTTCCAAGCATTAAACATGCTTGCAGGAATTAGCACAGTACTTTTAAAAAAGTCTGTTGCCGAAGCTTCATAGGGCCAGTCCCTCCGCTTCTCTAGATAAGAAAATAGAAATATATTTATTTTTTATAATTTAATATACTTAGTTAATTTTTATTTATTTAAAGTTATCAAAGTTGGAGATTAATGTCAATCGTTTTTTTTTGTACCTGTCACTTGTCGAAGTTTTATAGATTTTGCAGAAGAAAGACAGGTTGCAAAATATAAACTTATGAGAATAAATGATGTCATACAGCGTACAAATTTAAATCCCATTTGCGCTTGGACATTCATTTCCTCACCTTTCCCTTTTCATATTGGTATTTCTTATAGCATTTATATAAGAATGACACTCTGAAGTTCTTAATATTTTTTCTTTAGCAATTTTTATAATATTTTTTTCATTCTAATCTAAATCTTTCACCCAAGTACCTCTTAGCATTTCTCCCTCCTTTTTTTGAAAAGACGAAAAATAACCTCTTTAGTAAAGAATACCAAAGAGGTTATTTTTTATCAGACTTTATTTCAAAGCAACATCAAATTTCTCGAGTTTTTTATAAACCACACTTAAGCTGTGCGCCACAGTTTGTACATGTGTTACATCCGCCGATTTCTTTTACTTTACCTTTACGGCAAACTGGACAAGTATTTCCTACTTCATTTCCGATTGTTACGTCTGTGGAACGAAGGTCACTGATTGTATCAACTAGTACGACACGTGGTTGCTCATGTGGTACTTTATCGAATTCAACATCATCCAAACTGTTTTCTTCAGCTTTAAGGGTTAATACTTGAGCGTCGCGGCTGCCGTCAACATACACTGTTCCGCCTTTAGCTCCGCCTTTATATAATCTTTCATAAACTTTTTCAACTTGCTCGACAGAGTAGCCTTTAGGGGCATTCACTGTTTTACTTATTGAACTATCTACCCAACGCTGAATTACACATTGTACATCGGCATGTGCTTCAGCTTTTAAATCCATTGCAGAGATAAACCATTTTGGAAGGTTCTCTGGATCTGCATCTGGGTTATTATTTAAATATTCTTGAAGGATATCAGCTTTTACTTCAATAAACTTACCTAAGCGACCGCTTCTGTAGTATGAAAATGAGAAGTAAGGCTCAAGTCCTGTTGAAACGCCAACCATTGTCCCAGTGCTGCCTGTAGGAGCAACAGTTAGTAAATGAGAATTTCTAATACCATATTCTAAGATTTGTTGACGGATTGCTTCGGGCATTTTCTGCATATAGCCTGTTTCCGTAAATGCTTTTCTTAGACGATTTGTATCTGCTTCAGTTTCGCCAACTAGGAATGGGAAGCTTCCTTTTTCTTTTGCTAGTTCCACTGATGCCTGATAAGCTTCGGTTGCAATCGCCTCAAATATTTTATCAACTAGCTCGTTTCCTTCTGGAGAGCCATATTCTGTTTCACAATAAATTAAGAGGTCATGCAAGCCCATAACACCTAGACCAACACGGCGTTCTCCCAAAGCTTGTTTTTTATTTTGCTCTAGGAAATATGGTGTTGCGTTAATAACATTGTCCTGCATTCTGACGCCAGTGCGGACTGTTTTTCTAAGCTTGTCAAAATCGACTACTTTATTTTCCTTGTCTGCCATTTGACCAAGGTTAACTGCAGCCAAGTTACATACACTGTATGGTGCGAGAGGTTGTTCCAGTTGTTATCTCAAGGACTTTTTATTCCTTGATTCTTACACTTCTTTGTTCGTGTAAGTTCAGCATATCTTTTCACTAATAATGTAGACATTAGTGTTGCGGCCTCGTGGATGGATTATATTCTCCTATTAGAGGTTCACCATCTATGCGTTGCCCCTGACTATAGTTTTAACTTTAGCCTTCGGTTCGGATTCCCATCTCAGGGTTCCCGCTTAATTCCGCAATTTTTAACGTGAGGCAAACTACTCTCTACCACACGGATTCGTAGCAACAACTTGATGACCATATGCACGTGCATTTGTCATGTCATTTGCATTATCGATGAAGAAAATGCCTGGTTCTGCTGAGTATGTTGCACAAATATTGATTAGATTCCAAAGCTCTTTCGCACGGATTTTTCTGTAAACACGCACTCTGTGTCCAAGTTTTGCCCATTCACGGACATCGCCTATTTTGTGCCATTCTTCATTATAATATTTCATTTCCTCTTGGTTGTAATTTTCAACGTCCGGGAACTTTAATTCGTAATATTCATCTTTTTCAACAGCATCCATGAATTCCTTTGTTAAACAAACTGAGATATTAGCACCAGTTAGAAACTCAGGATTATGAACGCTATAATGTCCGCCTGTTTCAAGCTTATCCTCAGCTTCATGGATAACTTTGTCAGGGAAACCGCCTGTTCCAGGGATTGTTTTATAGTTTACAATTCCTTGGTACATTGCTTTTTCTGTCTCAGACAACGGTGTGAATTTCAACTTATCTTTTGCAAGCTTTTTGATATGCTCATCTTTTGTATTTTCAATTAAGAAACGTAGTATTCTTGGGTTTTGCATTTTTGAAATAATGAATTCAACAATATCCGGATGCCAGTCCGCCAACATTATCATCTGAGCTCCACGGCGCGACCCACCCTGCTCAACCAAATGTGTCAGTTTCGCAATGTCATCTAACCAAGAAACAGAACCGGAAGACTTTCCGTTTACACCGCGTGCTAATGTATTACGAGGTCGCAATGTTGAACCGTTCGTACCAACACCGCCGCCACGGCTCATAATTTCCATTACTTGTGTGCGGTGTTCAGAAATGCCACCTCTTGAGTCCTGGACAAATGGCATTACATAGCAATTGAAGAAGGTCACGGCTGTGCCTGAGCCTGCACCGTATAGTACACGACCAGCTGGGATAAAGTTCAAGTCAGAAAGCTCTTCATAGAACTTTTTGAACCATTCTTGGCGTTTTTCTTCTGTTTCTTCTACTTCAGCAAGACCTGTCGCAACACGCTTTGCAATTTGCTCATAGTAAATCTCAAGTGGTTTTTCGATTACATCAATTGAGCGAGTAATAAGACCTGTCTTCACTTCTTTTTCAGTTTCAAGAGCTCCGCGAAACTCTTCTTCGACTAATACAACGGCTTTATTATTTTCCCAATCAATCTCTTGTATAAAACCAGTACCACGGGCAGGAAACTTAGGGTCCTCTTTAATAGTGAGAACAACAAAATCCCCAGTTGTTAGCGTGATCTTTTCAGTATCCTTAAACGCATATCGGTCTAGCATTACGAGACGTGATACACCTTTATGAGTAAGCTTCATATCTTCTGTAATTTCGTGGACCTGTGGGAATAATGCAATGTCCTTATTTAATCTTTTAACATCAACCGTCATTTTTTCGGCAGCAGCCGTCACCATTACTTCATCTCCCCTTAAAACTATTAATAAAGTTTAAGTTAGTTTTAAATTCTAGTAGGTATTCTTGTTGCTTAATTCAATATACATACCGTACCATAACATCCTCTCGAAATCAATATATAGTATCGACGATATTTCAATACCTACTACATGTTGTACCATCAAATAAAAAAACAGTATTTTGTCAAACTAGTAATTCATTAAAAATAAGAGAAAAATCAAGATTACATTGCTATTTTCGATTAAAATAACGAAATATGGAAAAATTTCTTGTTTGCAAAACTTAATCGACGATTTATCAACATTCTTGAAAAAACAAACAAAAAAATGTGGCTTTTGTACCACATTTTCATAGAAATTTCGACTTCATTATCTATTTTCGAAAATTCCAAGCATCATTTAAATATTTTTCGACTTCAATATTCTTTATAATTTTTAATTCTCCCTCACTTAGTATATATGGTTCAAGATCAATTTCAAGACCTTTTTCGAAACCGTTTTTGAACGCCTGTTTTGCTTGTTCTAATGATACTGATTTCTTAGCTAGACTATTAATAGAAACAGCCTTTTTGCTAAATGCAGATTTCATCCGCTCCCTGATCCGCTCATTATTAAATTTAAATAAACTAAAAAGCTGCTCTTCATCTATATCTAGTAATATCGAGCCATGCTGTAAAATTACACCCTTTTGCCTTGTTTGGGCACTACCAGCAACTTTCCGTCCTTCGACAACTAATTCATACCATGATGGTGCATCGAAACAAACAGAGGATCTAGGATTCTTCAATTCCTCCTGTTCCCTAGATGTTGATGGTATGGCAAAATAAGCATCAAGCCCCAGCTCCTTAAAGCCTTCTAAAATCCCTTCTGAAATAACCCGATACGCTTCTGTTACGGTTTGGGGCATTTTCGGATGTTCCTCTGAAACAATGACACTGTATGTTAATTCTTTATCATGCAAAACCGCCCTACCACCTGTAGGTCGTCGAACAAATCCTAATTTCTGCTCTCTCACCGCATCCATATTTATTTCTTTTTCTACCGTTTGAAAATAGCCGATAGAAAGTGTCGGGGGATTCCAGCCATAGAATCGAATAGTTGGTCCGATTTTCCCTTCACTATGCCAAGTTAATAGCGCTTCATCACAAGCCATATTAAAGCTTGGAGAGCTGTTCTCTGAATCTATAAAGTTCCACACTTCTTTTTTCATGGTAATTTTAACTCCTTTTACTCAAGTGCACGATGATTATATTTAATTAGGAAGCCATTATTTAGTCTACCAAATAGTGGCTAATTTCCAAAACACTTATGCCTATCTTCATCTTCTGTACAATTATTTTCTTATTTTCTTTGCCTATTGAAACAAACCTTTATATAATTATAAGTGGACGTTTTCGCGAAGAATGAGAGAGGAGTTTTTGCAATGGATTCATTAACTTTATTAATTATAACGATCGTGGCAATCATCGTTTATTTTGTTGGTACAAAGCTTTACCAAAAACGCTACTTAAAAACGTTAACAGAGGAAGAATTCATAGCTGGTTATCGAAAAGCACAGATCATCGATGTACGTGAACCGAATGAATTTCAAAATGGTCATATTTTAGGCGCTCGAAATATTCCACTAAGCCAACTTCGGATGAGAAAAGGGGAAATACGCCATGATATGCCTGTTTACTTATATTGCCAAAGTGGAATGCGCAGTGCACAAGCTGCAGGAATTTTAAAGAAATTAGGATATAAAGACATTAATCACCTAAAAGGTGGATTCAAAACTTGGACAGGCAAAATTAAAAAGAAATCATAATAAAAGGAGCTGAGATTCAGCTCCTTTTACTTGTCTAGCTCAGCGCCCAGCGACTCGTAAACTTCGCTGAACGGGCGCTTCCGCTTTTCTATACTATTTTTCATATCGCAGTACCGGTTTTCTCGCTGCCAATGTTTCGTCAAGGCGTTTCACAACTGTATGATGAGGTGCTTCCTGAACAACCTCTGGTGTCTCCTCAACTTCCTTGGCAATTTGAATCATAACATCAATAAACTCATCAATCGTTTCCTTCGATTCCGTTTCTGTTGGTTCAATCATCATACATTCCTCAACAATAAGCGGGAAGTATATTGTTGGTGGATGGTAACTAAAATCTAATAATCGCTTGGCTATATCTAATGTTCTTACACCAAGCTTTTTCTGACGGCGACCTGATAATACGAACTCATGCATACAATGAGTATCATGTGGTAAATCAAAATAGGGAGCAAGTCTTCTCATCATATAGTTCGCATTTAAAACAGCATATTCAGAAACAAGTCTTAACCCTTCAGGACCCATTGTGCGAATATAAGCATAGGCACGGACATAAATGCCGAAATTACCATGAAATGGTTTTACACGGCCAATCGACTGCGGCTTATTATAGTCCAAATAATACCCTTCTTCATTTTTGGCTGCTAATGGAACTGGTAAATATGGTATCAGATCCGCTTTAACTCCAACAGGACCAGAACCCGGACCACCGCCGCCATGCGGTCCCGTAAATGTTTTATGAAGATTTAAATGGACAACGTCAAATCCCATATCCCCTGGTCGTGCTTTCCCTAAAATAGCATTTAGATTAGCACCATCATAGTAAACCTTTCCACCCGCTTCATGAACAATTTTGGCAATTTCAACAATATGCTTTTCGAACAGGCCTAATGTATTTGGATTGGTAAGCATTAAAGCTGCTGTATCTTTCCCAACAACCTGCTTTAAGTCCTCTAAATCAACTAATCCATTTTCATCCGATTTAACAGTAATTGATTCAAATCCGGCTACTGATGCAGAAGCTGGATTTGTTCCATGGGCAGAGTCAGGTACAATGACTTTTGTTCGGTCAAAATCACCATTTGCTTCGTGATAAGCTCTAATGAGCATCAGCCCCGTCCATTCACCGTGGGCACCTGCTGCTGGCTGTAATGTTACTTGATCCATTCCAGTTATCTCTGCAAGGTCATTTTGTAACTCATACATTAGTTCTAATGCCCCTTGAACAGAGCTTTCACTTTGATATGGATGGATATGGCTAAATCCGGGTAAACGAACAACCGCCTCATTGACTTTCGGATTATATTTCATTGTACAAGAGCCAAGTGGATAAAAGCCAGAATCAACACCATGATTTCTTCTAGATAAGGCTGTATAATGACGCATAATATCTAATTCAGACACTTGTGGTAATTCTGGCTCGTTCTTACGGATATAGTCCCCACCAAACAGATCCTCCACATTGATTTCAGGAACATCTAATTCTGGTAGACTATAACCGACTCTTCCTTCTTTCGTCATTTCAAAAATTAATGGCTGATCTTGCTTAAGCATGGTACCCCTCCATTTCCCTAGCGAACAAATCTATTTCTTCTTTTGTTCTTAACTCAGTTACAGCAACAAGCATATGGCCGCTAAGCTCAGCATAATCATTGCCTAAATCATATCCACCGATAATTCCTTTTTGAAGTAAGTTCTCATTAATTTCCTTTACTGATTTTCCACAATCGATAACAAATTCATTAAAGAATGAACCGGTATACGGAGAGTTGAAGCCAGCTTCTTCGAGTTTCTTTTTAGCATATTGTGCTTTAGCAACATTTTGTAATGCCATTTCCTTCAAACCTTTTTTACCTAAGGCCGTCATCGCCACTGCTGCAGCTAATGCATTTAATGCCTGATTGGAACAAATATTTGAAGTCGCTTTTTCCCGGCGGATATGCTGCTCACGTGCTTGAAGGGTTAATACAAAGCCCCGTTTTCCGTCCTCATCTACGGTTTGCCCTATTAAACGGCCTGGCACTTTTCTCATTAGCTTTTTCGTTACGGCAAAATAACCGCAATGCGGGCCTCCAAACTGAGCAGGAATACCAAAAACTTGCACATCACCAATGACGATATCTGCCCCAAACTCCCCGGGAGGTGTTAATAAGCCAAGTGCTAACGGATTACTTGATACAACAAACATTGCTTTATTTGCATGGATAATTTCCTCAATCTCTTTTAGAGCCTCAATCTGACCGAAGAAATTTGGATATTGAACAATAAAACAAGCAACATCCTCAGACATCTTATTTTTTAGATCAGCCAAATCTGTTTTTCCATTTTCAATATCAATTTCAATAACTTCTAGATGCTGTCCACGAGCATAGGTTTCTAGAACTGTGCGATATTCAGGATGAACTGCTTTTGAAATTAAAACTTTATTACGATTGGTTTGACCAGCACTTAAGGCAGCCGCCTCAGCAAGTGCAGTACCGCCATCATACATAGATGAGTTAGCTACATCCATTCCTGTTAATTCACAAATCATCGTTTGAAATTCAAAAATGGCTTGCAGCTCACCTTGAGAAATTTCCGGCTGATATGGTGTATAGGCTGTGTAAAACTCAGACCTAGAAATAACATGGTCAACGATAACCGGGATGTAATGGTCATAAATACCAGCTCCCAAAAAAGAAACATTCGCTTTAAGATCCTTATTTAACCCAGCTAATCTTGTAAATTCCTTCATTAATTCATGCTCTGCTAGAGGCGCTTTTAGTTTTAATGATCCTTTAAAACGGACCTCTTCCGGAATGTTGGAAAATAATTCATCAATGGAATGGACCCCAATTGTTTCTAACATTCCTTTTTTATCTTGCTCCGTCATTGGCAAATAACGATAGTTCATTCTGCTCCCCCTTACTTTTGGCGTTTATAGAATGGAGTGGCTACAACCTTTGCTTTTGCAAATTTACCAGGTCGTACCTCAATGCTTACTTCTGTTCCAAGATTTGAAAATTCACTCTTTAACAGAACCAGACCGACTGATTTATTTAATGTTGGAGATTGAGTTCCAGATGTAATATGGCCGATTTCCTCGCTTCCGCTGTATACCTTGTAGCCATGGCGGGGAATCCCGCGCTCAACCATTTCAATTCCAACTATTTTACGGGACATCCCGCCTACCGCTTTTTGTTTTTTCAATGCCTCTTTACCGATAAAATCAGCTTCTTTATTTACTTTAACAGCAAAGCCAATTCCAGCCTCTAATGGTGAAATATCTGCATCTAATTCCTGTCCATACAACGCAAGTCTTGCTTCAAACCGCAATGTATCACGGGCACCTAAACCGATTGGTTGAACTCCAAACTCCGCGCCTGCTTCCAAAACCATTTTCCATAGCTTTTGTGCTTCGGATTCCTTGCAATAGATTTCAAATCCATCTTCACCGGTATAGCCTGTACGGGAAACAAGTGCTTTAACCCCGTTCAGGTCAATATCCTCTTTAAATTTAAAATTTTTTATTTCATTTAAATCTGTAGTTGTTAATTTTTGAAGTGTCTCCTCTGCTAACGGACCTTGAAGCGCTAATTGGGCAACTTCCGAAGAAATATTAGTAACTTCAACATCACCAAAAATATGCTTCATTAACCACTCAAAATCCTTATCTGTATTCGCTGCATTAACAACTAATAAATAATCATGATCTTTTCTTTTATATACTAATAGGTCATCAACTGTTCCCCCGTTTTCATAACACATGGCCGTGTACAATATATCGCCATCCTGTAATAAGGCGATGTCATTTGTCATAACTTTTTGTAGAAAAGGCAGACTATCTGTGCCCTTCACTTCAATTTCACCCATGTGGGAAACGTCAAACAGTCCTGCTTTTGAACGAACAGCCTCATGCTCTTCCTTTATGGAAGAAAACTGAACAGGTAAATCCCATCCTCCAAAATCAATTGTTTTTGCACCGTGATCCTCATATAAAGGAAATAATGGTGTACGCTTAAGGTCAGCCATAAGACCCCTCCTTGCCTTATTTTGTAATACTAAAAAAGACAGAGAAATGCACACACAAATAAGCGTACATTTCTCTGTCCTGTTACCAGAAAGTTTTCAACCAATCCCATACTCGAAACGGTTTACTTCCTCGTGGGTGGCTTATACAAGCTCTCTCCAGAGTTGCGTCCAACAAGAGTCTTTTTGCCTGAGAGATTCACAACTTCTTGTTGCTTGCTCCTTCGGCGCCACATGTAAACGTAGTTAAACTTGAAAGCTGTGGTCTCTCCCCATGTTATCATTCGCAAATATATAATTTTTATCAAAAATTTGGATATACTATCGAATAAGTCAATTCTACTATTATCCTACAATAAATAGGTGAGTTCGGCAAATACTTTTTGAATTATCAAACACGGAATTATCTGTACTTTCTAAAAGAAAGGATCGATTCTATGCATATCGACATTGAATTTGATCAAACATGGCAGAACGATTTTTTAAGAAAAATAGATCATGATGGTCCTTGGGCAAACTGGGACTTGTTTAAGCTAGCTTATGAGATCGAAGAACATATGATCATCCCTGAATTCGAAGGGTTGATTGCACCGAACTTTTTACCAAATCTTACGCCGCATCCTCACCAAATTGAAGCAGCCCAAACAGTATTGGAACAAATGAATGGAAAAGCCATTCTCGCTGATGAGGTTGGACTCGGAAAGACGATTGAAGCGGGGCTTATTTTAAAAGAATATATGATTAGAGGGTTGGTCAAAAAAGTACTCATCCTTGTGCCTGCTTCACTTGTTACCCAGTGGGAAAGCGAATTAAATCAAAAGTTTTATATACCCGCTGTTGCTCAGAAAAAAAGCTATGTTTGGGAACAATGCGATGTTGTCATTTCATCGATTGACACCGCAAAGCGGGACCCTCATCGAGAGATTATCTATCGTCAGGATTATGACATGGTTATTATCGATGAGGCACATAAATTAAAAAACAATAAAACTAAAAACTATGAATTTGTTCAAAACCTTAAGAAAAAGTTTTGCCTCCTCCTAACAGCGACACCTGTTCAAAATAAAGTGGAGGAAATCTTTAATCTTGTATCATTGCTTAAGCCGGGTCATCTCGGCAGTCAATCCAATTTTACGCAATCTTTCTCGGCAAAGGAACGTTCCGTTGAAAATAATGATTACCTTAAGGAATTAATCAATAAAGTCATGATTAGAAATCGACGCGGCGATACCGGAATGGAGTGGACGAAACGTCATATTAAAACTGTTCCAATTATATTGTCAAAGGAAGAGAAGGAGCTTTATGATGCTGTATGCGCATTAAAATCTGATCAAACGCTTAATAAGAGTCAATTTTCGTTAATCACGCTGCAAAAGGAAGTATGCTCAAGCCGGGAAGCGGCTTTTTTAACACTTAAAAATATGCTCCAAAAAGAGCAAACCAGCATGCAAATGCTCACAATCATCCGTGACTTAATGCAAAAAGCAAGTCTTGTTCAGACGAATTCCAAGGCTGAAAATGTTTTAGCATTAATAAAGGGAACCTCGGAAAAATTTATTATATTCACTGAATACAGGGCTACGCAAGTTTATTTACAGTGGTTTTTACAACAGCACGGGATCACTTCAGTTCCATATCGGGGTGGATTTAAAAGAAGTAAAAAGGATTGGATGAGAGATTTATTTAAGAATAATGTACAGGTATTGATCGCTACAGAAGCAGGAGGAGAAGGAATCAACCTTCAATTTTGCAACCGAATCATTAATTACGACCTGCCATGGAATCCAATGAGAATTGAACAACGAATCGGTAGGATTCATCGTTTAGGGCAAGAACGGGACGTACTTATCTATAACTTTGCAACAAAAGGGACTGTGGAAGAGCATATTTTACACCTACTTTATGAAAAAATTAATCTCTTTGAAAAAGTGATCGGCGAACTGGATGAGATCCTAACAAGACTTGAAATCACGAATATTGAAAGCCATATTGAGGATATCCTTTTCCATTCAGACAGTGAAGGAGAAGTAAGAATCAAAATGGACAATCTTGCTTCTATTATTAATTATAATTCCGGTCATGAAAGTGAGGCGTATGCCGATGCAGCAGCAAGATATTCATAATTTTTTACATCGTTTCTTTATTTCCAATGAATGCAATATTATAGAAAATTCTAGTGGACACATCGTTGTGCAACTGACGATTGAAATGGACAAACTATTGATGAATCGCCCTTTTTATTGGCATTATGTGGAGAAAACAGGGGGCGCCCCTAATCCTATGAGATTAACATTTATTACTGACCATAGTAAAACACCGGAAGGCATCCGCGGGGAGACGATCCATTTTGGCTCACCTAGATTACACCAAATTTTTCAAGTGACTAAAAAAATGGCAGCCAATATCCGCATGTATGAACAAATTAACAGCACCCAAAAAGTAGCCCTCCAACCTTGGTTAGTTTTAAATACGAAGATATCCTATATGTGTGACCGGAAAAAGGATTTGTTTCTATCCCTTGGGCTAAACTTAATAAACGGTGTGGTGGTCGATCAAATCCAAAAAAAATTATTTAAAAAACAACTAACACCCAAAATTCCTGATTATTGTTTTACACTTTCCCCGCTCATCAAACCAATGAGCGGTGTAAAAAGAATCGAAAACATAATTACACAAATGATTAATAGTGATGACCATACATGGGCAAGAGAGGCAGAAATACGTTGGGAACAAGACCTGGAACTATTAGATCATTTTTATGAGGAGCTTGAAGAAAAGCCGGAAAGCTATCACGTTGAGAAAGCAGCCTTAGAGGAACAATACAGACCAAGAATAAAAGTTGAGATTGTAAATAGCGGCTTGTTTTATCTAACCCAACAGGCCATTTAAGGAAACAAAAAAAAGCTGTCTAAATAGTTTTTAAACAGCCTGATAAAAATATATTTTAAAGGGAGATCAACTTAAACTCGAGAGAGCCTTAACATATAAGCCCTTCGTATCATGTTGAATACAGGATGTGACACATTGACCACATCCATTACAAAAATCTGAATCAACTTTTGGCTTACCATTTTCAAGTGTTAATGCCCCGGAAATTGGACAAGCTCGAATGCAATAATCACACATTACATCCTGATAGGCAATACAGTTCTTCTTCATTACTTTAGCTATTCCAATAGGTGGAACCATTCCATTTTCAGGAACTTCTAATGCATCAGTTGGACAATGCTTACTACATTCATTGCAATAGGTACAAGCAATTTCATTTGGGTTTAGAAATGGTGTCCCAGCAAGTTTTGCTCCACTTTCAATATTAAATAATTGGATAGTTGTTACAGGGCACACATCCCTACAAATTCCACATCTTGTACAGGAAGTTAAGAACACAATCTCATCTTGGGCACCAGGAGGACGTATAAACGTCCTTTCCTGGTCAATAGTTGGTATAATCATTTGTCCGAAGAGACCAAGAGCTGATTTTAAATTTCCTGTAAGAAATTCTCTTCGATTTAACAACTCTTTCATTGTTGTTAATTAGCCTCCGCTAATGCTTCTTCAGCCTCTTCAAAGTTATAATACACAACGTTTACGCCCAAGACCCCAGGTACCTTTTCCAATTGTTTACCTGTTTGATAGCTTTGATCGATTGATTTTTCCTCTAAGGTAATGACAATCTTCGAACCTTCTACGATATGATGTACTTCCACACCTTGTATATTTTCAATCTTCTTCGCAACTTCGAAAGCCATGCCTTCTTTAGTTAAAATAAGAATACCTGAAATCATCATAAAACTGGTTCCTCCCTTTTTATCGGAAATATCTATGTTAGTTATTATTTTTCGTTAAATGCCGATTTTGTATCATTTTGTGTTGCATGGCATTGAATACATGTATCACGGAAAATCTTTCCCCCTTGTTGGTTATCATAGTAATGTTCAGGAGTTGGTAACGGTGCACCAGTTTCAGGTGTTGCATGACAAACCATACAGCTTTCTTGACGTAACTTTTCCTGCCAGAAGTTTTTGTGGTCAGCCGGTAGCACTGGAGGTGCATTAAGCAATACCATTGTAGCTGCATCTTCACGACCATTAGATTCAAGCTGCGGTACTGTTGCAGCTGCGACCGTATCAGCAGGCGGAGCAGCATCTGTTTTTTCTGTTGCTTTTTGGGATGTACCTGAAGGCGAACAAGCAACAGCAACTATTACGACTAGCAAAAATACTAAAACAAATCCTAATTCTTTTGCTCTCATGATGAACCCCTCCTATGCTTTCACAATCTTCACAGCGCACTTTTTATAGTCCGGCTGCTTAGAAATTGGACAATATGCATCAAGTGTTACTAGATTGATTAATGTTTCTTCAGCAAAGAACGGTACAAAGACTAAGTTTTTAGGTGGTTTTCCACGCCCTTGCATTGTTGCTTTCACTTTACATTCACCGCGTCTAGATACTACCTTCACCCAGTCGCCTTCTTTAATGCCTAACTCTGCTGCAGTTTCAGGGTGAATTTCACAGAATGCCTCCGGTACTGCACGGTGTAATTCAGGTACACGGCGGGTCATAGAACCACTGTGCCAATGCTCTAATACACGACCTGTACATAACCATAATGGATATTCTGCATCAGGAATTTCCGCTGCATCTTCGAACGGACGGAAGAAGACAGATGGACGGTGATCAGCAGATTTATAGAAATCGATATCTTTATATTTACCTTTTTGTTCCACCCCATATTGGTCAAAGCCATCTTCTTGTTTACCATCTTTATAGCGCCAGTTTGTTTCAATCCATTTACCATTAATATTACGAACTGGCCAGCAAATACCATGCTGCTTAAAGTATTCATCATATGGTGCAAGTTGTTTTGCTGACATATGGAGCTTATGACCAGCTTCTTTAGCTTTTGGATTTTGATTTTCATCAGGATTAGAGAAGGAACGATATTCAGCCCATAAGCGACCATTCACTTCATGTTCGTCTTCAAGCATGTCATTCTTATCTTTATCCCAAATGAATCCAAATAACGTATCAAACGCATCTTTATCGCCGATCTTTTTGCCTTCTAAGACACGTTTTGCAACTTGAATCATTGCCCATACATCCCATTTAGCTTCTCCCGGCGGTTCTGTACATTTTTCAAACACGTTCGTACGACGCTCTGCATTACCGAATTGTCCTTCACGTTCAACCCACATAGCTGCAGGGAAAACAACGTTCGCTAATTCAGTAGAACGAGTAGGATATACTTCAGATACTACGATAAAGGCATCAAGAACACCTTTGCCATCTGGGTCATTACCACGGAAACGGTTTAGCTTCGGCATAGTTTGTCCCCAGTTATTAGACATACTCCAAAAGAATTTAATATTACCCTTACCCATCTCACGGAACATTTTAACAGTGTGAAATCCAGGCTTTTCGATTGCATCTAAGTAGCCCTCAGGTAAATTCCAAATTAATTCAGTATAACGACGATGTTCTGGAACATCTACGTTCATATCAGCAGGTAAACGATGACTGAATACGCCAACTTCACGAGCTGTACCACAGGCACTTGGCTGACCTGTTAAGGAAAATGGTCCATTACCAGGTTCACTGATTTTTCCGGTTAATAAGTGGATATCATAAACTAGGTTATTAATCCATGTGCCACGTGTATGCTGATTCATCCCCATTGTCCACAAAGACATGATCTTTTTATTTGGATCAGCAAACTCCTTAGCCAATGCTTCGATGTCGGCAGCTGGTACTCCTGAAATTTCTTCAGCCTTTTCAAGGGTATAATAGCTCACTTTTTCTTTTAATTCTTCAAATGTAATCGACCATGCTTTTGTAGCAGATGCCCCTGGTTCTGTAACATCATAGTCATCTTTTAAAGAATGTCCTAGATTTTCAGTACCCGCTTTAAATTGACAATGCTCTTCAACGAATTTTTTATCGTATGCTTCATTTTGTATTAAATAATTAATAATAGCATTAGCAATTGCTAAATCCGTTTGTGGTCTAAATACTAAAAGTTTATCAGCTGTTTCTGATGTACGTGACTCGCGTGTTGTCAAATCATAATGTTTAACATTAGTTCCGCTTAGTTTGCGGGCAGTTAGACGAGAGTATAGTACTGGATGCATTTCCGCCATATTGGCGCCCCATGTTACAAACACATCTGCTTCATCCAAGTCACGGTAAGAACCCATCGGCTCGTCAGATTGGAATGTTGTCATAAAGCCTGTAACCGCACTTGCCATACAAAGACGGGCATTGGGGTCAATGTTATTACTTAATAGTCCTGCTTTCCAGAACTTAGAGGCAACATAGCCTTCCATGATCGTCTGTTGTCCAGAACCCCAAAATGCGATTGATTTAGGATCCTTTTCCCAGTTTTCTTTCAATTTTTTAGATACTAGTTCTAATGCTTCCTCCCATGATGCTTCACGGAAGCCATCCATTGTACCTTTTTTACTATTATCTTCACGAATTAACGGTTTAGTTAAGCGGTCTTTACCAAAAAGAATTTTTGCAACATAAAATCCTTTAACACAGTTTAGTCCACGGCTTGAACGGTTATCTGGATCCCCTTTTGCTGCAACTACTTTACCATCTTTAATGCCGACTAAAACACCGCAGCCTGTTCCGCAGAAACGGCATATTGTGCTTTTCCACTCTTCCGGCTCTACACTTTCAGCTTGTTGTACAACGGATTCTTCTTTTGGTGCATTCGACTTTTTGGAAGAACATCCAGCTGCGGCAAGCGCTGCTGTAATTGCTGTTGCTTTTAGTAAAGTTCTTCTAGTTAGATTCATTACATAAATCCTCCCTTTTCGCTCTTCTTGAATCATTTGCTCTATATTGTATTTAATGATTCAAATAAAAAAGTTTTAAAATAAACCCTTTGGAGCCCTTGGTTCAACCTTAATGGGTACTGGGTCATTGACTACACAACGCTCCACACAAATTCCACAGCCAACACATTTTTCTGGGTCGATAACAGGAGCGAAAATCGCATGAATATCGTCTCCAGGTCTCAAACGATAATCAATTTTTATCGCTTCATCAATAAAAGGACAAACTCGGTAACAAACTTCACATCTCATCCCTTGATAAGCAATACATGTTTTTTCATCTATTACTGCTACACCCATGTCAACATCCTGTCTTTTTTCAATACCCGAAAGCGCTTCCGTTGGACATGCCGCCACACACGGAAAATCTTCACATAACATGCATGGATTTTCACGGACATCAAGGTAGGGTGTCCCCATCCCTAGGCCAAAATCCTCCTTGCCCATTTTGATACTGTCATATGGACAAGCTAAGTTACATTTACCACATCTTGTACATAATGCCAGAAACTCATCTTCATCAGCTGCCCCTGGAGGTCTAATTGCTGCCTTGCTGCCAGATTTCATCAAATTTAGTAATTCAAAAGCAGCGAAACCGCCAACTAACACCCTGAGTAGGCTTATACCTCTCATACACACCCCACTCCCAATTGGTAATTCCCTATATCAGAAAGTATATAAAGATAGAGAAATTGCAGTCGTGACCAATTTCACGGGACTACCCCCAAGTTATTGACCATTTTGTGAAAGAACTGAATATTATTTTTACTACCATTTTCATAGTAAAAAAGATGTATATCCCGATAAAATATATTTTTGTAGAAAAATAAAAGGTTGGCCTCTTTAAAGGCCAACCTTTTATTAGAATAGGATATAAATTTTATCCACCAATATATGACATCTCTATTTTATTCTTGCGTTTCTTTCCTTTTCTTGTATTTTCCAATCTTTCATCTGAGTAACGATCTTTTCGATTCTCCCAAACATCGATCAAGGATTGAAGAAGACTTTCATCACTAAATTCCTGCCTAACCAATGCTCTTAAATCAAACCCTTTTTCAGCAAAAAGACATGTGTATATTTTTCCGTCTGCCGATAGTCGTACCCGCGTACATGAGGAACAAAATGAATCTGTTACTGAAGAAATTACCCCAAATTCTGCAGTAGAGTCTACATAGCGATAACGGCTGGCGACTTCACCATAATAATTAGGATCCAATGGTTCTACCGGGATTTCCTTTGAAATCATCTCGACAATTTCCTTTTTAGAAACAACCTGTGATAAGTCCCAACCATTCGAGTTGCCGACATCCATAAATTCTATAAATCTTAAATTAATATTTTTTTCTTTAAAATATTTAGCCATCGGTAAAATTTGATTGTCATTCAGGCCTTTTTTGACAACCATATTAACCTTAACAAGCAATCCAGCTTCAACAGCTGCATCTATCCCTTTTAAAACTGCATTGACCTTGACATTCCTACCGTTTATCTGACCAAAAAGCTCGTCGGCAAGCGCATCGAGACTTACATTAACTCGGCTTAAACCCGCTTCTTTCAATGCTTGCGCATATTTTGGTAAATAAACACCATTAGTTGTGAGAGCAATATCTTTTATTCCGTCAATTTTATTAAGGCGCTCCACTAAAAGGTGCATGTCCTTTCTAACTAGCGGTTCTCCACCGGTTAATCTTATTTTCTCCACACCAAGTGATGCAAATAGCTTTGATATCCGTTCAATTTCATCAAATGACAGGAGTTCACTCAGTGGAAGAAAAGGATAATTATCTCCGAATAATTCCTTTGGCATGCAGTATGCACATCTAAAATTGCATTGATCTATAACTGAGATTCTTAAATCTCTTAATGGGCGTTTTAATGTATCAACTATTTTATTAGAATTTTTCTTCATGTTTTCACCCCTTACCTCTCATTATCAAAACTCTATCATAATAGTAACAATGTGTAAAAAGAAAAAAAGCCCAAGTTTAAATTCGGGCTATTTTCGTGGGAATTTATTTTCTTTTCGTTTATTATTAACAATTAACATAAGCGCCAAAGGAAGAACGCCAAACATTCTTGTAAGTACCGGATCTTGTTCAGATTTCCTTTTTCTTTTTTTATCTAATCTTTCTTCCTTAGATGTATCTACAAATTTTACAAATTGTTCCGTTACGAATTTTACATAATCATTTGAAGACATCCCTAATCACCATCCCTATATTAATGACTAGTATCTCCAGATTTTTGTTATTTAATCAATTGTTCAATTTCTAACACGACTTCTTCAGGAGTTTTATTCGTTGTATCTACCTTGAAATCTGCTTCATGATAAAAAGGAGATCGTTCTGTAAATATCGAAAGGACATTTTTCTTCTTATCGCCATCTAAAAGTGGCCTAGTTTGGTCACCTGCTAATCTATTCAGGATTTCTTCCGGTTCACAGTGCAAATAAACGACCACGCCATTTTTTTTCATCCAGTCCCGATTTTCTTTTCTTAATATAATACCGCCACCAGTTGTTATAATCATATTTTCAGTCGGCATCATTTCCAGAAACTGATGCTCATATTCCCGGAACTTATTTTCCCCTTCTGTTTCAAAAATGTCCCGAATTGTTTTATTTAGCTTTTCTTCGATCACATGGTCTGTATCAATAACCGGAAGCGACAATTTTTCTGACAGCAACTTCCCAATTGTCGTCTTTCCAGATCCCATAAATCCTGTTAAAAATATCGATTTCATCTACCCTTCCACCCATCTCACTATTTTCTGTGTCTCTATATTAACAATCGCGTTAAAGAGCTGCTTCCTTTGTTTATTTGTTATACAGGTACCCTGAATCAGTATAACTTTAGTTTCTAATAGTTCTATCGTATACTGAATAGAGCCAATTGGATATTCCAGCCTTCCAACTAATTTATCATCCAGCGTTTTACTTTGGACTATATCATTTATATCCTGAATTCCGATTTGCAAAAGGCTTTTCAGATTTTCCAATTCCTCTTCCTCGATGTATAAACGCTGTTCGATTTTGTATATTTCTACTTCAGACAGTAAAAAAAGAGAAAAAAGAAAACAAAACATCATCGTTAGCGGCAGGATAAAGCCTCTTTGATTAAAAATAACATACATTTAGCCACCCCTATAGTATAGTATGAAAAATATAATCGGCGCCATTGATAATCTTTTTTTCGCAACCTTCTTTGCAACCTCAACTGATACGACAACACCATTCGAAACGATTTTATATTGAACGTTATCAACATTCTGTAATAATATTTCATTACCTACTTCATTTACTTGTCTACGAATATTCGTATTATATTTTTGATAACGAATACGATTGCCATTTTCCATGCTTAGATAAAGAGACCCATCTGAAATAGATAATTCCTTCGCTTGTACAATATCATTCCGTATATGTTCAAAAAACAAATCGACTTTGTACGATGTAGTCGAAATCTCAGTTTTCATAACTTTCATTACGAACGGAAAGAAGGACATTAATACTAAAAATACAGCAAAAGCAAAAAGCATATTTAGCATTGTAAACCCATCTTGCTTGGTTGCAATATTATTTTTTTGCATAGCCACATACTTTTCCTTTCTTATTCCAAGGTACTTCCCAATGGACACAAAGCTTAATTAAAGGAGCTTCTCCATCAAAGGTTAATAAATAAGTCCTTCTTCCATTTACAATCTCTTTTGTAATAGCTTCATATCCATGATCATATAAATAGGACTCCTTCTCATTGTGCAATAAAACCAATGCCTCTTTTTTATAATCAAGAATACTTCGCTCCTCATACGTTTTTATCAAAATCGGTAACATCAGCATAATTGCGACAAGAAAAATAGAGAGGGCCCCAATCACCTCCAAAATGGAAAATCCGTTACAATTTCTCAACATACGTTTGTCCCTTTCCAAATAAAAACACAAATCTATAAGCATCATCATGATGAAAAACATGCATCATTCCGGCTTTTTCAATATTACCATCCCGCCGAAAGATAACCTTTGTTGGTAACGTTTCCAGTTTGATTTTTATATTTTCAGAATACGTCCTATCTACAATGATTTTTTGGTTATAACCATTTGGAGAAATTACATATCGATTGTTTTCCGGGTAAAACCTTATAAAGGCGTCTTTATAATTTCCCATTGCATACATTTGAGAATAGGCAATATCTAGTTGGAGCTGTTTAAAAAAGTATTTAATTTCCAGCTGCTGTAAGAAAGGCTTAACGGACACAGATGTAATCGTAATTACCATTAAAAAAATCGTTAGTACGATCAACATTTCAACCAAAGTATACCCAGCTTGTTTATTTGCCCTATTTCGCTTCATTACATAGTACCGCTTACCATTACGTTCCTGCAGGCGCCGCTGGTGCGGTAACGGAACCGTCTGCAGCCAATTGAACTTGACCACCACCTGGGCATGTATAGGTTTTTATATATTTTTCAGTAATTAGAGTTTCTAAATCAGGCGGAGTTGACCCTTTCTCTATTTCATAAGCTTGAACCTGCGCCCCAACTAACTGAACAAGGGCATCACAACCTTTCTTTTTAACGGATGAATTATTTTTCGTTACATTAGGAATCGTGATAAGCAGCAATATAGAAATAATCATCAGTACAATCATCATTTCTACTAGCGTAAATCCATTTTGATTTTTCAATTAAAATTCCTCCCCGACAGAATGTTAGATTGTTTGAATCATTCCGTAAATCGGCAGCATGACTGCCATGTACAATAAAATAACAAACAGGCCGATCAATAGCATGATTGCGGGCTGTAGTGTTCGAAGCCAAAATGTAAATGTTTCTTCGAATTCATCAATAATCAAATTGCTATACTCTATAAGTTCACTTGACAAGATTCCATTTGCCTGACCATGAAGAATAACGGTAGCTAATTCTTTGTCGTAGTAGGTTGTATTTTTTAGAATGGCGGCCAATTGGTCACCTTCAAGTAGACAAGCCCTTAACCTTTTCGCCTCCTCATGAAAAAATTTAAATGGCTTTTGCTGTTCAAACACTGTTAATGCTTCATTAATGGACATTCCATTATCCAACAAATTCCCTAGGTGAAACGAAAAAAAGTAAGTATTATATTTCTTAACAACATATCTAACAAATGGAACTTTACAGAGAAAAATATATTGGTCAATAATAGTTCTTTTTCGGTAGATAAAAAAATGGGTAAGGATTACTGCTAAGCATATTGTGAGAAGTATCAATCCGATGACTGGAAGGAAAGATTTTATGTAGATGATAAATGAAATAATCTTAGATTGCGGCAGACTCATCGATTGATATAGTTGAATGAATTGCGGAATCAAAACCTTTTGCATAGCGGCTATGAGCACAACGAGTAGCAATAATAAGAATAATGGATAGCGGATTACCTTTAACGTATTTTTCTTATAAGCTTCTTTCATTTCAAGTATTTTACCGGCATTGAGTAGTCCCTTGGCAAGGTCTCCATACTTTTCAGCAAAATAAATAATACTTAAGCCATCATTGGAAAATTGAAGCGTATGAAAAGAATTGAAAAAAGGGCTACCTTGTTTTAGTTTTATTAAGATAAACTCGAGGTCCTTCTGTTTTTCATCATTCACATACAGCATTAGAAATTCAATAGCTGTTGCAAGGGTATATCCCCTACTAAGCAAATGACCAAGGCGATAAAATAATTTTGCTTGATCTTTAACTTTCCATCTTTTTTTTACTTTCATATCTTAACACCATGACAATCAAAAGGAAGATATCCTAACGCAATTCCTTTTTCGATTAAATCAGTTAGCGTTTTATAGTGGTAATTGCCCGTCAATCCCTTAGCTTCTTTAATAACCTCCTTTAAATTTTCACCATGTAAAATTTCATAAACACATAAACGATTAACCTTCCGCTGTTTTAGACAGTGGATTGAACAAGGTCCATTACAGTAAGGACACTTTAAGTTAACAAGTCTTTGAGAGGTGACACAAATTAAGGTCTGCTCAATATCTTGGATTGAAATACCTAAATCAACCAAACGGTTAATGGCACTTTTGGTGTTTTTTGTATGGAGTGTTGTAAGTACTAGATGTCCAGTCAGACTTGCTCGTACTGCAGCTTTTGCAGTTTCTTCATCGCGGATTTCACCAACCATAATTATATCCGGGTCATGTCTTAATATCGCCTTCAAACCAGTTGCATACGTAATTCCCGCCTTTTCATTCACCTGAACCTGAAGGCAGCCGGTGTCTATTCTTTTTTCGATAGGGTCTTCCAGAGTGATTATGTTGCAGTCTAATGTTTGTTGGACAGCATGAATGAGAGAATATAAAGTCGTAGTTTTGCCTGAGCCGGTCGGCCCTGTTAGGATTATTAATCCTGTTGTACGCAATGCTAATGAGAATAGTATTTTTGTTGCTTGTGGAAAAAGTGAGAGCTCCGTTAAGTGAGAGTCAATATTTTGGGGTAATATTCGTATTACCAAGCTTTCTTGTTGAAGTGTTGGGAGCGTAGACAATCGGAGACTGATCATTCTTTCATCAACAATCATTTGTATCGAACCATTTTGCGGCCGCCTTTTTTCTCCAATATCCATACCTGCAAGAAATTTAAAATGGGATACTAGCTTTTCAAATATCGGAATTGGTATTTTTTCTTTTAGGACCAGTCTGTGTTGAATCCGAAATTGAATGATCGCATCGTGTTGGCGCGGCATAGCATGGATATCTGAAGCATGTAAGAGCAGCGCTTCCTTGAGCAAAGCTTCACCTCTTTCTTCTATAAAGCCCAAACCTATACACCCTCTTTCTATTTTTCATATTTATTTCTATTCGCCATAAGAAGACAAAATCCTTCTTATTTCTTTCATTTTTTTGTTATCTTTAATTTCACTACTAGCGTTTAATATTTGTATATGTTTCGTTTAAATAACGTATAATTCAATTGTGAATATTTTCAAACAAATACCTTTTACTTGCTAGAAACAATTCCAATGTCCATCGAACTATACTATAATGACAGTAATATTAATAGTAATTATGCATAGGGGTGAAAAAGTTGGAACAGACATTAAAAATTACGAATGTACTCTCAGATCCAACACGTTTCTCAATTTATCAATATATAACTAAACATCATAATGAGGTAACAGTTCAGGAAATTGCTGATTCCTTTAATATTCATCCAAACGTAGCAAGACTGCATCTTTCCAAGCTCGAAGATGTTAATATGTTAATTTCCGAAACGAAAAAAACGGGCAAAGGTGGAAGACCTAGCCGCCTATATCGGTTATCTGATGATGTAGTTCAACTTAATTTTCCATTTAGAGATTATCAGCTCCTATCTGAAATCGCAATTGGGACTTTACTATCTCTAGGTGATATTGGTAAACAAGCACTGCTTGAAACAGGAGAGCGTTACGGAAAAGAAATAATTCAAAAGGAATTTAAACGAACAGGATTGGAATTAAACTTTAATGACAAGCTTCATTTACTTAAAGATGCAGCTTCGTTGCTAGGATTTTATCCAGAGTTTGATACAAATCCGGAACAAACAAAGGTTTATTTTAAAATTTTCAATTGTCCATTTAAAGAGGTTGCCGCCCAAGATATTGGGAACATTTGCAAAATGCACTTTGCTTTTCTTGAAGGAATGTTTAAAAGCTTATTTAATAATGCCAAACTTGTTCAAGAAGATAATATGTTCAAAGGTTGTGAATCCTGCAATTATTTAGCACTCATTCAGGACTAATACGCCACGTTTATACAAAATTTGAGATTTCAGTCATTTACACCACACAATTTGTCCATTATAATAAGTAGAGTAATTATTATCTATGTTTAGCTATGGTGAAGTTTTTTGTAAAGGAGGAGTAGTACATAATGGGTAATATGTATAAAGTTATGGCATTTTGGACTGCAATTTTCAGTATCATGTTCTACCTAGGACACATGCATACAACTTCCCTTTTATTTTTAGGGATTACTGTATTGTTCTTAGCAATAGGATTTTTACAATTATCTGAGCGTATGGGTGTCTACATATTTGCAGCATTTTTAACAGTTTTCTTTATTGGCTTCACATACTGGACAACATTTATGATGCCACTTGGTGGCGGTCATTAAAAAATAAAAAAACGATGCATATTGCATCGTTTTTTTATTTATCTAAAGATTATATAGCAACACATCATCAATTGTTATATTAGGTAATTCCTTTTTCTGAACCACCACAGTAAAGCTCGCACTGATCCCATCATCTAATAAAAGATTGCGAATAGCGCGATTTTGTTTGCTTACTTCTGAAAAAGGATTTGGATCGTAGTGTTCTTGCAGATACTCTAGTATTCCTCCTCTAAGCAGGAATTGGTATTGCTTTAACATCGCTAAAAATGTTAAGTCAACTTGTTCTCCTTTTTCAATTAAAGTATCCAAATGAATATGAGTCGTTACATCCATATCCCCAGGGTGGAGCAGCGGGTCGCGAATCATTTGATGCTTGTAGAACCCTCTTAGGCTTCCTTCCCGATGAATCGGTTCCATCCATTCCTCTTTCGTATAACCGTAGTCAATCGTGAACATAATCCCTTTTTCAAGCCAAACACTCGATTCATCAAGCCATTTATTCATCGCTATCGGAATTTCCATTCTCTGTCCGTCCCTAAGGGCAATCCCGTTTTTCCTAAGCCAATTCAGAAGTTCTACCCGTTCACAAGGAATTAATACCTCCTTTAATACATCATCTTCAACAGTCACTCTAGCCTCATAGATCTCATTTCCTTTTCTTTGTAACACATCGACTGGAAAAGCATCAAAAAGTTCATTAGAAAGAACGAAGCCTGTGTATTTGCCAATCTTGCCGAACATCTCATCCATCGATTCATATTGACATACTTTCTCGATTTTTTGAATTGTTGATAATTGTTCCCTTCGATGGTACGGGCTCATTTCAATGATATGATAGTTCAACTGGGCAAAAGTAACAGGGTCAATTTTCTCCCATTCATCTAGGATAAAACTCGCAAGACGGCCTGTTCCAGCGCCAATTTCACATATCGTTGGCGGTAAAACATCCTTTTGCACAAGTTGAACAAAAATTCGAGCTAGTACCTTTCCAAATACGCTATGAACATTGCTGTTTGTGTAGAAGTCCCCTTCTTTTCCAATCTTTTTTCTGTCCTTCATATAATAGCCGCCATCTTGGTCATATAAGGCTAGACTGATAAAGTCTGAATATGAAATACTGCCTTTTTCCGAATCCTTGATGCTCTTTTTAATTTTATTAATCAAACACTCCGCCACCTTATCAAATGCTGGATAAAGTTAAAAACCATTTAAGAAAGGATTGTCATTCATTTCATTCATGATCGTAGTTATTGGTCCATGCCCTGGTGCAACTGTAGTTTCTTCAGGAAGCACCAACAGCTTCTCATGAATGCTTTGAATTAATTGGCGATGTGAACCACCCTGTAAATCCGTTCTTCCTATACTTCCTCTGAAAAGTGCATCACCTGAAAACACAATCGATTGTTCTCTTAAATAATAGGATACGCTACCAGGAGAATGACCTGGTGTTTCATAGACCTCAAAACTAAATGGACCAATTGTCAGCTTTCCTTCTTCCTTTACTAGTTGGTCCGCTTTCTTTACGATAATCTCTTCGTCAAGTCCAAAATACTTCGAGCCATTTAAGGATGGATTCATCAACCAATCTTGTTCATTCACATGCAAATAAACCGGGCAATGCCATTTTTCCCTCAAGTCATCAACAGCACCAATATGGTCAAAATGAGCATGTGTTAAAAGAATGGCTAATGGGCTAAGTTCTTTTTGCTCCAAATTTCTAACCAATCTTTTCCCTTCACTGCCAGGATCAATGATGATACATTCCTTATTTTCGTTCTCAATTATGTACGCATTTGTTTGAAGTGGACCAAGAGGAAACTGCCTCCATTTTAATTCCATATACGAACCCCCATTTTTCACATTTTCTTAATTTTACACGAAGACTAGTTTTAATACCTATAAAATGCTATGATCAATCATAATATTGACACATACAGATAGATTTTTGTCCTCGACAAAACTACAAAAAAAGATTAAAATATATAAAGAGATGCACTTTTAGTATACATAGTTTGTAGTTTTTATTCAAAAAAATGGGTATATTAATGACAGAACTTTATTGTAAGGGGGTAGAACAGTGGGCTTAGTTATTATCTTCGCATTAGTAGCATTATTATGTCTGGCAGGTACATTCCGCTCTTTAAAACAAAAAGCAATGCTTGCGGTTTTCTTTGCAGGAGCTTCAACGCTAGTTTTTGGGTGGTTTGCTGTAATGACTTTCATCGGTATTCTTGGAGGACATGGCGTCCCAACTGCTCATTAATTTTTTGAGAGCTAAACAAATCTTTTAAGCAAAAAACATCAACAACTGCTATTTTGCAATTGTTGATGTTTTTTTATTTTTAATTTGAAATTAAGTTCGTCATTTGCTGATTAGAAATAGTAATAACCTGTTCCAGCTGTTGACCGATTAAACACCGCTGCCCATCCGGTGATAGCTTAATCGGATAGTTGTTTGGAATTTTCATTAACACTTCCTCTTTTTGATCGTCGATCGATAACGCTGTAAGCTCGTATCCCTCGTTATATTCTGAAATATCCCCTGCCCGTTTCGGTTTCATATAATAAAATATTTTCTTATCTTCATCAAAATCAAAGCTTGGGATCCACCACGCTTCTGAAAAAGTATTTAATATAGGAATATACACCTCCGTTAACTTCTTTCGTGTTTTTGATTCATAAAAAGTATATAATGATTTATTTAAATCGTTATTATCCATAGAGACGGTAATCACTACATCTTTTAGAGTAAAAAGCATAATACAGTTTTTAAGCCACTCCTCTTCCTTCAATGTCTTTAAATTAAATAGAATAAGTGGCGCATCAAGACTAGGTTCATTTTGGTCCCAATTTAAAAACCCGAGTTCATCCCTGCTTGTCCACTGAACAAACGGATTATTGACAGGAATTTCGGTTACGTCCTTCGTACTAATATTAACCTTCAAAAGTTGAAATTCCATATAGGATAAAAATTCAGTAATCACTAATTCATCAGGTTCATATGGATTCCACATAAATTGTAGGTCCTCAATCTTATTATCCCAAGAAAAAACTTCTTTTCCCATTTTATCAAGAATCCGAATATGACTGTCTCCACTTTGTTCTAATGTTTGAACAGCAAATAGGGAATGGGCAGAATTCGCTTGAATTTTAGTAATAAATTCATTTGTTTGATAAAATAAGTTCCGTTTACCCGATAATAAATTATGTAAAAAAAGAGAAGACATCTCTTTTTCACCAACAGAATAGATGACCGTATCTTCGTCATACCATTCATTTATAGAATAAAAGTCTTCATTTTCAGCCATAGCTATGGGCTTAAATGAACTCTTTGAAAAAAACTGTTTTGTAATTATACTTTTTTCTTCGGTAGTTCTTTTGATGTATGATGCATCATTTACCACTCTATTCGGAGTACTACACCCATATAAGAAAAAACATATGATGACTACGAATAATTTCCTCATTTCTTCACCCCAAGAATGGTTTGCATCAGATAGAACATCGTCCATCTGATGACTTTAATTGCTATTTTACTACATATATAATCCTGCTAAAAAAATCCCAATACTTTCATTATATATATCTTTAAATTGCGTAATAGGTAATGGATTTACTCCCTCACCAAGCTCAACTGTGAAGCCTGGCCTTTTCCATTCATAGATAAACCAATCTTTAAAGCCTGAATAACTATCCAAGGTTTGAATCGGCTTATAACCACTTTTCTTCGCAAATTCATTAACAATTGTTTTTGAATATGGCGGCTCCCGGTCGTCAAAGCCCCAATATATTTCCTTGCACTGGGTATGAAAAGCGATAACTCTATCAAAATTACTGTTCATTGTCAATGTCGCCATTGCAATCGTTTCAGGCTCTGATAACGGCCGAAAACCAGGGAAATCTCTAGGCCTAGGTTGCTGTGGTTTTCGTGGCCGTTCGAGTTCCCATTTCGCCGGAAACTGTTTATTTAAATCAACACCATTAATGTTGGCCTTCCAATTAGAAAAATCTGTACTTCCCTCGTTTAAAGCAATTACATACTCACGGGATTGATCATCCTCTGGTAGACCGTTCAATACTAATTCCACACCGTCGGGATTGACCATCGGTACAAGCGATAAGGTTGCATAATGGTATAAAGGTTCAGTTTTTATGCCGGCTAGGCTTGTTTGATTGGTAATCGATAATAAATAATTATTCAATAATGCCATTAACACCGCAGTTGTGATCCATTCATTTGCGTGAAAGGACCCATTCATATGGACCCGCATCTCGCCATTCCCAACAATCACTTCAGGGATTTCTTTATTTTGAACGGAATATCCAATCGTATTTCTTTTCATAAAGGGATAAATTTCCTCTAGCCGCTTTAAATCGGCAATCATTGTTTGGTAGGTGTAGTTTTGCTCACCAATAACAATGGGCTCTGTGACACGAATTGGAATATTAATTTTACTATTTTGGTTAAGATTTGATAGGTCACCATGATTAAGCAAGAGAAGAGCTTCTATATTCATGTTTAATTTGTTTGCTACACTATCAAAGGAATCCTCTTTGGTAATACCATATTCTTTAACAATATATCCCGGGATATTTATTATTTTATCATGTAAAGTATCCTTAACATGTAAATTGGTGTTGGAATCAATAATTAACGAAAGCGGCACATTAAAAAGCTGGCTATAGTACCAAAGTGAATGTTCCGCACGACCTTTAACTTTCATCACTACCTCCTCCTTTATCATTAGAGTATGAGAAGGTAGGAAAAATGTACATCGCCAAATGAAGTTACAGTTTGTTTTTCACAAGCCATGCGGCACCAATGACACCGGCATCGTTTCCAAGAGTTGCAATAGCCAAATCTGCTCCCATCTTAACTCTCGGTAGTGCAAATTGATTAAAATACTTTTGTATTGAATTCAATAGGAGGGAACCCGCCTTTGATACTCCACCACCAATAACAATCCTGCTTGGATTTATCGTATTGGCAATATTGGCAATAGCAAGCCCCAAGTAATAACAGGATGTGTCAACAATTTTTAAGGCATATTCATCTTTTTCAAGAGCTGCCTGTACAATCATTTTGGCTGTTAGTTGACCGGTCTGTTTATACGAAATAAACAAAAGACTTTCCGGGTGATTATCGATTTCTGCAATAGCCTGTTGTACCATTCCTGTTGCTGATGATTTCGTCTCCAAACATCCGTATTTACCACAGTTACATAATATCCCATTTTCTAGGTTCACTGTAATATGCCCTATTTCGCCAGCCATCCCGTTTGTTCCATGAACAATCTCTCCGTTAATAATAATGCCCCCACCGATACCTGTTCCGATTGTAATACAGAGCAGATCTTTTGAACCAATTCCAGCCCCCTTCCACATTTCTCCAATAGCAGCAACATTGGCATCATTATCTATTACGACAGGAAGCATTAATCTTCGTTCAAGTTCTGATTTGATATCTATATCTTTCCATCCTAAATTAATAGCTTCAAAAATAAAGCCGGTTTCCATATTCATAAAAGCCGGGGCACCAATGCCGATTCCTTTTACATTGTTAGTTGTTTGATTGTTTTCATGGAGCTTATGTAAAATTGAACTTGCGATATCAGGGATGATATTTTGACCGTCATTAGTAACATCGGTTGGAATGGACCAACGGTAAACAATATCCCCATCATCGGAAAGAAATGCAAATTTGATGTTGGTTCCTCCTACATCTACCCCAACAAGCCATTTCTCCATTTTACTCATCCTTTACTGATGCTTGTTTTAGTCTTTTCGATTTCTCCCTTTCTATTTCCTGACGAAGTAAAAGCAAAGCCATTTGAAACTCTTTTGTATCAATAAATTGCGATTTGTATAATTCCCGTACTTCATCTTCCATTAATTCTAAGTCTGCAATCCGATCGCCAACATAAATAAAGACACCGAAACGCTTCAATAACTGTTGAATATCATAAATCGTCCTCACAATAAATGCATCTCCTAATTCTATGTACTGCATTAAGTATATTAAAAAAAGATATGTTTAGCCACCTGAAAACATGAAAGGAGCCACCTCAAAATGAGACAGCCCCTTAGCGATCTGGGTCTTGCGGGTGCAGGATTGTTGGTCTGCGTTTTTTTAATGGAATTGGTGATCGAATTAATACGTCTCTAAAGGCATGCAGTGAAAATGGGATAAACGGCCAAAAATATGGGGTTTGAAATGATTTCATCCTAACCATCATGATGAGCCAAACAGCAACAGCTATGACAAAACCAATAAGTCCAAACCAGCCGGCCATTAGCAAAAATACAATCCGCACTAAACGATTAGCTAAACTCATCTCGTAACTTGGTGTTGCAAATGTCCCAATCGCTGCAACAGAAATATAGAGCACCGTTTCATTTGTAAACAAACCAACTTCAACAGCAACTTGGCCGATCATTAAAGCCGCTACTAAACCGAGTGCTGTTGCAAGTGATGTTGGTGTATGAACAGCCGCCATCCGCAAAATATCAATTCCGAGCTCAGCCAGAAAAATTTGGATAAGTAAAGGGATCTCTCCCGGTTCCTTCACTCCAATAAAACTCAATTGATCTGGGAGGTATTCAGGATGAACAGCGAATAAATACCATAAAGGCAGTAAAAATAATGAAGACCATATTGCCAAGAAACGAATTAACCGTAAATAGGCGCCAACAATCGGCTTTTGTCTATATTCCTCGGCATGCTGGAGATGATGCCAAAAAGTAGTCGGTGCAATCATAACGCTTGGAGATCCATCAATAATAATGATGACATGACCCTCAAAAATATGGGAAGCTGCCGTGTCAGGGCGCTCTGTATAGCGAACAATTGGATATGGGTTCCAATGTCTGCCACCGATGAATTCTTCGATTGTTTTTTCTGCCATCGGCACTCCATCTGTATCTATGTTTGATATAGATTCTTTAATCTCCTTCACTAAGTCAGGATCCGCAATGTCTTCCAGATAGCATATACAAACATCGGTTTTTGATCGTCTACCAACCTGCATATATTCCATCCTTAATGACCGATCACGAACTCTTCTCCTAGTTAAGGACATGTTAAAGACAATCGTTTCAACAAAACCATCCCGTGAACCGCGAACAACCCGTTCTGTATCAGGCTCTTCAGGTCCTCGAACTGGATACGTTCTAGCATCGATGATGATTACTTCAGCAATACCATCTACGACGAGCGCTGTAGGACCCGCCAATACAGTGTCGACAACAACATCCAAATCTTTGTTTTTATCAACTTCTACATAGGGAATATAGGTTTTCAACAATTTATGTAACGGCTCTGGCTCAAGGTCTTCCGGCTTTAGTTTTGCAAGGAATTTTTGCAATAAATGCAAAAGATCATCCTTTGCAAAACCATCAATAAGAAACATTGCCATCTTTCGGCCAGCATATTCGAGATCAATATGAATCACATCAAAGCTTTTACCAGCGCCCAATTGCTCCCTTAAATATTCAATATTGGGTTCAATTTTTGACTGGACGGGGTGCTTTACTTCTTTCTCCTTAGACAATGTATGTCCTCCTCAAACTGGCAATCTTCTAGATTCCATCATTAACCAAATAATGAGGAAACATACATTATTTTATTTTTTCAATTTCCGTTGCCAAAGACTTATAATCCCCTTCATATGGCTTGATTTCCAATGCTTTGTTGATTGAGTCTTTGGCTTTTTCGTAATCTCCCTTGTCTAAATAGAGTAAAGCTAGATTATAATAAGCTTCATGAAAATCATTTTTTTCTTCCACGACGGTCTCAAGTAAAGGGATGGCTTTTTCGTTCTGTCCCAGCTTGATCTCAGTGTAGGACAGCAAAAATAGAATTTCCGGTGGAACTTCCCCATTAGCTTGTACGACTTCAGATAATAATTGATTTGCTTTTTCATAGTTGCCATCTTCTATAAGCTGTTGCGATAATTGGCCAACGACCAACGGATCCTCTTTTTGATCGCTATAATAAAATCCATAAGCCAATGAAGCCCCCAAGATTACCGAAAAAAGCAAGAATGCCGCTACTTGATGAAGCGACTTTTTATGATTCGGTAAATGGACAATGGCTGAGGCTAAAAATCCACCGATAAGACCGCCAATATGAGCACTGTTATCGACCATTGGAACAAGGAAACCAAACGCAAGGTTTATGCCTAACACTACAATAATATTCCATCCCATCGAGCGTAGAAATAGAGAGGGATGGACAACCCCAAAATATAATAATGCACCGAAACAACCGAAAATGGCACCAGATGCACCCGCAGATACTTGTGTTGTAAAGGCAAAGCTTGCTACACCGCCAGTGATGCCTGCGGCAAAATAAAGGATTAGAAAGCGCCATGTCCCATAAATTCTTTCAACAGAAATCCCTAAATAATATAAAGCAAGCGTATTCATTAATAAGTGCAAGAAACCTATATGTAAAAACATTGGTGTGATAAAACGCCACCAATCTCCTTCTAAAATAGCAGGATTGTATTTTGCACCAAACTTAATTAAAGTAGAAAGATCCGTACTGCCTGAACCAACTAATTCAAGAAGCAAAAACATGATTAAATTAATCACTACTAAAACATAGGTTAAAAAAGGTTTTTTAGCGAATAAAAGATCGTTCTCTGCCTTCTTTCTATTCTTTTCTGTTTGTCGTAATCTGTTAATTAATTCTGTCGGGTCTACCATATCTGAAAACCAGCTTTTAACTTCTGGAGAAGGCAGATTCAGAAGTTTAAAAAGCCTTTCTATTTCTTGTTCCCAATTGGTCTGCTCTATTAAAACAATACGAACATTATTTCGGTTGTCGACTCGATACTCCCAGTCATCAACAGGTGGATAGGTTGAAACAAAAATATTATAAAAATCTGCCTTTTTACTATAGGATTGTTGTTTATACAGATCGATCACTCTTGTTACATTTGCCATATCCCGTACTAAATAATTTCCCCAGTTGATGTCATCCCGTACCAGTCGGAGAATATTCTTTTCTCGCCACTCCATGCGTTGCAGCCAAACTTCTCCATGATCATAGAGGTTTATAATACGAAAACGATGCTTGGTGACAAGTTCGTAAACCAAACGCCAATATAAATAATCCTGACTATTAATATTATGCAATCCCCCACCTTCTTTCGATTAATTCAATTAAATATTTACTTCTTCTTCGTAATGATCTTACCGATTTCCTCATATGACATCGAACTGTTAAGTTTGTACGTTCCAACTTGTATTGACCTTGTCCAATCTTTCTTTGTTAAAAATTGTTCGAATTCCCTACCGCTATCAACGATTCCGGCATTCTCCAGCAAATTCGCAATCTGAATACTGTCCATGCCGCTTTTCACTGTCAAAGTAAAGATTTTCTTTTCTACTTCTGGCGATGGCGGGATAGGCACTGTTTCCTTTTGCTCAGGCAGTTTTGGTTCCGATGCTTTTTGAGTTTGATTTTTTATCGCTTCGAATTCTTTACTTTTAGCTACCAATTCGTCATAGGTTTGCTCTGAAATTGAAATATACCCATTATTATTCAAGTATGCCTGTACCTCTTCGCTTGTTAGCGTATCGTTCTCTACTATTTTTTGTTCCCGTTTATTAAATGGTTGAAAATAATAGACAGCTGTAAAAATCGAAGTAGCGATAATCATTCCCGAAGCAAAGCTTTTTAAAGAATTATTTGCCATTCGTTTCATACCTTTCGTTTAAAGGGACCGTATAGCTTTCATTTCCTAATAATTCTTCCTCTAGCACTTTCATTTTTTTCTTCAATTGATAGTTTTCCTGCATAACGATCATTGTTAAATTCTCAACCTGATTTTCGAGTTCTTTATATTTGTCCTTTTTGAAAAAAGATAGGGCCAATAAAACAATTGAAAAAGAGAAAAGCCCTATGATGGCCGACTCTACAGATATCATTAACTGGTCACCCCAATTCAAGATTGCTTTTATATACCTAATACATTATAGCTTTTTTTGTAGTAATTTGCTAAATATACGATAAAAAAATTAAACGCTATTGTCGAAACTCAAAAAATTAAAATTTTTCTTTATTTTTTTATATTGTTATATCAACCGTTCGAAGTTTTCGACAAAATCACCTCGTTGTAGTCGTTATCACAACGGTGATATCATTACAGTAATAATAAAAAAGATAGATTGTGGACTGCATGAGTAAGCGATTTCAAAGATTTAGCAATGATTTTTTTTAGACAAAAATAAACTTAAGGATGTTATATATGATAAAATCAAAATTTATGAATAGGAACAATGTTGGGATATGGAGTAAAGCGAATGGGATTGAGTGGGGAACAGAGTTATTTTGGAACGTTAACTCCAAAACAAATCAATACCAAATCCCGAGTTATGCACATGCTTTAAGCAATAAGCATTCATTACAATTGGAATTCGAGGATTTTATTCATCCAAGCCGTAGTATTTTATTAAAAAAAGTAACTTTATCCAATGAATCGAAAGAAAAACAGGATTTAACTTTATTTTTCCATCAGGATTTTGAACATCAGAATGGAACAGCTTTTTTTAGCTTAAGTAACCGTACTCTTTATCATGAATATGATGGAAGCTATATGTTGTTTAATGGTCTTGTTGATAATAAAGGCATTTCACAATATACAACATGGCAAAAAAATGATTTCCAAAATAAAGACATCGTTAATTTCGTAAACGGTAGCCTTTTTTACAATCCGATTTCTTCAGGCAGAGTTAACAGTGCCTTTGCTCTAGAAACAACAGTGTTGCCATATGAAATAAAGCAAGGGTATTATTGGATGGTCTTTGGAGACAATTTAAATGAAATCAATTATTTAAATAATCTCGTTAAAAGCAATCCTGAATGGCTCATAAGGGAATTTATTGAAAATGGCTTTAGCGATGAAAGAATTATCCCTCTAAGCAAATAAGGGTTGAACATTTTGTTTATATTTGTTATTATATTTGAGTCTGAGTAATCGACGAAAGATAATAATAGTATATGAACTTATGTAATGAAAGTTTGGAGGGATATACATGCGCGTTAACGTAACTTTAGCTTGCACAGAAAGCGGACATCGTAACTATATTACAACAAAAAACAAGCGTAACAATACTGAACGTATTGAGCTAAAAAAATATTGTCCATCTTGCAAAACTCACACAGTTCACCGTGAAACAAAATAAAACAGTAGGGATATTATTCCTACTGTTTTTTTTATACTATCCAGTGTTAAGAGGTGATATGTTATGGATAAAAGACAAATAAGAAAAGACATTAAAGAAAAGTTACAAGCCGTTCCACCGGATGTTTTAAAAAAATGGTCTTCTAATATAGCAGCTAACCTATTCAATACAGATGATTGGAAACAGGCTGATACCATCGCCATTACAATTTCACGGGGTACAGAGGTAGATACAAAAGCAATCATTGAAAAGGGTTGGGAAGAAAGAAAACAGATGGTCGTCCCCAAATGTGAACCAGCCACGAAAGGAATGACATTTCGTGTATTGGAAAGCTTTGATCAATTAGAGGTTGTATACTATGGTCTATTGGAACCGAAGGAAAACGAAACGAAAGCCGTTTCACCTAGTAAAATTAAATTAATAGTAGTACCAGGCCTTGGCTTTAATCAAAATGGATATCGGGTAGGTTTTGGCGGAGGGTATTATGACCGTTTTTTAAGCGAATATAACGGAAGAAAAGCAGCTCTTGCCTTTCAAGAAGTCCAATTAGTTGATGAACTTCCGATAGAGGAACATGATGTTCCAGTTAATCTCATAGTTACAAATAAGCAGGTTATCTTATGTCGATAATTTCCAATGGTATTGTCTTATTTATACTTGTTGTGATTGCAGCAATATCGGGTTACAAGTTAAGAGCGCTGACATTATCAGGGGCCATTGCAACAATCATCGTTGGTCTGGCAACCTTGCTAGCATTCGGTGCCCAAGGTTTATTGTTAATGGGTACTTTTTTCGTAACCTCGAATTTTTGGAGCAAGTTTAAAGCAGATAAGAAAAAATCCGTAGAGGATAAAATAAAAAAAAGCGGTGCCCGTGATGCTGTTCAAGTTATTGCTAACGGTGGTGTTCCGGGTATAATAAGTTTGCTTTTTCTTCTTTTTCAAGAAAATTTCTTATTGTATATGTTTATTAGTTCATTGGCAACAGCAAATTCAGATACATGGGCATCTGAAATTGGTTCAATCAGCAAAAGTAAACCTGTCCATATTTTATCGTTTAGCAAGGTTGATGCCGGTACATCCGGTGCCATGTCTTTCTTAGGTACCATATCAGCGTTATGTGGTGCATTTTTAATAGGAATCATTAGCCATTATTTATGGAATGAGGTAACATTTCAATTAGGATTAGCTATCGGTATTGTTGGATTTATTGGCAACTTAATCGATACTTTATTAGGAGCAACCGTCCAAGTTACATATACCTGTCCGAATTGCGGATTAAACACAGAAAAAACGAACCATTGTGGGCAAAGTACGATGTATAAAAGTGGATATCGTTTTTTAAATAATGATACGGTAAACTTTTTATCTATTGCGTTAGGTTCGCTACTCATACTACTTTTTACCATGTAATGGAGTGTTGATAATGACCGATTTTACAAGATATTCAAGGCAAATGTTATTTTCGCCAATTGGTGAAGATGGACAAAAAAAACTTACTAACAGTTCAGTTTTAATAGTCGGAATGGGGGCACTAGGTACAGCGCTAGCCAATCATCTAGTTAGGGCTGGTATTGGTCATATACGCTTTATTGACCGCGACTATGTGGAAAGAAGCAATCTTCAACGGCAAATGCTGTTTGATGAAGATGATGTTACTGGTGCTCTTCCAAAAGCAATCGCAGCTAAAAATAAGCTAACAAAGATAAATTCAGACATAAAAATCGAAGCCATCGTGGGTGATGCTTCCCCTAAAAATATTGATGAATTAATCAACGGAATGGATATAGTTCTAGATGGTACAGACAATTTTCAAACAAGATTTTTATTAAATGACGCCTGTTTTAAGTATGGGATTCCTTTTGTTTATGGTGGAGCAGTAAGTTCAAGAGGAATGTCGGCGATCTTTGTACCAAATGAAACACCATGCTTGCGCTGCTTTATCACATCCACTGATCAAGGTGGCCAAACTTGTGATACGATTGGAGTTATTTCACCAATCGTTGATATTGTCGCCTCCCTGCAAGTAGTTGAAGTGATAAAGTTCCTAGTCGGCGATGTAAAAAATCGCAGGAAAAGTCTTTTAACGCTCGATATTTGGAACAACTATCATTACGATATGAAATTTTCAACACCTAAAACAGACTGTCCGACATGTCAGAAGAAAGAATATCCTGCCTTAAATTTAGCCGAGAAGGATATAATAACAGTGTTGTGCGGTAGAGAGACTGTACAAATCCAGGCGAAGCAGGGATTTAATTTAGATGTTTGGGCAGACCGTCTTAAACCTATCGGAAAAGTTCAGAAAACCCCATTTTTATTAAAAGTAGAGCTGCCGGAAGGAGAACGTCTTGTCTTATTTCCGGATGGACGTACGCTCGTTCAAGGTACAGAAGACCAGGTCAGAGCAAAAACATTATATTCAAGGTATATCGGCCTTTAATTCTTGGAATTCTAATTAGCAGGAGGGATAATACATGCAAAATTCCTTGTTGCGAATACTTATTTTGGGAATAGCCTCGCTTTTTGTTTATCGTTACCGCTTTAATTTAATGAATATACTTATGGGCCAGCCAGGGCTTAGAAAATTTGCCGTAAGATCTTTTATGAAAATACCATTTGTTCGAGACCGAATGGTCGGCCAGATGCTGCGGTTTCAATAAATAGTAAAAGGGCTGTCCAAAAAGTCATTAAAAAGTGACTTTTTGGACAGCCCCACCATTAATTATTTAATTCATATCGAATCCCTTTTACGATATAAAACACACCTTCAGATATATTGGTTGCATAGTCGCCAATGCGCTCGATATATCTAGCAATAAATGATAATTGGGTAATTTGCATGAAATCCTGTTTCGTTTCGTCTGATAATTGTAAATATGTTTTGATCGTTTCACCGTATAATTTATCGATTTCGTCATCCATATCAGCTATCTTTTTAGCGAGTACAACGTCCTCTTCGATAAAGGCTTTAAATGAAAGGGACAACATTTCTTTTGCTATTCTAGACATTTTAAGCAAGGAGTCAACGGGTACTTTATGATCAGTCTCGCCGATTCTAATGACTGATTTGGCAATGTTTACAGCATAATCAGCGACTCTTTCCAAATCAGATGCAATCTTAATGGCAACGATAATTCGTCGTAAATCAACAGCGACTGGGGCTTCCCTTGCAATTAAAATAATAGCTAAATCATTAATTTCCTCTTCTATATGGTCAATGTAAGAATCTTCATCGATAACTTGAATGGCACTTTCTATATCCTTATTTTCCATGGCAGTTATTGACTTTACAAATGCATTCTCAGCAAGACCTCCAAGTTCAAGCACTTTTTCATTTAGCTGTTTTAATTTCAAATCAAAATTTTCTCTTAAGGACATATATTTCCCCTCTTTTCTCTTTATTTTTTTGCCTTAGCCAAAACGACCCGTAATGTAGTCTTCTGTTCGTTTATCCTTTGGTTTTGAGAAAATCTGGTCTGTTGGTTCATATTCGATGACTTCCCCGCTAAGGAAAAATGCAGTCCGATCGGAAATACGAGCAGCTTGTTGCATGTTGTGTGTTACAATAACTATGCTGTAGTTTTGTTTTAATTCCTGACATAACTCTTCCACTTTTAATGTAGAAATCGGGTCCAAAGCTGATGTTGGTTCATCCATTAAAATAACATCCGGTTCAATTGCTAGGCATCTTGCAATACAAATCCGCTGCTGCTGTCCTCCTGATAGTCCGTAAGCATTTTCATGAAGTCTGTCCTTTACTTCATCCCATATTGCTGCACCGCGTAAGCTTTTTTCAACTATTTCATCGATTATTCGTCGGTCACGAATTCCATGGATTCTTGGGCCGTATGCAATGTTGTCGTATATGGATTTTGGAAATGGGTTTGGCTTTTGAAATACCATTCCAACCCTTGTCCTTAGTTCTTCAACTTCATATGATTTATCGAAAATATTTTTGCCTCGATATAAAATTTCTCCAGAGGTTCTCACGATAGGAATCATTTCAACCATGCGGTTTAAGGTTTTTATATAAGTTGATTTACCACACCCTGATGGACCGATAATCGCAGTTACTTCATTTTCATAGATCGGCAAATTTATTTCTTTTAACGCATGGTCATCACCATACCAAAGATTTAAGTCCTTTGTTTCAAAAACAAGATTTTTAACGGAACTCATTTTGTTGCTCCTCCTAATATCTTTTTTGGAATTTATTTCGGATAATGATCGCAATTGAATTCATTACAAACAGTACGAGCAACAGAACAACAATTGTTGCTGCAGCTAGATTAGCATATTCGGCTGTTAAAACTGAATCAACTGTCCAATAATAGATTTGCATCGGAAGTGCTGTAAAGTCGTCCATAATATGATCTGGTACCGGCATAATTAAAGCCGGAATCCCTAAAACTACTAATGGAGCCGTTTCGCCAATCGCTCTTGAAAGGGCTAGAATCACGCCTGTCAATATCCCAGGAAGTGCGGCAGGCAAAACAATATTTTTTGTTGTTTGCCATTTTGTCGCACCCATCCCGTAAGACGCTTCCCGTAAAAACCCGGGCACTGCGCGGATGGCCTCCTGGCTGGCAACAACGACAATGGGGAGCACTAGAAGGGACATTGTAAGTCCTCCTGCTAAAATACTAGATCCTAAATTAAACATTCTGCCAAATACCGTTAACCCTAAAAGACCAAAGATAACAGACGGAACACCAGCTAAGTTAGATATATTCATTTGAATAAAAGCTTGAAATTTACCACGCTTTGCATACTCCTCTAAATAGATCGCCGTACCAATACCTAAAAACATCGTAATTGGCGCAACGACAGCCATTAACCATAACGTTCCGGCAATGACCCCCTTAATCCCAGCTCTGTCTGCAGACATTGATAATTTACTCGTAAGAAACTGCCAGTCTAACCAGCCGATACTATCGACTGCAACCCGGTAGATTAATATTCCTAAAACAAACAGAGAAAATAATGTAGAAAGTAAAAAGATATTTTTAATCAATTTATTTTTTAAAATCCGATATTTCATCTTAATATTCCTCCCTGAACTTACGGGAAATAAACTGTGCTAATAAATTCATTAACAACGTAAAGGCAAACAAAGTGATCCCAACCGCATATAAGCTATGATAGCCGACTGTTCCACTACCCGCGTCACCGCTTGTAAATTCCACAATATAAGCAGTCATGGTTTGCATAGGTTGTGTAATATCAAATGTGAAAACCTTATTTGATCCACTCGCAATCGCGACAATCATCGTTTCGCCAATTGCTCGTGAAATGGCTAAAACAAATGATGCAATGATCCCGGAAATAGCCGCTGGAATAACAACTTTCATTGTTACTTCAAATTTCGTAGCACCTAATGCAAGCGCCCCCTCTCTCATTGCATTCGGAACGGCACTCATCGCATCTTCGGAAAGAGAAGCAACTAATGGTATAATCATGATTCCCATGACAATGCCTGGACTCAATGCGTTAACAGGCTCTAATGTAGGAATTACTTGCCTTAGAAGAGGAGTAACAAATGTAAAGGCAAAAAAACCATAAACAATAGTTGGGATGCCTGCCAATATTTCAATCAATGGTTTAAGCTGCCTTCTTACTTTTTCGGAAGCATACTCACTTAAATAAATGGCAGCTGTTAATCCGATCGGGATTGCAACTAACATCGCGATCAAGGTTGTAATCAGCGTTCCATTAATTAATGGAAGAATACCAAACGATGGATCTTTAGCCAGTGGTGCTAATTTCGTACTTGTAAAAAACTCGATCAAAGATACTTCTTTAAAGAAAAGAACGGCTTCAACAATTAATGTAAACACAATCCCAATTGTCGTAAGTATAGAAATAGATGCAATTAAAAACAATATAATAGGTACAGACTTTTCAATTAGCCTGTTCTTCCCCCTACTTTTGCTATTTTCTATCAGTTCTTTAACATTAACAGTTTTTTGCATGAAAACTGCTCCTCTCTTACATAATACCTGTGGATCTCTCATACAATATTTACTTTAATGTTTTTGTATTAATCTTGTTTAAACAGAATGTAAAGGTATTGTAAAACAATGTTAAACAATGTAAAGTCAAGGAAAGCAAAAGCGCCCGTTCATCAACGTATAAACTGAAGCTAGACAGGCAAAAAAAAATAGAACACAATATCTGTGTTCTTAAATAGGTGATCCCCCCTCTCCATCCGTCAACCTTCTAGACGGCATGCGGGAGTATACCTTTTCTTTCATTTCATTAGGATTTTCACTTTTCACATCAATCCCTTTGAAGAAAAAGTAAATAATTAAATGTCCTGCCCCAGTAATAGCCAGTACTATCGGAATTCCACTTTCTTCATTAATAAATGTAACGAAAACTAAAAATAGTAATATTGATACTACTCGACCGCTATTTAAATATAATTCACGAACAACGATATACTCAATCCTCATATCAGCTGCTTTCCAGGCCTTACCGATAACATCATAAGTGATTGACATATAGGGCACTAACAATATCGGATAAGCTATGGCAATTACAACAGCGTACATAATCAAGCGCTGGAAGGAAAGATCAAAAATAATGAGAAATACACTGCCATACAACATCAAACCTCCTATAAGAATTGTTTTTAAGCGATGGGCAGGTTTTATGAATTTAGTAGCAAGAAAATAAAAGACGAACGCAATCCCGGAGTTTACAAGCCCAAATGTTCCAATGGCAAGCTCACTGTTAGTCGTAATATAAACCCAAAGAGAGATGACAAACAAAAAGGAACCTTCACGCAAACCTTGAAAAAAACTTGCATGTAAAATTCGTTGCCAGTTAGGATTATTTTTTCGTTCTTGTAATATGCGCTTGAATGAATAGGTTCCATGCGCGGGCCGTCTTTTAATGAGCAAGCTTAGAAGAACGGCACCAACAAATAAACCTAATGAAATACTAAAAATAGTCGTATAACCTGTGAATGCTTGTAAGCTAGAGATAATCCAACCTGCTAAAATAGGACCAATCATACCTGTTAAAGAAGTTAACACTCCAAAAAAGCCATTAAAAAAATCCCGCGTTTCTGGTTCTGTAATCTCAAATGTTAAAACATTAAATGCCAGCCAATAAAAACCATAGCCAATTCCTAAGAGACCACCCAGTAAAAGTAAAAAGCCAGCTGCATTATCTCCACTTACAAGAACAGTTAAATAAAAAAATGATAAAAATATAACACCTAATCTCAATACGATAATCCGGTCAATTTTTTTTGCCCATTTTCCAGCAAGAATAAATGTAAGCGGCTGCATTACAACTACAGCCAAATTGTATAGAGCAATATCCGTAAATTCACCCGATTGCTTCCATATGTAAATATTCACAAATGTGTTTGACAAAGCAATACTTAATGAATACAACCCACCAATTAATAGCAAGAAAACTATTTCCTTATTTACTTCTTCATGTCCTGTAATCTTTTGTAAAAATCGGTTCATTGCTGACTCCCCTTTATGTACTAGCAATTATTGTTCCTTAGTTAGGATAGAGATATGCAAATAATTTATTTGGCCAGTAATATTGGACATTCCTGCCATGGTACGGTATGATAAATGTCTAAAGTTTTTGACAAACGAGGTAATGAATTTGAAAAATATTATTAAAGTGTTGAGAAAAAAATTAGGAATTACCCAAGAAACTCTTGCTAAAGAATGTGGAGTCGTGAGGCAAACGATTAATTGTATTGAAAATGATAAGTATGATCCTACTCTTGAAGTAGCATTTAAAATTGCAAAAGTTCTAAATAGAAAAGTGGACGAGGTGTTTATATATGAGTAAGTTTGGCGTGGAATACATAATTACAATGAATGATATAGTTAGAGAAGGTGCTGCAATATTACGTAAAAAAACCCAAGAAGTTGACCTTCCTGTTTCAAGTGAAGATAAAGATGCTTTGCTATGCATGCTTCAATATTTAAAAAACAGCCAAGATCCAAATATCTCAAAAAAATATAAACTTCGCCCTGGAGTAGGGTTATCTGCAAATCAAATTGGGCTTGATAAACGTATGTTTGCAGCACTTTTTGATGATAAAGATAAAGAATATATGTTAATTAATCCAAAAATTATTAGTCATTCTCTTAATATGATTTATCTACCTGAAGGAGAAGGTTGCCTTTCGGTTGATAGGGAAGTGGAGGGATTAGTTCCGAGATATGAGAGAATTAAAGTAAAAGCATATGACATAACTGGGCAAGAAGTGATTTTGAAATTTAAAGGATATTATTCCATCGTTATCCAACATGAAATCGATCATTTAGATGGCATCATGTTTTATGACAGGATAAATAAAGAAAATCCATTTAAACTACCAGATAATGTTCCAATTGAAAGTTTGTATTAATTCAATTGAAAAAGCTGCCCCATTTTTTAGGGACAGCTTTCTCATTATTTTTATAGTTCACCAAGTTTTATCTGCTTACTTTTATTATCTAAGCGTTTCTGCCACATTATCGTCACTAACATTGTCAGGACTAGAAAAATAAGGCCCATAATAAATGGATAAATAATATTGACATCATATAACAGCCCAGCAAGGGTGGGTCCTAAAATATTCCCGATACTCATGTAAGCATTATTCATGCCCATAGCAAAGCCTTGTTCATTACCAGCCATTTTAGAGATAAGTGTATTTAGAACAGGACGAAGAATGGAAGTAGCAAGAAAAATTAAAAGTGTAATTCCAAAGAAAAGTATATAGCTAGATGCAAAGAGTGAAAGAAGAAACCCAATTGTTGTTACTCCTATAAAGATATTTAAGACAACTACTTCTCCAAAGCGGCTAACGATACGATCAACGACAAAAAGCTGAGCTATGACGCTTACAATTCCCGTAGATGTAACCATTATCGCAATTTCTTGTGGAGTTGCACCAAATTGATTATCGACAAAAAGACCAAGAACGGATTCGTATGCCATTAAACCGAAACTCATTACAAGCGTAATAATAAGAGGGATAAAATAAGGCATTTTCACGGAGCGAACCATCTTTCTACCCATTGATTCATCATCTGTAGATAAATCCTTTGATTCAGTTGTGCTACTTTCCTTAAGGATAAAGATAGAAAATAATACAGCAACTAGTGATACAAGTGCAGATATTAATAACGGCATCTTCAATCCAAAATCCGCTAAAAAGCCACCTATCCCTGGTCCAATGACAATTCCTAGAGACATAGCTGCTGATATTAAGCTATTACCTTTTGCTCGTTGATCCACCGTAGTAATATCTGCTATATAGGCAAAAATAGCAGGTATGAGCAATGCAGCTCCAATACCGCCAATGACACGTGATACATAAAGCCACCAAATTGAATTAAAGCCGTAAAACACAAACATGGAAATCGTCAAACCTATCAATCCATAAATAATCATCTTCCTACGCCCATATTGATCAGCCCATTTTCCCGCAATCGGAGAAAAGATTAATTGCGCTCCTGCAAATAGAGCAATCATTAATCCCGCGGCAGTACCACCTTGGTTGATGGACTCTAAATACGCTGGCAAAATAGGGATAATAATCCCGAAGCTTCCAATGGCGATGAACATATTAATCATCAATACTATTATCTTTTTCCGCTGTTCTACATTCAAAATTACTCACCTCTTTTTCTTCCAAAAAAACAATTCTATAATGATAGCAAACAATTGTCAATGATACTTCAAAACAAACCAATTCCAAAAAGAGTTGACATACGTCATTCGATTGACAAAAATAATTCTTTGTGTAGGCAAAAAAGCAGGTGTATACCGATTACTAAAAGGTGCTGTAACTGAAGTCGCAAAGCTATTAGATAGTAGTGAAGCAACTATTTATCGCTATATCAATGAAGTTGAACAAATGGAAACTAAAGAGTAAATAAAAGCAAGCACTTATATATAAAATCTTAATGGCACTTCTTAATACTTATTATTGTCTGTGATAAGTACTTTTCATAAGAATATCTAAGCTTTCCTTATCAATCCATTGGTAGTGAAGGGCAAAATCATTTCTATATTTTTTAGGACATTTTCCCTCGATACACTGATTGAAAATTAGATTCTTTCTGCAAGTCATATCATGCAATCATTCGGATTTGAGTTTTTGTAAAAAAGCCTAATTTCTCAGTTAAAATTGAGAAATTAGGCTTTTTTGTTCTAAAGTTTTATCTTCTTTTTTTCCTATTTTGTTCTTTTAGGAATTTTCTAGCATTTTTCATGCCACCCATGCCACTAAACATTTCATTTATCTTTTCTTTTTCAATCATTTTAGAATTCAAGCCATCATACTTAGTTTCCCTGCCAAGTTTTCTGTAACTCTCTAGCCTTTCTGCCGACAAAATACCATCTTTAATCGCTTTTTGCACAGCACAGTTGGGCTCACTTTGATGGGTACAATCGTTAAAACGGCAATTAGAAGCAAGCTCGGTAATATCAGCAAACGATTTCGTTAAATCAGCGCTAATAATTCCAAGCTCCCTCATTCCCGGAGTGTCTATAACAACACCTAAATTCGGCAACATAATCAGTTCACGTCTTGTAGTAGTATGTCTGCCCTTATCATCATTTCTTATCTCTTTTGTTTCTAATATAGTTTGACCGAGAAGACGATTAATTAAGGATGATTTCCCAACTCCAGATGAGCCAATAAGGGCTATTGTTCGACCACTAAAAAGATAGCTTTTTAATGGTTGATATCCATCATCAGAAATACTTGTTGTAACAAGCACATCTATACCAAATGCGATAGATGATATTTCGTTAAGTCTTACCTCTACTTCCTGACATAGATCGGATTTTGTAAGCACAATAACTGGTGTTGCACCGCTATCCCAAGCGATAGAAAGGTAGCGCTCTAACCTTCGAAGATTAAAATCATTGTTCAGTGACATACAAATAAAAACTGTATCAATGTTAGCAGCAACAACTTGGGTATCATTTGTAGAACCTGCTACTTTACGTGCAAAAACACTTTTACGTGTTAGTACATGGTGAATAATACCGTTGCCATCTGAGTTGTCCACTCGGTCAACCATTACAAAATCTCCAACAGCAGGATATTCAGACAGTTCAATTACACTGTGGTGAAGCTTTCCAGAAATATTAGCTTTAATCTCACCTTTTTCCGTTAAAACCTTATACAGATGTTTAGATTGGGATGAAATTCGGCCAATATAAAAACCTTTATATTGATTGGCTTCCAGTATAAACCTTTCAGTTAGCCCTATATTTTTCATATCAATTTTATTCAACTTGATTGCCTCCTAAAGTTTTGATTATAACCTTTGGGAGGTGTATGCCTGAATTATTGTGCACATACCTCCCCAATTGCTACAATCTCAAGCTCTTGCTTGCTACGCATAAAAAAACATCCCCTTTCTACCATTAATTAGATTTCACTATACCATAGTTTATGGAGTTTTTCCCGCTTCGAATTAATTAAGATTACATATTATGTATTTGAACGTCCCTTTTCGAAAAACCAGACGCAAAATAAACGAGTTACGAAAAACGAAAGACATATTGTTAGCAAAGTAATATACCATTCCCAGTGTATGTATTCAATGAGATCGGTATATTTTTCGATAATGACTTCAACCAAAGTCAACAAAGAGCCTACTCCAACATAATAACCCAATTGAATAAGAGCACTTCGATCATTGGGATACCATACATTAAAGGCGGAACATACGACTGGAAAAGCATAATATTCAAACGTGAAACTCGTCCGATTGATAGTAGTAAACAAACGAATAGGATATTTAAGAAGACCCAACTCTACAACCACCAAACCTATAAGAAAGGTAATAATCTGTGTGAACAAAAACGCCACTACCGCAAGTCGAAGTTTATTTTTGGGTATGAAGAAAACAATTCCTGTTGCCACTGCGTACACCGATAGCAAGATCCACCATTCAATTCTCATTTTGTACTCCATATCTCTGCTCGAAACAGGGCTTTGTCCTTAAAGAACCAATTACAGCAGACTTGACTCACGAAAAAGAGAAGCCAAATGTAAATCCACATCCCCCACCATGACAGTAATCCATATTCTAATAAATCTGTAAATCTCTCGATAACAACATCAAACAACGTGATAATAGAGACCCAAACAAAAAAGTATGTAATTCTAGACCATAGACTGCCCTTTGCTCTCTTATTGACGTAAAATATTGAAAACAATACTGGATAGAAAAAATAATTAATTGTTAGGGGGAGATCTGTCGCTTTCGGCAACACCCGCACAGGTGCACTTAATAAGCCAAATTGAAAAGAGGGCATATCGCAAAGCCAGACGATTGCTTGAAACATTAAGAATGCTAAGAATCCCTTGCGCCATTCTTTGTGTGGAATAAACAAAATAAAGCCAAGAAAACCGAACAGCCACATTGCTACAAGGATCAAACACTCCATCAGCATGTTTCAGAAATCCCTCCCAATAAACTACTTATTATTTATGGCATTAAAAGTATTTTCAGTATTCTCCAATCATATTCAATAATGTCGATAAAAAAAATATAAAATCTGGTCTTGCCAAAAAAAGAAGGTATGCGAATTCATATTCGAATTTGCATACCTTTTGTTTTGTGTATTTTTATTATTATTTTGCAGCGTTATAGCGTTTTGTAACTTCTTCCCAATTTATTACGTTCCAGAATGCACTTACGTAGTCGGGACGACGGTTTTGGTAGTTTAAGTAATAAGCATGCTCCCAAACATCTAGACCAAGAATTGGCGTTTTGCCTTCCATTAATGGAGAATCCTGGTTTGGTGTGCTAGTCACTTCAAGCTGTCCATTGTTAACTGCTAACCAAGCCCAACCTGAACCAAAACGAGTTGTAGCTGCTTTAGCGAACTCTTCTTTAAAAGCATCAAAGCTACCAAATTTTTGAGCGATTGCGTCAGCAAGTTCACCAGTTGGTGCGCCACCACCATTTGGACTCATAACAGTCCAGAATAATGAATGGTTAGCATGACCACCACCGTTATTGCGAACTGCAGTACGTGCTGCTTCAGGAACAGCATCAAGGTTTGAAATAACTTCTTCAACAGATTTGCTTAAAAGCTCGTCATTTCCTTCAAGTGCGTTATTTAAGTTTGTTACATAAGTATTGTGGTGTTTCGTATGATGGATTTCCATAGTTCTAGCATCAACATGTGGTTCTAATGCATCATATGCATAAGGTAATTGTGGTAATTCAAATTTAGCCATAATAAAATCTCCTCCTAGTTAATTATGTAGATGTTAATTTTTGGATTTTTATACTTTTTTGTTTCAAAAGTATCTTTCGCTCTTACATTAACACTTATTCCACACTTTTTCAAATTTAAAACCTCAAAATTTTACATAACAACATAATTTTTTCCAACCAAGCCATTATTTATTCAAAATAAAAACACCCTTATAAAGGATGTTTTTTAGAGTGGCTCGAGACAGAATCGA
>NZ_AJLR01000123.1 GCF_000307855.1 Schinkia azotoformans LMG 9581 | reverse complement strand
AAAAATGCGGCCACGCCAAAGGCAGAACTCTCACTCCCTGTCCGCAAAACCGAAAAATGCGGCCACACCAAGGGCCGAATCCACACTTCCTGTCCGCAATATCGAAAACCTCGCGTGTTTTGGTCTTCATTTTATGTTTACAGCGGAATTTAACTCTATTGCGAATTAAGCGAAAGTATATTTTCTTCTGTCTTGTTCCAGTATTCTGCTTTCTTCGCTGAAAAGAGCATATACAAATAATACTACATCATATTGAGGATTCTGCAGGAAAACGAAAATACCTTTCAAAATGCTTATGATTTGTTGCTTGAATAATATAACGATTTGATAATAAAAAAAGCAGTCCGTTTTGGAGTGTAAATTAAAAATTTGTACTCCAAAACTGAACTACTTAGTTTGCGGTCCCTGACCTTTACTACCTTATTTACGTTAATTACAAGCTATCACCGAAATCCGCTCTAAATTTTTCAACAAGTTTTGTTTCCCAATCCGTTGTTGATTCAAGTTTTCCAAAGAAGAAACGCAATACTTTTGGTTCATCAACGAATTTCAAGCCACCAATTAAGTGGCGATTTTCATAAAGCCAAGTAATACGGTCTACTGCATATTTTACGTGTGAAAGTGAGTATACACGACGGGGCATGGCTAAGCGCAATAGCTCCATATGTGATAAAATTTCATTGCCGTTTTCGTCGCGTTGTTCCGATAATGTTCCTCGCTCCATGCCGCGGACACCGCTGACTAGGTAAAATGCTGCTGCAAGCGCACCTGCAGGGTATTCTTCCTGTGGGATATGACCAACAAATTCCATCGCATTAATATGACAGCCTAATCCGCCTGCCGGTGTAACAACTGGAACTCCTCTTTCCACAAGCTCATTTACCATATATTCAATAAATTGCGGCCCTTGATTAATCATATGTTCGTCCATTGTTTCATCTAATCCAACGACCATCGCTTCCATTTCGCGAACTGACATCCCGCCGTAAGTTAGGAAGCCTTCATATAAAGTGATTAACTCGCGCATTTTCAAATAGGCTTCCTTACTGTTTGTACAAATACCGCCACCACGAGCACAACCTAATTTCCGAGCCGAAAAATAGATAATATCAGCTAAATCAGCAAGCTTACGCGTTATATCACGGATGCTTATATCCTTACATTGTTCTTCGCGTGTTTTTATAAAATATAAATTATCCGCTAGTAAACTCGCATCAAATACTAGCATGACTCCATATTCATCACACACTTTACGGATTTCCTGCATATTTTCAAGGGAGTGCGGTTGGCCCCCGATTAAGTTGGTACCTGCTTCAAGACGCACAAAAGCAATTTTATCTGCACCATTTGTTTCAATTAAATCTCTTAATTTACCAGTGTCCATATTCCCCTTGAACGGAACATCACTATCAATCTTCAAAGCTTCATCTGTAAAAATTTCCTCTACGGTACCACCATTTAAAACAACATGTGCCTTAGAAGTTGTAAAATGATAGTTCATTGGAACGATTGTGCCTGGTTTCACATAGACTTGCGATATTATATTTTCACAAGCACGACCTTGGTGAGCGGGCAAAAAATATTCTTTCCCAAAAATCTCTTTAATTTTTTTCTCCAATTTAGTAAAAGTAACAGATCCTGCATAACTGTCGTCTGCTTCCAACATCGCCGCCTGCTGCTTATCACTCATCGCATTTACACCGCTGTCAGTCAGCATGTCCATAAAAATATCTGTATTTTTTAGTAAAAATGTATTGTATCCTGCTTCTTTTATCGCTTCCAAACGGCGCTCAATTGGTTGAAGATTAATTTTTTGGACAATACGGGCTTTGTGCATCTCTAACGGGATATTTTCACCATAAAAAAACTTAACAGTAGACATTTTACAACCACTCCTTCAAATGCTTTTTAAATATAATTTCCGAGAATCCAACACAGATTGGATCTTCATTTTTGATTAAAGGGATTATACAGACTATTTCGACAAAAGACAACAATATTTGTAAAAGTGGGTGAAATTTTGCTAGGTTTTATTAATTTAACGCCATAATGCTTTTTCGCGGTAAAATGCTAAAAATTAAAACACGAAAAATAGAATAATATTTTTTTGATGTTCAAAAGTAATTTTTACAATTCCATGAACAGTAATGGAAAATGTGCCCAACTCTAATAAAATGTATTAAAATAGATGTGGAAGTTAAATATTTCAAAATGGAGGTTGATCATTATGGCAACACTACATGATTTACTACCTAGATTTTGGAACAAGAGAAGTCAGGAGCTGGAGGAATTCTTTGATAATCCATGGCCATGGAGCAAGATGTTTGATGTGGATGTAAAAGAAAATGAAAAAACAATCACGATTCATGCAGATCTTCCTGGATTCAGCAAAGATGAAATTGAGTTGGCTTTAGATGAATATTCTCTTACTATTAAGGCTTCTCGTACCGCCGAAAAAGAAGAAAAAGGCGAAAAGTATTATAAGCAGGAGCGTTCTTATGGAAAAGTAGAAAGAACGATTCCACTTCCTGCTGAAGTAATTAGTGATTCTTCCAAAGCAAAATATGAAGATGGAGTTCTAACAATTACTTTAGAAAAGAAAAATCCATCATTGCCGGATCGTAAACATATTCCAATAGAATAAGCTAAAAGGAGAGCAACACCGCCGGATATGTGGTGTCTTACTCTCCTTTTCTTTTATACTATAAAATATAAGATTTTATGGATTATAGTATAAGAAAAAGGGCCACAGGTCATACCTTTAGGTACATCGTATTTTGCCATCATGGGCAAATTACGTGTTTTTCTAATCAATTATTTTATTTTTTCAAAATGCTTCCGAGCCTTGTCTGCTACCTCTTCCGGTATTTTCAATGAAAGCGGTTCTTGATGTAAAGCTTGGAAAGAGTTGATATCACTGGTATTCAGAGCCCCTATTGTAATCCGGGGTATGAGTCGAATATGTACAGGCTGCTTTGAGTCACGATCAATTGATGCGTTAAGCAGTAGGTTAAAACTTGCAAATCCCTGTTCAGAAAGCGTCGCAAAAATGGCTTTGATACTTGTTGCAAAGTTCAACCAATCTTGTTCAGTAATATCAAAAATAGAACGGGACTCTGTAAAGATTGCCACAAAATCATTATGGCTTTTCGGTGCATAGGCATGCATCCAAGCCACATTTCCTAACTCACCAATCCATCTTTCGCCAAGCTCTTTTTCAGTTTCATATAATGACGTAAAATATTCCTTGCCATGTTCTTCTTCATAGGTCTTCGCTTTTTCACTTATCAACGTTTGAGTGTTCGTTGCTGACTCGGACAAAATCACCTGAATATGTGGGTGTAGGATGCTTCCCCCAGATGGAGGTAAATAGTTCCAATTAATAGAAGCATACTGTGCATTTGGATCTACGGCAATTACATTTTGAGTATAGGTTTGCGCAGCCATAAACGCATTCTTAATCATTTCCACCGTAAATTCTTCTAATCTCACATAATGTTGACCCGAAAAAATAACCACAGCATTATGTTTGCTATATGGAAATAGATTAGGGAATGCCACCGCTTCTCCTTGTGCCACTCTACCATCTTGAGAAATTTCTTTTGGAAAAACCGGTGTCATCTTGTATAGATTTTCCGGACAAAACGGACATTTTGCCCCACCAGTCTGTTCAGCTAATTCACTATAATCAGGCGGTGTAATTGGCATTCCCGGATCAAAAATAAGCCGGGAAGTTTCCCCAGTCAATGGGTCAAACCGCACTTCCGTCTTCCGTTCGATCAAATTCCCTTGAACATCATAAAACGTAAACCATTCTTCTTCTCTTCTAAATTCCATAGTTCTATTGCCCCCTTCCCTATCAATATATCATTTAGCTGAATCGTTGTCAGTATTTTCAGATTAATAGCAGGAGACACAGGGTCGGGAACTCTGGCTCACTTTGGGTCAAAAGAACCTCCGCCCCCTTATCCCAATTGATAGATTAAAAACCTCTCATACGGGTCATTTTCATATAAACCAGGTACAATAATTTCCTTTTTTAATTCAAATCCAGTATGATTTTCTAAAAAATAGACATAATCCTCGGACGCATAATACAAAATTAGTTCAACTTCCCGATCGGCTTCTCCAACCGAAACTATAATATTTATAAGCACAGCAATAAAAATTTGTATCGAAAATGGGTTAAAGAAATAAAATCGATTGTCCAATGGATTAATTTCATAATCTTGCGCTAAGCAACATTGGAATTGAATTTTATCTCTATCTCTCTTATGTTTCTTTTGATAACTCGTTTTATTTTGAATGGCTTCTTTATAAAATACTTCGTTCATTTCTATCCCGACAACGGATGCATGAAAAAAATAATGTATGTAAAAGTTTAATCGCCCTTTACCACACCCAAAGTCCACTACATGATCGCTGCTTGTCAATTCATATTCAGCAAACAACGCTTCTAGAGCTATGTATTGGGTTGGTTCATAGCGATGATAGTGTATTGACCCACTCGATTCTTTTTGATTGCCCCCTGTATTTATGTTAAGCAATTTATCGTAATAATGTTCCTTCATGGGATCTATCTCCTATTTGATAACCACATTCCGTACATAAAATATGAAATTATTAGCATATCATACTATATTTTTGTGTATTTTACCATAACTCAGTCTATGTACATCATTGTTTAAGCAGGATTTATGGGTTATTTACTATTATTTTTTTCTAAACCACATATATGTGAAAACGGGTAATAGTATTGCCATCACATCATCATTTTTGTGAATTAGACAATACAATCCGTAACCCCATAGGATCGAAAGAGAAAGTATATTTAATATGACTTTCTTAAAGTTCAAAAATGTACACCTCTACTCTTATTTTTGCTTTATTATTATTAATCAACCAAATTTTTACTATTCAACTCATTCTTTTTTTACAACATATTCTTTTCCAACCACAATTAAAACAATTCCTTCATGAATTACCAAAGGATTTGCATAAAGAGTACATTTGTGGTTGTACTCTTTTTTAATTTCTGGATTAACGTTAAATGACAATTTAACTGTAAAATAACATAAATATGGAAATATGTGTTACCATTTAAAGGGACTTGTGTTAATTTTACTTAAATAAATATTTAAAAAAGGTGATTAAAATAAGAGAAAAATAGTTAATCTATTCCTTTTGAAGTTTTATCCAATAAGAAATAAGGACTGGTGGGTAATATTTTGGGTTAATTTTGGCATGATAGTGTTAATCGTGTATTTTTTCATTTCAATAGTCAAATTGTTTTTGAGAAAAGCACTCCATATTGTGAAATTGAACTTGCTTGGTGTATAGTTCCAAATGGGAAACAAGGAGGTACTATGGACTTTTTTCTGAAAATATTAGCCTTCATAATTTTCGTTCTCGGCTCACTGTATTTCTTCTTTGGTGGAAGTAGTTCTGCGGAAAAGCCAAGGAAAAAACACTTTGGTATTATAATGATAATAAGCATTTTAATCTTGAGTTATTATTACTGGTTTTATAAGTAAAAGAGGTGGTAGAATGGGGAAAATAGTAATCGGTATTCTAATAATCTGTCTGTACTGCTTTCCTTTTGTTTATATTTCAATGGATCAAGATTATTCTAACCATTCAATGCTTGGCTATTTAATTATGATAATAGCCACTTCGCTTCTTGCTTTCTTCGGAAAACTATTTATCAATTCGTTATCTCCTATTATCGGCAATTTGTTATCTGTAATAATTTCATTTTATTTTATCAACGGAATGGCGGGGAACGAACATTGGGATGGCTATTTTAAGCCACTAACCCCATATCAATTATTAGTCTTAGTTAGTTTTTTAAATTTGATTCCTCAGTTTCTCGCTATTAATTTTGCTAAAAAACTCAAAAATAAAGTTAATGAAGTTTGATGGAAAATTTTTTATTATATCTGTTTGCCCAATAGGTAGAATTTTTCACATGGATACGATTGCGGAACATGCCCAGTCATTTATTTGAAAACTAACTCTTTAATTTTTAGAAAATACCTTTTCTTTGATAAACTAACAGGTGTGCTTAAATAAGGAAAATAGTGGGAGGGATATTAGGTTGGAAATCATTATCGGAATTGCTATTATACTTATATTGTTTTCTTCTTTCAGTGTAGTTGAAAAAAGATTGAAATCTATAGAGAATCAAAATAACCAAATAATAAAAGTCTTGGAGGAAATAAGAGATAAAAACTAATATTTCCACCAGTAAACAGAAGCGTAAATTTTGTAAAAGGACAGGGAAACCCTTTGAAATATGGGCTTCCCTTAATTTTGGCTATTAACGATAATAGCCTATGTGCTGTAGATGAAACTCTTATTTTATCTCAAAATAGGCTATGTTAATTAATCTTGTAGATTGTCTTTAAGATTGCTTAATTGCTATGTGAATTTCAATTTCCCCATTAGGGTTGTATTTTTCAAAATCATATGAGTAAGCTCTCTTTAAAGAGCCTGCTTCTTCTTGTTCCCATATTTTACTCCAAGCTTTAATGATACCTTGTTCGTCAGTAGTATCTACTTTAAAGACTTCATATATCTCGTTACTCGGTATCTCAATAAAAGTGTTCCCATTATTATCTTCAATTGCAACACTTAACGAATGATCAGCTTTATAGTCACTTTCATAATCATAATAAACTCCATATACACTATTTTGATGGCTTTCTAGTTTGCGAGTGGCTTCTCCCCACAAGGTTTTGATTTTCCCCAACATTTGTTCATCATTAAAATTATTTGTTCTAGTGCTATTAATTAAATACAGTTTCAAATTAAGTCATCCCTTTCAATAGTTCTTTTATTTCCTAGCCATGATTTACCCACTAGTAAGATATTATTATTCAGCAAAAACTATCCCGTAGTAAAATAATAAGTTCATTCGATTCCTTGCTTACCAAAGCCATCACCAAATTTTATTGAATGAAGTTGTCCATTAGACGCCCAATTTTCTCGTTCATATTCATCAAATATTATCGTTACCTCCACCTATACGCTACAGAATCAGATGAAAACTTTATTCTGTAGAAGCTATCTTTAAAAAAAAAAAATTTATCCATAAAAAGTAAGTTACATCTATGATGATATTTAATAGTACATCAAAGACATTAGTTGAATCCAAATAACCTTCCCAAAAGAAACTTATTATTAGATCTGCAACCGTTAAATAATAATTAACATGGTAAAGCAAATCTGTATCCTATTTTTTCATAATGAATAATCCAAAATTGCAGTTTGATAATTTCGTCTGCAAGTTTTGCATCATCCATTGCTTTCGAAAAAAATGCTTGATTGTTGTTTCTGTAGCCTTTAATAGTGCGAATAGAATAGTTTTTAATCTCCAAATCAAATAAAAATTCCTTGTAAATGTCTTCTAATAACAAAAAAAATCACTCCTTGCATGAATTAATTTCCCATACAAAAAGTGAGTTAATTAGTACTTGAAGGTATATTACAGTAGTTTCGGTAAAAAGTGAACATGTTTATCATCGTTCACTAGAAAAACCACTGAAATATTCCAGATTTTTGACAATCAAAAGACTTACCACTGAACGAAAAATGCTGAAACACCAAGGAGCTTGTCCTCTATCCCACTTATTCTCCTAAATCAACATTATGGTACACTTGTTGAACATCATCGCAATCTTCAATTGCATCAATCATTTTTTCGAATTGAGCCTGTGCGTCTGCATCTAGAGTTACTTCGTTGTGTGCAAGCATTGTGATTTCAGCTACTGTAAATTCAGTTACACCTGCATTTCTGAACGCTTCTTGAACAGCATGGAATTGGTCAGGTAGTGCATAAACAATCACTGAATCATCTTCTTCCATAATGTCACGGACATCCAAGTCAGCTTCCATCAGAATTTCAAGTGCTTCTTCCTCAGATTTTCCTTCAACACCGATAACAGCAGTTTGATCAAACATGTAGGCAACAGAGCCACTTACACCCATGTTTCCGCCATTTTTACCAAACGCTGCACGAACTTCTGAAGCAGTACGGTTTACGTTATTTGTTAGTGCATCAACAATTACCATTGAACCACTTGGTCCAAAGCCTTCATAACGAAGCTCGGAATAGTTTTCATCTGATCCGCCTTTTGCCTTTTCAATTGCGCGGTCAATGATATGTTTTGGTACATTATATGTTTTTGCCCGTTCTAGAACAAACTTTAAAGCTTGGTTAGACTCTGGATCAGGCTCGCCCTGTTTAGCTGCCACATAAATCTCTACGCCAAATTTCGCATAAATTCGACTAGTATTGGCATCCTTTGATGCTTTCTTGTCTTTAATATTGTTCCACTTACGACCCATTTTGTTCCACTCTCTTTCAACATTGAATCTAAAAAAATGCAAACATCATTCATTTCACTATTATACCCAATAGTATAATTTGTATCGTATAACTCTATTATTATACATGGAAAGTCCGAATTTAAAAATAGCCTTTGAAAAAAGTCAAGATTAAAATTCGTTGAAATAAAAAAAGGCTGCTAAACTTAATAGTTTAAACAGCCGTATTTAATAGTTAAACAGTTTCTTTTACTTTTTCTTCTATTTTTTCTTCGACCTCTGGTTGCATTGTTCCGTATTTTTGTAAATTAATATGCCATGATAAAGCTTTTTCCAAGATATGAGGTGTTTGGCCGCCTCTTGTTAAAGCTTCTGTATAGTAGTCCCACAACTGAGTTCGATACATTGGGTGTACACAGTTATGAATAATCAATTCTGCCCGCTCACGTGGTGCTAAGCCGCGAAGGTCTGCATAACCTTGTTCCGTTACTACTACATCTACATCATGTTCGGTATGGTCAATGTGTGAAGCGAAAGGCACGATACTTGAAATCTTTCCATTCTTTGCGATTGATTTTGTAACAAAGATAGCCAAACGGGCATTTCTCGCAAAATCGCCAGAACCACCAATTCCATTCATCATTTTTGTTCCCATTACATGGGTGGAGTTTACATTGCCATAGATGTCAAATTCTAATGCTGCATTAATAGAAATTAAGCCGAGACGACGAATGATTTCCGGATTATTCGATAATTCCTGTGGACGTAACATGATACGATCACGATATTTATCAAAGTTGGAATATACCTCATCCATTTTAGCTTCTGATAAACCTAACGAGCAGCTTGAAGCAAATGTAACCTTCCCTGCATCCATTAAGTCAAATACTGCATCTTGAAGTACTTCTGAATATAGCTGTAAATCTTCAAATTCTGATTCTAGTAATCCATGAAGAACAGCATTCGCTACTGAACCCACTCCTGATTGTAAAGTTGGCAGTTTTTCAGGCAATTTACCAGCAGCAATTTCATTGCGTAAAAAGTCTAGCAAATGATTAGCCATCGTTACAGTTTCATCATCTGGTGGTACGATTGGTGAAGGTGTATCTGGATAATGAGTAAATACGATTCCTTTTACCTTATCTGGATCATATGGAATTCCAATCATTCCAATTCGATCAGATGGCTTTGTTAATGGAATTGGTTGTCTTTTCCCCTGTTCACCTGGGTCATAAAAATCGTGTAAACCTTCTAAGCTCAATGGAAATGCAGCATTAAGCTCAATGATGATATTTTTTGCATGATTAGCAAAAACCTGTGAGTTTCCACCTGATGTTGTCGGGATGATCATTCCATCTTCAGTAATAGAGAGTGCCTCAATAACGGCAAAATCTATGGGCTCTAAAGCCTTATTACGAACTAATTCAGCCACATGTGAAAGATGAGCATCTACAAATAATACATCACCTTTATTAATTCCATCTCTCATCGTTTTGTCAGCCTGATACGGCAGACGTTTTCTAATAATCCCAGCTTCCGTAAACATTTTGTCGATATTTGAACCGATGGAGGCTCCAGTAAATAAATTTACTTTAAAAGATTCTGTTTCGGCACGTTTCACCAATGCAAATGGAATCGCCTTGGCATCGCCAGCTCTAGTAAAACCGCTGATTCCGATTGTCATTCCGTCCTGTATCCACGATGCCGCTTCTTCTGCTGTAACTACACGATCCAGTAATCTTGGGTCTCTAATTCTCTCTATATGTGTTTTCATATTTCTACCCCACCTTAATGGTTTTATAAATTAATTATATATTCAAAATTGGACAAAAATTTTATTTTACGACAAAAAACGAAACTTTGTGACAAACAAGCTAAATCCTGTACTAAAGCAGATATTTTTTCTAGGCACTGTTATAGAAACAATTCAGAGCGGTTCAAAAAATAGAAAAAAACACCCACACAATACGTTCCAGTGTGGGTGCTCGCTCTTATTTAATAAATAAAAAATTAATCTTCAAGCATTAATTGTTCCAGTTTTAATGGCTCGATATATTCACCTTTTTTGTAGGCACGCATATTTCCGCCTGAAATTTCATCAATGAGTACGATTTGCTTATCCGCTAATCTGCCAAACTCAAATTTAATATCATATAACTCGATTTCTTTTTTAGCTAGCTCATCCTTTACGATCGCTGCTATTTTTTGAGTCAACTCTTTTAATTCTTTGTATTCGCCGAGGGTAAGGATTCCAAGCATATCAAGTGCGTCCTCGCTGATTGGTGGATCTTGACGTGCATCGTCCTTAATTGTAACTTCTACAAAAGCATCGAGTGGCTGAGCTTCTTCAGCGTACATACCGTAACGACGTAGGAAGCTGCCAACAGCACGGTAACGGCAAATGACTTCAAGACCTTGACCAAATACAGTTGCTGGTTTTACTGTCATTGTCGCTTTTTCAATGTCGGCATCGATATAATGAGTTGGAATTCCAGCCACTGCTAATTTTTCGAAAAAGAACTTCGTTAATCTTAGTCCCGCTTTTCCAGCACCTTCCATTGTTAAACCTACAGTATTGGCACCTGGATCAAAGACTCCATTTTCACCTGTTACATCATCTTTGAACTGCAGCAAATAATTTCCGTCTTCAAGAGCATAAACATCTTTCGTTTTCCCAGTATAAATGAGTTTCATATCATTGTTCCTTTCCTAGTAAAGTTTTCTATTACTTACCTTTATTATGTATTGATTTTTCCGAAAAAATCAATAAAAGCTTTTTATATAAAATGAAAAAACAGAAGTGGAAGATATCGCTGCTTCTTATAAATTATAATTCTTCTAAAATTATAACCTTTTAAATCAATTATCCATTTTGTTACATTCCCGTGAATATTTCAATATTTTGTTTACCTATAATCAAGAAACAACTAAAATTTACATATAACCCATTAACTGCCATAATAGGTAAATTTATGAGAAATGGCAAAGTGGATAATAAGGGAGTGATTTAATTGGTTAACTTAAAAAATAGAAATCTTTTAATTATTATTTTATTAGTTCTTACAACAATCTTTCATCCACTTTCAACGTCTGCACAAAGTAAAACAAAGGAAACACCCAATATTCCAAACACTACAATAAAATTACCAGTAAATGCCACTATAGATAAAGAATTTGACATTAATGTTATTTATCAAAATGTCCCGTCTTACTCCGGTAATAAGGGGTTAGTAGCTACGTTATTAATTGATAATACCGAATTAGATCATTATATATTTGGGAATTTAAAACCAAATGATCGAATTGAGTTTAACTTTACTGCTAAAATCAGTGAACCTGGAGATCATAAAGTTAAAGTGAGAATTTTATGGCCAAAACCTTCTAGTGAAAATCGCCGTTACGTTTCAGAAAGTGAAGAATATATCATAAAAGTATTAGATCCAATGTCTGATAGCGATGATGATGGATTAACAGATCAGGAGGAAATGAATCTTGGTACGAATCCTTCAATTAGTGATACTGATAAGGATGGTTTAAGTGATGGAGAAGAAGTATTAATGTATAAAACTAATCCTTTAAAATCTGATACGGACGAAGATAGATTACCAGATCAATATGAAATCTTTGCAACTGGAACTGATCCATTAATAATTGATTCTGATAAAAACGGAATTAATGATTCAGAGGAAGATATGGATAGGGACAATCTTTCAAATATAAAAGAACTCGAAATAGGTACTGACCCTAATTTATATGATACGGATTTTGATGGACTAAGTGATAGTGATGAATTAAATCAAAAAACTAATCCATTTGAATATGACACTGATAATGATAAATTATCAGACGGAGAAGAAGGAGACCTAGGTTTTAATCCTACATTAACTGATACTGATGGTAATGGAATAATCGATGGTGATGAAGTTATTCCTGTTACAACGGTCCCGATTATAGAAGATAGTGAAAGTATGGTTAATGCCAGCGTTACTCTTAATACAATAGCTTCAGAAGCCTCTACCACCACAGTTACAAGTTTAAAGGGAAACGGAATTTTGAATGAAAAAATTCCAGGATATCTAGGTGAAGCTTATGAATTTGAAACGGATGTACAATTTTCTGAAGCAACGATAGTATTTAGCTATGATTCATCATTAATATCTGAAGATTTTGAGCCAAAAATATACTACTTTAATGAAGAAGAGCAAAGATTAGAGGAAATTAATAATCAAGTTCATGATCCAAATAGTAGAACAGTAACCGGAACGGTTAATCATTTTAGTAAGTATATTTTATTAAATGGAAAAGAATATGAAAAAGCATGGGAAAAAGATATAAGACCACCGGATTTGGATCAAAATGGACAGATTAAAAATATCGAAGTAGTTTTTTCTATTGATTCCTCCGGTAGTATGAGTTGGATGGATCCTTATGATTTAAGAAAACAAGCTACAAAAGACTTTGTAGAGAAATTGAGTGATGCTGATAGAGCTGCAGTTGTGGATTTTGATGATACAGCTAAAATTCTTGTACATTTAACAACAAATAAACAAGAAATAAAAGATGTAATTGATTCTATTGATCGTTCTGGAGGAACAAATTTATATAATGGTGTTAAGGCAGCCATTGATGAAATAGTGGCTAACGGTAAGACAGATCATTCAAAGTATATTATTTTTTTGACAGATGGAGATGGATCTTGGAGTGATAGTGTTTTACAACTTGCAAATGAAAACAAAATAAGTATCTATACCGTAGGATTAGGAAATGGGGTAAACAAAACATTACTGGAGAAAATTGCAACAACTACAGGTGGAAAGTACTTTTTTGCAACAGATGCAAATAAACTTGAAGAAGCACTAAAAAATACTGCTAGTGATACAGTTGATTATACTTTGGATGATGATAAAGATGGCATTCCTAACTACTTGGAAATTGAAGGAATAAGAAATGGAGCTGGGACACTCTTTAAAACGGATCCAAATAATAGTGATACAGATGGTGATGGATTATTAGATGGTGAAGAAATTTTAGTGCAATATAAAAGTTTAGAAAACAAAATTTATTTTACAATGATCTCAGATCCTACAGTGATTGATACAGATGGAGATGGATTAAGCGATTTTAATGAAGTCAGACATAATAATTCTGACCCAATAAATCTATTTTCGATTAATTCAGTAAGCAGTCAAAGAACTAAATATGATCCATTGGTATATGATTTTACACCAGAGCACGCATTAATGTTGTCAGAACTATCTTATGTAGATGATTTAGAAAGCATGAGCCGAACTCAATCAAAAAGTATAGATTTTAAAAATGTCATTTATACAAAAAGATCTCAGATTAATAATGGAAACTTTCATTATGAAAGTGATACTTATGGAAATAAACTTGATGATTGGTACTTGATTAAAGCCGAAGATAGTAATTGGATTGATAGCGGGTTTGGAGCATTTGCTGTATTACATGGAGATAAAATTGTTATTACTTTTAGAGGCTCAGATAATATTTTATCACTAAATCTAATTAACGACTGGATTTTTGGTAATCTTAACGGAATACTATTTGAAGGAAATAGTAAGCAAGCGACATATGCAAAAAGTTTTGCAGAAAGTATTGCTAAGAAGTATCCAAAGAAAAAAATATTTATTAATGGTCATTCTTTAGGTGGGTGGCTAGCACAAGTAGCTTCTTATCATTTAGAGAATAATAATATTGGAAATTATCAATACACAAGGACATTCAACGCAGCTCCATTTTTTGGAACAAAAGCATTACGAAAGATAGGGATAAATATTGATACTTCAAGGAATCCAGTAGTCCCGTTGAATGTCGCTACGAGTTCTAGTTATGATGATAAGATTTTTAATAATGCAATGTCTTTTGATATTTTATACCTTCTGGATCATCATTTAAATGAGGATGCATTTAAACTTGGTGCTGAAGGAGCGGGTTATACGTTTTATTACAAAAATTTAACACCAACAGATTTCGATTTTCAATTTCTAGTTGACGCAATACAAAAGTATGAGGAAGAAATTGGAGAAATTTCTGATAAAAATAGAGTTTATGTTGCTGCTCAATTAAATGATGCTATAAATAACGTAGCTCCAACGGATCAAAATCTTAAAAGTAGAAAAGAAATCTTTGATAAAAGACTAGTTGATGCAAATAATGCTCATTCTTTAATCCATTTTTATGATTATATTGAAAACATTAAATAAAAAATCAAGCTATTTATGGGGGAGATTTTATTAAAGTTTACCTAACATATATCATTTTCAATCTTCTTTTATCCCCATTGTATATTTTTGTTTTTATAGGAATTACATTTAACGAGATAATAAAGATCAAATCAGGGGGAATTTGGGATTATTTAAATTTTTATCTAATGACTCTTAGTCCCAATTTATTATTATTTACTGTGTTATATTTTTTTAGTGACCTATTAAAAATTGACAAAAGGGAAAATTTAAAATTGTTTTTATTAATAACAATTTGTCTGATTACTTTTATCGCCATATTTGTTTAGTTAATAGATTTAACATTAATTAATTTGATTTAATATAGGGGGAGAATTATGAATTTAAAAATTATGATTAGTTTATTTATTGCCTTAGTTTTTATCCATTCTTCTATGGTTTCGGCAATAGAAGTATTGAATGATTCAGCCAAAATTAATGAATTACCTAATAATTTAGAGATGGTTATGCCTTTTAATGAAAAGGAAACACAAGATGACACATTAATTTATGAGGAGACTAAAGAATTATCAAAAGTAACAACAGAAGATGTAATTACAATAACTACTGAAGTAGAAAGTCTTAATTTGGTAAAAGACACTTCACGTACTGTCTATGTTAACGATGACAAAGTTACATTTAATCTTGTTCCAATAGTAGCTAAAGATTATACTTTAGTCCCTTACAAATTAACATTTTTAATTTTTGGTGCAGAAGCAGAATGGGATAAAGAAAATAATAAGATTATTGCAGTTAAGGATGAGCAAAGACTAGAAATAGAAATTGGTTCAAGTATTGCATATTACAATAATAAAGAAATAAGAATGGAGGTTCCTGCTCAAGTAATGGATTCAGAGGTTATTGTTCCAATTGAATGGATTGGTAAACTATTCAATAAGACAGTTGAAAAAGAAATTGGAACGAATTCAGTTTATATTACACTTTGACCATTATTAATATTTCTTTAGGATACCCCTTTCTAGCAATAGTATTTATTCCATAAGTGATTAGTGCGATCAAGTATGATTGGACACCGTACCAAAAATAATTGTTAAATGAATTCCAAGTCTCTATGCGGAAAAACACGAATGTAGTCTCACTTCTTGAAATAGTCAGATGTTCATTCGTGTCTGCTTAGAGACTTGCTGTAAGTATTATCCAATGTAATGTCCAATTACTTTAGGAGGCAAAATCCTCTTATGGAATATTCCCCCGAAATAACAAGAAGGAAGCAGAGCACCATCCCCTGTCCCTATAACAAATTATTTAGAATAGAACGGTTCACTTCTTTATATATATACAAAGAAACAGGTCTTCCAATTCCGTATGTAATTGTCTCCTCCAACACCTTTATTTCTTTTAAAAACTTCAAATATTTCCCGATTGAGACCCTAGAAATTTCCGTTTTTTCCGCAATCGTTTCCGTTGAAAATGGGGTCTTTCCCATTTCTTCAATTGCCGAAACAACGATTTGTAGTGTGCTTTTTGTTAATCCTTTAGGTAGAGAGTGGATAGGTGCTCCTGCTGGCTTCGCTTCCTTACTTAGCAGCATTTCGTCAATGTCCTTTTGATTAACATGACGTTGATTGTGTAGCAGCATAAATTGTTCACGGTAAGAAGAGATGGCTGCTTTAAACCGTTCAAATTCAAATGGCTTTATTAAGTAATCAACAACCCCAAATCGTAAGGCTGTTTGTACTTTCTCTACATCTGATGCAGCTGTAATCAAGATTACATCAATACTTTTTTCTTGCTCTCTTATATGGGTTAGCAGATCGATCCCACTTTTACCCGGCATATATACATCCAATAAAACTAGATCGATTTGTTCGCTATCAATATATGGTAGAGCATCATTGACAGAATGGGCTAAGCCTACAAGTGTAAAACCCGCAATTTCCTCCAAATACCTCTTATTAATTTCTGCAACCATAGGATCATCTTCAACTATTAGAACTCTGATCATGAGCATCATCCCCTTTTTTCATTTCAAAAGGTACTACAACAATGAATTCTGTTCCATTATTTAATCTTGTATGGACATTGATTTCTCCGCCCAGCCGGTCAACACTTTGCCGTATTAAGTATAGCCCATAGCCCCTGTTTTGTCCTTTCGTTGAGAAGCCTTTGTCAAAGACATGCCGGGTAACATCCTTCGAAATGCCAGGACCAGTATCTGTAACAATAATTTTCAAAGAGTTATGGAAGTAGTTTAGTAAAACTTCTATCTCTTTTGTCGTAGAGTCCTCCATCGCTTCTATCGCGTTATCAATTAGGTTCCCCAAAATAGTAATAATTTCATGGGTTGCGCTTAAACTTTTCGGTTCAGGTAGAACTGTCTCAATTTCAATGGACAAGTCTACTTTTTTCTCTCTGGCATAACTAAGTTTACCCATTATGAAACCGGCCAATGCTGGGTCCTTGATATTTTTAGTTACATTTCCCACTTCATGATTGCGATGATCTACGAGTGTATTGATAAACATTGTTAACTGCTCATACATGCCCATTCGGACCATACCGAGGATGACGTGAAGCTTGTTCATAAATTCATGGGATTGGGCCCGCAGCGCTTCTGCATAAGCTTTAACACCTGTCAACTGCTCGGCCAATTGATTGATTTCTGTCTTATCTCTAAAAGTTGCAATCGCACCAACAACTTCTTTATTTACAATAAGAGGTACTTTATTTAATAGAATGGACACGCCATTTATAGTATATTCCTCATCCAACTCGGACTTCCCCGTTTTCAGAACGTTCTCGACATTAAACGATGGCATATAGTCATGAATCGACAAACCGATTGGAATTTTAGACAAACCAGCCTTCTTAAATATCCGTTTTGCTGATTTATTGACGAGAGTAATCTTAGATTCTTGGTCAACTGCAATAACCCCTTCACGAACAGATTGCAGCATGGTATTACGTTCCTCAAGGATTTTTGCAATCGCGAGGGGTTCAAGCCCAAACAATATTTGTTTAATAAACCTTGCCACAAAATAGGCGCAAACAATCCCTACTAATAAACCAAAATTTGTTGCAATAAGGATGTTCTTACGTCCCTGATTGACAGCATCATCAATTCGTTCTAAAGAAATTCCTACTGAAACCGCCCCAATTTGTACCTTATTTTCATCATAAATAGGAGTAAATGCTTTTAAAGAATTCCCCATCGTACCCTTAGAAACAGAAACATATTGCTTTCCGTGTAACACTGCCTTGTGATCCTCTGTACTATAGAGCCCACCAATCCTCTCAGGTATCGGGTGCGATAAACGTATACCGTTCATATCCATAACTACAACATACAGAACGTTCGTTGCCTCTAGAATCTCATTGGCATATTCCTGAATATCGTCAACATGTTCTTCATTTTTTAATCCATTAATGACCTCGTCTGACCTTGCGACAATATTAGAAAGAATGATTGCTCGCTCTTCCAGATTTTCCTCAATAGTATCTTTAATAGTTGAATTAAATAATATATCAGTAATGAGCAACGAGACGAGGACAACTAGACAGACTAGCGCAGTAATCATCGTACTTAGCTTCAGTTTTCGCAAAAACATAAACTCACTCCAATAATTGCATGGTCGTATTTCCGATTCCAATATTTCTATTATAATGCAAAAAAGGCTATTCTAGTAGAACAGCCTTTGCAATCGATATTTCCTATATTCTATTATGCTGAATTATATTAAGCTGAAACTTCCTCGTCTTTCTTTGAAGGAACCCCTTGTAATTGTGGAGTGAACTCTCCTTCCATCTTAGAAACGATTACTGTTGCCACACCATTACCAATTAAGTTCGTAACGGCACGAGCTTCTGACATGAAGCGGTCAACACCTAGAATTAACGCTAGACCTGCAACTGGTACTGATGGGAACACTGCTAAAGTTGCAGCTAAAGTTACGAAACCTGAACCAGTTACACCAGCCGCACCTTTAGAAGTTAACATTAACACACCAAGAAGCAATAACTGATCACCTAATGATAGATCCACACCAAAGGCCTGTGCGATAAATAATGCTGCCATTGATAAGTAAATAGATGTTCCATCAAGGTTGAAAGAATAACCAGTCGGAAGAACAAGACCTACTACTGATTTTGAGCAACCGTATTTTTCAAGCTTTTTCATCATTGGTGGTAAAGCGGATTCAGATGAAGAAGTACCGACTACTAGGAAAATTTCTTCTTTTATATAAGCAATGAATTTAAAAATATTGAATTTATAAAACTTAGCAATTGCACCAAGAACTAGGACGATAAATAGGAACATAGTTGTATAAACAGAACCCATTAACTTACCAAGGTAAACTAGAGAACCTAGACCGAAGTTACCAATTGTATAAGCCATGGCACCAAATGCCCCAATTGGAGAAACCTTCATAATAATGTTTACGATACCGAACATAACTTCTGAAATTTTTTCAAAAAAGTTTAAAATTGGCTGTCCTTTTTCACCTAATTGAGCAAGAGCAATTCCAAAAAGAATAGCAACGAATAATACCGGCAATAATTGACCATTTGTAAAAGCACCTAAAAATGTATCAGGAATAATCGATAAGATAAAGTTCATTAAGCCATGGCTTGTCTCTTCTGCAGCTTTCGTATATTGGGCAACAGCATCTGCTGAAGCAGCACTTGTATCAAAGCCTTTACCTGGTTTAAAAACGTTTGCAACTGTGATACCAATAGCCAAAGCAATGGTTGAAACGATTTCAAAGTAAAGTAATGCCTTACCACCGATACGACCAAGCTTCTTCATATCACCCATACCAGCAATACCAACAACGATTGTTAGGAAGATGATTGGTGCGATGATCATTTTAATCATTTTAATAAAAATATCTGCTAAAACCTTTAATTCTGCACCGAACTTTGGAAATAATGCTCCACAAATAATACCGAGGATAATACCGCTAATAACCTGAAATGTTAAACTCTTAAAATTTAAAAACTTTTTCATTTTTCCACCCCTTCTTATTCTTAAAATTCTTAGAAAGATTTCATTAATTGAAAGCGTAATCATTTTGTCTTTATGTGAACATTATATGAACTATTGTCGGATTTTGATATATTTTGTAACTATATAAAATAATTTTGTAATTAAATTAAGAGTTATATTCAAAAATAATCTATTTACTCTTATTATTTTTACTATTCAAAAGGGTGTATACAGGTAGGCGTTTTCTATTAGTACACCAACTGAAAATTGATCGGTAATAGTTGATTTTAAAAGGTTTTTTACCTTTAATATGTTATATAACAATTGGCGGAATGAAATAGTATAGTATATCAGAAACGCGGAGCAACCAAAAAACTTATTGACCAAAATCGTATATTCTTGGAAGGTTCAAGTGATATTTTTGTTTATAATAGGGGCTTTTGAAAGTTATTTAAGCAGGCCATTCTAGGCTTGAAAACGAAAAAGAAGAGGCCCATCATGCAGCCTCTCACTTTGAAGTAATTTTCATAATTAATTTTCCGCTAATTTAGGTGCAACTTTTGGAGAAGTCGCTTTTTGCTCGATTGGGTCTTTTGCTGGTGTTGCCCTTTTGATAAATAAAGCAAGGACAAGGGCAATAACAGAGAAAATAGTCGCTACTAAGAAAGCAAAATTAATTCCTTCCAACATCGCTTGCGCTGCAATTTGTTGTTTAATAGCCGCTATTGCAGCCCCAGTTTGTTGACCTCCTGTTGCACTTGCATGACTCATAGCTTCTTGTGTAAGTTTCGTTGCAGTTGATTCTGTCTTATTCGTCATAATTGTAATTAATAGTGCAGTTCCAATAGCGCCTGACACTTGGTTTAACGTGTTGTTCATCGCTGTACCATGTGGGTAGAAACGAGCCGGTAATTGATTTAAGCCATTTGTTGATACAGGCATCATGACCATAGACATGCCGAACATCCTTATCGCATGTAAGATCATTAAGTGCGTATACCCGGTTTCCAACGTTAATTTGCTGAAATAATAGGTTGTTACCGTTAAAATAGTAAGCCCTATTACAGCTAATATACGGCCGCCAAACCGATCAAATAATTTCCCAGTGATAGGAGACATAAAGGCCATTACTAATGCTCCTGGAAGAAGCATTAACCCTGCATCCATTGGAGAGATTCCACGTAGTGTTTGCACATAGATTGGTAAAAGAATCATTCCGGAAAACATCGCCATATTGATAACCATTGTAATGGCAGATGATAAAGCAAACATTGGATATTTAAATATAGAGAAGTTTAGCATCGGACGCTCTTTTTTTGATTGCAAAATAACAAAGGAAACGAATGAAATAATTCCAACTATAATTGTTCCATACACTTGCGGGCTATCCCAGCCTTTATTCCCGGCAGAACTAAAACCATACATTAAACCGCCAAAACCGATGCTTGATAATAAAAGTGATACGACATCGAGGCGGATATTAACCTTTTCTTTTTTATCCTTAAGCAAGAAAAATCCAATTATTAATACTGCGGCTGCAATGGGTGTAACGAAATGGAAAAGCATTCTCCAATCATAATGTTCGATGATCCAACCTGATAATGTTGGACCAATCGCTGGTGCGGCCATTAATATTAGACCAAACACGCCCATCGCTGCTCCTCTTTTTTCTACTGGGAAGCTTACTAACATGACATTCATTAGAAGCGGCATCATAATGGCCGACCCTGCTGCTTGAACCATACGACCGGTTAATAAAATCGGGAAGACGTGGGCTACACCGGCAATGATAGTCCCAATTGTGAACAACCCCATTGCCACTAAAAACAAGCGGCGTACCGAATATTTTTCAATTAAAAATGCAGTAGTTGGAATTAGAATCCCGTTTACTAACATAAATCCTGTTGATAACCATTGCACAGTTGCCGGCTCAATTTTTAATTCTGTCATAATGGAAGGTAAGGCAATGTTTAATAATGTATTATTTAAAAATGCGATAAATGCTCCAATCATTAAGACTGAAATTATCCCATAGGGTGGACGATGTGTCTCTTTAACGTCTTGATTCATTGATCTTTCCTCCTATGAACACTAAGTTCAATTATTTATACTTACATTTCAGATGAACTATATCTTATACCATAAGTTTAAATATTTCAATTGATAAATACTCCCTATTTTAAAAGGTTTGTATATTTCGAAAAATTAATGTACTATGATTTTTATACAAGCAGTCCAATAAAATTCCGGGTGATAATTATGAACATTAGGAAACAAAAAGTATTAAATATTGCTCATCAATTATTTATTGAAAAAGGATATCAAGCTACATCTATTCAAGATATCTTAGAAAGCAGCGGGATCTCGAAGGGAACATTTTATAATTATTTTTCCTCAAAAAGTGAATTATTAATGGCATTATTTAAATCCATTTTTAAAAAACTCGAACAAGAGAGAAATGAATTGCTCATTGGCCAAGACCCCTCTGATGTTAAGGTTTTTATAAAACAAGTTGAATTACATATGAATACGAACAAAAGAAATAAACTATTGTCTCTATTTCAAGAAGTGCTTGTCTTAAATGATCCTGAACTCAACAACTTCATGAAACGTGGCAACTTCCTGTTCATCGATTGGGTATATACTCGATTTCTTGATCTTTTTGGGGACGAGAAAAAACCTTATTTATTAGATTGCGCAATTATGTTTTTAGGAATTCTCCAACATAACTTTAAATTTAACGCAATGGCTTATGAAGAGGAAAACACCAGTATTCAGAGGATTGTTCGATACAGTGTAGAGCGGATTGTAAAAATCGTCGAGGAGGTTTCGGCAGCAGAAGATCAGTTAATAAGACCCGAAATATTAGAAAACTGGCTGCCAAGCAATAAAACAGATAAGACTTTAAAGGAAAAACTTTATCACACCGTTTTACAAATTAAAATGACCTTAAATGATGGTAAGGATCAAACGAAACCACTTGAATTTCTTAACTTTGTTTTAGATGAAGTACTGCATTCACGTGAACCTCGGAAATTTCTTATAGAGAGTGCACTTCATTCATTAAAAACAGACATTGCGCTTTCAGAAAACGAGGAAATGCAATTATTTGAAAAGCTTGTCTTGGAATATTTAGCCCCCGGTGAAAATGCCGAAAAAATATAAAATAAACCGGAGTATGTTTATGACTCATACTCCGGTTTTTCTCTTTCAATCCCAAACTGGCTTTCTTTTTTCAATAAAAGCACGGATTCCTTCTTGGGCATCTGGATGTTTACTATTTAAAGAAATAACTTCTGTTGAATAATTTAAGGCTTGGAAATCTTCCATATTAATTTGTTGGTAAAACTGACGCTTTCCTATTTCGATAATGTTTAGGCTTTGTTTCGTAATATCTTTAGCCAGTTTTTCCGTTTCGGCATCTAACTCCTCAACCGGGACAACTTTATTGACTAGGCCATGCAACAGCGCCTCTTGTGCTGACATGAAATTACCAGTGAATAGTAATTCTACAGCCTTTTTCCGTCCAATATTTCTACTTAAAAATACAGCTGGCGTACTGCAGAATAGCCCGCTATTTATTCCAGGTGTTGAAAATTTCGCGACATCACTAGCAACCGCTAAGTCACTAGCGGCAACTAATTGACATCCGGCAGCTACAGCTGCACTGCGAACTTTTGAAATAACGATCTGCGGAATCTCGCGTAACGTCCGCATCATCGTCGAACATTCTCGGAAAAGCGCCAATACTTCCGTTTCATTTTTTGCTTCAATTTCTTTTAAGCTATGTCCAGCACAAAATACTCGCTCAGATCCCTCGATCACAACGACTTTTACTTCTCTTTTCGTACCAATTTCTTTTAACAATTGATCCATTTCACGAAGAACCTGCAATGTTAAAGTGTTAAACTCTTTAATATTTTCCAAAGTAATATAAGCAATGTCCTCTGTTTGTCTTACTGATAAAAACTCCATCCTCCAACTCCCCCATTTAGTGATTTTATCAAAAACCCTTGCTAATTTCTTGCTGTCATAATTATAGTTTGAATGTTCAGCCAACTTTAGTCAACAGCAACATTATCACATTTTGGTATTGTCCATACCTCTTACTCTAAATATGTAGTGATAAAGCGATATTGTAAAATTAATGATTGATAAAATGATAAAAAGAATAGTAAAATATTTTCCTCCGATTGTCGGTGAATCAGAAACGAAAACAGTTAGAAAAAAGAAAAGCAACCCAAAAAGACTATAAAAAAGTATTAATTTTTTATAACTGTTTTTTAAAACTAACTTTGCTGATATGGTTACTATATAACTTAAAGTGAGGACCATAAATATGGGGAATACTGGTCTAAATTTTGCAGCATATAAAAAAAAATCTAATTGTGAAATATCCGATTCTTTTTTAATAGCTCCATTTATAACATTTGAAAAAAAGGCAGTATATTTCCACTCCCATTGTACGTCCAATAGTGCACTACCCTCATACCAAGCCAATAGTGTAAAAAAAAGAAATAGGGTAATAAAAATACAATATTGTAAAATATAAACCATAATAAATCACTCTCTTTTTTTAATTAATCATTTTTACAATTACACCGCAAATTGCCTTACTTACCTGAATATACCATTTATGGATCCTACTGTGTTTTACTTAATATCTCATCTTATAGTCTCCACTCCGGTAATTTAAGTCAATATGCAATATTATAATTTTATTCAAAAAAATCGCCAAATCTATGAATTGGAGCCCATAGATTCAGCGATTGCTTTTTAAGCTAAAAACTCCATAAATTCTCCCCCAGTGATCGTTTCCTTCTCCACCAAGTATTTTGCCAATTCATGTAGTTTATCTTTATTTTCTTCAAGTATTTCAATAGCCCTTTGATGAGCAATTTTAATAATTTTTAGTACTTCCGCATCTATTTTCGCGGATGTCTCAGGAGATACTAACAGAGTAGTATCGCTACCTAAGTAAGGATTGTTTACCGTTTCTAAAGCCATCATATCGAATTCGTCACTCATACCAAATCTTGTCACCATATCTCTGGCTATCCTAGTCGCCTGTTGGATGTCATTCGCTGCACCTGAAGTGATCGTATTAAAAACAATCTCTTCCGCAGCTCGGCCGCCCATGTAGGTGGTGATTTTATCCATGACTTGCTCTTTTGTAAGCAGTACTTGTTCCCCTTCCTCCACCTGCATCGTATAACCCAACGACCCCGAGGTTCTCGGAATAATCGTTATTTTATGAACGGGTGCTGAGTGGTTTTGTTTGGCCGCAACTAGAGCATGGCCTATTTCGTGATAGGCAATCGTTAATTTATCTTTCATCGGAATCACGGCATTTTTTCTCTGATATCCAGCAATAACGACCTCTACAGACTCCTCGAGGTCACTTTGGTTTACGTGATGACGGCCTTCTTTAACCGCTCTCAATGCACCCTCATTAATAATATTGGCCAAATCCGCCCCAGACGCACCTGGTGTTGCTCTTGCAATTGCATGTAAATCAATATCGTCTCCCATTCTTACCTTGCCGGCATGGACTTTCAAAATCGCTTCACGTCCCTGCAAATCCGGTAATTCCACCGGGATTCTACGGTCAAACCTACCAGGTCTAAGCAGTGCTTTATCAAGGGTTTCCGGTCGATTCGTAGCTGCTAAAATAACGACACCTTTACCGGCATCAAACCCATCCATCTCGGACAAAAGTTGATTTAATGTTTGCTCCCTCTCATCATTGCTGCTAATCCCAATGGAATTTCGGCTTTTACCGATTGCATCAATTTCATCAATAAAAACAATGCAAGGTGCTTTTTCCTGCGCCTGTTTGAATAAATCCCTGACTCTCGCAGCCCCCATTCCGACAAACATTTCCACAAATTCAGAACCAGATATCGAGAAAAATGGTACCTTGGATTCGCCTGCTAATGCTTTTGCAAGCAATGTTTTCCCAGTACCTGGAGGTCCCACTAATAAAACCCCCTTCGGAATCTTAGCGCCAATAAATTTATACTTCGTTGGATTATGTAAAAAATCAACGATTTCCTGCAATGCTTCTTTAGCTTCATCCTGACCAGCGACATCTTTAAAGGATTTCCCTGTTTCTGCTTTCACATAAATTCTGGCATTACTTTTCCCAATACTTAATGTACGATTTCCCCCTCCTACCTTCGTTTGCATTTTCCTAATGAAAATTTGGCTGATCCAAATAAAAAGAATCAGTGGGAGGATCCAAGTTAAAATAAAATTGATGAAAGAGGAATTATCGCTTTGAATCGTGGAGGTAAAAGGGACTTTGGCTTTATACAGACGGTTCACTAAATCTGGATCATCCATACGTCCCGTCACAAAAGCAGCTTCATTTCCTTGTTCGTTACTAGCAGTAAAAGTGATTTGATTGGGCAAAATCTTTACCGCTTTAATATCCCCCTTCTCAATTTTTGTTAAAAATGTCCCATAATCAACTTCCGTTATTTTTTGTTCCGTAATCAGCGGCATGATAAATGCGTTCAGAAGCATAACAACACTCATTGCAATCAGGAAATAATAAATCATGGGCTTCCGAGAATTTCTTTGTACTTTCATTATTGGTTCTCCCTTCAAGCCTTTTCTTTAACCCATATTTTAACACTTTTAATAGTCTAAACCTCACAAAAAACTTGTACTTTATGTGAACCCTTTTACAAATCTTGTATATAAAAAAAATAATTCATAAGTGAAACTTATTTTATTTTCCAACGTAAATACTATAGAATGAAATATAACTATTAAAAAAGAAATACGGAGGGAATTTATTAAATGAAAAAATTATTCGCAGCTGTGATTACTGCAGCACTTTTGTTTACGCCGATTGGAACAGCTATTTTCCAAGACCAACCTACAACGGTTGACGCCAAAAGGTATAGTTCAGGTAAGAAAGGATTTAACTTCAATAACAACACACAGAAAAACAACAATTCCTTGTTTCAAAACAAAAAAGCAGATCAAAACACAACCAATAAATCTACTGCTACACCAAATACACAGAAAAAAGGCGGATTTTTCTCAGGCGGTTTAATGAAGGGCTTAATGATTGGTGGTCTTGCCGGTTTACTATTTGGCGGCTTATTCGGTAACATGGGATTTTTAGGTGAGATCCTTGGTTTGATGATTAATGTACTAGCCATTATTGTATTAATTTCACTAGTTCGTGGTATATTTACTTACTTCAAAAACAAAAAGAAAAAAGAGGATGTTAATCCATGGCGGAGCTAGTACTTGGAGAGCAGGATATTATCAATGCGACCTGCGTTTATATCGCTCGGAAAAGGCAAGTCAAACCGGAAGATGTTGAAGTTGAACTAATGTTTGATGATGACTATGGCTTTTCTGCAGAAGTTTTTGTAAATGACCGAAAGCAAGTACTTACCCACGGAAATTTAATTGAAGCTTTGCGATTATGGCTTGAGGAGTTTTTAAACAGAGATCCATATGCAGGCATTCAGTTGGTTCTTGATGATGAAGAAGGTATTATTGCATTAATTAATTAAAAGGAGCCCCGTTTCAATCAAAACGGGGCTTCGTTTTCTTTTCTTATTTTTTCTTCTTTGACATTCTTCCTAAAATAAAGGCACCTGCTGTTAAGCCCAACACTGTATTTGTTTTCTTATTAAATACTGTTTTGGCAACAAGGTTTAAATTTTGAGGTCTTTCAGCAAGACGTCTCATGAAATAACCATACCAGTCCTTACCAAATGGTACATACGTACAGAAGTTATAGCCCTCTTTGGCAAGCTCTAATTGCAGCTCTCTTCTGAAGCCATATAACATTTGGAATTCGTATTTATCTTTAGGTATATTGTTTTGTTTAATAAACTTTTTCAAATGATTGATAATATGGTGATCATGTGTGGCGATGGAAGTGAACTTTCCATTTAATAGATGCCACTCTGTAATACGAATAAAGTTAGCATCAATCTCTTTTTTATCTTGGTATGCAAGCTCTGCAGGCTCTTTATAAGCACCTTTTACAATACGTACACGCATATCTTTATATTTTTCAACAAATTCCTGCGCACGGTGGAAATAGGCCTGAATAACCGTTCCAACGTTATCAAATTCCCTCGTTAGCTCATCAAGAATGTCATAAGCAGGCTGTAAGTGCCCTGAATCCTCAATGTCAAAGTTAACAAACATATTGTAACCGCTTGCTTTTTCTAGGATTTCCTTAAGATTTAGCAGTGCGAAATCATAATCAATGTCTAATCCCAATTGTGTTGGTTTTAATGAAATGTGAGCGTCTACATTATTTTCGTGGATAGCTTCGATTACAGCAAGAATATTATTTTTTGCCTCAGTTGCTTCTTCTTTTTGATAAACAAATTCGCCTAGATTATCTACCGTACAAGAAATGCCATGCGCATTTAGCTCTTTAATACTTTTGATTACTTCAGGAATATTTGTACCCGCTACGACACTTTGTGCCCCCATTTTTAATCCATACTTTTTAGCAGCACTATTTAAAAATTGATTTTGAGAAAGACCAATGAAAAAATCTTTTAATAACATAGCGATTACCCCTCCACCGTAATTTTTTCGAATATATGAACCCGATATTCGACAATTTTCTCCGTTGTCAACCAGAGTTTATATTTCACTTATTATTATATTAAATTTTACTTGAAATTTCTTTGTAACAATCAACCAAAATATCTGTCATTTTTTGTGGAGAATTCACAATATTACTTTAGACCAAATGAAGAGGCAACTATGTGTATAGTTGCCTTTGTTACACCACTGTCTAGCTCCAGCGCCAATCGCCTTGCAAACTTCAGGTCTCCTCCCTACGATAAGTCAACTAGGAATTGCTAACGCAATTCAAGTTTCCT
>NZ_AJLR01000122.1 GCF_000307855.1 Schinkia azotoformans LMG 9581 | reverse complement strand
CCTGTTGACGCTAGGGTGACATCTTGCGTTACTGCATTTACGCTATCTCCTGTCGCATAACCAATCTCTAGCGCGGCTTTCGTAACCGCCACTGGGTCAATTTCCGTTACTACAACTGTATCGGAAATAGTATTTCCTGCCTTATCACGAACCCATACCGTATATGTTCCATTTAGCTCAACGTTAAATAATAATCCGTCAAATGTAGTTGCCTGTGCATAATCAACATCAGTACCAAGCGCAAACTTTTTCTCCGCTATACCCGATACATCATCGCTAGCATCTACTGCAATTGCCACATATTGGTTCGTTGCTTGTGATACTGACTTTTGGATTTTATTAATTTTCGGCGCAACTTTATCCACTAAAATGGTTCCCGTATAGGTAATTGATACTGAATCATTTGTAGTTGAACTGCCGTCATTTACAACAATATCAATATTTGTATAGGTTCCTTCTGACAGCTCACTGCCTTCCCACTCTAACTCCCAATTACCAAGTGCATCTACTGGAGTTGTTTTTTGTTTGCCATCAATTGTCGCAGTTACGTTCAATATATCTTGCCCTATCGATCCCGATAAAAATTGACCAGCATTAACATCTGTTGCTGTACCTGCCAAAATAACTTTACCATCAGCATTTACAATTTGATCCTCGTTCGAATCTATTAGGGTAATACTTGGCTCATTATTTAAATACTCAATTGAAATATCATCTTTCGTTGCAAATTGAACCACTGAAGCAGGTGCGTTTATAAAGGCATTATCTAAGAATTCAACTTTTATGTTGTTAACATTATTCCCTAGCCCATGATTATCGGCATTTCCTGTCAGCTGCAAGTTAATTTGCTTTTCATTAATAAGTGTAGCTACAGGTGTTAATCCTGCTGGAACATTTAATACGTTAACTTTATCACTCGCTACAAAGTCTTCACCTGTCGTTCCATTAAACTCATCAAGATCCAATGTGATCGTAATCGGCGTTGTACTGATTGAACCGTCATTGCTGTCTGCTTCCATAAACGTTGCAGGGACATACGTTAAGCTTGCTATACCTATAAATTCAATCTTCAAGTCGTCCTTTGTTGCATTTTGTACTTTCGTAGCATCTCCACTTACAAATGCTCCATTATTAAATGTAAAAGTCAAATCATCGACATTGTTATATTCCAAATGTTTACTAGCTTTTCCGGTCAACTTAACTTCCAAAACGGTATTGCTTATTCGTTGTGCTACTGCTGTTAAACCGTCCGGTAGATTAGAAACTTCCAATTTTTCCAATGCTACAAAATCATCGCCATCGTTTCCAGTAAACTGATCGTCGCTCAATTCAATTGTAATCGCTGTTGTTGCTATGGAACCATCATCTATTTCTGATTCTGTAAAAACAGTGCTTAAATACGTTAAGCCACTTACATCTGCAAAGTCGATTTGAAGGTCATTTTTAGTCGAATTGACAACCTCTGAAATATCTCCTTTTGTAAAAGCCGTTTTATCAAATGTAAAGGTTAAATTGTTTACATCATTTACATTTAGATGATTTGCAACTGCCCCTTCCAACGTCACTTGTAGCTCAGTACCACTTGTTCGTATTGCTTTTGCAGTTAAACCATCCGGTAAATTTGTAACCTTTAATTTATTCGTTGCAACAAAGTCCTCATCCGAGTTACCTGTAAATGTATCATTTGCTATTGTTATCGTGATTGGCGTTGTACTAATTGTTCCGTCGTTCTTTTCGGATTCTTTAAAAATCAAACTAGAATACGTTAAAGTGCGTGGATCAGCAAAATCAATTTTTACGCCTGATTTTGAACTATTTGTAACCTTTGCAGCATTTCCACTTGTAAATGCTGAATCATATGGAAACGAAATTGTTAAATTGTCTGTATCATCGATATCAGAATGATTATCTGCTTCCCCTTCTAAGGTAACATATAAAGAAGTACTACTCTCACGAATGACTTTCGCCTGTAAACCATCTGGTACCCCTTCGATCAATACTTTATCGGTAAAATTGTCGCCATCGTTTCCGGTAAATGTATCATATTTTAAAGTAATCTTTAACGGATTCTGGAAATCCTTTACATTTCTTTGAATGGTTCCATCATTTGCTTCCGTCTCCACAAACGTATCACCGTAATACGTTAAGATTGGTGCCGGATCAAAAAAGTCAATTTGCAAATCATTTTTAATTGCATTATTAACAATAGATGCTTTTCCATTTGTAAAAGCTGAATTTAAAAATGCAATTGTTAGGTTATTTACATCATGAATATTTTCGTGTTTAGTAGCTGTCCCGCTTAAAGATAATTCAAGTTGATTGGCACTTGTTCGTATTGCATGCAATTGAAGATTTGCAGGTAGATTGGTTACTTGCAATTTTCCAGACGTAGTTGCTGCAAAATCTTCGCCATCTACACCGGTAAACGTATCATTCGCCAATGTAATCGTAATTGGTGTCGTACTAATTGAACCATCATTTAAATCCGATTCATAGAACTTAGAACCGGAATAGCTTAAGGATGGCGCAGTTGTGATAGTTACAGTTCCTTCTGTTACATCAACAATTACATTTTCCCCGAAGCTATCTGTAAACTCGGAAGTGTAATCCTCGTCTGTATCCAATGTTATTGAAGTATCTCCTGAAGATGCAGTCTCTTTTATCTTAAATTTAATGGCAATTAACTCTTGAAGGGTAGAAAGCGCAGTGTTCCCAAGCCCAGTAATCGATAATTTACCATTCTCTTCATCATTCTCAATGCCAATATTATATTTCGAAACAGTTGTTTTTTTAGTAAAAGTCACATAATCAAGCACATTTTGATCATACTCTAAATTTAGATTAAAAGATTTAACATTAGAAGTAATACTGCTTATCGAAACAGGAATTTCTACTACATCCCCTGCAAACCCTGTTATAGAACCAATAGCAATCTTAGCTGTCGGATTGCTGAAGTCAATTTCAAGTGGATCACTTGTTGTCATCTTAACAACAGCCGTATTTCCTTTTGTAAAAGCTTGGTCCTTAAGGGTAATTCTTAAATTGTCTGCAGTCGTAACATCATTCACATCTAGATGGTTTGTTGCATTCCCTATTAAACTAACTTCAATTTGATTTGCACTTGTTCGTTCAGCACTAATACTAAGTCCAGCTGGTAGTTTAGTTGAATCCCAGTCCAAGTACTCTGTAAAATCATCGCCATCTGTACCAACAAATGTATCATTCTCTAATGTAATTGTAATCGGAGTTGTGAAGGTACCATTATTAGCTTCTGCTTCGACAAATTTAGTATCAGAATAAATTAATTTCCGAACGGAAACTTCGCCTTCTGTTACAGTTCCGATGATATTATTTAGGTCGCTACCAGTAAACTCAAGCGGTACAGGGAATTCGTCTGTAGCAGCACTTATTGTCAATGCCTTTTCCCCAGTTGTTGCACCAGCTTTTACTTTAAACTTAATTTTGAATAAATCTTGGGTTGTTGCAATCGGATTATCTCCACCACTCATGTCAACCCAAGTCGTTCTTAAAACACCTTCATCATTAATGGCATTGTAAGCAAAACCTATATCATCTTGTATTGCAGGACTGACATCAACAACCTCTAATGCCTCTTTATCAAAATCAATAAATATACCATAGGCAGCAATATCTGATGATAGTTTAGTAATAGATACAGGCACCTCTATTTCTTCACCAACAAATGCTGCTACCTCACCGATTTTGATTTCCGCTGTTCCATCCGCAAAGTCAATGGCTAAATTATCCATTGTTGTATTCTGTACAATAGATGTAGTTCCATTTGTAAATGCTGTATCCTTGAATGATAATTTGATGTTACTAATATCATTGCTATTGGCATGATTAGTAGCTTTTCCTGTTAAAGTCACTGCAAGTTGATTAGCAGTCGTGCGGATAGCACTTAAAGATAATCCTTCTGGCAGATTTTCAACTTCTAATTTATTGTTTGTTGCAAAATCCTCACCATCTGTACCGGTAAACGTATCGTTCGTTAAGGTAATCGTAATCGGTGTCGTGCTGATTGAACCATCATTCGCAGCTGCTTCGACAAATGTTGTACTAGAATATGAAAGTGAAGGAGCTTCGCTAATTGCTATTTTACCAGCTATTACGTTGGCTAATACTCTCTTATTGTTGTCATTTTTAAGCACTATTGGTGATGATTGTGTCGCACTAAGTATAATAGGCATGTCCCCAGAGTAAGCTTCATTTTTCGCTTTAAATTTGATTGTGAATAACTGTTGTTTCTCCACACCAGTTAATGGATTAAGCGTGCTTGTTAGATCTGGCCAGCCAACACTAATCAACCCTTTTTGATTATCAAAGCTTGAAAAGGCATTTGTATTTATTGGAGAAATACTTATTACTTGGAATTTATCTTTTGCAAAATCCAAAATCATATCATAGGAAGATATGTTTGAAGGAATATTGCTTATTGAAACAGGCACTTCAAATTCTTGCCCTTTATATGCATTAAATGGTATTTCAGTACCAATAGTAATGTCAGCTAATGCAAAATATCCATCACTTGTAAGCTCTAGTTCTTGTAACCATGTTTGAGAATCAATACTCTTTCCATACTCAACTGAAGTTGGATCAAAAGGGTCAAATATCCCTCTAGCTTGCTTGGTAGTTGATTGATTCCAATAAAGATTGTTAAATCGCTTTTTAGTTAAGTCGGGGCCACCATAGGTCGTTGTATATCCAACAATCCCTCCTGGATTATAAGTACCTGTAACTTCCCCACTAGCATAAGAATTTCCAAGCGTACTCGATGCGTCATTGATGCATCCAATTAAACCGCCAACGTTAGATACTCCCTTTACTGTTCCATTTGCAATGGCATTGTTGACTTTAGAAGAAAACCCTACTTTCCCAAAAAGACCCCCAACATTATAATGGCCCGTTACGCCGCCTGTAAAATGCACTTTATTAACAGTCCCAGAATCTAATACACCTATTAATCCCCCTGTACCGTCATCAAAACTACTATTATTCAGATCACCAACCACAGATACTGCTGAAGTTGCATTCGTAATAGTAGTTTGATAAGCATAGCCTAGTAAACCACCTAGCGATCCATTTCCTGAAAATCCCGCCGTTCTACTTCCCGAAACTGTTCCATTTGTCACATGAACATTTTCTATTGTTGAGCTGAAACTGGATGCCGCTAGAGTACCTACTGAATAGGATTGAAATAATCGGTTTTCTAAATCTATGTTTACTCCATCTATTGTGAGATTTTTTATTGTTGCATCTTGCAAGGTAATAAATAGGCCCGTATTTTGATACCTAGATTCAGTAATTGTTAAATTACGAATGGTCTTATCATTACCATTAAGCGTTCCTTTAAATCCACTGCTAATTGGCTGCCAATTTGAATAACTGCTTAAATCAATATCATTCACTAATTTAAAATTCTTGTCACTATACTCTCTTAAATTCAAGGCATTAAGCTGATCTGCCGTAGTAATCAGATAAGGGTCATCAACTGTGCCAGTGCCAGTAAACATTTTAATGATGCCAGTTGCCGCACTTGATACAGCAGCTCCAGTTCCTTTTTCATTTTTCGGAATAACCTCTACTTTAATTACTTTGCCCGCATCAGCAGCTTTGATTACATAAGTATTAACAGCAGATGCCGGTTGAACCAATGTTTTATTATATATTCCATTGGAGTCATAACTGTAGAATGCAAAAGTCGTGTCCGTCTCTAGATCTCCATCGGCATCAGTATACGTATAAGTGGCTGTTAAGGTTGAACCTACTTCTGCTGTTCCAGTAAGCTCTACGTTTGATGCAACCGGCAGTTGATCGCTATTGTTGTTAAAAACACGGAGTGTTGGATAACCTACTCCTTCCTGAATCGTCCATGTATTAGCAAAGTCCCAGCCAACATATGTCGCCTGTTGCTTCATCTCTACCGTAGTTTTTCCTATACCTTTCCCAGTATCAGATTGGCCTGTTGTAGTTTGATCGTAATAACTGTCTACTACCGTACCAACATTATTGACTGCTACAATACCACCTGTAATATCGGCAGCGGCAGCACCACCCACTCTTCCTATGGCATAACTATTACTAATTGTTCCAATATTAATTCCTACGATTCCACCAAAATTGTTTTTGGCATCGGAATTAAGACCTACGTTCGCCGCAGAATAACTTGAAGTGATTAATCCCTCATTAGTCCCAACAAGTCCGCCAAATTGATACTTACCAGCTACCGTACCCGATATAAAACAATGGCTCACACTTCCAGACGAGTATCCCGCAAGTCCGCCCACATGTAGCCATCCCTTAATATCAACATTCTCTAAATATATATTTTTCAAATTGGAATTGCCTAGTTCCCCGAATAAACCCACAAACTGGGTATTAGGTCGATAAATTTTAAGATTTTTAATTTTATGACCAGCCCCATCGAGTGTGCCCTCAAAAAAATCAATCGGCAACCAACCTTCCCCTGCACTATATCCACTTAAATCTATATTATTTCCCAATTTAAAATGTGCTGATTGAAAATTACGAACAGCATCCAGCTGCTCCGCTGTTGTAATGATGTAAGGATCTGCTACTGTACCAGTCCCTGAAGAAAATATTGCTCCTGCACTTGCATCACTTGGCATTGAAATTGCAATCGGCATCGCCCCTGCTGTGGCAAGGATCATCATCAGCCCTTTTTTACTAAGTGGGAACTTGCTAATATTTTTATTGTTCATCTATAATTCTCCCCTCTTCTAAATCTACCCATATAATTAATTCATTATTTAGAAATGACTATTTCACCTGAAATACTTTCCACTCATCACCTCCAAATTTGATTAGGCTGACGAGATAGGTTACAGCCTTGGTTGTTGTCCCTGCTTGTTGGTAGAACACTTCTAGATTACATCTTGAAATCGGGTCTTCTCCCGCTGTTGAGACAAAGACGTCGTTTTTCATGGCGAAGCCCTTTTCATAATCATGAGAAGCAAGGGCATACTTGGGTGTGTATTCTTTCATATATTGATCAACCTGCTTGAAAATCCCCAGTTGCTCCTGTAAAGTAATGATTTCAATCGTTTGGGTTATTTCTTCTGGCTGCGGTTCCTCAGGCTCTTCCATTATTTTTTCATCATTTTTAAATAGCTTGGTACGCAAGCGATCCCATAATATTTGCTTCATCGTTCTCCTCCTCCCATAATTCTTTCAAGCTATGAAACAACGCTTCTCTTACTTGTTCCTCCATCGCTTTATAGAGCTTCCATGCTTCATCGTGAAAAATCAGTATCGGGTCACGCTGTTCATAGACACGGGAGTGCAGGCTTTGTTTCAAATGGTGGATTGTATCTAAATGGACAGCCCAGCCTTCATCAAGCAGCCCTATATATAGTTGGAGGAGCTGCCTTTGTTGAAGCGGTGAGAGCTTTTCAACCCGTTCACGCCAAAGCTCCTTTTCTTTTTGCACCAACTCGAACTGTTCATAATAATCCCCATACTCTCCACCGATAATCTCATCCACCTTTGGATTATCCTTAGTTGGCAGCGTATTTTCTAAATAAGCAGCAATGTGGTTTTGCGCGGTTTCCAGCCACTCCTCACCTACAAGCACTTGGCGACGATGGTTGTAAAAAAGATTGCGTTGATCATGAATCACGGAATCCAGCAAAAAGACAATCGTGCGAATCGCAAAGTTTTGCTCTTCGACTTCTTTTTGAATCTTTTCAAATAAATCATTGTTTTTGACACTCTTTTTCCATTTTTCAGTTCTCTCTCCGGCAAAGCGGACCATCAATTCATCTTCCCATGACAAGAAAAACTTTGATTTTCCCGGGTCGCCTTGTCTGCCTGCTCGTCCACGGAGCTGACGGTCAATTCGTCTGCTTTCATGCTTTTCTGTACCGATTACATACAAGCCGCCTACATCAGCAACACCTTCACCTAAAACAATATCCGTTCCCCGACCGGCCATATTGGTAGCAATCGTAATCATACCTTTTTCTCCTGCTCTGGCGATCATCGCTGCTTCTTCCTTTTCTGTTTTGGCATTGAGCAGTTGATGAGGAAGGCCTGCTTTTGTAAGCATGTCTGCAATATGCTCGGACTGGGCGACTGAAGTCGTACCGACCAACACCGGTTGTCCACGTTCATAGCTTGCTAGTATTTCAGCTAAAACAGCTTCATATTTTTCTTGTTTTGTCGCGAAGATTTGATCGTCTGCATCTTCGCGGATAACCGGTTTATGCGTTGGAATGGCTGCAACTTCAATTCCATACAGGTCATGTACTTCTTCTTCTTCTACTTGAATCGTCCCCGTCATGCCAACAACTGTTTCATATAAACTAAATAGCTTTTGAATCGTTATCGTTGCTTTCACACGATTTTCTTCACTTAAGATCAGACCTTCCTTCGCCTCAATCGCTTGATGCAGTCCGTCATTATATTGTCTGCCTTCTAAAATCCGCCCTGTAAATGGATCGATCAGCTGAATTTTATCTTCATCAACAATGTAATGCTCATCTTTTTTCAAAAATACATGGGCTTTTAAGCTTTGCAGCAAAAAATGAAAGATTGGAGCATGTTCACCATCATATAAATTATTAATCATTAATACAGCTTCCAGCTTCCCAATCGCCGCTGGTGTAAAAATCACTTGGTTTGTCCTTAAATCCAGCTCATAGTCCTTATCTTTATCCATTTTCGCAACAAGCTTCGAGCAAACGGAATAGATATCCGGCGGAGCTTTTTGCTTTTCAGAAATGATCAGCGGCGTCTTTGCTTCATCAATTAAAATGCTGTCCACTTCATCAACGATGGCAACTTGGAGAGCAGGCTGTACCATTAGCAGCCTGTCTTTAGCAATATGATCGCGCAAATAATCAAAGCCAAATTCATTGCACACACCATAAGTCACATCCTGCATATAGGCTTGTTTTTTCTCAAAAAGCTGCATTTCAGATAAATTCAAACCAACCGTAATTCCTAAAAACCGAAACACCTTTCCCATTTGTTCATAATCTCTTTTTGCCAAATATTCATTCACTGTCATCACATGAACCTTTTTGCCTAATACGTTGTACCAAATAGCAGGAAGAACAGACATAATTGTTTTACCTTCTCCCGTCGCCATTTCTGCAATCTTTCCATCCGCAAGTACCCAGCCCGCCATCAGCTGAACATTATGTAAATCAATTTGGAAAACTCGCCAAATCACTTCTTTCACTAAAGCAAATAAATAACAACGGAACTTTTCATCACGCACTTTTTTCTCTCTTAACTGAATAAATACAGTTCGCAATTGGTCATCAGATAAAGATTGATAGTTTCCATGTAATTCATTAATCACTTGGACGAACTGAAGGGTTTTGGTGTTATTTTTTTCAGCAATATATGATTTAAATTTTTTCTTTACCATCCATTTATCCTACTTTCTGTATTAATTATCGGGAAAAGTATAAAAAATGATAAAAGAAATCTAGTAGTCTACATGCCCCCCAATATTACTTCCTATCTAAGACAAAATGCCTAAAATTTTCATAGTAAATTTAGTATATACAATGATACTGAACAATTTCTGAACAAAAATGACCAGAACCATTTCAGGCATGGCACTGGTCATTTTCATTTGTTTCTGCAGTTGTAAATAAAGATTCATAATCTTCGTCAACTTGATTACTTTTCTCTATATATTGTTGAATATAGGAAACACCTACTCCAAATAAAATAAAAAAGATTGGGGAAGTTCCAATAATAGAATCATTAAACAGAGCTTGGATTATATAGGCCATCCAGCCCATAAATAAAGTCATTAATAATATGGATGACTGGTCTTGTAATTGAACTCTCCATAAAACTTTACAATATTTCCATAAATGCATGACTAACAATGCAAGAAACGCCAGTAATGCAATCATTCCTGAGCCAAAGGCAAGTCCAATATACAAATTATGTGGTTTATCGACTACGATATCACTACTTTCCAGACCAGAGATAATCCCGACATCATTTTGTGGAAAATGATAGGCAAGTGTGTCGATACCATAGCCTAAGAACGGCCTTTCTTTAATTAGTTCAACCGTTTTTTCCCAAATGTACAGCCGGCCTGTACCTGGCGCAGCACCGGACTCTGGCAATATCGGTAAAGGAGGAATGTCCACCTTTTTTCCTTGCTCCTGCTCATCTGCTGTTTCCGCATAAGCAATCGTTGCAAGGCTAATTGAATCACCATTAAATGGGTTAGTAGAAACAAAAAAACCAACACTATTGTCCCATACACGATAATTATGCGAACTCATGGTTACTAACAATACAACTAAACAAATTAGAAATGATCCAACTGCTAGAATTCCTTGACGTTTCTTTTTCTGAAAATAAAGAACCAACATTAAAAGTGGAAATAGAACGACAATCGTTAAAAAACCACTTGTCGACATCGATGTAAATAACAGCATCGTCGAAATGACCGCCATACAAAAATGAATAAATGCCCGAATTCGCTTAGGCTCAAACATCGCCAGTGTTAGAAATGTCATAATCAACACGGCAGAAATGCCGCTTATATAGTTCGGATGGTTAATGGTAGATTGAAAGCTTGATCCTTCTGTTATTTTGACATCTCCTAAATCTGCAGGAAATATCAGCGCATGAATAAAATCGATTTGCAGCAAATCCATACCATAAAAAGTGACAATGCCAATGATTCCATTCAATATCGTAAACGGATATAATGCATAAATAAAAGCATAGATATATTGATTAGAATATTTCAAATTGGCTGCAATAAAAAACAAGGTCAAACAGGCGATATAGGTTAATGTTCCATCGAGGCGGTTATATTCACCAAATAAGGCAAGCGTTTTATATGGAGCCAGTGCCGCTGAAAGTCCAATGATAACGAATAAAATTGCCACTGGAATATTAATGTAGCTTTCCTTTACCGGATAGCTCCAAAAGGCCATTCTAAAAACAAATAAAAAGCTGATCAAACAAGTGGCTCCCATTAAATAAAGAAATTTATAATAGGAATAAAAATCACCTTTAGTACCTGAATTTAAGATCGAACGACCAATCAAAGGGCTTGCAAAATCCATTACATGAAGTCGTACAATCAACGGTACAATGATAAAGATAGATAATAAAATTAATATAATGATTCGATCTAATTTACTATTCTGTTGAAATATATCATGATTGAATACGTGATTATTCACAGTAAATTCCTGCTTTCTCCCTATCTATTGCTTTTTGATTTTTTGAATTTGTTTTAAAAGCTCCTCAGCTCCTGAACGAAGCTCATCAGGAAGGTTTAGTTCAAGTGCTTTTTGTAAATACAACTCGGCATTTTGGTAGTCCTTGTTCCGCGCTAATACTTCTCCGAATTGAACCATGTATAAGCCATTCGTAATAAGCGCAGGTCTTATTTCTTGTGCTTTTAATAATTGTTCTATCGCCATTGGATAGTCTTCAGTAATTGCGCAGGCCATCCCATATTTCCATATAACTTCGTAGCTATCTCCATATCTTCCATTTACCAATTGTCTGAGAAGCTTGACCGCTTCTTCACCCTTTTCTTCAGATAATAGCTTGACAGCATACTCGTATTGGGCACTTTCCTGATAATACCCGGCATCCTGCTTTTCTCCATGTCTATAAGTTGTTATTAAGATGAATAACATTGAAATAAGGAGAACATAAACCATTAAACTTCGCCATTGATTTGAAATATTAAATTTCCTCAATTGCTCCTCACTCCATACATGCTAAGATTTCTTGCTTAAATGAATGCACCATTCGCTGAATAGTGAATTGTTCTGCCATACTCAGACCTTTACTTTTCAACGCCAATGCTGTTTCCTGATTCTCAACTATGGATTGAACTCCTTTAAGAATAGAACTTTCACTATAAGGATCTATATACATCACTGCATCCCCGCCAACCTCCATTAATGCCTCCATCTCTGAAGTCACTACCGGACATCCTAAGGACATTGCCTCTAGTACCGGCAAACCAAAGCCTTCATATAGGGAAGGATATACTAATGCAACAGCATTTTTATATAAGTAAACTAAAATAGAATCAGGCGCTTCCACGTACAATACTTTATCCTCAATATGTAGGCTTTTTAGTAAATCCTGCTCCCATTTCGTACTACTTCCCGTACAAACCATAACCAGCTTTTCTTGTTTTTCTAACCAACCACTAATCGCACGGATAAAGAACCGAAAATTTTTTCTCCCCGTTCGATCTCCTACAAACAATAAATACCTTTCTGGTAATACTTTTGGAGAAATAGCCTCCATTGACGAATTTAATAGATTACCAGTATGAATCACTACTAACTTTTCTGAATCGATAGGTGTAAGCTTTATTAAATCTGCTTTCGTTTTATTTGAAATACAAATCACTTTCGTCGCTCTTCTAGCTAAATAAGCAAGTCGATCAGCATTCGCACCAGATGGATCATATAAACCATCTGGACCAAGTACACATCTCATTGTATCGTGAACAACCATAATGAACGGCTTGTTCGAATGAAGATACTCCAAAAAAACGTCTTCAAAAACAGGAGAGGTGATCATCAGAACATCATAGTCATTTTCTTCGATACATTTGTAATACCATTTCTTTGATAGTCTATTAACTCTATTTACTATAAAATTTCTTGGCCTATTAAAAATAGAACGGTAGAGTTTCTGAAAACGTCCATCAATAAAATCACTATTAGAAAGGTAAAGCGGAATGGTCACTTCTATTCCTGCCTCTCTAAGCTGCTGAGCCAGCATACTATAATAACGCACCATGCCACATCTGCCATAGAAAAATATTTCGGGATCTACTAACAATTTCAAGAAAAAAATCCCCCTTCCCTATACTTTCTGAATAAGCCTCTTTCCTAAATTTCCTGCTAATAGCATTTTATTTTCAATAGACCATTTTATGGTTTCCAAATAAAACTTCATTTTATCAATTTGAATATCAGCTGGTAAAAATGGCTTAGCTATATCAGCGTATGTTGTTTTTGCAAAAGCAACATAATTTGGGGTTAATCTTTCATTATGAAAATAAGTATTATCGATTCTATCTTTCTCCCACCATAAATGGCTCCAAAGATGAATGCTGTAAATTTGCGATAAATCTTTTTGTTGCTTTAGAAATATATTTGTAATTCCTTGCTTGCTCCAGTCAAAATGAAAAAATGATCGCTCCGGTTCGACTTGAATTTCATTTGGATATTGTTGGCTTAGAAAATAAGGCAAAAAAGTGGAGTGATTGCTCCATGATCCATCAAACGCTTCATAAATCTGATCAAGCCATCTTCTCGCAAAGCTTGAATTTTTCTCTGACAAAATCCAAGCATTACATAATGATCCTCCTGCTTTTTCCGCAGACTTTTCACTCCAATTGACTCTTTCCTTTCCCATTATGAAGGATTTATCAAAAAATTCAGCAGGAAGCTTATTTACAAATAATGTATCTATATCGGCATAAACGCCACCATATTCCAAAAGAATTTCCAACCTTGTAATATCAGAAAGATGGGCATAGCGATATTTTTCAAGCTCTTTATTTTTATATTGATAGGAGCCAATAAAAGAATCCTCTTCTATTTGATTTAAGTTTAAATAAGGACGGATTCGATCCCACCATTTTCCATATGGCAAATGCTTGTAATGGAAATATATTTTTTCAGGTTTGTTGACTACTAGACAAGATACTAAGCACATGTAATACGCAAAATGAAAGGGTTCCTTTTGGGGACGCAAACCAAATACAAAATGAAAAATATTAGGCACCTTAGCCATTTGTAAATACCTCCATAAACTGTTTGACAATATGGGTTGAATTGTAATTTCGCATCATATAATCTCTTAATAATCCCCCTTTGTTTTTACGCTCCTGGCTATTTTCAAATAAATAGCGCATTTTCCTTTTGGCATCCTCCAGTATTACGTCTGCCCAATTTTGGTCAGCGCTATAGGAGGCCTTTCCATAGTTACAGTTGACAGGAATAAGACGATAATCGAACAAATAGGCATATTCCTTTGGTAAATAATCAATTACACCACCGTATGGAGTGATGGCGACTGCTTTTCCGAACCAAGCCGCTTCATAAGAACCCATTCCCCAGCCTTCTCCGCGGGTAAATGAAATAAAGCAATCTCCTCTTTTATGAAGATTAGCCATATCATCTTCGTTTAACTTATTGTCGATATGATAAATATTTCCGTGTGGCTGATTGGAATGAACAGTCCTTTGAAAGGCTACTGATGCAGAACCTACCTCTTTTCGAAATAATCGTTGCCATCTCCTTCGATAATTCACCCAATCTTCCTTACCAGTCTTTAAAATTAGAGCCACATGATCCTTTTCTGTAAATTCCTCTGTAAAAGCCTGTAATAATAACCATGGGGCTTTCCTTTCACTCCAAACCCCAATGCTGTAAAACAGAAAACGATTACCTACTTCATCTAGAACAGATTGAAGCTCCTTGTTTGAAATGTTTGTTGAGCAATTCCCTTCAAATTCAGAGATATGCGGAAGAACTTCAATCCTAGTTTTCACTCCACATTTCCGAAAAATATTTTTATTCCAATGACTTGGAACAAAAATACCATCCATTTGATTAAGGAGTTCAGGCCAATGACCGGGGATTTTATCTGTCTCCCATGTTGTATATCCCCATACTTTGCAATTGGCATTATTAGCTTTTTCATGCTTAAACGAATATGGATAATATTCAGGTACTAGATGAATAATCACCAGTTGATAGTTTTTATCATTCTGTGGCAGTCCATTTCCATAATTGCCACCATGTTCAACATTACCTGGAATAATTTTCAAAAAAGTGACATCAATATTTTCCTTTTGAAGTGCTTTTACAAAATTAGCTGCAGACACTCCGTATCCAGTCGATTCATCAAATCCAATGTATTTAATCGAAAAACTCATAACTTTCTCTTCCTCTTTAAATAAGTCGTAAAGCCCATCATAATTCCTCTAAACCTAATTACCGCTAATTCCTTTTCGAAACCTTTATATAAGATACGTTTCTTTATGTGTACAATTGCAAATCCAATCAACATGATTAGTGACCAGATACTCAAGTATTTAGCTAAAACTGCTCCTGTTCCAATTGAATAGTGATATATTTTTTCTGAAATGATATTCCTATTTCCATTGGAACGTGGATGGGTAACAGCAATTACCTCGTTATAATAGATTTTTACCTTCTTGCGGCTAAATCCAGATAATCCAGCTCTTAGTATTAGTTCTAAGCCTTCTTCAGAGAAATAGGGGGAACCAGGCCCAAATTTATTACTAAAACCCCCAATTTGATTAAATATGTCTTTTTCAATATACATATTCGTTTCAAATACCTTGCCAAGAATTGTCCATTTTGTAAGAGTCGCCTGTTTTTTGGCCGACCTCCCAAATAATTGCCCCTCTATATCAACAACAGCGCCTAATATAATTTGGGGCTGCTGTTCACTAATTGTTTTTTTTAACTCCGAAATAGTGTGTAGATGATAGGCACAATCATCATCTGCAAATCCAAACCATTCCCCTAAGGCACAGCTAGCTCCATAATTTCTTGCTTTATTGGCATGCTTTTCGTTATATTTAAGATGCTTTATATTCAGCTGGTTTTGAAACCGATTGACAATCGGCACTAGTCGCATATCTTCGTTTTGATCTACAATAATTACTTCTATAGCGTCTTTATCATCTATTTTTTCAACGGAATTCAAGAAATTTTCTAACTCAACTTCCCTACCAATAGTTGCAACAATGATCGATAAAAATATTTTTTCAGACACATGAACCCACCTAGGAATAATTTTAATAGATTAATAGGCATTTTTACTTATTAATCCATTTATAAAGGTTTTAATAATGATCTTCAAATCAAATACAAACGTCCAATTTTCAATGTAAAAAATATCATAGATAATTCGCTTGCTAATAGAGGTATCTCCACGTAGGCCATTGACTTGGGCCCAACCTGTAATACCAGGTCGGACATGGTGCTTCACCATATACTTTGGTATTTGTTCCTTAAATTGTTCAACAAAATACGGTCGTTCCGGCCTAGGTCCAACAATGCTCATATCTCCTTTTAGTACATTAAAAAATTGAGGGAGCTCGTCTAGGCTCGTCTTTCGTAAAAACGCTCCAAATTTTGTCTTACGTGGATCATCCTTAGTTGTCCATTCTGTATTTGATGCTTCCGAGGTCTGTTGTTTCATTGACCGGAACTTATACATCATAAAAGGACGACGATTCTTCCCTATCCGCTCTTGTTTAAAAATTAGTGGACCCCTTGAGGTTAATTTAATAATGACTGCAATGATAGCCATGAGGGGGAATGTCCCTACTATTGCGAATATTGAAAATAATATATCGAATAATCGTTTCAGAATACTATTCCTTAATTCGTCTAACGGGATATCCCGAATGGTAACAAGTGGAATATCTCCGAGCATTTCAACATGGGGACGAGCCGGAAATATCGTATGTAAGCCTGGAATAATGAATAACCTCACTCCATTTTTTTCACAAATCTGAACAATATACTCATATTTCTCATATGCATGTAATGGAAGGGCAACGACAACTTCATCAACGATCCGCTCCTCTAAGATCAGAGAAAGGTCATTGATTTTTCCTATTATTTCAGTCATACCTCTATGATCCTTTTCATGTTCCTGCTTGAAGTCATCAAGAAAGCCTATTACCTCTAAACCTATTTGCGGATGATTCCTAACTTGATGATAATATTTTATCGCTAGCTCTCCTGCTCCAATAATTAATATAAACCGCTTATTGTACCCTCTTGCACGAAAATACTTCAATGTTAACTTAAGTAAAAAACGATACAATGTAACGACTAGAATAATATTTATAAAATAAAGGAAGAGAAAGCTTCGTGAAAAATCAATAACCCTAAAAACAAACAAAAAGCTTTGTAGACAAACAATACTTACAAAATGTACTTTAAAGATTGTAGAAAATTCTTTTAAAAAGGATAACCTTCTACTTTGCGATGAATAAAGCGTCATGAAATAAGAAACAAAAACAGAGAAAATACCGTAGACAATACTCCAAAATAGATATATTTCAAACGAAATGTGACCTCTATCGCCAACATTAAAAGCCATAAATTTTAGCCACCATGTACAAAGAAAAGCAATTTGAATGGCAATAAAATCACAACAATTGAATATTTTTATTATAAATTTTTCATTTCCTCTTATCATATGAATCACCTGTCATTAGAAACCAACTCTTATTCTACTCGAACATATGAAACTTCGTGCAACTCATTATAGTGAGCTTTAATCTCATCCCATGTTTCGCAGTAACGAACAATATCGTCCTCGCTTAATTCAGATCCAGACTGAACCTCAATAATTTCTAAATCCGTAATGGCTTTTATTCCGTGTTTAGTCCCAATTGGGATTACTAATACATCGCCATTCCCTACGATCATAAGCTCGTCATCTTTGATGAATTCTCCTGTTCCTTTTACAACAGTCCAAACCTCACTCCGTTTCAAGTGAATCTGATAGCTAATATTTTTTCCCTTCGCAATACAAAGCCGTTTCGTTATAACTTCATTTCCATCATCAAACTTGACATAATCTAGCACCTTATACCATCCCCAACGCCGTTCTTCATACATTGGACGATCATCAAAGCACTCTGTCATTGATTTAATATTTGAACTTTTTGCTTTACTTGAAACTAAGATCCCATCTGGACTCGCTGCTACTATTGCATCCGTTATACCTAATATAGCTATTGGAATATCCAACTCATTTATTAAATGGGTATTAACTGAATCCTGGGATACATTTCCTTTGCCAATAATCTTTGAATTCATTTCCTCTGTTAAGGTATTCCAGGTGCCAATGTCCTTCCAATCTTCTTCGTACGGAAGAGTAGCAATTTTATTCTCTTTTTCCACCACTGCATAATCAAAACTAGTACAAGGTATTTCATTATATTGTTTTAATAGTTCATTGTAATGAATAGGTAAATTGTTTTCTTGTAAAATAGATTGAAGATAACTTAACTTAAAAGCAAAGACACCACAATTCCATAATGCACCTTTCTCAATTAATCTTTCTGCAGTAGACTCATTTGGTTTCTCTATAAATTCAGAAGCTAGAAAAGGAATCGCAGAATCATTATGAAAAACTTTTTCAGGAATAATATATCCGTATTTGGTTGAAGAGTAGGTCGGCTTTACTCCCAATAATGCCAAGTTAGCATTTGAATGCAGTATAATGTCTTCCAATTCTTTCATTCTCTCAAAAAAACTATTTTCTACAAACGCATCAACGGGTAGAACTATGACTACCTCATCTGGACAGATTCCTTTCACTGAATATAAATAGGTAGACGCAAGAGCGATTGCGGCAAATGTATCTCGGCGTGAAGGTTCAATAACTAATGAATTAGGTCCTACCGACAATTGATTTTGTAAGATATCAACCTGCGATTTACTTGTGGCAATAATCGTTTGAGAAGCAAGACCTACATTAATTAACTGCCCCCACACCCTTTGCACCATTGAAATATTTTTTCCTTCTGAATCTTGGAGCACCTTTAAAAATTGTTTAGAACGAGTCTCATTGGACAAGGGCCATAAGCGTTTCCCTGAACCTCCAGAAAGTAAGACTACCTGCATAAAGTGGTCTCTCCTCTACTATTTATTAAACTCTACTAATTTTTGTTCGATAAATTGTTTCATTTCCGACCGAAATCTTTCTGCTGAAAACCTTGACACATGTTCACGTATCAAATAGGGGTTGAAGGTCCTATAAATCCCCTCAAACTGTCGTACAGCCTCAATTAGGGCTTCTTTTGTCTGTTTATAATAAAAAAGCCCCGTTATTCTTTCGGCATTGATCCCATTAACTGTCTCTAGGGCTCCACCTTTTCCAAATGCAATAACGGGTGTTCCACAAGCTTGCGCCTCCACAAGAGTAATCCCAAAATCCTCTTCTGCAGCAAAGACAAACGCCTTCGCCCGTTGCATATAAGTTTGTACAATGCTATTCGGCTGATAGCCTAAAAACTCAACATTTCCCCCGGCTTTCTCCCTTACTTTCTTATAAGTAGGTCCATCTCCAATTACGATTAGTTTCTTTTCATTCATTTCGGTAAACGCTTCTACAATTAAGTCCATCCTCTTATAAGGAACAAATCGGGAAACCGTTAAATAGAAATCTTCTTTCTTAGGATTGAATTCACATTTTTCGATAGACACCGGCGGATAAATAACATCTGATGTACGATTATATACCTTGTTAATTCTCCTGCTTATATATTCTGAATTGGCAACAAAATGATCTACTCCGTTTGCTGTTCGTACATCCCACATTCTTATATAATGAAGCAGCCATTTTGTGAAGATTCCTTTTATTCCTTTGTGAAGTCCAGACTGTATTAAATATTGATGTTGGAGATCCCATGCATATCGAATGGGCGAATGAATATATGAAATATGCAGCTGGTCTGGTCCAGTAATAACACCTTTTGCAACTGCATGAGAACTAGACAAAACGAGATCATAAGTTGACAAATCCAATTGTTCTACTGCGATTGGCATCAATGGCAAATAATTTCTATAAGACTTTTTTGCAAACGGAAGGTCTTGTAAAAAAGTTGTGTAAATGGAATGTCCTGCTAAAAAGCCTCTTTCTTTTTCTTCCATGAAATCGACTACCGTATAGATATCAGCTTGAGGAAACATCATTAGTAATTGTTCTAAAACACGTTCAGACCCAGAATTAATTGTTAACCAATCATGAACGATTGCGATTCTCATCATCTAGCACCTTCTTAACTGCATCAAAAATTTGTTTCACACAAGCCTGCCAACGAAAAGCCCTAGCCCGCTCTTTCCCCTTATCAATTAAGGTATTTCTCAACTTCTCGTCGCTCATTACTCTCTTAATTTGATCGGCTAAGCTATAGTAATCACTCGGGTCACAATAGAGAGCACTATCTCCACATATTTCTGGTAACGATGCAGCTGTAGATGTAATAACTGGACATCCCAAGCTCATCGCTTCGAGTGGCGGCAGACCAAAACCTTCATAAATGGAAGGATAGACAAAGCAGATTGCCTTTTCATAAAGGGCCCTTAATTCTGGTTCATCAACATATCCTGCATAAATAATGTTACGATTGATTTCTAACTTGGCAGGTTCAAAGATATTGTCATTTACGCCACCGGCTATAACCAAGTAAACATTTTGGTCCTTTAGAACATCTAATGCCGAGATCGTTAATTGAAAATTCTTCAATGGATTAAGCGTACTTACAGACAAAATATATTGTTTGTTATCTAGATTTAACTTACTGATAATATCCTCATTACTATTTACTCTTAATACATGTTCACACCCTAAATAACTTACTTTCACTTTTTCCTGTCTTAGTGGAAAAACCTCCATAAGTTCTTGTTTTGAAAAATTAGAGTTTGTAATGACTAGCTTCGAACTTCTCGTCAAAATATTAAATAATACCAAATACCAAATACGGAATAAGCTTGAGAATGCTTCAGGATGCCGTTTAATTGCTAGATCATGTATAGCAACAACTTGTCTCCAATTTAGAACTGGTCCTGTATTGCACAAATTAACCAGCAGTCCTTTAGCAGAATAAAACGGAAGTTCAAGCTGTTCCCATAGATGACCTGAAAGCTTCCCTACAATTTGAAGCTGAATATGCTTTACGTTTATTTCTCTTTTAATATTTTTTGGCGAAAGCATAATAAGTTGATACTCTTCTGTGTTTATAACTTTATTTTCAATTAATGAATCGAGTGCATACACGAACTCCTCTGCATATCTTTGTACTCCAGTTACAGCTTGTGTTAAAAATCTAGCATTAAAATAAATGGGGATTTTCATATTACATTCTCCGTCATTTTCCTTCTTGATACCTTTTTTACCCTTCCTTCTTCAATTTCGATGACGATATCACAATTTTCTATTGTCGTAAGACGATGAGCTATGATTATTAATGTTTTTTCACCTTTTAATTGATCAACTGCTGTTATTATTTCTTTTTCAGTTTCGTTATCCAATGCAGAAGTAGCCTCATCCATAAAAAGTATTTCAGGGTTATGGTACAGGGCACGCGCTATCCCAATACGCTGCCGTTGTCCACCAGAAAGTCGTACACCTTGCTCACCAATACTAGTCTCAAGCTGATCAGGTAACTGTTGAACAAATTCTTTTAATTGCGCAACCTCGAGAACCTTCCATACTTGTTCGCGATCAATGAATCGATCCTCTATTCCGAATGCTACATTTCGTAAAATTGTATCATCTGATAGATAAATAGTTTGTGGAATATAACCAACCTTCCTTTTCCAAATTGGAAGTACATCCTTGAGACTTTTCCCGTCGATATATATATTTCCTTGATCAGGCTGGTACAGACCTAGCATCAAATCAACGAGAGTCGTTTTACCGGAACCTGATTTTCCAATGATAGCAATGGACTGACCAACAGGAATGGTCAAAGAAATTCCATTAATACAAGGAATACCAGTTTGAATGTAAGAAAAAGAAATATTTTCTAAGTTTATTTCTTGAGAAAACCATTTTTCATGAAATGAGTTTATTTCTGTTGAATCTCCAGTTAAACACCTTTCAACTGTACTGTTCAAATCTTGATAGATGGCTTCTAAAGCGGAATAATGATAACGAATCGAAGATAGAGCTCCCACTATTTTATTAGCAGATGGCATTAGGCGGAATGCTGCCATCGCAAATAACGCCATTGTAGTTAAAAGTGCATACATATTCTGCCCATTCATGAGGAGCAACATTACGATTACTAACAAAATAATGACAACCACTATCGTTTCAATAAACATTCTCGGGATATGATTTAGAACCCGAATATACCTGGACTCTTTCACGAATAAAGTACTATGAAGAGTGAATTGATCAAGAAAATATCGCTCTTTGCCATTTACCTTTACATCTTTGATTGCACCTAAACCTTGGTTAATCCATTTAATCATCTGTCCGGTTGCTTGCTGAACTACTCTTCCTTTTAGCTCCATTTTCTTTCTAAATACTCTTAAAAAAAGAGTTATACTTATAGTTAAAAGTATAGCCAGGGATAATGTTGGCAGAGGAGCAATGAATAATAGTAAACAAATAATTCCACACGAAATAATAGATTCAGAAATTAATAAAAAAACTGGAGTGAGAACACCGTTGAATAACCGTTCAACATCAATATTTATATTTCTTAGCATTTCAGAAGAATTTGTTTGTAGCTGAAATGAATAAGGCTTCTTTAAATATGTCTCAAATAAATGACGAGACATCTTCACTTGATTGTCATATAAAAGCTTATATTGGAACGAATAAAATAAAATAAGATAAATATTCTTTAGTAAATAAACAATCGCTAAAACAATGGCAAATACAATAATAAATGAGGTAGTTGAAGTAAGTTGCAGCACCCTATATAAATAATTTAATATTACATTTTCTGTAATAATTTCAGGTGTTGTTACTGCTCCGATGAAAGGAACTATAAATCCAATTCCAATGGTTTCAAGTACACCTGCAATTATCATTAAAAAAAGTAATAAGCCAAATTTCTTTTTATCCTTATGATCAAAAAGAACCTTTAATTTTGCTAAAATCTCCAGAAGTCTCACAACCTTTGCAAACCTAATATGAAACTGTTAAACATATGTGTATTCTTCATTCATCATTGATAAGGAAGCGTTAACTAGTTTTTTTACTAGAATGGGTTCTTGGGTTAATTGGTGGCATGCTAAGATAAATTCATCAGCTGTTTCGGCTGGAAGAAAGTGAACATAGGGTGTTAAACCAAGCCCATGAACAGATTCATTTGTTGCAACTATCGGCCGTCCATACCACATTGCTTCTATAACCTTTAGCTTTGTTCCACCACCAGCATGCAGTGGTGAAATCACAATAGCAGCCTCGTTATAGACCGTTTCTAACGAACTTATATATCCATAAAAAATAACACCCTTTTGTTTTAGTAAAGCCTTTTTTAATCTTTCACTCGCACCATAACCAACAACATGCAACACCCACCGAGAATCCAATTTTCTTAATCTCGGGAGAACTTTGTCAATAAACCATAAAACAGCTTCTTCGTTTGGAAAATAACTGAGTGTACCCACAAATAATAGTTGAAATGGATTCTTAGGGGTTTCCAAAATATTAGGAACTCCATATAATCGATTGGGCAGCTTTTCGACAATGAGGGAAGGGAATTGCTTAGACAAAACTCTTTGGTCCTCATTGGAACAGATGTATACATGCTTAGTGTATGTCTCAAGACGTATTTCCTCTACTTTGAAAAAAAGACTTGAAATGAAATGAATGATTGCTTTTTTATATTGGGATTTTTTAAAAAATAGCTTAGCAATTTTTAAACGAGTAGTTGATTCGATATCATCTATATCAAGGTGGATTGTTTTTGTATTCATTATTTTTTTTAAGAATAATGCGTATTCCTTTAAATATAAGCGAAAACATAAAATCAAATCGAATTGCTGCTCTCGATATATTTCTTCAAGCTGATTCTTAGTTTCTCTAAAAAGTGGAAAGCAGCCAAACTTTAATGCTAACAGCTTTTTAATATCCTGGTTTACCAACATAAATTTAGAACGAGATGGGATTTTTACGAAATTGATATTATTCGCACCATTTAATAATAATTCTTTTTCCTCAATCTCTAGTTCTTTTTCTTTTATTATTAAAATACTAACTTCATATTGTTTAGAAAGTTTATGTACCCATTGATGTGCCCTTTTTTCTCGGCCGCCACCATTAGCATCCGGAATAACAGGAGAAATTAATAATATTTTTTCCATAATGTACTGTTTCTCCTAAATTCAAATTATCTTTTCAAAATGCCTTTAATAATACTTTTTATTTTGTTTAACCTTTCTATTTTCTCTACCCCATCAAATGAGTGGTGATCGAAATAGTAACGACGGAGAAAACTTGTTAATTCAAGTTCTGTCCTTTGGTCATAAGCATACTTATATGGAGCGTCATTTTTATAATAAGCATGTTCATTCAGTAGTTGAATATATTGTTGAAATAACGGCTGCATCAATTCCAACTTTTCATCTGTCATTCTATGAAGATGATGTGTTAATTGATTAGGAACTTTAGGGTCAAAACCGCTCAAATGAAAAAAGACCACTGGAATATCATTTACCCAGTAACGATTTTGGTAGTATGAAACGTCCCTTTGAAATAAATTCCAATGAGCAATATTAAATTCTGGATCATTCAAGCTTTTGAAATCAGCTAAATTGAGCTGAATAAGCATTGGTAGCAGCTTCTGATCACAAAACATTCTTCTTTCTAAATTATCAAAACAATAGATTTCAAAACGACTAATTAACCAGTCTAGCATGGATAATGATCGTTCATGATGCCTAAACATCCAAAACCCACTATTATAAAGACCAACTTGAAGAAACTGTAAATCATCCGGCTGACCTTCATCTAAAGGGAGAGGTTCTGTAATATGAGGTGTAAAACTAAACAAACACTCATCAAGTAATTGCTCCACTTTTTCAAAAGATCCTGTCACAAATATGTCAGCATCTAAGTAAATTACTTTTTGTTCATGATATTGAGTCATTAAATGTTTTATTAAGGATGGTCGCACTGCATTGCACATCTCAAAAGCATTGTAGTAAATAACCATATGTTCTATATTATTTATATTAAATTCATCTAAAAATAAACATGTAAACGGCATTTGCGCATAAAATGGATTTGAACGTTCTCCATCAATAATAAGTGCATAAAACGGTGCAACATTATTATGCTTTATTAAGGATTTATACAAAGTCATTGCTTGCGGTACATAATTTTGAGTAATAACCGTACAAAATGCTAATTTTCCCATCCTTCCTCTCCTAGCCACACTACTTCTATACTATATAACTATCTTCTGAACAAATTCTGAACAATTCTCCTGTAAAAAGCCAGCATTTCTGCTGGCCTCATATTCTATCAAACATATATTTTCGGTTTTCCCTACTTGCTTACTGGGTTACTGGTAAAGATACAATATAGCCTATATATTTTTTTATTATTAACTGAGCATCTTTATCATCTACTATACCATCTAGATTTACATCTAATGCAGCCTGTTGCATAGGTGTTAATTGACTTTTTCCGGCTATATCTTGATATACTATTAATGCATCCGCAGGTGTAATCAGACCATCACCGTTGCCATCTCCAAATAGATACGCAACAGGATTGACCGTTAGCGTAGCTATATTCGATGTTGTATTTCCTGCCTCATTAGTCACCACCACTGTATAGCCTCCAGCATCCTCTGCTTGTACATTTCTGATGTTCAACGTTGCAGTCGTTGCTCCGCTAATATTACCACCGTCTATTAGGTCATTTCCATTCTTTTTCCACTGATAGCTTAACGGTGCATCTCCAGTTGCCACTACTGTGAAAGTTGCATTTTCCCAAGCTGTCATCGTTTGGTCCGTCGGTTGGGTGTCAATACTTGGTGGTGCAGCCGTAGCCGTGTAGCTTTCACTCCATACGCGGCTTTCGATCCAACCTTCCTTTTTCGCGATTGCTTTCACAGTCATTGTTTGGTTAATCTGGATTGGTCCACTATAAACAGTGCTGCTTGTCGTCGGTATACTCCCATCCGTTGTGTAGTAAATAATGGCCCCCTGCGACTTTGAAGCCAAAGTGAGCATCGTTCCCTTTGGTACATCACCTCCAGGTATACTTGCCTGAGGTCGATAGGTACGTAGACTCGGTTCGAGCACTTCTGTACTATTCATAGGACCATAATTTCCTGCACCACCTGCAATAAGTATGGTCTTTCCATTTAGGAAAGCTGAGGATGTATGGCCAAGTCGACCGTTTTTCGTGGATGAGCTGTCCAAAGTCCAACTATTCGTTTCCGAATCATAAACAGCTACAGAAGTAAGTGGCATATAGTTAGGGTCAAATCCGCCTGTTACATAAACTCTTCCATCCTCCGCTGTAGCCGCAGCCATGACATATCTAAATGTAGGCAAACTAGGCCCTGCTGACCAACTATTGAGAGCAGGATCATAGATCTCGGTACTTTTAGACATGCCCCCATTTACCATTCCGCCGATCACCATCACTCTCCCGTCATCCAATAACACGGCGCTATGTTCCTTTCTGGTTGCTCCCATGTCCGGACCGGATGACCAAGTGTTAGTTATTGGATCATAAATCTCGGTTGAGTTCAAATCGCCATCATCATTCCCACCTCCGGCCACGATAACCTTACCGCTTGGCAAGGTAACAGCTGCATGACTAGCCCGATGTACAGACATTGCTGCACTTTGCACCCATGTGTTGGTTTCAGGATTATAAGTCTCGGTTGAGTTTAAGACACCGACATCGAAAGAGTTACCCCCTATCACTAAAATCTTTCCGTCTGATAGCCTAACAGCCGCATGGGAAAAGCGTGCCTTATTCATACTGGCTGCCGCGCTCCATGTATTTGTAGTTAGGTTATAAATCGTAGTAGAAGCGTGATGATTCATACCATCATTTCCGCCAGTAATGAAGATCCTATGATCATCTAACGGGGCGGAAGCTAAGAGTTGGCGTGCCACATTCATACTTGCTTTATTCTGCCAAGCAGGTGATGCAGCACTTGCATTCATAGGAAAATTGATCGAAATAACTATCATTACAATAATCATAAACAAACTAGCAAACTTATTCTTTCTCACTCTCATTTCTCCTTTTCAATCAATCCATTTTGCAGTTTAAATAATATAATACATCTTATTACTGAACATTTTCTGAACTTTTAGATTAAAAAAACAAAAAAATCCAACCTACTACCTAGATCGGATTTATCCAAATAATTATTTCAAGTATTTTTGAACGAGTCTTTTTGTTTCGTTATTCGGTATTTCCCCTAACTCACTCCACAGTATCTCCTGCAAATCTTTATATAAGCCTACAGCTTTTTTTATCTCATTATCATTTATAAAAAATTTGATTAATTCTTGATAATACTTTTCCACAAAAGGTTCAAGTTCAATAAGAGCTTCTAGAGCATCACCCCATTGTTTAGGCTTAATCTTCTCTTCATTATACTTATTTACATAATGTTCTAAAAATTGCTTACATTCTTGATCTATTTGCTGCTTTCGAGCAAATGACCATTGATAATCCTCATATCCAAGAAACCCTTTTTTAACAACTTCTAAAATATCCAAAAGAGTTCTATCATCGAATGATTTTTTCTCAATGATTTGAATAAGGGATTCCAGATCATTCAAAATATTAATGTTCATGGAATACCGTTCATCCACAAATGAAATTGGATTCTTATAGGCATGAGATTTTAATATTTTCCGCAATTGATAGACCGTGGTGTGTAATAGTGCACCAGCCTTTTCAAGCGGAACATCCGGCCATAAGTCTTCAATAATTTGCATTCGATGAATTGGATTCCCATGATGTAATAAATAAGCACATAATTCCTTTACCTTCTTTGTCCTCCATTTAATTACTTGTCCATTGTTATCATATAATATAAAATTCCCAATGAGCTGTGCATGTAATGTCGGGTTTTCCTGTAATTCAGGTAAATCAATTTTTCTTCTTTTCATTATTTTATGCAAGGTTCTCTTTAATCTTTCTTTATCTGTTGGTTTTAATAAATAGTCAACTGCATGAACACGAAAAGCTTCAAGGGCATAATGATCATAGGCCGTAACAAATACAATATCGATCGAGTCGTCAATTATTGCAATTCGTTCAGCAATCTCTATACCATTTAGACTTGGCATTTCAATATCTAAAAAAACAACGTCAGGTTTCAGATCCTTAAAACTTTCTAAGCCTTCTTCAAACCAAGTATACTTCCCAATGATTTGGACACCGTCTATTTCTTCAATAAATTTTTCTAATAATGTAATCGCTAATATTTCGTCATCTATTATGAGTACTCTTAACATTTACATCTTCCTTTTCAGTCGCTGTCATATAAGGAATAATAACCATAACAGTGGTTCCTTTATGTTCTTCACTTTCAATTGAAAAAGTTGCACCGCTATATTTCTTAATTCTATTTACAATATTTAATAAACCTACTCCACTGTTTTCATTTTGCTTTTGGGTAAGGATTTGATTTATTTTTTCTTGGCCTATTCCTATACCGTTATCTGTCACCTTTATCGTAACGGTATCTTTGTTTTTTCTAATATATAAGGAGACTTGCCCACCATTTCTTCTTCCACCTATGCCATGCCTAATCGCATTTTCGACAAGGGGCTGTATCAATAGTGGCGGTATTAAACAATCAAAATCAATGTTCCTATCGATCACAAAGTCGAATTTTTCCGGAAATCTGGCCTTCTCAATTTCGACGTAAGATTTTACCAATGAAATTTCATTGTGGATGGGGATAAGACTCTTTGTGTTGGTAAAAACAAAACTCCCCCGCAAAAAAGTGGCAAAATTTGTTATTAATGCTCTTGCCTTCTGGATGTCCAAATAACTCAATGACAAAATAGAATTTAAAACATTATAGATAAAATGTGGTTTAATTTGTGCTTGCAAATAGGCCATTTCTATCGCTGTTGCTGCCAAAGCTGTATCCTTCATTAAAATTAAGTTTTTCATTCTCGTTTTTAGCTCATTTAATTCAATTGGTTTGTGTAAAAAATCATTGGCGCCAGCTTGAAATCCAGCAACCATGTCTTCTGCCAAAATAGCTGCTGTTAGCATTAACACCGGTAATTCAGTCAAAGAATACTTCTCCCTTATTTTTTTGCATACTTCAAACCCATTTAATCCAGGCATCATAATATCTAGGAGAATTAAATCGATATCAGGGTGCTGTTCTAATTGAGTGAATGCATCTTTTCCATTGTCAACTGCGATAATATAATAATTTTCAGAATTAAGAGCCTCTATTAAGACTCTTAGGTTTGAATGATTATCATCTACAATCATTATTTTTTTACCTTCGGGATCACCAATAATATACGGAACTGTAAATTTTTGCATACCCTCAAGTCCTTTATAGTGCCATTCTTCAATAGTACTAACCGCTTCAATATTTCTTTCTACAGCAGGCAGGCTAAAGCTGAACGTTGATCCTTCCCCTATAGTGGATCTAACCCAAATCTGCCCCCCTTGAAGTTCTACAAGTTGTTTTGTAATACTTAAACCAAGCCCAACACTCTGGTATTCTGTATTTGAATCCCCCACCTGCTCAAAAGCATGAAAGACTTTGTTAATATCCGCGGAGGCAATTCCTCTCCCTGTGTCTCTAATCGATATGATAATTTTACCATTACTTTCCTGTGCCGCTAATTCTATCGTGCCCTGGTCAGTGTATTTAATCGCGTTATCAATTAAATTATATAATATTTGCCTTAAACGATTTTCATCCGCCTGAACAAATGAAATATCTCGTGATATTGAGTTTATGATCTTAATATCTTTTTGCAGCATATAGGAAAATACCTCCATTACTACAAAAATAGTAGAGTACAAATCAACAGGTTTGATCTCTAAATTTAATTCTTTCCTTTTTAATTTTGTTAAATCCAATACATCATTCACCAGGCTTGAAAGACGTTTCGCTTTATCTATAACAAAGTTAATTTTTTCCTGCTGTTGGGTTGTAAGGTTAGAATTAGTTGGATTTAGTATAGATTGTAAGATTGCAATCATTCCATGAAGAGGAGTCTTAAATTCATGTGATGTTTTCGCAAGAAACTCATCCTTAAATTTATCTACCTGAAGCAGCTGTTCAGATAATTCCTCATTTTTCCGATAGGTATCCGCAAACCGGTGTGCCATAAACAAAGATAGCATTAAGAGATAGGTGAACGGTAAAATTGGAGGCAAAATATCAAGGGCAATATTCCCCATCACATTTAACGTCCCAACAATAAAATACATGATAAGTGTAACTGAGCCAATAAATAAGTAGAAAGCACCTGTTGTTTTGGCAAAAATCGCTTTGATCTGCACATATAAAACATAAAGAATCACAGCTAAAAAATACAGAGAATAAAGCGATTGGAATTGCGAATTAATTTGAACTGGTAACAAAACCAATAAACTACATATCATCCCTATGATGGCTAATACTTGTGCGAATTTTTTATTAGAATGTGAACGAAGTATGGTATGAAAATAAGCCAATAAAAATAAGCTAATTAAATTTGAAGAGCATTGCAATTTTACAAAAATTTCATATGGGATCATTGGAAATAAGCTATGTAAAACCTTCTCCCCATGGGTTAATGAATATAAAACAACAGAAAAACAAAAAAGTGAAAAATATAACAAACTCTTATCTCTGCGAAAATGCAAATAAAATCCTAAAAAATAAATACCTACCATAAAAAAGGCGGCAATCGTGACCCAATCATACATCAAAGCATTCTGGCGCAGTTCAAGAATGTTTTGCTCATCTCCCAGATATAATGAGCTAATGATTCCTCCCCCATATGCGTAATGATAATTGGTGACATGCACTATAATTTCAATATAACCTTTCGTGTTTTCAAAAAAGGAAACATACGGAGTATTGGCTGGCCTATATGATGGGCTTTCTCCAGGCATTCCACTTCCGCCAATTTTCTCTCCATTCACATAAAGGGCATTTGACATACGAATATTAGATGTTTTTATACCTAGTAAATTTTCATCTGCGGGTAGTTTGACAAGTAGCCGATAGGTTGCATTTGTAAATTTCGGAACAGACTGATTATCTATGTGGTACTTTGTCCAAAGTGAAGGCACTTGAACATAGGCCGAAGCTTTTCTTTCTAAAAAATAACTCGAATCAACTAACTTCCCAGGCACAAATTCCCACTCTCCGTCGAGCCTAACTGGACCATTTTGAGCAAAATCGTATTCTTGCAGATTTAGAATCCCATGCTTTGCTACATTTTCAGTTGATTTACTTGGAGTAATATATGATGTGAATATTAAACCGATAATGATAAAAAGAATTAGTGTTGTGGTTATTTTAAGTTTCACTGTCGTTACCTCTACAAAATTTTCAACTTAGGATGAATTTATTATATCAGATTCAAAAGAAATGATATTTTTATTTTTTTCTCCCCAACAACGTCAACACCTGCGGAAAGGCATGCTATCACAATAGCATAAAGTAGGGAAACCT
>NZ_AJLR01000121.1 GCF_000307855.1 Schinkia azotoformans LMG 9581 | reverse complement strand
CAGCAATTCTTAGTTGACTTATCGTAGGGAGGAGACCTGAAGTTTGCTAAGCGATAGGCGCTAGAGCTAGACAATGATGTAAAAAAAGCTTTCTACCTTTAGTAGAAAGCTTTTGAATTCTATTAGTTACTAACTATTTTTGTTCTGCCAACCATGCAGCAATTACCTCAGCTTTTGCAGGGTCTACCATTCCTGCAGGCATAGCATTTTTTCCATTATTAATGATATTTGCAATCTCTTCAGCTGAAAGTCTGCTTCCAACGTCAGCTAATGCAGGTCCAACTCCACCTTCTAAGTTTTGACCATGACATGAAGCACAGCTTGCTTTTACCATTCCTTCTGGATCGTCTGCTGCTGGTGCTGCTTGTTCAGTAGCTTGTCCTTTTTCTTCTTGAGCTGCTAACATTTTGTCAGCATTGTTTAATCCCCAATAAGAAACAACGACCATTAAAATGATACCAAGAATAGCAATGGATGCTAATGGCATTAATGGATTTTTCATTTCATTTCCTCCTTATGTATGTAGTCCAATGTTTTACCTATTCTATTACAACACTTTATATTTTACTTTAAATAACTGTTTAGTGAAAGGGGTTCTGTTAAGTTTCACGAAAAAAAATCTATTTTTATACTAAAATAAGGTTATTTTGCTGAAATTTCTGATTTTTACAAGATAAAAGTATATGTAATCAAAAGAAGGGCGCCGGCAATTCCTGATATTGTTAAATATTTTAATTTTAGCCTGAAACCAAGGAACACCCAAAATAAGCAATTAAGTAAGATCATCAATATCAACCCGATTTGTGCGCCCAAAAAGATAGTTGAAATGGTGTTTACTGAACCTAAAAATAGAATCAATATACCAGTAATTAGGGCAATATGAAAAAAAACTGAATGGTTCTTCTTATAAAAGAAAACAGCACCACTAAAGCACATACCAACAAAGACAGTAATTAGGCCTATTTGCAAATCAATAGATAGTTCAGTAAAATATATTACAATAAACGTCAAAATGAGTAATGATATAATTAAAATATTGATTAATTGAAATATGAAGTCCTTTAATGAAAATGATTTTTTTTCAGTTACTTCTTGTCCTGTTTCTGAACCTTCTGTATATAAAGTTATTAGAAAGTCACAATATTGTTCCGGTAGTAAGCGGTGTTCTTTCCAGTACTTTATTTCTCTAAGAACAATATTTTTTCTTGCATCATCCATGCTTGGCCACCTCAAGACAAAAAATAGTTTACTTCATTATACATGAAGTAAACTATCATAAGTGCATTATTCTAGAAAATCTTTAAGCCGTTTACTTCGGCTTGGATGACGAAGCTTACGTAAGGCTTTTGCTTCAATTTGACGAATTCGTTCACGGGTAACGCCAAATACTTTACCAACCTCTTCAAGCGTCCGTGTTCTTCCGTCATCTAATCCAAAGCGAAGGCGTAATACATTTTCTTCACGATCAGTTAACGTGTCTAGGACGTCCTCAAGCTGTTCTTTTAGAAGTTCATAGGCAGCTGCATCTGATGGAGAAGTCGCTTCTTGATCCTCAATAAAATCACCTAAATGCGAGTCATCCTCTTCACCAATCGGTGTTTCCAATGATACAGGCTCTTGTGCGATTTTAAGGATTTCTCGAACCTTTTCAGGTGTCAGATCCATTTCCTCCCCAATTTCTTCAGGTGATGGTTCACGACCTAAATCCTGCAATAATTGCCTTTGGACCCGAATAAGCTTATTGATCGTCTCGACCATATGAACAGGGATACGAATTGTTCTTGCTTGGTCGGCAATCGCACGTGTAATAGCCTGGCGAATCCACCATGTTGCATACGTACTAAACTTAAACCCTTTTCGGTAATCGAATTTCTCAACAGCTTTAATTAGACCCATATTTCCTTCTTGAATTAGGTCTAGGAATAACATACCTCGGCCGACATATCTTTTCGCAATACTTACTACTAGTCTTAGGTTTGCTTCAGCAAGGCGGCGTTTTGCTTCCTCGTCCCCTTTTTCAATACGTTCTGCCAGTTGAATTTCTTCATCTGCTGACAATAAGTCTACACGGCCAATCTCTTTTAAGTACATCCGAACAGGGTCATTAATCTTTATTCCTGGCGGAACGGAGAGGTCATTTAAATCAAACTCTTCTTCTTTCTCAAGTTGATTAAAGCTTGGATCATCCTCGTCATTCTCATCCTCGTCCTCGTCTGACTGCCCGATTATATCAATACCTTTTTCACCTAGGTATTCATAAAATTCGTCCATCTGGTCTGAATCAAGCTCAAAAGCTGACAATCGCTCAGCTATTTCATCATAAGTGATTACTCCTCTTTTTTTCCCTTGTTGAATGACCTGCTCCTTCGCTTGGTCAAGTGTGATTTCTGTCTCTATATCTTTAGAACGAGCCCCTTTTTCAGCCATCAGTTCCCCTCCTTCCAGTAATTCCAACTTATTTCAAATTCTTCTTCAGCTCGATGATTTTCTTTGCAAGCTGTGCTGCTGTAATAATATCCTGTTGTTTTAATGCCTCTAACTTCTCTGTTTCGATATCTTTTATTTTTAACCATTTTGGATAATTCAACACCTGTTTAATGTAATCTGATAGTTCCTCATCGGAAATATTTATATTAATATTTAACATAGCAAGTTCAGATACAATTCTCCTAAGTTGTTCGTCCTCAATTCTTTGAAGAATGGCACCAACATCAGGAGCATTTCCTTCTTCAAAATAGCCATAAACAAATAGAGCTATAGCATTGTGAACATCTATGTTAAAAGAACAGCCTATTTGTTCTTTTACTTTTATAGTAATATCTTCACTTCTCAGCATATGGGCCAATAAAATACGTTCCGCATTATAATAGGCCGGTAAAAGCTTTTTTTTCGCCACTATTTTCTTTGTGTAGTTGTTATTATTATTTCGATTAAAAGCTGAAATATCCTTGTTTTTTCTCAATTTTCTATATATTTGATATTGTTCGCTTTTTAATGCATCCAATGAAATCGAAAACTCTTCTGATAGAGCTCTTAAATATCGGTCCCTTTCTACCGCTTTAGGAAGTAAACTTATTTCTTTTAGTACCTCTTCAATATAAGCAACAAGTTCTCCTTCATCTTGTAGATTTTTACCTCTTCGTAAAAACTCTATTTTAAATGCCATTAGTGTTAGGCTTGTTCCAATTACATTATTTTGAAAACTTTCGTATCCATATGTTCGAATATAGTCATCTGGATCAAAACCCTCAGGCATTTTTGACACTCTAACAGTACAACCGGCATTCGTTAAAACGCTCGCCGCACGATAAGCTGCATTGATCCCTGCACTATCTGAATCGTAGCAAATCGTCACGTTTTCGGCATTTCTCCGTATGATATTCGCTTGTTCATCTGTTAACGAGGTGCCTAATGAAGCAACTCCGTTTTCTACCCCCGCACGATGTGCAGCTATGACATCAACATATCCTTCAAAAAGGATCACCTGCTGCTTTTTGCGGATTTCCGGACGTGCAAGATGTAATCCGTATAATGTTTTACTTTTATTAAATATTTTCGTTTCAGGACTGTTTAAATATTTAGGCTCACCTTCATAGAGTATTCGGCCGCCAAATGCGATAGTCCTGCCCTGGTTATCCCATATTGGAAACATTATCCGATCACGAAACCGGTCAAAATAAGTCCCATCACTATCCTTTCTTACTATAAGGCCTGCCTTTGCCATCTCATGGAGATTGAAGCCTCTTTTTTCCAAAAATCTTGAGGCAACATCCCAAGTATTAGGTGCATAACCAATTTTAAATCTATTAATAACTTCCTCTGTAAAGCCTCTTTGCTGCAAATATTTGGTTGCTACAGTCCCCTCTTTTGTATTTACCAGCAAGTGGTGGTAAAATTTTTGTAATAGGTCGTGGGCCCGAAACATCTCAGCGTAATCAGGGGATTTTTCAGAGAAAGGACTTACCTCATTTTGAATAGGAAGATTAATATGTACTTTCTCAGCTAATGTTGCTGCAGCCTCCATAAAGGAGCAGTTTTCAATATTCATAAGAAACGAAAAAACATTACCTCCTGCCCCACAACCAAAACAATGATATATTTGTTTATCTGCGGAAACAGAAAAAGAAGGCGTTTTTTCGCCGTGAAAAGGACATAGACCGAAATAATTCCGACCTTGCTTTTTTAATTGGATATATTCACTAATTACATCAACAATGTCTACCTTATTTCTAATTTCTTCAATGGTTTCTTCGGGAATACGATTTCCCATCTAGCATCACCATATTTTCTACCTTTAATATTTATTCTATCTCCTTATTAAAATCCCCTTCAAATTTCGACATTTTTCTTAGAAATTTTTTATAAAATCTTTTCTAGTATTTCACCATCTTTCTTAATTCTACATCCCTCTATATATTCCTTCTTTAAATTAATTATTTTATAATTTTGATTTTTGTCGAAACGCTTGGGAATTATACTTTAGTCTTTCTAATATAGTTTATTCTTTCATTGTCAAGTATAAACCAAAAATTTTAATTTAATCACAAATTTTTATTGTAATATAAAGTTATTTAAATTTCTAGATATAAATCAAAAAAATATCTCAAGAATATCAAGCATTCATTATTCCATAAGCAATTATGATTGCTATATTGTACGAATGCATGACATTTTGAGATTTAAGACATTTTTTTAGCGTATAAATTTAATATTAAGTTTGCTGTTTCTTCTACGGCCTTGTTGGAAACATCTATTACTTCACAACCGATCTTTTTTACAAGGTTATCAAAGTACGATAGTTCCTCTTTAATTCGATCTAAATTAGCATAGCTGGCTGTGTCACTAAGTCCAAGCGATTTTAACCTTTCCTTGCGGATATTATTTAACTTTTCCGGCGTTATTTTTAAAGCAAAGCACTTTTCGGCCGGAATTTGGAATAATTCCTCTGGCGGCTCAACTTCAGGCACAATAGGGATGTTAGCAACCCTTAAACGTTTCAATGCTAAATATTGTGATAACGGTGTCTTTGATGTTCTTGACACCCCAAGAAGAACGATATCCGCTCTTAAAATTCCGCGCGGATCCCTACCGTCGTCATATTTTACAGCAAATTCAATTGCTTCGACCTTTTTAAAGTAATCTTCATCCAATTGGCGTACGAGTCCCGGCTCTTCTCGAGGCTTCTTATTATAGCTATCCTGCATCTGTTTAACCATTGGACCGATAATATCGACAGCAGGAACACCAACTTTCCCTGCCTCAGCAACTAAGAAATCCCGCATGCTAGGAACTACCAATGTAAAAGCAATGATAGCATTATTTTCTTTTGCCAAAGAGATCACTTCACTTAGCGTTCCAGTATCTTCAACATATGGGATTCGTTTCACATTTATTCCAAATGAATAAAACTGACTAGCAGCTGCTTTTACAACGAGCTCAGCCGTTTCCCCAACCGAATCAGATACAACATAAACATTGGCATTTTCCAAAATTCCTCCATTCCTTTCCATCTACTTATTGTTTGTGTATATTAGATGATTTCATCTTTTGCTATCTCTAATAGTACCTTTGTCATATTGGTTTTTGTCAACCTTCCAATAACTTCGTACCCTTTTCCTGAAATTTTAACAACCGGAACTGCATCGATTTGTTTTTCAATGATTTTTTCAGCTACATCGATTATTAAATCATCTTTTTGACAGAAAGTTATATTCGGCATTCTTGTCATTATTATATTCACAGGAATAGCCTCAAGGTTCGTTTTTCCAAGACTTGCACGTAATAAATCCTTTCTTGAAAGCACACCAACTAACATTGAGTTCTTGTCAACTACAAATAATGTACCAACATCCTCAAGGAACATTGTACATATAGCATCATAGACAGAAACACCTTCATCAACGACAACAGGCATGGATTGATATTGGTAAACTTGTAACTTTTTAACCTTTTCTGTCAATAATTGCGAACCAGTTTTTCCAGTATAAAAATATCCTACACGCGGACGCGCTTCTAAATAACCGGCCATTGTCAAAATAGCTAAATCTGGCCTAAGTGTCGCTCTAGTTAAATTTAATTGATCAGCTATTTGTTCACCTGTTATTGGACCGTTATCTTTTACAATTTGCAAAATTTTCTCCTGACGATTACTTAGTTCTATCGTACTCACCACCTTAAATCATAAAAACACTATATAAAAGAAAAAGGTAATATTTTAATTATAATATTGATATATTTATTATAGCTTAATTTGGATGATTGAGTAATAATATGCTTCATTAAAATTAAAAACTTAATAAATAGTATGTAACAATATCCTTTTTCAAGGTTTAAAACGATCAAGTTGGGTGAGAAAACGCTTAGATTTAAGATTCAATCCAGAATATTCATCATATAACGACGAAATCACGGTTTTTAGTTCTTTTTTAGTCGTGTCCTTAACAGAAATTTTTCCAAGACGATGCAAATCAAAGTAATAAAAAAGACGAAGTAACTTAAGCGTTGCTGGTGATATCTGAATCAGATTGGGATCAATATGGAAACAACGATGACATATAAAACCGCCTTCTCTAATCGAGAAGGCGAATTTTCCTTGCGTTTTTGAACAATGAACACATCCATCAAGTTTTGGATAAATACCTGCAATATTTAACATTTTCATTTCATATATATAAGTTAGTATTTCCAAGTCCATTCCTTCGTTTATATAATTTAAAGTTTGATACAGGAGTTCGAATAAAAATGGATTTGTCTTTTTTTCCTCTGTTAATTTATCGGTGAGTTCAACGATATAAGCAGAATAGGCCGACTTTTCCAGATCCTCTCTAAGTCCCCTAAAGGAATTAATGATTTCGCCTTGCTGTAAAGTCCCTAAACCGGTGCCCATTTGCACTAAAAAATGTCCATAAATAAACATTTGTGAAACGGACGTTAGCCTGCTTTGTGGCTTTTTGGCTCCACGTGCCATAACACCTATTTTACCCATTTCTCTTGTAAACAGGTTAACAATCTTATTTGTTTCGCCATAGTCAATCGTTCGGATGACAATCCCTTCAACTTTTCGCAGCAATTTTGACACCATCCACTATTTATTGATTCATAAATTCGCTTTCAAGAAGCGGTGCATGGGTCAAGATAAAGGAGAATCAGTTTGAATTAGCTCGTTAAAATTAATATCAGTAGTTTCTTGATATTCCCGTTCAATCTCTTTCATAAGAAGATACGTTTCCAAATTACCAGTTTGACTAAAGATTTTCCAGGTAAAATCTATCACAAGAAACCCCACCTTTTCAATTTTTTAGAAAGACACGACTTGCCGCCCACGATGGCGGAGTACCTAAAGGTATGACCTAAAGGCCCTCGATGTCCCTTCTTATACTGATAACCAACAAAAACATAAACTTATCAGTATAAAAACTAGCTTTTTTTACAACTCCCTAATATTAGCCTGACCTAACGATTACATTTAATGTAAGTGAAATTCTGTAAATTTAATGTCTAGCTCTAGCACCCAGCGAGTGCTTCCGCTTTTCGATCAATATTCATCTTCTCTAAAACCGAAGTCTCTTAGTTGATTTAATCTGTTCCGCCAATCTTTTTGGACTTTAACCCATAATTCTAAAAAGACTTTGGAACCTAATAACGCTTCTATATCAATCCTTGCCAATCGGCCGACCTCTTTCAACATCTTCCCTTGCTTGCCGATCACGATACCTTTCTGCGAGTCCCGCTCAACAATTATTGTTGCCGCAATATATACCGTATTCCCATCCCCGCGACGTTCCAATGAATCCATTACAACGGCAATCGAATGTGGAATTTCCTCGCGTGTTAAATGAAGCACTTTTTCACGTATAAGCTCGGTTATGATGAACCTCTCAGGATGGTCTGTCACTTGGTCAGCAGGATAATACTGCGGTCCATTCGGCATGTACTTTTCGATTTGTTCTAACAATGTCGTTACGTTATTTCCTTCAAGGGCTGATATCGGGATAATTTCCTTAAAAGGATACATTTCTTTGTATTGATCGATCAGCGTTATTAATTCATCAGGATGGACCTGATCTATTTTATTAATTACCAGAAAAACGGGTTGGTTGGTCTGTTTTAAACGCTCAATAATAAATTGATCGCCTTTTCCAAAACCTTCCACCGCATTGATCATAAATAAGATCAAATCAACTTCATTTAGCGTATTCTGGGCAACTTTCATCATAAAATCGCCAAGCTTATGTTTAGGTTTATGAATACCAGGTGTATCAATAAATATAATTTGACTATGGTCAGTTGTATAGACACCCTGAATTTTATTTCTTGTGGTTTGCGGCTTATCGCTCATGATTGCTATTTTTTGACCGATTACTTTATTTAAAAATGTTGATTTTCCTACATTTGGTCTTCCAATAATGGATACAAATCCTGATTTATAATTTTCATTACTCATGCATATCCTCCGCAGTAAAAGCACCCGGCAATAATTCCTGAACAGTAGTTTCAAAAATATCGCCTTTCAAATTTGTTAAATATACTGGCATATTAGGCGGGCAAAATTCAGCCATTACTTGACGGCATGCACCACAAGGCGGTACAGGACGTTCCGTATCAGCTACAACTGCAAGTGCCTTAAATTTTTTAATTCCTTCTGAATAAGCTTTAAATAGAGCAGTGCGTTCTGCGCAATTGGTTAATCCGTAGGAAGCATTTTCTATGTTACAACCTTTAATTACATCATCTTCTTCGGTTAAAAGGGCCGCTCCAACTTTAAATTTTGAATAAGGAACATAGGCCATCTCTCTTGCTTCTTTTGCTTTTTCTACGAGTGCGATTTTTGATATATCTTGTTTCATTTTCATTTCCTTTCGAAGTACTTTTATTTTACACTAACTTTTATTAAATTTCAGCAATAACAAAAGAATAATTTACAAAAGATTCAAAAACTTTAAAAATGGTATTGTAAAAATAATTAATCCTATGATAACAGATATAATTGCGAAAACAAAAACAGCTGCTGCAGCGGTGTCCTTAGCTTGTTTAGCTAAAGGCTTCATGTCCTTCGTGCATAAATCAACTGTTCTTTCGATTGCTGTATTGACTGATTCCAGACTAATAACGATTCCAATACACAGAAGGAGCAAGATCCATTCAATTTTAGAAACCGAGAAAAAATATGCTAAAAAAACAACAATACAGGCAACCGATAGGTGGATCTGCATATTTCGCTCTTTTTTTATAACATGTAATAATCCTTGGGTAGCATATTTAAAACTGGCCGCCAATCTTTTACGTTCTTTACCGATGGAGCCCATATTCATCTAATAGTTCCTTTTGTTTAGCAAACATTATTTGTTCATCTTCTTTTTCCATATGGTCGTAACCCAACAAGTGAAGAAAACCATGGATACTTAAAAACCCTAATTCTCTCATAAAGCTATGATTATATTCATTTGCTTGTTCAATCGTTCTTGGAATCGAGATAATGATATCACCTAGTATAGTAGGCAAATTTTCTCCCGTAATGGCAATCTCGCCTTCCCCCATTTCCTCCATCGCAAAAGAAATTACATCCGTTGGTTGATCCTTCATCCGGTAAGTACGATTAATCTCCTGTATTTCTTCATTATTAACAAAGGTAACAGATAGTTCAGCATCGGAGTTAATCCCTTCTTTTTCTGCTGCAAATTGCAGTAATTTCTCAATTTCTTTTTGCTGCTCCTCTAGGACATAATTATGGTCATCAATAAAATCAATAATCATTCTAACACCTCTACCTTTTTTACTTGTTTCTTATCAGGATTTTCTGGATACTCAATTCTTGAATGGAATATTCCTTTTAATGTTTCACACATTGATTTTGTAGCGATATCAAGCTCCTTTAAAGTGATATCACATTCATCGAACTGACCATCTTGGATTCGATCAGATAATATCTTTCGAACTAAATTCTCTACTTTTTGCATAGTTGGATTTGGCATTGACCGAACAGCAGCTTCGACACTATCAGCAATACCAACAATGACCGATTCCTTTGTTTGAGCCTTTGGTCCTGGATATCGGAAGTCTGACTCGATGACATTTTCCGATTGTTCCTTCGCTTTAAAATAAAAGTATTTTAATAATGTGGTACCATGATGCTGCTCACAAATATCAATGATTTCCTTCGGGATATTGTGTTCCCGGAGCAAATCTGCCCCATCATATGGGTGTGCCGTAATGATCGTCGTACTTAGTTGCGGCGAAATGTTATTGTGTGGGTTTTCCATGTTCATCTGGTTTTCAATATAGAAATGTGGTCGCTTTGTTTTACCAATATCATGATAATAAGCCCCCACTCTTGCCAAAAGCCCATTCGCCCCAATTGCTTCACATGCTGCTTCGGATAAATTAGCAACCATGACACTGTGATGGTAGGTCCCTGGAGTCTCAAGTAATATTTTACGTAGCAACGGATGATTTGGACTGGATAATTCAATTAATTGGACTGTAGATAGTATTCCAAACCATGCCTCAAAAACAGGCAACAAGCCTAACGTCAAGACCGCTGAGATAAAACCGGATAAAAACGCCAATAAAAAGTAGGTCCCAATCTCAATCCCTGTATAATGACCATTTCTAATCATAAACAAGGCTGCTATTACAACGATATTAACAACAGAAACATATAATCCGGCTTTTAATATTTTCGTACGGTAATGCCTTTCGTTAATAAAGATTATACCTGCAATTCCACTAATTAAAAAATAAATGCCGATTGAAAAATTAAATTTTCCAAGCATCTCAACATTAAAAATAAGACTGCTGCAGATTGCGAAAATGATACTTGAGATAGCTGCCAGCTTTTCATTAAGAAGTACCTTTATTAGCATCGGTGCCATCGCTACAGGGAAAATATAGCCTATTTCAGAAACAAGTTGGAATAAACTTATAACCTTCATTAATAAAATAGTTAATAAAAAAATTAAAATATAGATAATTCGTTGTTTAGGGTTAATACCATGAAGATATACAGCAATAATACTTGTTAAGGTTAAAGTAAATATGGCTAGTCCAATAAAAAGATTTGGATTTACTTTTTCATCTAAAAGACCAACAAGTTCGAGCTGTTTATACATTTCCCGGTCGATAACTTGTCCTTCTTTAACAAGGACTTGACCAGCCCTAATCTTTACAGGGCTTACTGCATCCATCGCTTCCTGTCTTTTACCTTCAGTCCCCTTTACATCATAAACGTAATTAGGGATGATTGCATATTGAGCAATTATAATCATGACCGTTTTTAAATTTTCAGGTAAATTTACTTTTTTTATTTCCTCTGAAACGATTTCCTTTTGCAAATCCTCTTCCCCGACCTTAATCGGCTGTGTCATAATTTGCTTTATTAATGTGATGGCTGTATTTTTTGCACTGTCCAGCTGCGAGGGTGAAGCCGCTAATAATGTTTCCAAATTAGTATTTGAAAGCTGCCCTTTAAGCTCTGATGGTATCAATTCGTTTAGTGTCGTTAATTTACTTTCAAGTATTTCGCTCTCTAATTCTTCTTTTTTAACAACGGTAACAGCATCAAAAATGGACGAAATAATTTCGACACGGTTTTCAGCGTAATCCGTTTTTAAAATATACTGATCTTCCACCTTCAAGGCTGCCTCTTGCTTTTTTTCCTCAGTTGCCTCGATATCCTCCACGGTTATCGGTGAAATAATATCCTTTTTAGCAACAGAAAAAAGACGGAGATCTAATTTTTCGGGTTGAATATTCGAATACATTGCCCCATATAAAACAATTGCAAGTATGGTAAAAAGAAAAGCTGAAAAAAACCTATTCTTTTGCATTTTTTCAAACCAAAGTTTTAAATTTTTCATCTTTCTCCTCAACTCCTAAAACAAATGGAAAAAAGGGCTGTCTCAACGGTGTCAGACCCCACATACTTACGATGTAGTTCTTTGGCATCCGCCGAGTGGATGCCAGACACCGTTGAGACAGCCCTCTCTGGGTCTTATCTTAGGTTTTCGTATGCATTTATAATTTTCTGTACTAATGGGTGCCGTACAACATCTGATTGTTCTAAATAAACAAATTCAATTCCTGATATATCCTTCAATATATCCCTTACGACGCTTAGTCCTGATTTAACTCCATTTGGAAGATCTACTTGGGTAATATCACCGGTAATTACCATTTTTGAACCAAAACCTAGTCTAGTTAGAAACATTTTCATTTGTTCTTTAGTTGTATTTTGTGCTTCATCTAAAATGACAAAGGAATCGTCTAGTGTGCGGCCGCGCATATAAGCGAGCGGCGCAATTTCAATTGTGCCTCTTTCAATTAATCTTGCAACTTGGTCTGCACCTAATACATCATGCAAAGCATCGTATAAAGGGCGCAGATATGGATCTACCTTTTCTTTAAGATCGCCTGGTAAAAAGCCGAGACTTTCCCCTGCTTCTACTGCAGGTCTTGTAAGAATGATCCGTTTCACCAGTCCACTCTTAAGTGCTGCAACAGCCATAACAACTGCAAGATATGTCTTGCCCGTTCCAGCAGGGCCGATTCCAAAAACTAAGTCATTCGCTTTAATCGCAGATATATATTTTCTTTGTCCTAATGTTTTTACACGAATAGATTTACCCTTCACATTTTTCGTAATTTCTTGCTCGTATAATTCTTCAAATTGATCGAGCATTCCTTTTTTACCCAAATCAATAGCGTACACTACATCACGTTCGGAAATGCTCGCTCCTTTCCTAATCACCTTAAGCAGGGCCATAAGAACTATTTCTGCAAGCTGAAGTGCTTCAGCGTCACCCGATACGCTTACTGATTCTCCTCTTGTGACAATAAAAAGCTGAAGCTTTTCTTCCATTATTTTTAAATTCCGATCCTCAGTCCCAAATAAAGATAGAGCTTCATTTAAAGTCTGTAGTTGTATGTTGATCGTTTTAAAATTTTCTTGCATTATTTAGTCTCCTTGAATTATAGGTTGTGGTGAGGCGATATTTTCTATAACCTGGTAGTGTATCATTAATTTAACTTTACCATTGTCTAATGTCTGGTGCAAAACATTTTCTCCTTTTATAACTGCTTCTTCTCCAAGTTTTGCCTTTAAATCATTTCTTGCTGTCTTTTTCCCAATTAAAATGGCGGATTGTTTATCATATTTTCTAATATGTTCTTCTTCTTCGCGAATGATTTGTTTTCGATATACGATGGGTAAATCCCATCTTAAAAATTGAACTTGTTTATCTAAATTCTCTGTCTTATAAGTTTTATATTCAATCTTTTTAAATCCCCATAATGGGATATTCAATTTAAAAACCTCAAGGGAATACTTTGTCATACTTTCTCCGGTAAATACATTAAAGACCGTTTCTAAAGGCACAGTAATATGAGACTTGTACCAAATTTCGCCAAAAACCTTACCCTTAGCAGGAATAATCTGAGTATTCCCTTCCTTGCCAATAATCCCTGAAACGAGAATTTTACCGGGTTTCACAAAATCATTGATCTTTATAATAGGTTGTCCTTGTTCGACAAAATAATCATAAATTACAGCCTTTTTATTCGCTACTAGATGCCTTGGGCTAAGTAATTCAGGCTCTTCAGCGACTTTTTTCTCAACTACCTCAAAATGATAGGCCGTGCCGCTTAATTTAACTCCTACCCATGTAATCGAAGACATTCTTTCCATCAGTTCACCCTGGATATCTTCGTTACTTGGAAGGGAAAAATGAAGTTTTCCCCGTTTTATACCCATTGATGAAAGTTCTTTTCTCATATCATGCTCAATCTTTGGGTTTGCCCCTGTTATTTCAATATTCCAAATCATATTGGACAAAAGCAATGTAATTATAAAAGCAATGGCAATACCAATAATAAACCCGCTATTAGACATCATTTTCTTTACTAAAAAAGGCCAACCTAAGCGACCGATGAACTCCAGCCTACAGCCGCTCTTTCGGATAATCCTTCTGAGTTTATGTATATCCTCTAATCTCAAATAGCCCGTAACCGATGTAATACCTTGCCTTTTCAAATTCCAAATATATACATCCGCTCTGACACAATTATTTAAAAAAGGTTCTATTAGTCTGCCGGTCACTTTAATTTTGACATAGCCTGAAAAATAGCTGGTCCATTGATTTTTCATTACATAGATCTCCTTCCTTATTTTCCGGGTTCGTCCAAATATAATACTTGAGCTATTTTACCTTCGAGTAAGATCTCTTCAGGAAGCATTGTTCTAAGTACAAATTGTTCCCCTTTAATCAATAGCTGACCTTGCTTTAGCAACAAGCGCAGTTCTGTATCCGAAAACTGAAGTAATCCCCGATGATTTTCTATATATATATGAATTTGTCCGATCATCGTAATCCTTGGGAGATCCATCATTACATCGGCGGGTAGTTCCATATTTTGTGTTATCCATCTTTTAATTTGTTGTCTAAACTTTTTCATTAAGAGACCCCCCTCTCCTTTCATGTTTATGAACAAACAGTGATTTTTAGCACCAAAAAAGAGGTTAAGCACAATGCTTAACCTCTTTTTAAATAGGAATATGAATGTTTTTTTCTTGCCCTTGGTGGTCCAAGAATTTCTCCCCAAATCACACCTTCAATGACTTTCTTTCTGTTCATTTCTTTCATATTGATCGCTTGCTGTCTAATTTCTTTCGGGGCAGCGGTATTTTTATTTACATATTCGAAGCGTGTCTTTACTTTTTCGATATCAGGCATCACTTCTTCGGCGGATATTATAGCGGTTTCGAATTCCGGCTTTTTTATTTCAGCTTGATACACTGTTGGTTGTTGCTTTTGATTTTGATCCTCTATGTGTTTTGTACTTTCGCCCAATAAATCATCAAGCTGTGGGATAAAAGGTTTAACCCTTTTATCCTTTGCCGGTTGATACCGTTTTTCATCTCGGGTTTGAATTGGAGTCGGAGTTTGTTTTCTGTTTTGATTTCGATTTTGATTTCGGCGGTTGTTATTTTGGTTTTCATTAGCTCGTTTCAAAAAGCTGATGACCCCGCCAATTATCACGATAATGAAAGCGAGATTTCCGAATATAAGATCAAAAAGCGCCTCCATTATTTCATTCCTTCTTCATCATCTTTAGAAATTTTGCCGATTGAATTTCTCATATCTGTATCAGCATCAATATTTCTAAAGTTCATATAATCCATAACACCAATATTACCTGATCGTAGTGCCTCAGCCATAGCAAGTGGTACTTGGGCTTCTGCTTCAACAACCTTCGCTTTCATTTCTTCGACTTTCGCCCTCATCTCTTGTTCTTGAGCTACAGCCATTGCACGGCGCTCTTCAGCCTTGGCTTGAGCAATCTTTTTATCCGCTTCAGCCTGGTCTGTTTGTAAACCAGCACCAATATTTTTACCGATATCAATATCTGCAATATCAATAGACAAGATTTCGAACGCTGTTCCGGCATCAAGTCCTTTTGTCAGAACGGTTTGTGAAATCATATCAGGATTTTCTAATACTTTTTTATGATCGGTTTGACTACCGATTGTTGATACTATACCTTCGCCAACACGAGCAATAACCGTTTCTTCACCAGCACCACCGACTAAACGATCAATGTTGGCGCGAACTGTAATTCTCGCTTTGGCTTTAACCTCAATTCCATCCATGGCAACCCCTGAGATAAATGGTGTTTCAATAACCTTAGGATTAACACTCATTTGCACAGCTTCTAATACATCACGGCCAGCAAGATCGATGGCAGCCCCACGTTCAAAAGTAAGTTCAATATTCGCACGGTGGGCTGCAATCAATGCATTAACAACCCGGTCAACATTACCACCAGCAAGATAGTGACTTTCTAATTGATTTGTACTTAAATTCAGACCTGCTTTTACCGCTTTAATCAATGGATTAATCACACGGCTTGGAATAACTCGACGTAACCTCATTCCAATTAATGTAAAGATGCTGACTCTTACACCTGAAGCTAACGCGGAAATCCAAAGCATAACAGGAACAAAGGTAAATAATACTGATAGTGCGATAATAATTAGTGCAATGATTAACAATAAAAAAATGGTACCTTGTGTTATCATATCCTATTCCTCCACTTCCTTTTTAATTTCTCGAACAACAATTCTAGAGCCTTCTACCTTTATTATTTTCACTTTTATATTACTGCTAATAAAACTACCTTCTGTTACAACATCGACTCGTTCATCATTGAAAACAGCCGTACCAGATGGACGAAGCGGTGTTACAGTGGTTCCCTCTAGTCCAATCAAATCTAAACGATTTTGGTTAGATACATACCCTTGCTCACTGCTTGTTGAATCAAAAAGAATAATTCTCCTAAAGATCCCTTTCTCATACCCAAAACGCCTAAATAAAATGACAGAAGCAATTATAGTTACAAGAATGGCAATTAATATTGAAAAAATCATATGGCTAATATTCTCCGCAGCAAGTAATAAACTTGTTATGATAGAAAGTACACCTAAGAGTCCCATAATTCCTCCTGGAACAAAAAACTCAAGTACAATAAGTATAATACCAATGATTACCAATATAATCGATTCCATACCTGCTAACCCCGCTATCATATGGCCATAAAAGAATAACAACAATGAAGATAAACCCATTATTCCTGGTACCCCAAAGCCTGGACTATATAACTCAATGACCAAACCAAGGCTTCCAATAGAAAGTAAAATTGGGACAACGATCGGGTTCGTTATAAAACGAGCTAACTTTTCTGCAAAGCTTTCTTCCATTTGTTGAATGGTTGCCCCAGACAAACCTAAGTAATCGAGCAACTCTGCTCTTGTACTTACAATTTTCTCAGCGTAGCCAACCTCTATCGCCTGTTCTGCCGTTAGTGTTAAAAACTCGCCTTTTTTTACCCCGAATTTAGGTATTTCAACATTTTCATCAGCCATTGCTAGTGCATATATCGGATCACGATTATTTAATTCCGCGGAAGCCTTCATTTCCGCTAACCACATAGACTCAGCTTTTTTACCGGCAGTATTACCTTGTTGATCAATTATTCCTGCTGCCCCCATCGTTGAATGAGGTACCATTACAATTTGATTGGCATTCAGCGCTAGATAAGCACCTGCAGATAAAGCACTTTTATTTATGAATGCTGTGGTTGGTATTTCTGTCTCTCGCAAAGACTTCGCAATATCTAAGGCCGCATCGACTACACCACCAGGAGTGTTCAATTCAAACACAATATGACTCGCCCCGATTTTCTCCGCCTCTTCGATGGAACGATTAAGAAAGGCACCTAGTCCCTGTTCCACTGTTTTTTCAACAGGTACAAAATATACAATCTTTTCAGATTTAGCCTGTACAGGAAATACTTGTGGTAGAAGAATGAATAGAGTAAATAGAGCAAAAGTAATGATTATAGCTTTCTGTATAAAGGTTTTTGACCGCAAATATAAACCTCCCCTCTAAAAATCAAATGCGCCCTGACGTATTTGTGCCCAGATTTTTTCGAGCTTGCTCGAAAAACTACCTCTAAAAATCTGAGGCATCCGCCGGAAGCTTTAACTTTATTCAGTACTGAATAAAGTTATAAATTGTTCTCATGTATGTATTACGGATTAGTTCCTAAAAAGGTTTCAATTCAAAGATATAAAAAGATATAAAATTAAAAGGGACTGTTCCAAAACTTATCAACGACCACATACCATAATGATGGTATTTCATCTGTGGTTGTCAGATAAAATTTTGATACAGCCCCTTATTTGAAAGTATTATGACAAATGTTTAAGGACGAGGCGATTTACTAATGTACCATCAGCTTTGCCTTTTACTTTTGGCATGATCGCACCCATAACCTTGCCCATTTCAGCTTTGGTTGAAGCTTTTATTTCAGAAATTGTTTGTTTGACGATTTCCTCCACTTCTTCTTCTGTTAGCTGTTCAGGCATATAAATCATTAATATTTCAATTTCAGCTTTAAGTTTATCAGCTAAGTCGCTGCGACCAGCATTTTCGAACTCAAGGAGGGAGTCTTTACGCTGTTTTAATTCGCGGTTTAAAACAGTAAGCTCTTCTTCATCAGATAAGTCATGACCAAGCTTTATTGCTTCGTTCTGAAGAGCAGCTTTTACCATACGGATAACAGATAATTTTTCTTTATCTTTATCTCTCATCGCTTGCTTCATATCGTCAGTAAGACGCTCAAGAAGACTCATAAATAACACCCTCTCTTAAAACTTACGCTTTCTTGCAGCCTCTGATTTTTTCTTACGTCTTACACTAGGTTTCTCATAAAATTCACGCTTCCTAGCTTCAGAAAGTGTTCCATTTTTAGAAACGGATCTTTTGAATCGACGAAGAGCATCCTCAAGTGATTCATTTTTACGAACGCGAGTCGTTGACATAACTATTTCCCTCCCTCCGAAAAACCAATAACACCTGACATGTTTTAAAGAATCTATTACTTTTTTAAAAGACATGTCTTTTGCCATTATATAATAAGGATGTGCCTTTTTCAACTATTAATATTTATTTCAAATGTTTCTAACAGTTTTACGTCTGCAAATTTTGACCTTTGTCGAAAAGTAAAAGTCATGTCCCATGCATCCTGTCCATACAATGGGTGATGAGGATGGTGACTTGGTATGATTAATATTATTACTCAATTTGCAATTTTTATTGCAATTTTTTTATATGGAATGACTGTTATGAGAATTGGCCTTTATAATCTTTCTCACAAAAGGCTAAAGCAAGTATTGGTGAATATGACGAGCACACCATTAAAAGGCATGATTATTGGGACGCTCATTACAGCCGTTTTGCAAAGCAGTTCTGCCGTAATGGTTATTACGATCGGCTTTATTGCGGCTGGATTGTTAACATTTAAGCAATCCATCGGCATTATTCTTGGGACAAATATCGGGACAACAATCACAACTGAATTTATCACTATTGATCTAATATACCACGCAATCATGCCTTTATTATTGATAGGGGCGCTTTTATTATTTACCAGAAAACTGCTTTCTTTTAATATTGGCGCAATATTATTTGGACTTGGCTGCCTTTTCGTAGCGATGAATGGGTTTGAAACACTAGCAAAGCCTCTTTCAACGATTCCCGTTATTCACTCATCAATTGAGTTATCAAACGAAAATAATTTAATAGGTGTTGGATTAGGTACATTATTGACCGCCGTTATTCAATCCAGTTCAGCTACAACAGGCATCATCATGGGCTTTATGAGCGAAAATTTAGTAACGCTATCTTCAGGAATTGCCATTGTTCTCGGCGCTAACATTGGGACGTGTGTGACAGCCTTTATTGCAAGTATAGGGGCGAATGTTGAGTCAAAGTTAGCGGCTTATGCACATATTTGGTTAAACGTCTTTGGGGTTATTTTATTTTACCCTTTTATAAAATTCCTGGGTGCCGCTGCTGCAATGGTAACTAGTCTGCCAGATGTACAGCTTGCCCATGTTAGTGTGATATTCAATGTTCTGTCTTCGATTATTGCTTTGCCGCTGGCAGGATTGTTGGCGAAGTTTATTTTGAGGATGCATGGGAAGCAGGCGTAGGTGAGTGCGGCCTCCTGTTATCTACCATTAATTATGAGCCCGAAACCATTTGGTGAGGATAAAATTGATTTTTCTACTATCAAACGCTGGGCTGGAGTCGTTTTGTAAGGATAAACATGAGTTTTCTATCATCAAACGTGGGGTCAAAACGGTTTCGTGAGGATAAATGCAAGGTATCTACCATCAAACACGGAACCAAAGACGTTTCGTGAGGATAAACGCAAGGTATCTACCATCAAACGTAAGCATCAGGCTGTTTGATGGTAGATATTTTTTGTTCTTCCATTAATTAATAGTTTGCATCAGATTGCTCACCTTTTACGATCGCTATTCCTGCACTGGCTCCAATTCTTGTCGCACCGGCTTCTATCATTTGAAGTGCTCCTTCACGGTCACGGACACCGCCAGAAGCCTTTACTCCGATGTTAGGGCCTGCGGTTTCACGCATAAGCTTAATATCCTCAACCGTTGCACCGCCTGTTGAAAACCCAGTAGAGGTCTTAACATAATCAGCACCTGCTTTAACTGCAAGCTTGCAAGCTCGAACCTTTTCTTCCTGTGAAAGGAGACTTGTCTCAATAATTACCTTAACTAGTGCTTTCCCACTAGCGGCTTCAACAACGGCACGAATATCTTGTTCAACTAATTCGTCATTTTGATCTTTTAGGGCACCGATATTAATAACCATATCAACTTCAGTAGCACCTTTTTCAATTGCATCCTTTGTTTCAAATGCTTTTGTTTCTGAGGTAGAAGCCCCTAATGGAAACCCGATGACAGTACACACCTTTACTTCCGAACCTTTAAGTCGTTCAGCTGCTGTTTTGACCCATGCTGGATTTACGCAAACTGAGAAAAAGCCATATTCCTTCGCCTCATCACACAGCTTTACGATTTGTTCCTTTGTTATATCTGCTTTTAATGCAGTATGGTCGATCATTTTTGCAATATTAACAGTCATTAAACCCAATCCTTTCATATCAGCAATTAAAAACAGCAAGATAAAATTTCTACCTTGCTGTTATCATCTCTTAATTCTATTATTACCCTATTTTCACTTTTTCTTCAATCTCGTCCGAAACGACACTCACAAATTCACCTTCGCTGTACGGGTAGCCGACCTGCGTAATTTTTACTTTTACGATTTGACCAATCATATCCTCTTTACCAGGGAATACTACTTTTAAATAGTTGTCAGTATAGCCAACGTAAAGGTCGGTGCGGTCCGGTCCTTCTGTAAATTGCTCTTCTGGAATTACCTCTAAGATATCGCCTTCGTAATTAGATGCATATTCTTTTGCTAATTGGTCTGATAATGATATTAGTCGGTGAACTCTATCATTTTTAATCTCTTCATCCACTTGGTCCTCCATACGTGCGGCAGGAGTACCTGTGCGTTTAGAATATGGGAATACATGCAATTCAGCGAATTTATTATCACGGATTAAATTATAGGTTTCCATGAATTCCTCTTCTGTTTCGCCAGGGAATCCAACAATCACGTCTGAAGTAACAGCTAATCCTGGAAGTGCTTCTTTCAAACGATTAAGACGATCTACATAGAATTCTGTTGTATATTTACGACGCATCCGTTTTAACACGGAATCAGATCCAGATTGCAATGGAATGTGTAAATGGCGGACAATCTTTTCTGATTTATCAAGAACGTCAATCACTTCATCCGTAATTTGGCTAGCTTCAATAGATGAAATACGAATACGTTTTAAGCCGACAACCTTTTGGTCCAATTCGCGAAGAAGCATTGCAAAATTATAATCCTTCAAGTCCTCACCATATCCACCTGTATGGATGCCTGTTAAGACAATTTCTTTATAGCCAGCATCCACTAATTGCTGTGCTTGTTTAACAACATCTTCTGGCATTCGAGAACGCAAAAGCCCACGAGCCCACGGAATGATACAGAAAGTACAGAAATTGTTGCACCCTTCTTGAATCTTTAATGATGCCCGAGTTCTATCTGTAAACGCTGGAACATCTAGTTCCTCGAAAACTCTTGCTTTCATGATATTGCCTACACCGTTGATTGGCTCACGATTCTTTTCATATTGACGTACATAATCAAGCAATTTTACACGGTCTTGTGTACCGATTACGATATCCACACCTGGAATATCTAAAATTTCAGCTGGTGCTGTTTGTGCATAACATCCTGTTACAGCTACAACAGCATCAGGATTTTTGCGGATTGCTCGTCTAATAATTTGACGACTTTTCTTATCACCTGTATTTGTTACAGTACATGTATTAATAATATAAACATCTGCTATTTTCTCGAAATCTGCACGTTCATAGCCAGCTTCTTGAAATAGCTGCCAGATCCCTTCTGTTTCATAATGATTTACTTTACATCCTAATGTATGGAAAGCCACTGTTGGCATATGATCACCCCAATAATTCAGTATGGTAGGAAACAGCTGCTAGTAGATATAGAGGGGCTGTTTCTGTTCTTAATATTCTTTGACCAAGACTACAGGATATAAACCCATTGTTCCGTAACTCAGAAACTTCTTCTTCCGTTAGACCACCTTCCGGTCCAATAACAGCTAGTAAGGAATCGCCCCCAGCTAATTTTGACAAAACAGAAAAAAGATTGCTCTTTTCACTAAGCTTTGCGTCTTCCTCATAAGCTACAATTTTATATGTGTAATTTTTGCTTTCATTTAAAAGAGTCTTAAAGTTTACTGGCTCATTTATTTCCGGAACTTTAGTACGATGGGATTGCTCCGCCGCTTCTTTTGCTATTTTCTCAAGCCGTTCAACCTTTTTTCTCCCCTTTTTTTCATCCCACTTCACAATAGAGCGCGATGCAAAAAAGGGCAGAAAACGATGGGCACCCATTTCTGTTCCTTTTTGTACGACTAGCTCCAATTTATCACCTTTTGGTAAGCCCTGTGCAATTGTTACAAATACAGGCAGTTCCTTATTCTCATCTATCCATTCTACTATAGAGGCGAAACATAAGTCATCAGTAATTTCTTGGATTTCACAGCGGGCTACTTGTCCATCTTCCGAGCAACAAATAATGTTTTCTCTAGGCTTCATCCTCATGACTCGTGATATGTGATGGGCATCTTCACCGCTAATCTCTATTTTATTCTCTGTTATTTGATCATTTTTCACAAAATATCTTTGCACAGGCTCTCACCTTCTTACTGGTCATTATTATTTTTTGAAATAATTGCTACCCAATCTTCAATTTGCAAAATCTCTTCAATAGTAAACCCGGCCTTTTCTAGGTTACCCACGATATCATCCTGCTTGCTTTTAATGATCCCGGATGTGATGAACAGTCCATCTTTTTTCAACCTTTTAGCTGCATCATCAATAAATAGCAAAATAATTTCCGCCAAAATATTAGCAACAATCACATCTGCTTTTCCGCTGATATTTTCCAATAGATTGTTCTGCCTCACTTCTACAATATCATCGGTTTGATTAAGTTCAACATTCATCTTGGCACTGTTGACGGCAACTTCATCAAGGTCGTAGGCATCTACCTTTCTTGCTCCCAATTTAGCAGCAACAATACTTAGTACACCTGACCCGGTACCCACATCAATAACATGTTCCCCTTTTTGAATGACCTTTTCAAGCGCTTGAATGCACATAACCGTTGTTGGATGGGTTCCTGTTCCAAATGCCATCCCAGGGTCAAGTTCAACGATGATTTCATCCGACTGTTCCGGTTCATATTCCTCCCAGGTTGGAACAATCGTTACCTTCTCGGAAATTTTAACTGGATGATAATATTTTTTCCATGCAGTTGACCAGTCTTCTTCATTTACTTCAATAATCTCAACTGTATTAAAGCCAAGATCAATTCCGTAATGGGTAAGGTTAGTAACCGCTTCTTTAATAGATTCCACCGTTTCGCTAAAGCTGCTTGTTACAGGTAGATAAGCTTTAACAATTACACCTTCTTCGGGATAATCGTTTGGATTAAGAGCATAGATTTCGCCAAATTGCTGTTCTCTCACTTTGTTTAGGTCGGCTGGATCTTCAATTGCTACTCCGCCGGCACCTGCTTCATGCAAAATATTAGAAATTGGCTCTACAGCCTCTTGTGTTGTATGTATACTCATTTCAGACCATTTCATCTTTTAAACACTCGCTTTTTATTTGTTTAAAGGCTATTTCAAAGGTGTCTAACATCCATACAGGATACTACAGATTTTCCATGTTTGATGTGATGTTTAACACAATTTGAAATAGCCTCAATTGTTATCCTTTAAATGCTCTTTTTACTTTAGCAAAAAAGCTATCCTCATGTTCGGCTGGAGCTTCATCACCAGTAAGTTCTGCTAATTCGCGGAACAACTCTTTTTGACGATTACTTAGCTTTGTCGGTGTAACAACACGAATTTTAATATGTTGATCACCTTGACCATAGCCCCTTACATTCGGAACCCCTTTGCCTCTTAGTCGGAAGTTGGTGCCCGTTTGTGTACCCGCAGGAACTTTTAATTTCACCTTGCCATGAAGGGTTGGAACTTCAATTTCATCGCCAAGCGCTGCTTGAACAAAAGTAATTGGCATTTCACAATAAATATCATCACCATCACGTTCAAAAAACTCATGTGGCTTCACATGGAAGACAACATATAAATCCCCTGAAGGCCCTCCATTAATACCTGGTTCCCCTTGACCGGAAACACGCATTTGTTGGCCCTCATCAACGCCGGCAGGAATTTTTACGTGAATTTTTTTACGTTTCTTAACCTTTCCTGAACCTCCACATGTAGAACACTTGTCTTTAATCATTTTTCCAGTACCATTACAATAATGGCAGACACGGCGATTGACAATACGACCAAATGGTGTATTTTGTTCCACATTCAATTGACCTGAACCATTACAATGTGAGCACGTTTCAGGTTTAGTGCCTGGTTTCGCACCACTGCCATGACAGGTGTCACATTCTTCTTCCTTTGGAATCTCTAAATCTGTTTCTTTTCCAAAGGCCGCTTCCTTAAAATCTAATGTCATTGTATATTGAAGGTCAGCACCTTGCCTTGGGGCATTCGGGTCACGTCTTCTTGATCCTCCCCCACCAAAAAACATATCAAAAATATCACCAAATCCTCCAAAGTCGGCGCCTTCGAAACCGCCAAAGCCACCTTGGTTCGGATCCGCATGACCAAATCGGTCATAACTTGCCCGTTTCTGATCATCACTTAAAACCTCATATGCTTCTGCAATTTCTTTAAACTTTTCAGTAGCGTCCGGTTCTTTGTTCACATCTGGGTGATATTGTCTTGCAAGCTTACGATATGCCTTTTTTATCTCATCTTTAGAGGCATCCTTCGCCACTCCGAGGACTTCATAATAGTCTCGTTTACTCATATCATATCCACTCCCAAAAATCCCGTTCTATTCTTATCTGCATAACGATTATGATAACATTTTTAAACTACACTATGCAACTTTACAAACTTTGACAATAAAAAGGCCAAAGCCAAGGTAGCCCTGACTTTGACCGTTCAATCTTACGCTTAGACATACTTGGCGTATTCGTTTATTTCTTAGCTTCTTCCTCATTTACTTCAGTAAATTCTGCATCTACGACATTATCGTCTTTTGCGCCAGCCTCTGCACCTGCTTGGTTAGCCTGTGCTTCTTGTGCTGCTTGTTCATAAAGTTTTACTGAAAGCTGTTGGACAACTTCTTGTAATGTATCTTTTTTCGCACGCATTTCGTCTAGGTCATTCTTTTCGATTGCCTGTTTTAATGCATCTCTTGCTTCTTCGGCCTTCTTCTTGTCAGCCTCATCAACCTTGTCACCAAGATCTTTTAATGTTTTATCAGTGGCAAATACTAGCTGGTCTGCTTCATTGCGAAGTTCAGCTTCTTCTTTGCGCTTTTTATCAGCCTCAGCATTTGCTTCAGCTTCTTTAACCATTCTATCAATTTCATCATCAGATAAACTTGTTGATGATTGAATTGTGATGGATTGTGCTTTACCAGTACCTTTATCTGTCGCACGAACATTAACAATTCCATTCGCATCAATATCGAAGGAAACTTCGATTTGTGGAATTCCACGTGGTGCTGGTGGAATATCTGTTAATTGGAAACGGCCTAATGTTTTATTATCAGACGCCATCGGACGTTCCCCTTGAAGAACATGGATATCCACGGCTGTTTGGCTGTCGGCTGCTGTAGAGAAAATTTGTGACTTACTAGTTGGAATCGTTGTATTACGATCAATCAGCTTCGTAAATACACCACCCATAGTTTCAATACCTAATGAAAGTGGAGTTACGTCAAGTAATACGATGTCCTTCACATCACCAGTTAATACCCCACCTTGGATAGCAGCACCAAGTGCAACTACTTCATCAGGGTTTACACCCTTACTTGGTTCTTTACCAACTTCTTTTTTGATTGCTTCTACCACTGCTGGAATACGTGTAGAACCACCTACTAAAAGGACTTTATCAATTTCACTCTTCGAAACACCCGCATCTGAAATGGCTTGTCGTACTGGCCCCATAGTTCTGTCAACAAGGTGTGCAGATAGTTCTTCGAATTTAGCACGAGTTAAATTCATTTCTAAATGTAGAGGTCCAGCTTCACCTGCAGTAATAAATGGTAATGAAATTTGAGTAGAAGTCACTCCTGATAAATCTTTTTTCGCTTTTTCAGCAGCATCCTTTAAACGTTGCATTGCCATTTTATCTTTTGAAAGGTCAATGCCATTTTCTTTCTTAAATTCCGCTACTAAATAATCAATAACTACTTGGTCGAAATCGTCTCCACCAAGACGGTTATCCCCTGCTGTTGATTTTACTTCAAAGATACCGTCACCAAGCTCAAGGATGGATACGTCAAAAGTACCGCCACCAAGGTCATAAACTAAAATAGTATGGTTTTCATCTTCTTTATCAAGACCGTAAGCTAAAGCAGCAGCAGTCGGCTCGTTAATAATACGCTCAACTTCAAGACCTGCGATCTTACCAGCATCTTTAGTCGCTTGACGTTCTGCGTCGTTAAAGTAAGCAGGAACCGTAATAACGGCTCTTGTAACAGGCTCGCCTAAATATTGTTCTGCAGTTGATTTTAAATTTTGAAGAATAATCGCAGAAATTTCTTGTGGTGTATAGGCTTTGCCTTCAATTTCTTCAGTTTTGTAATTTGTGCCCATATGACGCTTAATTGATAAAATTGTATTCGGATTAGTAATAGATTGGCGTTTTGCCACCTCACCAACTTGACGTTCACCATTCTTAAAGGCAACAACAGATGGAGTCGTACGGTTTCCTTCTGGATTAGGAATTACTTTAGGCTCTCCACCTTCCATTACAGCGACACAAGAGTTTGTTGTTCCTAAATCGATACCAATAATTTTGCTCATAAAAATGTCCTCCTCAAATCTTCGAAATTTACTCTTCTATATATTCTACAATTGATTATTGATTAACTTTGACCATTGTAGGACGGATAACACGATCCTTCAAAATATATCCCTTTTGCAGTTCATCTACAACAATATTTGACTCATAATTACTATCTTCCACTTGCATTACAGCCTGATGGAAATTTGGGTCAAATTCCTTGCCAACAGCATCAATGATATCTAATCCTTCTGTTTTCAAAGCGTCAAGCAATTGACGGTATACCATTTCTACACCTTTGAGCAATTGTAATGTCTCCTCTTCCTTCGCTTCGATATTCAATGCTCGATCGAAATTATCAAGAGCCGGAAGAATATTTTCAATCAGGCTTTGGGCGCGGTATTTTGCTGCTGCTTCCTGGTCCAAACGAACCCTGCGGCGGAAGTTTTCAAAATCCGCTTGCAGCCGTAAAAGACGACTTTGTCTATCATCTAGCTCCTGCTGTAATCTTTGGATTTCCAATTGTTCTGGAGACACCTCGTTTACTTCCTCTTCTTGGATAGATTCCGCCTGATTATCTATATTTTGTTCAGTTGATTCAGTGACAGAATCATTATTTAGAGCAGCTTTTGCTACCTTTTCGTCATTTGCCTCTTCTTGCGAATAGTTTTTATTAACCATTCGTTTCACCTCCCGCAAACTAGCTTTTTTTATGTAAGTAGAAAAGCCTATAGAAGCTTTTCTATCAATCTTCCCTTTACCAATATGACCATTACTTTTCGTTTTGATACAAGGAAGTTAATGCCTTTGATAAATCTTGAGAAAAGATGTTTAACAACGTTATTACTCTTGCGTACTCCATTCTTGTTGGTCCCAATATTGCAATTGTCCCCATTGGTTCATTCCCTATTGAATAAGTAGCTGTTATAACGCTGCAATCCTGCATTTCCTGCATCTGATTTTCTTGACCAATTTTTACTGTGATTCCTGTACTCGTTGATTTAAACAAATTATAAATAACACTTTCTTGTTCGATAACTGATAACAGGGAACGAATCTTCCCGATATCATTAAACTCAGGCTGGGAGAACATATTCGTTTTCCCGCCATAAAAGACTTTTTCAGCCTTTGTATGACCGAACAAATTCGTTAATAATTCGAATACGCGGTTATGATCATAAAGATTCTTCTTAATAATCCCAACAAGTTCCTTTTGAACGCATTCTTGCAATTCGGCTATCGGACACCCCTTCAATTGCTCATTAAGAATATTAACAAGCTTTTCTAATTCTGAGGAGTCTAAACCATCTGGAAGTGACAAGGTGCGGTGCTCCACATGTCCTGTATCAGTTACGATAATGGCGACGACACTATCACGATTAAGTGGAATCATTTGAATTTGCTTTAATCGAGTTTCCATAAGTTCTGGGCCTAATACAATGGTAGTATAGTTTGTAAACTCAGAAAGAAGCTTTGCCGACTTTTTCGCAACCATTTCAATTTCATAAATTCTACTATCAAAAAGGGAGCGAATAGTCCCTATTTCCTCCTCATTTATCGATGATGGCGATAACAGGTGATCGACATAAAAACGATATCCCTTTTCAGAAGGAATGCGCCCTGAAGAAGTATGAGGCTTTTCGATAAAACCCATTTCCTCCAAGTCGGCCATGTCATTACGAATCGTTGCTGGACTAAATGAAATATCCTCTTTTTTGGCTATCGTTCTAGAGCCAACAGCTTGTGCAGAGCGAATAAAATCATCAATGATCACTTGCAAGATCAACAACTGGCGTTCTGTTAGCATAGTTTAATCACCTCTGTTAGCACTCATGTACGCCGAGTGCTAATTCTATATAATAAGTTACCAAAACCGAGTGTATATTGTCAACATAAAAAGGATTGGAATACTTCATTCCCTAAAAACAAACCTTTTCTAGTAAGTTTGATTGATTTCGGGCTTTCATCTAGCAATCCTTTCTCAACTTCGGTCATAATTTCATTGCCAAATACACTATTCAAATCCTTTCCAAACTTTTGATAGAATATCTCTTTTGAAACTCCTGAAGTTTTTCTTAACCCGAGAAATACCTCTTCCTCCATTCTTTCCCTCTCCGTTAGCACATTTTCTTCTATATAAGGAAAACCAGTTTCTTTTATTAATGAAATATATTGATTGAGCGGTGCAGCATTTGCCCTTCTAACTCCTTGTACATAGCTATGGGCCCCCGCTCCAATTCCAAAATATTCATCGTTGTTCCAATAAGTTAAATTATGTCTGCTCTCAAAACCGTGCTTTGAAAAATTACTAATTTCATACTGGTTATAGCCATGCGAAGCCATTTCATCCATCAAAACGGTGTACATTTCAACTTCTTCGTCCTCAGTCGGTAAATGCAGCTTTCCTTTTCTCTTCAAATTATAAAAAACTGTTTTTGGCTCTATTTGTAGGGAATAACCGGAAAAATGTTGGACGCCAAGCGATAATGCTTGTTTTAGCGTATCTTTAAAGCCTTCAACGGTTTGGCCCGGTAAGCTGTATATTAAATCGGCATTAATATTTTGAAAACCGATTTCTTTTGCTAAAGCAATCGTTTGAAAAACATCGACAGCCCGATGAGTCCGTCCAATTTTTTCTAATAATTCATCATCAAAAACCTGCACACCAAAGCTTAAACGATTCACACCTGCTTCAGCTAATAGGAGTAACTTATCCTTTGATAGATGACTGGGATTAGCTTCAAATGTAAATTCTATTTTTGGATTGATATATTTCCCAAAATGGTTATGGATTCCATTAAGAAAACGATCAAGCTGTTTGACTGTTAAGGAAGTAGGTGTACCACCGCCTACAAAAATGGTTTGTACCTCCTCGGTCCCAAATCTTGCAATGGATAGCTCCATTTCTTTTTCCATTGCCTTTAAATAGTCTTCCACCGGCTGATTCTTAATATAAAATTTATTGAAATCACAATAATGACAAATGTGCTCACAAAAGGGGATATGAAGATATACTGAATTAACCATCCAATCACTCTTTTCATTTAATTCGAAAAAAGGATGGCTATCAAAGCCACCCCGTCTATTTCTTACTATTATTATCATCCATACGTAGTACCGCCATGAACGCTTCCTGTGGTACTTCCACTGATCCTACTTGTTTCATGCGCTTTTTGCCTTCTTTTTGCTTTTCAAGTAGTTTACGTTTCCGTGAAATATCTCCACCGTAGCATTTTGCTAGAACGTTTTTACCTATTGACTTGATTGTTGATCTGGCAACAATTTTCGTACCAACTGCAGCCTGCACAGGCACTTCAAATTGCTGTCTTGGAATAAGCTCTTTCAGCTTTTCAACAATGACCTTGCCGCGATCATAAGCAAAGTCGCGATGGACGATAAATGATAAAGCATCGACTTGCTCACCGTTTAATAGAATATCCATTTTTACTAGTTTGGACTGTTTATATCCTATTAATTCATAGTCAAAGGAGGCGTATCCTTTTGTACTAGATTTTAAAATATCAAAGAAATCATAGACAATTTCTGAAAGTGGCAACTCATAAGTAATATTCACGCGATTTTCATCAAGATACTGCATATCAATAAAATTACCGCGCTTACTTTGACATAATTCCATAACAGACCCAACATAATCATTCGGAACCATTATTTTTGCTTTTACATAAGGTTCAAAAATTCCGGCAATACTTTGGGGATCCGGCATTTTTGACGGATTTTCAACAGTAATTTCTTCGCCATCCGTTAACTCTACTTTATAAATAACGCTTGGTGCTGTTGTAATTAAATCAATATTAAATTCCCGTTCGATCCGCTCTTGGATAATCTCCATATGAAGTAACCCTAAGAAGCCGCATCGGAAGCCAAATCCGAGCGCCTGAGATGTTTCTGCTTCAAATTGAAGGGAGGAATCGTTTAATTCTAATTTCTCAAGGGCTTCACGTAAGTCATTATAATCTTTAGAATCGATTGGGTATAGACCACAGAATACCATCGGATTTAGTTTACGATATCCCGGTAAAGCCTCAGGTGCCGGATTTCTTGCACTAGTAATGGTATCTCCGACTCTCGTATCACTAACATTCTTAATAGAGGCAGTCAAAAAGCCAACATCACCGACCGTTAATTCATCTCTTGGTACGGCCTTTGGAGTGAATACACCAACTTCATTTACCTCAAACTCTTTACCTGTCGCTATCATTCTGATTTTATCGCCGACTTTTACAGTTCCATCAACAACGCGGATATATGTAATAACCCCGCGGTAGGAATCATATAGAGAATCGAAAATCAATGCCGTGAGCGGCGCATCCGGGTCGCCCGCTGGAGCCGGAACTTTTTCAACAATTTGCTCTAAAATATCCTCTATTCCAATTCCGGCTTTCGCTGAAGCAAGAACAGCGTCAGAGGCATCGAGTCCAATTACATCTTCAATTTCCTGGCGAACCCGCTCTGGGTCAGCACTTGGTAAATCAATTTTATTAATTACCGGTAAAATCTCAAGGTCGTTATCCAGCGCTAAATAAACATTTGCTAATGTTTGCGCTTCAATTCCCTGCGCTGCATCAACGACTAGAATAGCACCTTCACATGCAGCTAAACTTCTTGATACCTCATAAGTAAAGTCAACATGTCCAGGGGTATCTATTAGGTGAAGAATATATTCGTTGCCATCTTTCGCTTTATATAATAATTGAACGGCATTTAACTTAATTGTAATACCGCGTTCCCGTTCTAAATCCATAGCGTCGAGAATCTGCTCTTTCATCTCACGTTGTGAAACTGTACTAGTCTTTTCTAGTATCCGGTCTGCTAATGTTGATTTCCCATGATCGATATGAGCAATAATAGAAAAGTTACGAATCCGTTTTTGACGCTCATGTCTAGTTTCTTTATTCATCAAATAACCACTCCTACTAATGTGAGCCAATATATCAAATGCGCCTTGGCGTATTTGTGCCCAGATTTTTTCGAGTTTACTTGAAAAACTACCTTTGAAAATCTGAGGCATCCGCCGGAGGCTTAACTTTATTCTCTAGAATAAAGTTAAACTGAAGATGATTATAACAATATCTTAAAAAGTATTCAATTAGAAATGCGAAAGGCACGAGGACTTCTTTCCTCATGCCTTTCTGATTGCCTTACTTATGATAAAGCTTTATCCAAGGAACTAACGACTAGATTGGTAAGTTGTTGAAATATGATTGATAACATATCACCGAGCCTACTGCCTAAATTAGAGAGGAAGTGAAATGCCTTCATTTCTTCTAATTTTTTTTGTTTTTCTTCGATATCATGTGCTGTAATTTCTTGACCGAGCACAGCTGCTTCAACTTCACCAGCCTCAGTTTTCTTTAAATGAAAGGCCCCACCAAACGTTTTATCATCGAAGCCCTTCATCTGTAAAAGCCCTTCATTCGCTTGCTGCATCCCGAGAAGAACACCGAAAAATAATGTAATTACTAAAAGAAAAAATTTCAATATAAACTTTTTCATCGTAGATCCCTTCTGTTCATTAACATTTAGCCATTAACTTCTTCGGCTTGCCAATAATATTCGCTAAATATTTCAGCAATTGCTTCCACTGTGCGGTATACCTCTTCTAATGAGTTTTCCGGACCCCCCATTTCAATTAAAATAGCATTTTCAGACAAGTCTTGATTGAATTTCCCATTCGTTCCTTCACCTTGTTTTTTCGTAACACCTCGACTTAAGCCTGGGTATTCCTTCTCTAATAAGTTATGCAAATCTGTAGCCATTTTTAGATTTTGTTCGTACTTCGCATGTTCTCCACCAATGATAAAAATCGTTCTCGCATAATCTTTCCCATTAATTTTTGTCGTCGTTATTTTATGTGGCTGTGAATCACGATGAATGTCGATAAAGTATCTTAAATCACGATTATTGGCCATCGCATCTTTAACCACTGGTCTTGAGACCTCATAGGACTTAGAATAGTTCAATCCTTTATCAGATAAAAGCTTCGTAATATCAGTTCCTTCAAATTGAGTACCAATTCCTCTATTTTCTAATTCTTTGCTAAGTTTTTCAGCCACAGTCATTACATTCGCTTCATGCGAGTAGGCTTCAGATACTTTTGTACCTTCAGGCAAGTGTGGTAAGTATGATTCCCTTGAATGAGTTGTATAAATATAAACAACTTTTTTGCCATTTGTCGTCATTGTTGGAGGATTTATATTTTTTGACTCATCCAATTTTTCCAAGCTTTCGATGGAGGCTTCCCGTTCCTGTAAAAGCACCTCCATTGGCGGTGACGATTCAATTGGCATATTCGTATAATTTGTGCCTTGCCCGGCTACGATAATCTCCCCATCAAATAGTGAAAATCCTGGCAGTTCTCTACCAAGCAAACTCCGCGGATCATTAGGGTTGATACTCGTAGCTAATTCAAAGAAAAGAGTGCTAAGGCTAATGGGCGTTCGTTCTGTTTCTTCAAACGCCTGTTTAAAATATTGATTTTCAAAGCCTAGCAAATGAATATAGGCCGTTGTATCTAATTGTTTACTCCATTCATTAATAGATGACGATGATATTCTTAACTCAGGCTTAAGAGCCGTAAGCATGCCAGCAATAACAAACATAACCATCATCGATATCGTAACCATTATAATTGGTTTGATAATTGTGTTCCCATTAAACGAAATCATTAAATTACGCAAGCGCAAACTCTCTCACCCTCCCAAAGCTTCTCTACTAACATTTATGCCCAAGCTTTGAGAGATAGAACCTACAATTTAGTAGTTTAGATATGTTTAATGGGTGTAAGAACCAATATTATCTTGATCAACTTCATAGTGAAGGGCCGCATTCAAACCAGCTGCAACGACATTCGCCATATCCTCGATAAAGACATCAACTTCCTTTGGCGTTACCATTAAATTATGACCAAGCGGTGCGAGTACCTCATGGATTAATTTCCGTTTTTCCTCATCAGGAAGTGTACCGACTAAGCCAAGAAATGAGCGTTTTTCCTCATCCCCAGGCAAATCTTCATCGGTGAGTACTTTTTTCTCACCAAATGTTAAGCTAGCCGGTGCCAGTCTTCTACTAGGCTTATCGCCTTCCTTAAGCTCCCGTCCAAAATGCTTTAAAATAAAATCAATCGTATCGCTAGTAATCGATACAGCGTCTACAACGGTTGGAATTCCAATCGCAATTACAGGTATCCCCAATGATTCTTTACTTAATTCTTTACGTTTATTTCCAACACCAGAACCAGGGTGAATTCCTGTATCAGAAATTTGAATCGTTGCATTCACACGTTCAAGAGATCTTGCTGCCAATGCATCAATTGCGATCACAAAATCCGGCTTTGTCTTTTCGATTACGCCATAAATAATATCACTAGTTTCAATTCCAGTAATCCCCATTACACCTGGAGCTATCGCGCTCACAGAACGGAAGCCCTCCTCTACAGTTTCAGGCTGTAATGCAAATAAATGTCTCGTTACAAGCAGATTTTCAACACAAATTGGTCCAAGGGCATCAGGCGTAACGTTCCAGTTGCCCAATCCAACCACAAGACAGCTGTCCTTATCTTTAATACCAATTTGTTTCATAAATTCACTAAATTCCCTAGCGAAAACTTGTTGTACTTCATCCTGGAGCTCCGTATCCTGCTGTCTAATTCCCTGAACCTCTAATGTCAAATAGTTTCCCGGCTTTTTCCCTACCGTTGTTGCTCCTAATTCAGTTATTTCTACTTTCGAGATTTTTACATTTCCTACCTTTCGTTCTTTAACGATGACTCCTTCTATAGAAGATAAATTGGCATCCTGCTTTTTTTTCTCGTCTACAACCATTTCATGTGCTTCAATAGCCAAATCTGTTCGAACATTATATTTTGATAAATCAAGAGATTGTTGCTCCATCGCTAGTTCCCCCTCATTCTATTAGGTACTGTTAAAATTTAGCTTTTCCCAATTAAAAATAAACATGCATCAAATACTTTTAAGCTCAGAAAGTATTGCATTACCCCATTCATTTTGATAAAATATTGTTTGTTCTATGTGAAGCCGTTATCGGCTTATCAGGAGGTGAAAGGAATGCCAAATATTAAATCTGCTATTAAACGTGTAAAAGTTAACGAAGGACGTCGTGCTCAGAACATCTCTGTTAAATCTGACATGCGTACAGCGGTTAAAAAAGTTGAAACGCTTGTTGTTAATAACGATGTAGAAACTGCAAAGAGCGCACTTATTACAGCTACTAAAAAGCTTGATAAAGCTGCTCGCAAAGGTCTTATCCATAAAAATACTGCGGCTCGTCAAAAATCTCGTTTAGCTAAAAAATTAAACGAATTAAATGCATAATCGTGCCGATTTTAGAAAAACACGAAATTTGCCCATAATGGCAAATTTCGATGTCTTTTCTTATACTGATATCTAAAAGTTTTAATTAAAATCAGTGAAAAAAGAAGCGTCTTAAACGCTTCTTTTTTTATTATTTATTCAATTGGAGAATAAACAGCTCTATTAACAGCTTTTTATCCATTTTTCCCGTTTTCATTTTATAATCCATTTCCGCCAGATCATTCATTATTTTTTGCAGCTCACCTTCGCTAAATTTAGCAGCCTGATCTCCAGCGAGTTTTACTCGGTATGGGTGCACCTTTAAATAAGTCCCTGTTTGATTTTGGCCATAGCCTCTTTTATATAGCTCTTTTACTTGATATATTAGGCGAAACTGTCCTGCTAATAGTGATAGGATTTTAATAGGTTCTTCTTTTTGTTCTAGTAAATCATAGAAAAACAATAATGCATCCCGGGTTCTCCTTTTTACAATCATATCTATCAGAGCAAAGACATTTTGTTCTAACGTTCTTGGAACTAGATTACGGATGACAGAAGAATCAATTCTAGTATCTTCACCAATATAAAGGACCAATTTTTCTACTTCATTTGCGAGCAGCATTAATTTAGGTCCAACTAACTGAAGGAGTAAATGAATAGCTTCCTCATCTATTTCTTTATCTGCTTCAGTTACTTTATTTTTTATCCATGTACTAATTGCTTTATCATCCATTAAAGAGGTCTGTATGACTTCGCCATTCTTCTTTAGCAGCTTAACAATTTTTTTTCGCTCATCTAGTTTGTCATAATTGCCGGTGAAAATGACAATAGCGTCAGGCGATGGGGAGTCCAAATATTGCTCAAGCCTTTTAAGGTCATGCTCTACCTTCGTTTTATCTTTGTTGCCAGTGAAAAAAACTGGGTCCTTAATAAGAACTACTCGTTTTTCTCCCATAAACGGCAATGTTTCAGCATCTTCAACCGCTACATCGATTGGAACCTCATTCATATCGAATACAGATAAATTGAATTCCCTTTCTTCGAATGACAACGCTGAGTTTATAATTAAGTTGACAGCTTCCTCGATTAAAAATTCTTCTTGCCCATAAAGAACATATATAGGTGCCATTTTATTTTGTTTTATTTTTTTATGTATTTCTTGTAATGCATTCATTAAAGTTCACCTCGAAGATCTTCACATACTTATATGCTAGACGGAAGATGTCGATTTGACAAGAAAATTGAGGTAAAAATACTTGAGAGGAGTTGAAATATTCAACCCCTCTCTTTATAATAAACGTTGAACAGTAAGCCCCGGGATAACTTAACATCCAACGATTGTAACCGTAAACTTATAATGCACCAAAATGTGATAACCTATAGGTGACAACTCTTGTCACTTTAGGAAAAACAAATTATGACTTTTCCTTAATGGAGTAGATTTTTTTCATATATTAGCTTATACTAAAATTGTCAAATGGGAGGGATTCTAGTGAACGTATTTGAAAAAGATGTCCAAAGCAAAAGAAATGATGCTATTGATTCTGGTATGGGTTTCATCTTTTCCTTTGTATTTTTCGCACTAATATTTACTATCGGTACTGTTATTAAGCTTGTAGGATAACAAGGTAACAAGTACATACATTCTTTTTTGAAGGAAGGGGACTGCAATTATATGGCAGTCCTTTTTCTTTGTCCGCTGGATTTTTACTATTAATCTATACTATGGCAGCAGCCATTTAAAGGTTCCTTTATTCCCATTAAATTTATAACAAATTGCACCATTTTCATCCGTTCTGAAAATCATAATATGTTGTTTTTCTAATAATTCAATGACTTTCGGATGTGGATGTCCGAAACGATTATTTTTCCCGACAGAAATGAGGGCAACATTTGGATTTACTTGCCGAACAAAAGATTTTGAGGTAGACGTCAAGCTGCCATGATGTCCAATTTTTAAAACATCAGCTTTGATATTTGGATACTGTTCTAATAAATTCCGCTCACCTTTTTCTTCCAAATCTCCGGTAAATAGCCAGCGCTTCCCCCCTAAAGCAGTGTAGAGCACGATGGATCGATCATTTTTATTGTCTTCTTTTCCACTTGGACCAACAACATAAAATACAAAACGACCTATTCTCCATGAATCTCCTTTTTTCACCGCTTTCAATGTAATTTTTTTCTTTTCAATTAAAGTATGCAATGCCCTTTCCTCTTCGTTTTTGCTATTTGCAAAATCCACTGTACTTACAAGGATTTCTTTTACCTTAAAATTTTGAATAACAGCTTCGGTTCCGCCGATATGGTCAAGATCACCATGTGTTAATATTAATTTATCTATTGTTCGAATCCCTTTAGCTTTTAACAAAGGGGTTATAATATCTTCACCGACCTCAAATGGGTTTTTCCTTTTTTGCCAGTCCTCCTTTGAAAAGGAAATTACACCGCCAGTATCAATAAGGTAGACTGCTTTACGATAAGGAAGTTCGATTAAAATACTATCCCCTTGTCCAACATCAATCATCGTTACTTTTCCCTCATTTAGTAAAAAAGGCGAAACCCAATGATAGCTGGAAACTAAAAGCAGAAAAGCTACACCTTTTTGAAGACTTGCCTTTTGGTTCTTATTTTCCCAAGTAATACAAAAATAAATAATCGCAACATAATAAATGAGGAAGAGCCCTCTCGATGGCTTACCAAAGATTAACGTAAAAGCCGAAACCTTCTCTGTCTGTTCAAGTAATAAATCTGAATAATCGAGAATAGAGGACAGGACCATAATCGGAATTGAAGCAAGCGGTTCATATAGATGACTTGCAATAAAAGAAATAATCGAAAGTGGAAGTATGATGACGGACATTAACGGGACATAAATAAAATTCAACGGCAAGCTTAATACGGAAATTTCAAAGTTATAATTTAGGATTAAAGGCAGGGCACAAATTTGTGCAATCATTGTTACGGCAACAAGCTGTTTCCAGTAGCTATTATAAGCAGAAATGATCGTAGCAGAGGATAAAATTAAAAACAAACTAACTAAAAATGAAAGTTGGAAGCCGATATCAGTTATATAGTAGGGGTCAATACTAACCATGATGAGAAAAACAATACTAAGTACATCCAATGGCAAAAATTTCATCCTAAATTGAATGGCGATCATCACAACCATTGCTGCTAAACAAGCCCTAGCAACTGACGGAGTACCACCGGCGATAACCATATAAAAAGGCAACGCAATAAAAAGCAGTAAAAATGTCCGCTCCCTCGTAACTCCAATTCGAACTAAAGTATAAAAAGTAACTGCTACAATCAGAACGACATGGGAACCGGAAATTGCCAACAGATGGATAAGTCCAAATTGTTGAAAGTTATCCTCCACAGCTTGATGTATTTCATTTCTTTCTCCAAAAATTAAAGCTTGTACAAAACCAACTGTATTTCCTGGAAAATGATTCTTTATGTATAAAAGCTCGGCGGACCTCCATTTTTGCAGGGAATATTTCAATGAGGAGGATGGCTGGCATTGCGCGGACTTTAATGAATCGGGTGTAAATATCCAATGGATCTGTTTATTGTATAAATACTTTCGATAATCAAAGGCCATAAAATTCCTAGCCTCTTCCGGTGTTGACAATGTACCCCACAGCTTGCAATCCATGCCAACTTGTAATTGTTGTTGAAGTTGATTTTTTTCTTGCTCTGTTTTAATTCGATAAGATAATTGGAGCTTTTCTTTTGAGGGAAGCTGAAGGATTAGTGTTAACCTGTCTCCGTCCACTTTTGGAATGGACTTAATCGTACCTGAAAGTTTTTTTTCAGTTCCTCTTAATGTTGATCCATTATGTTCGTCAACCCATTGAAACCAAACGGCAAATAAACAAGTGGTAAAGGCGCAAATCAAAAATAATTTTAACTGCCAGTTATGTTTATAGATCAGCCAAATCAAATAAACGAGACTGCTTATGATTGTGAATAAATGAAAGCGAAAGTAGGCAGCCATAATCCCAAGGGCTGCAGCAAAAGCTACGAATATCCATTTCCCTCTCAAGTAAGGCCACCTCGCTCTTTCACTTTATTTCTTTCCTCCAAAATCTTGAAAATACGTTGTTATATCTTCCAGTTCGACCTTTTGGACTTTAACATTGGCCTTTTCAAGTATTTCAATTGCATACGGGTGATTTTTATAATCTTCAGCATAGTATAGAGCTTTAATTCCGCTTTGAATAATCGCTTTCGTACAGTGGACACATGGAAAATGGGTTACATAAATTTCCGCTCCATCCGTTTGAACGCCGAACTTGGCGCATTGTAAGATTGCATTGACTTCGGCATGAATAGTTCGGATGCAATGGTTATCAATTACATAACAGCCATCATCAATGCAATGTGTCTGTCCTGTAACTGAGCCATTATACCCCCCAGCAATAATTCGCTTGTCCCTTACAATCGTTGCTCCAACACGTAACCGTGTGCATGTACTTCGTAATGCTAATAAATGGCTTTGCGCCATAAAATACTGATTCCAAGAAATACGATTCACTAGTAAATCTCCCTTCCAAATAAAACAATGTGCTATTTTATTGTAGCCACGAAAAAAGTGGCTCGTCAATGTATTTCTGTATTAATATTTTAACGAACCTTAATCTGATCCTTTAGTTTCTCAAACGATTTAGCACCGATTCCCGATACATTAACAATATCTTCAATTTCCTTAAATGGACCATTCTGTTCCCGGAAGGTGATAATACTCGCTGCCTTAGCTACCCCAATTCCAGGTAAGCTTTCCAATTCACTTGGGGTGGCTGTATTAATATTAATCTTACCGTCATCAACTTCATTTGCAGGTAATCCAATATCATTAACTATAACCTCACCGATCACAGGGATATAGAGTACCATTTCGTCCGTTACACGGGCTGCCAAGTTAATTTTTATTTGATCAGCGTCAGTCTGAAACCCTCCTGCCATTTGGATTGCATCCAGTACCCTTTTCCCATCTTCAAGCTTATACACACCCGGTTTCACCACAGCTCCTTTAATGTCAATATACACAATCGAAGGCTTCGGCTTTTCCGGAATGGGTGCGACCTCTTCTTTTTCCAATTCAGCCATTGTTGTGATTTCCTCTGTTTTGTCATTACGATCATAAAGCTTAATGAAAAGAAATAGAATAAACACAAATATGATAACCGCAATAATAGTAATTCTTTTTTTATCAATAATAATTTGAGCCATTTTATCGCCCCATTCGTAATTTAGAAATCAATCATATTTAATCTTCCTGAATCATAAGCATTAGTAGAGTATTGTTTGCAAAGAGGGGGGAAAATTGTGAACATAGGAGTTATCGGGACTGGAAACATGGGCAAAATCCTTATTGAAGCATTTCTTAAATCCTCCGCCGTAAACGAAGAGAATTTATATATTATGAATCGAACAAAAACAAAAGCTGAACAATTAAAAAGCGAATTTCCAAATATTCATGTTGTTGATTCTCCCGAGGATATTGTTAAAAGCTCTGAATATATCTTTTTATGTATTAAACCATTGGATATTTATCCATTGCTTAAAGGATTGGCACCGTTATTAAAGAAAGAGCAATGTATTGTATCGATAACAAGTCCAATAAGCGTTGAACAATTAGAGTCGATTGTACCATGTGCGGCTATCAGGGTAATACCGAGTATTAATAACCGAGTTTTGTGCGGAACTTCTTTACTTTCCTCTGGAAAACATTGTCCAGCACACCATCAAGCATTCATTGAACAAATCATGACGAAAATTTCGACACCGGTCACCATCGAGGAAAATATAACAAGAGTTGCTTCGGATATTACGAGCTGTGGACCTGCCTTTTTTACCTATTTACTCCGTAATTTCATCAATGCAGCTGTAGTGGAGACTGAGATCACAAGGGAACAAGCCACATTATTAGCCAGTAAAATGATTATCGGATTAGGTCAATTAATTGAGCAGGAAGTATACACACTGGAAACATTGCAAGAAAAAGTATGTGTAAAAGGTGGGATTACCGGCGAAGGGATTAAAGTCCTCGAAGATGAAATTGGAGCCATGTTTAATCATTTATTCCAACAAACACATGCCAAATTTAAGCATGAAAAAGAAAAGGTTAATGAACAATTTTGCATAAAGGACTAATTCGCTATAAATCTACAAAATCCTGCTAAATAAAGAAATAAATTAGAAAAAAACCGAAGGAAGCATCCCTCGGTTTTTATTTCTTTTTTAAAGTGAAAAAGATTCTCTGCGAATTTTCTGCTGGTTTCTCCTCAGAAAAATCCGCTGAAATCTCCAATAATTCAAAACCTGCTTTTTCCAGCCATTGTTGATAATAATTAATCGGAAATGTTCGCTGATAATGGACTTCATCATATCTATGATAAATATCATTATCCTTTACGAAAAAGGTCAATTCATGCTCCACTGAATGCGGTTGTTCCCCGGCAAAGCAATTCCAAATGTACGATATCTCTTCTTCATTACTGCTATAGCTTTCGCCTATAAAAATATTGTCCATTTTATAGATTGAATGAACATCAAATAAGAAAAGTCCACCTGGAAGCAGTTGGTCATAAATTTTTCTAAAAGTTAGTTCAACATCTTGTTCTGTTTTTAAATAATTTAGAGAATCGCAAAATACACCAATTACATCAAAAGGTTCAAACCCTTCCAACTCCTTCATATCCTGCTGAAAAAAGGCTATTTGAACACTCGCTTCCATTGATTTTGCATGGGCTATTGCTAACATTTCTTCAGATAAATCAATTCCGGTGACATTATACCCTTGAATTGCGAGCGGTATCGACAACGTACCAGTGCCACAGCCAAGGTCTAATAGACGTTTGCCCCCATTCCCATACTTCGTAATATTTTTCATTATGAATTGCAGCCAATCTTCATAGGGGGCATCCATCATTAGTTCATCGTAAAGAAGCGCAAAATGCTGGTACGACATATTTTAAACCAATCTTTCCTGAATATTGACTCTTGGAGCATCTCCCCACAGGCGTTCTAGATTATAATAAATTCTTTCATCTCGATGGAAAATATGTACAATAACGTCACCTAGGTCACAAAGCACCCAACGTGCTTCATCAAAGCCTTCTAATCTTTTAATGCTAATATCATTTTCCAATGCTTTATCTTTAACTTCCCGTGCAATTGCCTGGACCTGCTTCTCAGAATTTCCATGACAAATAATAAAATAATCCGCAACAAGAGAAACGCCCCGCATATCCAATACGGTTATTTCCTCTGCCCTTTTATCATCTGCAGCCTTGGCTGTAATTAACACAATATCCTTTTCACTCATTTAATTCCAATTCCTCCTTAAGATGTTTATGATTATTGACATCTTATAAGTGTATTATAAGTTTCTAATGTATCCGGATAAATGGGTTGCTTTTTATCCAACAAAAACTTGATTGTATTTCTTAGCGCCATAACAACGGCCTCATTTAAATTTTCAAAAGCAACTTTGCGAACGTCGTCTACACCAGGAAACTTTCTTCCCGGTTCAATATAATCTGCCAAGAAAACTATTTTATCCAACATATTCATATCCTTGTTTCCGGTTGTATGAAACCGAATTGCCTGCAATATATCCTCATCGAGAATTCCAGCTTCTGTACGTACAAGATAAGCGCCAACCGGTGCATGCCACAGCTCTGAATGGTATTCTAATAGTTGTTTAGGCATATTTTCATCGATTATGATTTTTCTCATTTCCTCTTTCGAACGAAACTTTGCATAATCGTGAAAGATGGCAGCAAGCTCAGCCTTCCTACTGTCCACTCCATATTTTTCGGCTAACTGAACGGCTGTCTCCATCACACCTACCGTATGCTCATACCGTTTATCTGTCAGCTGTTCTTTTACAAGGGCTAATGCTTTCGCTCGATCCATAAAGATTTTTCTCCTCTATATATTCTCTAACAGCATCTGGTAAAAAGTATTTTGTATTTTGATTATTTTTAAAACGACGCCGAAGTTCAGAAGAAGACATATCAAACTGGGGTACTTCCACTTCAATTACATTGTATCTTGAAACAATTTTAAATTTCGGACGTTTCACACCTACAAAATGAACATCATGAACGAGCTCATCAATCCGATACCATTTTGGTAAATATTCCACCATATCAGCTCCAATGATGAAATAGAATTCCGCATTTGGGTACTTTTCCTTTAGAATGGCAATTGTATCATATGTATAGGATGGACCTGAACGTTCAAATTCGATTGGCTGCAGTTTAAAGCATTCATTATCGGCAATAGCCAATTTTACCATCTCGAGGCGATCCTCACCTCTTGATTTAGCATCTGCTTTATGGGGTGGAGTATTAGTTGGCATAAACCAAACCTCATTTAACTGCAATGAAGATAATACTTCCTGGGCAATAATTAAATGTCCATTGTGCGGGGGGTCAAAAGTACCACCTAATATCCCAACCTTCATCACAAACCAATCCCTTCATTGTTTTAAGGAAGACTTATTTGCTTATGTTCAATCGATTCCTTGTAAAGAACAATTGTATTTCCAATAATTTGGACGAGCTCTGCCTTTGCGCCTTTTGCTAAACTTTCGGCAACCTCATCACGGTCAAATTCACAGTTTTGTAAAACACTTACTTTAATTAATTCACGGGCCTCAAGTGCTTCCCCAATTTGTTTAATCATGTTTTCATTCACGCCACCCTTTCCAACCTGGAAAATTGGATTTAAGTGATGTGCTTTAGATCGTAAAAAACGTTTTTGTTTTCCTGTTAACATTTATTCGTTTCCTCCCAATTGCTTCATTACAATTTGTTCCATTCGGTTATAATCCGGTTTTTCCTTTGTCCACATTTCAAAAGCCAATGCACCCTGTCCTACGAACATCCCTATACCATTTTGTGTAACGGCTCCTGCTATTTTTCCTTCTTTTAACCATTTTGTTTCTAAAGGATTATAAATAATATCACTTAGAATTGTTCCAGGCTGCATATTTGTCAGTTGCAGTGGAAGCTCTTCTATTTTGGGACTCATTCCAACAGAAGTGGTATTTATAATAATTTGATATTCCGCTAAATTTTTTTCAGCTTCCTTTATAGACCTTGCATTAGACTGAACCCGATAAGGGTTATTGGAGATTAGCTCTTCTGCTTTTTCGACCGTTCTATTGGCTATATCAATTGCATTAGCCCCCATCCGGGCCAATGTCACAAAAACGCCTCTAGCTGCACCCCCAGCGCCAACGATCAACATTTTTTTGTTAAGAAAATCTGCACCTGCAATAGTTTGAAGTGAAACAGCAAACCCTTTACCATCCGTATTATAGCCGTATAGTTTACCATCCCGATTCACAACTGTATTGACAGCTCCAATTTGCAACGCTTCTTCGTCGATTTCATCTAAATATTTCATTATTTCAACCTTATGTGGAATCGTCACATTAAATCCAGATAACCCTAATGCCTTAATTCCGTTCACGGCATTTTCTAATTCATTAGGATGAACATCAAATGCATGGTAATAACAGTCCAATCCTAAAAAAGAAAATTGGTCATTATGCATAATCGGTGACATCGAATGCCCTACCGGATGCCCTAATAATCCAAATAACTTCCCCATTTCTCTCCCCCGTTTCTACTATCAAATGCTGAATTATAAAGATCAAATACGCCTTGGCGTATTTGCGCCCGGATTTTTTCGAGCTTGCTCGAAAAACTACCTCTGAAAATCCGTGGCATCCGCCGGAGGCTTTAACTTTATTCGGAAAGGGTTTGCACACCCACTGAATGGAGTACTACATTTCATTAATCCCACCACTTTAGGGAGTAGTCACTTCTTCTGAATAAACTTAAATCAACGATTGTCTAATCGTTACCCCCACACCTTTTGGAACATGTGCCACTATTTTTGCCCCTGGCTCGTTGCATGTAACCCAGCCCAAGCCGTGAAAAACGATATCAGTTTTAGCTTCACGGATCATGAATTCCTGTTTCACTAATGGAGGAAATTCTTTTACTTCCTCTTCAAAAGGCGGGAATAATAGCTCACCTACATGGTCTTCATATAGTTTATCGGCTTTCTCAAGCTTCGTTCGGTGAATATTTAATTCATTTGATACATAACAAGTAAACGATTTTCTTCCCCCTGAAATATAATCAAACCTTGCTAATCCACCAAAATATAAAGTTTGACCTTCATTTAATTGAAATACTCTTGGTTTAATTTCCTTTCTAGGGGAAATCATCTTTAATCCTTTTTCATTCACAAAATGCGCCATCTGGTGATGATTAATTATGCCAGGCGTATCAAATAACGACGTTCCATCATCAAGTGGGATATCTATTAAATCGAGTGTTGTTCCAGGGAACTGTGATGTCGTAATTACATCATCGGTTACTCCGCTGAATTCTTTAATGATTTTATTAATAAAGGTTGACTTACCAACATTTGTACAGCCAACAACATAGACATTTTTTCCTTCACGGTGGAAATCAATGGCTGCAGCTAGTTCTTGTACACCTTCACCTTTTGCTGCACTTATTAAGTAAACATCCTTCGGTTTTAAGCCGAGTTGGCTAGCAGAATACTTCATCCAATGAATAAGCTTAGAATTTTTAACTGACTTAGGTAATAAATCAACTTTATTTCCTACTAATAATACTTTATTCTTACCAACAAAACGATGTAATCCTGGCAACCAGCTTCCGTTAAAATCAAAGATATCTACAATTTTAACAACTAACGCATCAGAATCGCCAATGCCATTTAAAATTTTTAAGAAGTCATCATCCGTCAAAGATACATCTTGGATTTCATTATAATGCTTCAGCCGGAAGCATCGTTGACAGATTAAAACCTCGCGATCTAAAGCAGAGGGGGGGGCATAACCTATTTCTGTTTTATTTTCTGTTTGAATCTTTACACCGCAGCCTTGACAATGTAAAACTTGATTTTCCAAAATTATTCCTCCCAATATACCATACCTTTTCTTCTCATCCTGTTTAAAATAGATCGTTCAATTCGACGGTTAAATTTAGTAAAGAAACCATCGGATTGGGCTACTGGTACAACTAATATCGTATGGAGCCCGGAACGGTTACCTCCTAATACGTCTGTTAACAGTTGGTCTCCAATTACAACGACCTCATCTTTTTTTAGATTCATATCATGAACAGCTTTTCGAAAAGCTCTTCCCATCGGTTTTCTTGCTTCATATATATACTGAATACCTAATGGTCCTGAAAACTGCTTCACTCGTTCTTTATTATTATTGGAAACAACCGTAATGATAATGCCATGGTCTTTCATCTTTTGGAACCATTCTACTAACTTTGGCGTTGCTTCCGGACGATCCCATTCAACAAGGGTATTATCCAAATCAGTAATAATTCCTTTAATACCTCTTTCCTTCAATTTTGCCGGGTCAATCTCAAAAATACTTTTTACATGCTCATTTGGTAAAAACAAATCTAGCAAGACAAACACCTCTAAACAATTAAACTTTAACTTTAACTTCCCTATACCCTTACTAATAATAGCCAAAGTCCGACAACGTTTCAAAACATTATTTACAGAAATACATTGTTTTTTTGTCGAATATTGTTATTCAAAAAAACTTTTCGACAAATTTCAATAAAATCCTCGATTGTGGATAACTTTATGCACATTATTAAAGGTTGAATTAACTGGAATTATTTACATTATAAACATAATACCCACAAGTTATCCACTTTTATCTGTGGATATAAGAACGATTGTTCTAAAATATAAAACATGTTAATGTATAGACATAGGGAGAAAATATTAAATATATGTAAAAAAAAAGAAAAAATGACAAAGAGAAATAAAAAAAGAGAAAATATTTTTAAAACTTGTAGGAGGTGAATGGCCAGCACTCCTGGCTAACAAAAATGAGAACATTATCTGATGAATTATTATTAGAGTCATTCTACAAGGCCATCGAACTTAACTTAAGTCCAGATTTTATTCAACTAATTAAAAAAGAAATTGAACGTCGTTCATTGCACACTAAGATAAAAAAAACATCATAAAAGTTGCAGATGCACCTTGAATAGAAATGAAACATCCTGTCCCAAAATGGAACAGGATGTTTTTTTGCGTGCTCCAGTTAAACGGGTGCTTACGCTTTTCTATTGTCTAGCTCCAGCACCCAGCGACTCGTAAAACTTCACACGCCTCCCTACAATAAGTCAACATCGACTCGTCAAAGACTCGTCGTGTTTCCTTTATCTCAGTCGACGTGCTCCAGTTTTTTCGTCGCTAAACGGGTGCTTACGCTTTTCTTACAAGAAAGCGGTTAAATATCTGAAATAAATATAAACATGTGAAATAGCTAATGCAATTAAAGTTAATGGACCACCAATTTTTAAGAATTGCATATAGGTAAAGCCATTTCCTTCACGAGCAGCAATTCCGGCAACGATAACGTTTGCAGAAGCACCTATAAGTGTACCATTTCCTCCTAAACATGCACCGAGTGATAAGGACCACCATAATGCATCTATTTCTGGTGCATCTACAGGTAAGTTCATACCAAGCGCCATATCTTGAATTAACGGTATCATCGTTGCAACAAATGGAATATTATCAATAAACGCGGAAGCAATACCTGATACCCATAAAATTAATATCGCGGCAGTCGGAATATGGCCACCCGTAAGATCCAATGCTTTTTCTGCTAAACTTTTAATGATCCCTACATCAACGAGCCCGCCAACTAGTGTAAATAAACCGGCAAAGAAAAAGATTGTAACCCATTCTACGCTATGGAATACTTGCTCAAGATCATGCTCTTTAACACCGATTAACATTAATAGAGTTGCCCCTGCTAACGCTACTACTGGCGCCTCAAGATGTATAACAGAATGCAGAACAAAACCTAAGATGGTAAGACCGAGAACGATTAATGATTTTTTCATTAATACCATATCTTTAATATATTCGTTTTCATCCAATGCCATAAGCTTCTGTTTTTGCGATTCATCGACTGTTAATTGCTTGCGGAACATAAAATAAATCAAAACCATTGTTACTAGAGTAATGACAACAACAACTGGTGTTAAATTAAATAGAAACTGATTAAACGTTAAATGCTTAACAGCATTACCAATCATAATATTGGGCGGATCACCTATTAATGTTGCTGTTCCTCCAATATTAGAAAATAAAACTTCAGAAATTAAATATGGAACAGGATTTACTCCTAATAGTCTTGTAATTGAAAACGTAACAGGTACAATTAATAGAACGGTTGTAACATTATCTAAAAATGCAGATGCAAATGCGGTTAAAAGTGACAATACTACTAATATTTTAATTGGATCACCTTTTGCAAATTTTGCTGATTTTAAGGCAGCATATTGAAAGACACCAGTGGTGCTCGTAATTCCAACTAAAATCATCATCCCTATTAATAAAGTAATTGTTCCCCAGTCAACATGGTGCGTAAAGGCTGATTCTAAATCAACAATACCAAATCCAATCATTAAAATGGCACCAAGTAATGCAACAACTGCTCTATTTATTTTTTCTGTAATAATGAATGCATATGTAGCTAAGAAAATGATAACTGCTAAGTAAATTTGAAAGTTTGAAATCTCTTGTGCTACTGAATGTTCCACTTCTCCATTCCCCTTCGAGTTAATTTTTATTTATCTTTTTAGCATTATTTCCTGTTATCGTTAATTTCCCTCCATCTTTTGGACAGTTTAGAGTATTAGCATCCATATCGGTATCCTGAATAAAAAAGTTAAATCCACACTCGTTACATTGAAGCTCTAGCATACGATCAATTAATATTTTGGAAGGAGTTCCCTCTTGGTCTGTGTCAATTAATTCCACATGAAAGCGTGGATTTGAATTATCCTCGGCAATCATTTTCCCCTCAATTTCATCCCTTGTTCTCCAGCCCCTATCAATTAAATGTGAATCTAGTTCGGTTAAAGATGCCTCTTGAATCTCCCTCATAGCTAGTTTCATAAGCTGTTCGTTGCTTAATGTTTCAAATTCAAGGTCATTCCCAAGCTTCTTCCAAAAGCTTCGTAACTGATTTTCAGTAACGACTATTTCGACTATTTTATTTATTAGCACATTTTTCATCCCAGTGCCTCCTCTATTTGTAAAAAAATTCAGTCAAAAATTATTCTATCATATTATTCAACAAATTTTGAACTAAAACACCAATTTTTTGACCCATTTTTATTGATTTATTTTTTATATTACCATTCGCTTTAAAACTATCTTTTTCAAATAGTAGGATTACAGTTGACCCAAATGAAAAATAGCCAATTTCTTCACCTTTTTCCAAAAACTCATTTTCATGTGTTAGTGTAACACTATTAATAAACAGTGCTCCGACCTTCGCAAGAACGACATGAACTCCATTACATTCAATCTCTGAAATTTTTCGATAATTTTCTGATAAAGGTGACTTTCCATACTTTAATCCCCATTTATTTACCGGATATGATTTTCCACCAAGGTCCCATTGCGAAATAACTTGCCCAGACACCGGACTATGTATTCTATGGTAATCCTTAGGGCTTAAATAAATGATCATGAAAACACCGTCGATGTACTTTTCAAATGCTTGATCATTCCCCAACATTTTTCTAATAGAAAAGAGCTGACCTTTAACGAGAATATTCTTTTCTTCCGTGATCGTACCCAAATCCTCTACAAAGCCATCGACAGGGCTGATCACAGTTGTAGAATCTTCATCAATTTGACGGGCATCCTTTTTCAGAGTACGAATAAAAAAATCATGTAAACTTTTATAATCGTTAATATTTTTCTCGATCTCACTCTCATTTATTTTAAAAACCTTAATAAAAGATGGGATTAATCTTTTACTTATTTTTGAAGTCGTATAGGCGCGAACTATACTTGAAATGTATAAATTATTAGTCAAATCAATAAGAAAACGGTAAAAATACTTAAGCATAATTAAAATTTCCTCCTTTTCAGAACCCATTTTTCGATTTCCCTACTATATGTAATTTTTGAATCATAAAATAGTTAAAATCGTTAAAAGTGGGGGGACATTTCTATGTTTTTATCACAATATATTGATCATACAATTAAAAAAATCAAGTCACAAGTAGCAAATATTTTGACGATCATGAACTTAAGCTTTGGAGTTTGCGCATTGCTGGCGGTTTTACGGGGTGAATATCAACTCAGCTTATTACTCATTTTTATTGCAGCACTTTCCGACCGCTTTGATGGATTGGTTGCCCGGAAACTAAGTATTGAATCAGAGTTCGGCAAACAGCTTGATTCAATGTGTGACATTGTCTCATTTGGAGTTGCGCCGGCTTTACTGACCTACCAATTGGTTCTTTTTGAATATGGTGCACCGGGTATATTATTTGCCATTATCTATATCATTTGTGGAGCGATCCGTTTATCCAAATTCAACATTACTGAAAATAACGGATATTTTACAGGCTTGCCAATTACAGTAGCCGGAATTATATTAACATTTTCCACCCTTTTAGTATCGGTTTTGCCTTCCTATCTATTTATGTACGTCATAATTGGTCTGGCTTTGATGATGATTGGAACTTTTAAATTAAAAAAGATCTAAAATACATTAGGCAGTCTCAACAATTTTTGAGACTGCCATTACAATTTCATGCACCTTTATACCATTTTTTCTTTTCTTCACGATGCGCATCTAATTTAACGAGATCTTGTTTTTTAATTGTGATTGACAGTGCTTCTACAGGACAGTTGTCCACGCATTTTCCACATAGTGTACAATCGGCATCCGATACATACATTTCCAAGCGGTTAATAGATGGCTCTAAAATATCAGGATCAGATAAACAAACCGACCTGCACATATCACACCCCATGCAACGATTATGATCGAACTTTACCCTGAATAATCCGAATTTCCCAATTGATTGGTATAACCCGCCGAGCGGACATAAATAACGGCACCAGCCCCGTCTTGAAACAACTAAATCAAATAAAACGATAGCTAGTAAAAACCATAAACCCATTCCCATTGAAAAAATAAGACTTCTCATTGTATTCCCAATGGGTGAAATAATTTCAAATATCGGCACTCCCATTACAAAAGATAGAACAAGCGTCACGATGGCGATATACATTTTTGTTTTTCTATCTAAGGGCTTGTCAGGTAAATCGACATATTTTCTGATTTTATCGGTAACCTCCAACAAGGTGTTAACCGGGCAAACCCAACTGCAAAATACTCGTCCCCTGATTAACAAATACCCTAAAAAGATGATCAGTGCCCCTCCAAGATAGCTCCAGATGATTTGCCTTGATGCTAAAGTAACCTGAAGGGCACTAAAAGGATCCGACAGGGGTATCCCAAAAATTTGGGAAGATGATAAGGATCCATAAAAAAAGTTTTCTCCTTCAACTTCCACTAATACTAATGGAGATAAAAAGAACAGTAATATAAAAATCTGAACACAATGTCTTGCAATCGACCATTTTCGTATCCGTTTCCGTTTCCGCTTTTTTTGTTTTATCGGTTCCAAATCCTCTAGTTCAAAATCCATGTCTTAATCCCCCAAACAATGATTTACTAATATCTTACATCTAGGGGTATTGGAGTACTTGTGAAATTAATCACGAGATCCAACTGTTCGAAATTTTGTCAAAATCCGAAAAGCGGAAGCACCCGTTTAGCGACGTATAAACTGGAGCACGGTGACTGAGATATAGGAAACACGATGAGCAGAGCGAATCGATGTTGACTTATCGTAGGGAGGCGGGCGAAGTTTACTAGTCGCTGGGTGCTGAAGCTAGACAAGAAAAGGGGGCTGCAGCCCCCTTTAGTTCATTATCCTCGTTTTTTCCGTTCATTCCGATAAAATTCATGAAATAGCTTCATCAAAGCCCGTTTCTCTATCCTGGAGACATAACTCCTTGAGATCCCAAGCTCCTTTGCGATTTCCCGCTGCGTTTTTTCCTTTTGCAAATCTAAACCGAATCGACCTACGATGACTTCCTTTTCTCTTTCATCTAATATGTGAATATACTCATTTATTTTTTCCAACTCCATTAAAAGTTGAATTGTATCTACAACATCCTCATTTTCGGATTTTAAAATATCGATTAAACTTATTTCATTCCCTTCTTTATCCTGACCAATAGGATCATGTAAGGAAACATCTCTTTTCGTCTTTTTTAAGGCCCGGAGATGCATAAGGATTTCATTTTCTATACACCTGGCAGCATAGGTCGCAAGCTTTGTTCCCTTTCCGAAGGAATAGCTTTCAATTGCTTTAATTAAACCAATGGTACCTATAGAAATTAAATCTTCAGAGTCCTCCCCAGTATTTTCAAACTTTTTTACAATATGGGCTACAAGTCTTAAGTTATGCTCAATCAGTCGATTTCTGGCATCAGGATCTCCTTGCTCCATTAGAAGAAGATATTTTTTTTCGTCCTGTTCAGATAACGGCTGTGGAAAAGCGTTGTTTTTTACATAAGAGACAAGAAAAAATAGCTCTTTTAGAAGATAACCCATAGCTGTAATTAATAAAGACACAAAATCACCTCCATTTAACATAGTAGGTATTTGCCTATTACCAATCCTATGCCATGAAAGTAATATCTGTGTCTGTCCATTTATTGAATTGTTACTTTTTCCTCCTTATGGTCATGTATATCAGTATCTTTCTTTTCAACATGAACCTTTACATTATACAATCCCTTTTCCGTAAATGTTTTTACAGCTGAATACTCTCCATTCTTGGCTTCAACCGCATCAATGAATTCATGTTTTTCTTGACCATCCGGCCAAACTTCAAATCTTACTTTAGCCCCTTGTAATGGTGCACCTTTATAAGTTAGATGGGTCTGCAATTTACTCTCTTCATCAACCTTCATTTTCTCATCACTCATAAAATGTATTAACAGATCTGACCCATGATGATGATCGCCTTCTGCCGCATGCTGATGCTCTATTTCTGTATCCGTTTCAGTTTGCGTAGCAGTTAAATCAACAACATCAAAATCCCTTTGTGGCATTGTATGCAGATCTCTTGCTTGGACATGTGCAATCACATGATACGTCCCTATATTAGCAAATGATTTTTTTATTGAATAAATTCCATCCCCTTGGTTCTCACCTTTTATTTTTTCATGGTTTTCTTCGTCATCTTTCCATACTTCAAATTCTACATCTGAAGCATCATCAACTTTTTCATTACCTTGGGTTACGGTAGCTTCAAAGGTTACTTCTTTATTGACCTCAATTGGACTTGGATGAATCACAATATCGACTGCAATAGGTACAAACTCTTCAACACCTGAATTTGATTCCTGTTTTTCTTCATTAGTTCCACATCCAGAAATAATTAACATTATTGCAAAAATTATCGCAAAATATCTCATTCTCTATGTTCCTCCTAGTTTGCCACTGTATTTACTATGTGTAAATTCACAACTTATATTATATGAACATTTTGTGATAAAAGTATGAAATCTAATAAAATTTTAAATCGTAATGATTATGACTTGCAAATCGTAATAATTACGATATAATTACAAAGGGTATAAAAGGGGGTAAAAATGTGAAAAAAACAATCGGACTTTTTATTTTGTTTATATTAGTTAGCGTATTTATAACAGGATGCAGTCAAAAGCCAAATGAAATAGACCAGGCTGAAAATGATCCAACTACTGATGATACTCTTAAAGTTTATACAACGTTGTTTCCATTAGAAGATTTCACAAAGAAAATTGGAGGCTCGCATGTGGACGTAACAACTATTATTCCTCCAGGAATAAATGCCCATACGTACGAACCAACAACAAAAACAATGATTGAGATTGCAGACGGTGACGAGTTTATTTTTTCTAGCGAGATTATGGAACCTTATGCAAAAAAAATTGCTGAAGCGCTCAAAGATGAAAATGTAAAAATGGTCGAAGCATCAAATGGTATTACAATGATTGCCGCCGATGAAGAAGAACATACTGCTGGACATGCGGATATTCATAACCATGGGGACGTCGATCCACATGTCTGGATTGACCCAATATTAGCGATAAAATTAGCGGAAAACATTAAAGATAGCTTAATAGAATTAAAACCAGAAGCAACAGAAGATTTTAATGCTAATTTCAATACTTTAAAAATGCAATTAGAACAATTAAACGGAAGCTTTGAAGAACTAATAAAAGGAAAAGAATCACCGAAAATTTTAGTTTCCCATGCCGGATATGGTTATTGGGAGAAAAGGTATGGTATTAAACAGATTTCAATTACCGGACTTTCTTCTACAAATGAACCTTCCCAGCACCAATTACAAGAGATTATTGATAACGCCAAAGCAAGTAAAATAAAATATATTATTTTTGAACAAAACGTTACTCCAAAGGTTGCGGAGATTATTAAAAATGAAATCGATGCAGATGTTTTACGTATTCATAACCTTTCAGTCTTAACCGAAGAAGATATTAAAAACAATGAAGACTACTTTTCCCTTATGGAAAAAAATATTGAAACTCTGAAAAAAACATTAGAATAATATTAATGATAGTGTCCACGCAGAAATACTTTCTGAATGGACACTATTTCTTTGTCAACACTTCACATTGCTGTATCGCTTGAAAAATGGAACACCACGAACGTTTAACAAAGTATGTTGGAACCTCCTGACTTTTTGCTTTTTGCTTGATCACTTTTGCGAGATTATGGTTAATATAATCTGTCATCACAAAAATGACATCTACGTAACTTGGAATATTACGTTTTGTCATATTATCTTTTCGACCGTCCATATGTATTATATTTGTTACCCCGCAATTCAATAATTTCTCTGTAATATTGCCTAAGTGATCCGCACCAACAATCATTAAATTTGCCATATCTTCTACCTCCATTTTGCCGTTATTATTAACTATATATTAATTGAGAATGATTCTCTTTGTCAATAATATTGAGAATAATTTTCAATTAGATTTATTTTCTTAATTAATCCTAATTTTATCTAGGAATTCACTCCAATTGAGTATATTTATGACTTTTGCTGTCAACCTTATAATAGTACTACTTTAAGGGGTTGAAAGAATGACCAATGAAGCTATTAAAGAACTAGAAGAACTATTTATTCGAACAGAAGAGGCTGTCACAACATTTATGAATATGCTACAGCCAAAAATAGAAGGAGCAAACGATGAATACCAGCATTTATACTGGCACCATATTTATGAGGAGGAGGAACAACGTCTAGACCGTCTAAAAGATTTACTTCCAAGGGTTAACCACTACGTTAATAACAAGGAAGATCAATCGATTGATAATCTGGAATTTATTCATTTATTGCAGGATATTAGTCTTGAAAAATTTGGATTACATAATTTTGAGGAGCATTTAGATTTAGCTCTCTATGACGACTCGACAGGAGAGCATGGTGAAACATTAAGGTCAATGCGGAAAATGGCAGAAGCAGATTATAAAAGAATTAAAGTACTATTAAATACTTTAAACGAAGCATATGGTGGGGCTGCCAATCGTGCCGGATCCGTTCCGACCGATGAAAAAGAACATGTTGGAGATCATTTGAAGCTAGGGAAATTCTCCAACGAACATACAATCATGAACGAAAAACCAATCATTCCTGGGAAAAAAAAGCTTACAGTTGGAAGCTTAAAATATAATTAATAAAAGGAGATAAAGAAAAAATGAGTTATAGTTCACGTTATCCAGATGCACCACTTTCAGATGGTGAATGGAATGACCTGCAGGAAACAGTAATAAATCATGCTAGAAGAACATTAATCGGAAGACGTATTTTGGATATTTATGGCCCGCTTGGAAGCGGAATACAGTCCATTATGAATGATGTATATGAAGAAAATGACCTTGGCTCCATTAGTCTACATGGTGATTCATTAGAGGTTTCAGACCCTGTAAAACGCGAAAATTTAACGATTCCACTTTTATATAAAGATTTTAAGTTGTTTTGGAGAGATATCGCCCATGCTAAAACGCTTAACATTAACGTTGATTTTTCCACAGCAGCCAATGCGGCAACACAGCTTGCGTTATTAGAGGATGACTTAATTATTAACGGTTCAAAGGAATTTAACATTAGCGGGTTAATGAATGTAAAAGGCAGAATTACTCACATCCGTGGCGATTGGATGAAGTCAGGCCATGCCTTTCAAGATATTGTAGATGCGAGAAATAAGCTTCTGCAAATGGGGCATACCGGTCCTTATGCGTTAATCGTTGCGCCGCAATTATATGCTTTAATGCATCGTGTTCACCAAGGGACTAACGTGCTGGAGATTGAACATATTCGTGAGATCGTTACCGACGGGGTATTCCAATCGCCTGTTATAAAAGGTGACGCCGGTATCCTGATTGCAACCGGAAAACAGAATGTTGATTTAGCCATTTCCGAAGATTTTGATGTTGCCTATATGGATGAAGAACAAATGAACCATATTTTCCGAATTTATGAAACCATCGTTCCAAGAATAAAACGACCCAGTGCTATTTGTACCCTTGAGGATCCAAAATCATAAAAGAATTAAAAAAGAGGTAATTAGATTAAATCACGGTCTATTTACCTCTATTCTTTAGCTATTTTAAGCAATTTTAACGATCTTCTTATTCTTTTGTAAAAAATCAATATCAATTTCCTTATTAATGTTTTCTACCCCAATATCCTCAACAAGGAGTTTCACTTCATTTATAAACGTTTTGATATAGACGCCTTTATTTAAATCACATAATTTCTTAAGGTAGCTGTTTTTTTCACTTAGCTTTTCCGCTTTATACACTTTATTATTCATCTCGTGAATTTTTTTATGAGTCGGCTCCGTAATTTTGCTTATATCACTAACATTTACAATCATATGATCTCCATTATCAGCAATAAAACCTAATGAATAGAAGGTCCCACCAAAAAAGTCAATGTTTGTGATAACAGGATTATTATATTCTTCACCAGTACGTAATCTAATCACGCTAGCTTCGATGACACCACCGAGTTTTCTTTCGTTTGTAAGAATGGAATGGATATCAATAAAACCATTTATTTTGTATGTCATGAAGCATCCTCCTTGTTGAGAATAAGTCTCAATATCACTTAACTTGATTGTATATGAGAATCATTATCAGGTCAAATAGAACTTTTTTTCGATTATATGTATATTGAGAATGAAAATCATTCATACTATAAAATAATGGTAAGGTGTGCCCTTTCGAATATCTACTTTTTTATTTGGTTATGATATTTTTGTACGACCAAATTTATTTCTAAAGGAGATGTTTTTGAATGGCACAAGACGTGTTATGTGAAGTAAGTAACTGTACGTACTGGGCAAATGGAAACAAGTGTGCAGCCGAATCCATTTATGTAGTAAGCCACCATGGGAAAGAAGCATCTTCTCAAAAAGAAACTGATTGTCAAACATTTGAACCACAAGGTTAACGTAGAACCCCGGGAATCACAACCCGGGGTTTCCACATTTTTTCGGACATGATTTGCACATTTATGCTTAAGAATTCCCCTTTGCGAAAAACCAGACACAAAATAAACACACTATAAATAATGAAATACAGATTGTAATCCAAGAAATATATCAAGCCCAGTGTATGTACTTAATTAGATCTGTATATTTTTCGAGCATGACCTCAATAGTAGTCAATACTGTACTAAATCCAATAAAATAACCCGATTGAACAAAAAGGCCACTACAGCAAGTCAAATTTTATTTTTGGGTATGAAAAAAAGAATTACTGTTGCCACTACGTATACTAATTTAAAAACATAATTGATTGTAATGGAGAGATCTGTCGCTTTTAGGAGCACTCGTATAGGAGCACTTAACAAACCATATGTAAAGGAAGATATATCGCAAAGCCAGATGATTGCTTGAAACACCATGAATGCCAAGAATCCCTTACGCCGATCTTTACGTGGAATAAAAAAATCAGGCCAATCAAGCCGAATAGCCACATAGCCACTAGGAGCCATTGCTCCATCCGCATTTCCAAGAATATCCCCTCCAGATTAGGTGACTATTACTACTTATTAGCATTTTCTATTTTCTTAAATCATATTCAATAGCGACTTGAAACGCTGGGTAGATAATCATAATCTTGCTTCAATTGTTACTTACTTCACACAAATCATTTTGTATAAATCTTTTTAAATTGTGGAATCTAAAACAAGACAGAAGGAGAGAAAAAATTCATCCAAAAATTACAACAGCACTGATGAATAATATTCACCAGTGCTGTTGTACAAACTTTTCTCATCATCAATTTATGATTCTTCCATCACGGGTTTTCCCACTTCCAGTACAACCTTATTTCATCCCAGCAAAATTGCGAGGATAGCAATGAAAACGGGACACAGACCCTGCGTCTCGTTTTATTTTACTACCTTTTAAAAACCGGAATCCAAATTTCACTTGTCACAGATGATGAAGTTAAATCTTGGGTTTTAATCGACAAGATTTCTGGTCCTTTTGCTACTTGATAATTGGAAGATGGAAACCACTCAGAATAAATCCTTCCCCAAGTTTCCTGTAGTGTAGTAGGAAAAGGTCCGTTTGATTCAAATATCGCCCAAGTTAAGGCAAGAACTTCAAGTTTTGAAAAGTTTTCATGGCATCCTTGTGTTGTTGCCACTCCTATATACTGATCAAGCTCTCCTTTTTCTTCCATACGTCCTTCAGAAAAGTTTGTTGATGCTTGAATAATCCCTACTGGTTCAACATTGGAAAGCTTTTTTAATTGTTCTATTTTTTCCATCGTCAAGGATTTCCACATCGCTGTAATTTCCGGGTTTTCCCCTTCAAAAATAATTGGAACTCTTTTCATAATGCCAACTATATTAAATCCCTCTTTTTGTTCAATTCGGTAATTCATTTCATTTCCTCCCTTAATTGATAATTGGAAGGTCATTGGTGGAAAGGCTTTTAATTGCTGGCCGTTATTCCTTGCTTCTGATGGTGTTACACCATGAAAATTATGAAAAGCTTTAGTAAAAGAGTCTGGTGAATTATATCCATATTTAACCGCAATATCAATTATCTTTAAATTACTATTTGTAAGCTCGAATGCCGCCAAGCTTAATCGTCTACGGCGAATGTATTCTGATAATGTTATTCCTGCAAGAAAAGAAAACATTCTTGTAAAATGATATTCGGAACAATGAGCGATTCTTGCCACCACTTTGAAGTCTATTTTGTTAGTGAGGTTATCCTCAATATGCCCCATTGCATCATTCATGCTCTTTAGCAAATCCATTAAATGACCTCCTTTCATCAACAGAATAACTGAAGCTGAATGTGTCAGTCCGACATTCCATGCACCATTTTGTCGGGTTATTACTTATTTTACTAAACTACCACCGTTTCATTTAAGAAAAATAATTCACAAGTAATTTAATCCTGCTAAAGAAATATGGTGAGTTCGTTGATTTGGTTTTATAATTTAAATGATTATGTGGTGAGGTTTATGGTGAAAGTAGTGGATTTATCCTCCTAAATTTTGCAAAAATATCGTAGGTAATAACATAGTTATGTAAAGATTAGTTATTGCTTAGTTCATCTTCCATAGTATTAAGCTGTAAATAAATAGCTTAGACTACTGGTTTTAGAAGTTACATCAAGAGGATATTGGAGAAAGGGCTGGACCATTATTGGATTCAGCCCTAATTCATATTGATTTTTGATCAAAAAAACTGATTGATCGTTCAACAGTTAAATATCTGCATCCATATCCATAAATGCAGCCTACCCTAGTATTAGTCAATTAATATTCTCTTTCAGTTACAACTTGAAAAGTGATTCCAAATTTATCTGTTACATTTCCGAAAGCCGGGCTGAATGGAGTTTCCTCTAGTAGTTGATTGACTTTTCCACCTTGCTGCAAGGTCTCAAATATTTGTTTTGATCTTTCTTTTGTTTTGGTAGAAATGCTAATCATTAATTGATTCCCCTTTTCAATCACCGGACCCGGAGTATCGGAAAACAATAGTACAGATTCACCAACTTTTAACATTGCATGCGCTACATGCCCCTTTATAGCTGAAGGGCAAGTTGGAAGCACCTCCCCATAAGTTTGGATGGTAACAACCTTGGCATCTAATGCTTTTTCATAAAATTGAATAGCATCCTTTGCATTTCCATCCATCATAAAGTATGGAGTTAATTTTAATTCCATTATTCACCGGCCCCTTTCCATTGGGTTTTGCGTATATTTTCATGGTTCAAGCTATTAAGTTTATCCAATTGATAAAGATATTTTTGGAAGTGAATGCCACTTTTTCTTACCTCCTGAGTGGCAAGAAAGCCTATCATTAAGTTTTTCATTAAATATCGCTAATTACTCTGATTATTTAAACAAATAATCTTCGAATGGATTGAAGGTTTTAGTAGAAATAATTTTCTCTCCAATACAAACCCTGACAACATTATGATTCTAACATCCAGGTTAGATATATCAATAACTTCGGACATTTGTATTTTTGCCTATCATAGATTTTTCTTTCTAGGGGATATTATCTTTATGGGATATATTGGAGGGGTGAAAATGGTGAAATTAATGAAATACAACAAACTAATATTACTTTTGATGATGGTATTTTTATGGCTCACACTTCCCTTAATGGGGAAAAATGCAGTCAAACGATTTTTCCCAACAGGTATATTTATTGCTTTACTCACAAGATGGGAAAATTCTGTTGCAAAAAAAAGAACTTGGTGGTGGTGGTATGAAAAATTCCATCCTAAATTATCAGGCTCATTCCCTTTTGTATGGGGGCCGTTTATGATTGGTTCCATGTGGATTCTTAAATTTACTTATGGAAAATTTTATCGGTATTTAACACTAAATTTAATTGTTGATACAATTTTCGTATTTGTATTAGTGGATAAGTGGCTGACAAAATGGGGAATAGCATCATTGGTTCGTATGAAAAAGCTTCAATTGTCTCTTCTATTATTTATTGATTCTTTGCTATTATACGGATTTCAATACCTTGTAGAGAAAATAAAAGCAACTATGTCAAAGTGCATGTGGTCAAGCCCCCATTAA
>NZ_AJLR01000120.1 GCF_000307855.1 Schinkia azotoformans LMG 9581 | reverse complement strand
AACACGTAATTTGCCCATAATGGCAAATTACGATGTCTTTTCTTATACTATAATCCATAAAATTTTATAATTTCTTATAGTATAACAAAAAAGCAGAAGGATCCTCTCCATTCTGCTTTACGTTTATGAAATTTTTGTAAATAACTTGTACATTATTGCACAAACTTATTCAATCTTAAGCATTAGCTAAAACTAACGTTTTATCGCTATATACAGCTTCTTTGTCCGTTAAACCAAGTGTTTCAGCAGTTGAAGCATGAATTTCATCTAGAAGTTCTGTATTTTTCATTAATGATAACCCGTAAGAAGGAATCATTTCCTTGATCTTTGGTTCCCACTCTTTCATTTGCTGTGGGAAGCACTTATTGAGTACTTGAAGCATAACGTGAACTGCAGTTGAAGCGCCTGGTGATGCACCTAGTAATGCAGCGATTGAGCCATCAGCAGCATTTATTACCTCAGTACCAAATTGAAGTGTTCCTTTACCGCCAGCTTCAGTATCTTTAATAACCTGAACACGTTGACCAGCTACAACGATATCCCAATCTTCACTTTTAGCTTCAGGGATAAACTCGCGCAATTCTTCCATACGTTTTTCTTTTGATAACATAACCTGCTCGATCAAATATTTAGTCAATGGAACGTTCTTTGCACCTGCAGCCAACATCGTTACCAGATTATCTGGTTTAATTGAAGTAATTAAATCCATATTAGAACCATTTTTTAAGAATTTTGGTGTAAAGCCTGCAAATGGTCCAAATAGCAATGATTTTTGATTATCTATATATCTTGTATCAAGATGTGGTACAGACATCGGTGGAGCACCAACTTTAGCTTTGCCATATACTTTTCCAAGATGTTGGTCAACAACTTCCGGATTATTACATACCATAAATAGTCCGCTTACTGGAAATCCTCCAATATGCTTTCCTTCAGGGATGCCGGATTTTTGTAGTAAGTGTAGGCTACCACCCCCGCCTCCGATAAAGACGAATTTTGCACTATGGCGTTCAACTGTACCCTTTTCAAGATTTCTTACTTTTAATTCCCACAAACCGTCGTTCGTACGTTTAATATCATCAACACTATGATTATAGTTTATATTAACATTTTTACTTTCTAAGTGTTCAAACAGCATGCGTGTTAAAGCACCAAAGTTAACATCCGTTCCTGTTTCGATTCTTGTTGCAGCAATAGGTTCATCTGGTGTACGGCCATTCATAATAAGCGGAATCCATTCCATTAGTTTGCTAGGGTCATCTGAAAATTCCATCCCTTGGAATAATGGATTTTTTGATAGCGCTTCAAATCTTTTCTTTAAAAATTCGACATTTTGTTCCCCTTGTACTAAACTCATGTGGGGCAGCGGCATGATAAATTCGTGTGGATTATTTATCAACCCGTTCTTAACAAGATAAGACCAAAATTGCATTGAAACCTGGAACTGTTCGTTGATATTAATAGCTTTACTAATATCAATAGATCCATCCGGCTTTTCAACTGTGTAGTTAAGCTCGCATAGAGCTGCATGTCCGGTTCCAGCATTATTCCATTCGTTAGAGCTTTCCTCCCCTGCATTTGCTAGTTTCTCAAATACGGAAATCTCCCATTCTGGTACTATCTCTTTTAAGATCGTTCCTAAAGTAGCACTCATGACTCCGGCGCCAATTAAAATGACGTCTGTTTTAGTTTCCCTGTTACTCATTTCTACCAACCTTTTCCCCTAGAATTTGTAGAAAGATGTAGGCAGCACACCGACGTAAGGTGCAAACATGTCACACACCTTTTCTTTTTTCAATTATAACTCTATTATGCAGTATTACAATTGTTTAAAGATTAAAAAGTATGAAATTATAAGATAATTATAAATTATTTAAATCTAGTGAAATTAGTGTGAATATATTCACAAAGCTAAGTAATAACTTTTCTTTACATTGTCATGATATCACCAAATGGATGATGCTGTAAATAAAATTCAAAAAAATTTCACTTGAAATTTTACAATTGTTTACCTTTTACCCTTTCAATTACTAAAAGATCATAGAATTGGAAAGTAATTTATTATGTCGATTGATGAAAATCCACTATCTGAATTTCGACATTTTTAGATTGTAGCTTCCCTAATTTTCCGCAACAATAATTCCGCTTTTTTAGTAATACTTTCAAAGTTACTGCTTGCAATCGCAGCTTTATCAATTAAACTGCCACCAACTCCTATTCCAACTGCCCCTGCTTTTATAAAATCAATGACATTTTCAGGGCGTACTCCACCCACTGCAACCATTGGAATATGGGATAACGGCCCCTGTAATTCTTTAATATAGCTACTTCCTAAAATACTGGTTGGAAACACTTTAACAATTTTCGCTCCAGCTTTATACGCCTGTACAACTTCTGTAGGAGTCATAACTCCTGGAAGAATACCGATATTATGCTCTAATGCATATCTGATAATCTCTTCATCTACGTTTGGAGTAACAAAATACTTAGCACCTGCGGCGATTGCTTTTTCTGCTTCTGCAACGTCAAGAACTGTTCCTGCCCCAATGTATAACTCTTTACCGAATTTTTTATTTAACATCGAAATCATTTCTACTGCTCCATCTGTATTCATGGTGACCTCTACGAGCTTGATGCCCCCTTTATATAGTGCTTCAGCAACAGGAATGATATCCTTTTTTTCAATACCTCGAATGATTGCAACTATATAGTTTTCTTTTATTAAATCAACAAAATTCATTTTCTCCTTTTCCCTTCGTAAAAATATTTGCAATTTTCTTTACTGCTTATTTTACATTTTAAAAATACTCTCATCAATTTTCTACTTGAATTCCATTTTTAATCTTTACAAATTATTGGATAAATTATAGAATCTCTATATACCTAAAAACTCTAGGTAGGTGAAAGTATGTTTAATCGTGAATTGGTAAAAGGAAGTACATCCCTTTTATTGCTTCAACTGCTCGATGAAAGAAATATGTACGGCTACGAGCTAGTGAAAGAATTAGAAAAGCGCAGCGATAATGGGTTTTCTGTAAAGGAAGGAACATTGTATCCAGCACTACATAAGCTTGAAAAGCAGGAATATATTGAATGCTATTGGCAGGAGCAAGAAAAAGGTCCAGCCCGTAAATATTACAAGATTACCGAAGCCGGAAGAGAGATGTTAGAAGAAAAAACCCAAGAATGGAACGACTTTGTTTCAGTGATCAATACGGTATTAGGGAGAAAAAAACATGGAACGGCTGAAGAATGATTTCCTAACCGAACTTAATTCTTGCCTTGGCAATCATCCGGAGAAGGAATCGATTTTACAGGAATATGAAGCCCATCTTGAGGAACTCCTAATTGAGTTCCTCAACATAGAAAATGAAGCTGAAGTACAGGACAAAGTTTTCCAAAGGTTTGGCACACCCGATGAAATTGCTGCAATATGGGAGGAAGAGCTTTCTGTTACACCAAGCAATATGAAATGGTTATTTATTTCAGTCAATATTTTTTTCTTTGGCGGAGGGGCCATACTAACCCTTGCCCATAATGTATTCGATTGGACTTGGTTGAAAGGACTATGGAATCAGTTGACGTCCATTCCTATCTTGATTGCTCTGATTTACATGGTGTTTTGGGCATTGCTTGGTTATGAAATAGGGAAAGGTTTTGGACATAAAGGCAAGAAAGTATTAAAACGAACTTTTATATTAGCATTAGTGCCGAATTTGACCTTGATGTTTTTAACGGTTTTCAAGATCATACCACGAGAATGGTTCCATCCATTGTTGACAGAAACATTTATTGGGTTATGTATTTTCCTTACCATACTGCTGTACCCTTTATGTTTGATAAGCTACAGATGGGGTAAGAAAGCTTCTGTGTAATTTTTTTAGCTATATACATAGATAAACTATGTATATAGAATTCCTATTTAGGATTTTGGAGGGATTGAAATGGAGTTTAAAACAGAGAAGAAAGATTGGATTTTTTTATTTTTATGTTTTCTTGTTGGAATAGTCGCGGAAGAATCGTTCTTTAGGTTTCAGATTGGCATCTCCTATTTTGTGTTTATCGTTTGCTTTTATTCGTTATTTTTTTGGAGATTTCGTTCGTTTTCATTTTCTCATCAACGTTTTGGTTATTTGCTATTAATTTCGATATGGATTTTGGCCGCCGGCTATTACACATATGATACGGCTCTGTTTTACTTATTAAATGTTCTGGTCATTCCAGCGCTTGTTATTTTTCATCTTATTTTAGTTACTTCTCCGAAAAAATTCGAATGGAGTAATTTCAATTTTGTTTTTTACACCCTACGTCGCCTAGTTGACGGGATCCGTTATAATGCAACCTTTATAAAATATACGTCCAAGCTATCAAAAAGCGGAAATAATACGAAGCGTTTTGATGTTTGGAAAAAGATTTTAATTGGGATCGGAATCTCTGTTCCATTTTTATTTATCATTATTAATTTGTTAATGAAAGCTGATACTCAATTTGCAAGAATTTTAACCAATATCCCGAATTTTATGACCTTCAGAGGCGATCTTGTTATTCGTTTTATTATCATTGTTATTATTACTTTTCTATTTTTCGGCTTTTTGCAGGTGCTTTTACAAAGAAAAGTGGAAATGATTCAAAAGGATGGGATGATCAAGCCCCTTTCAATGGATGGGGTCATAACATTGACGGTTCTATTACTTTTAGACTTGGTGTACATCCTGTTTGTCGCTGTCCAATTCAAATATTTTTTCAGTGGGACGCTTGAAGACGGCTTCACTTATGCGGAATATGCACGGCGCGGATTTTTCGAGTTACTTTTTGTGACGATGATTAATCTAACAGTGACTGTCGCTGTTATATATTCCACGAAGCTAGTTCTAGGATTTCTAAAAAAAGCAATCCGTTTTACTCTAACTGTTCTTGTTTTATCAAGTAGTGTTATTCTAATATCTGCCTTCATGAGAATGTTGATGTATGAGGATGCATATGGTTTTACCTTTTTGAGAGTGCTAGTCCATTCTTTCATGATTTTTCTTATGTTTATCCTTGCCTATACGCTTGTGAAGATTTGGCTTGAGCAGCTTTCCTTGTTTCATTTTTATTTTATCGCAGCACTCGTCTATTATGTCGGTATCAATACCGTCAATCTCGATTGGATTGTTGTGAAGCAAAACATAGCCCGCTATGAGGAAACAGGAAAAATTGACATCCACTATTTAAACCAATTTTCTTCTACTGGTATTCTTGGACTGATTGAGCTTTACGAGAAAAATCCGAATGTTCCAGGTTTGGAAACGTTGCTTAAAGAGCGAAAGCGAGAAAGAGAAATATTAACGAGCGATGCTTGGCAGTCACGTAATTTTACTAGAGATAAAGTTTATAAAATGCTTGGGGATTTGGATTTATAAAGTCGAAGTGCCGAGCACTTCGACTTTATAACCTAGTTTACATAATATATTTATGGTTTTATTCTGCTTTTCACAATGATTTATTTATGACTTTCTAGCTTATTCTCCATAATCTGCTTTTCTAGCATCCTTGCTTTTTCTTCTTCTTTTTTAGAAAACTTAATGATTTGGTTGATAGCTAAAAAAGTTAGAAGAACAAAGATTAATACCATCATAAAAGCCGGAATATATTCCAATTTATTATCAGGAAAATACATTTCAAACATGACCGACATCCCTTTCATTTGTTTCACTTACTATATTATAAACTAAAGTTTATTAAAAATATAATAATCAAACAAATAAAAGGGACATTTTGTCCCTTATGCAACACTATGTGACTTTTCGAGTAATTTAAGAAAAACTTCCTCCAACGTTTGTGTTGCGTATTTTTCATAAATTTCTTCGAGGCTGCCACTTTCTTTTACCTGACCTTCAAATATTATGAAAACGCGATCGGAGATTTCGGCCACATCTCTCATAATATGGCTACTTAAAATCACTGTTTTTCCATTATTAGTTAGATCTTTAATGATATTCTTAAATTCAATAACCCAATAAGGATCTAGCCCATTCGTAGGTTCATCAAAGATGTAAACATCTACATCGGACAAAAGTGCTTGTGCTAGATTAACACGCTGTGACATTCCTTTTGAAAATGAACTAATTTTTTGGTTGCGTACTTCCCATAAACCTACTTTTTTTATGACTTCCATCATCTTCTCCTTGCTTGCATCCACAAATGTACGATAATACATTAATACTTCAATAGGAGACAATTCTCCCGGAAAATTCATATGATCGGGCATATAGCCAAAACTTTTTTTCTTTGAAGTAAGAAATTGGAATATGCCAGATGATGGTTTCTCAATTCCGGTTAGCAGTTTAATTAAGGTACTCTTTCCAGCCCCATTCCCTCCGCAAAAAACAACACATTCTCCTTTATTTATGGAAAGGTCAGTAGAAGATAACACTTGTTTTTTCCCGTAGGTCTTGGATAAGTTTTGAGCTTTAAGAACGATAGTTGGATTAGCCAATGCGCTCCCTCCTTTTTTTGATTGTAAAATTAGCAAGAACTAATGAAATTACAATCATGAGCACAGATGATAGGATCACATAATTAGTTAAACTTCCATCCTGCCCCCACTTATGAATCAGTAAATATTCAGGACCAAATATATAATCCGCATTAAGCTTCGTGATGGACCAGACACGTAATGATTCAATTGGATTAGAAAGTACTAGAACAAGCATGCTATTTAACTTTTGCGCATATGGAATCCAATCTATAATTGAAAAAATAATAAATTCATAACCAATAACAAGAAAACTCCATACACATAATGCATAAGACAGACCTTGCATTCTAGTCATACTAATTGAACCAACCAACACTGATAATGCTGAAAAAATGATGATTAGAAAAATATTTAATAAGAAAAAGGTTGTAAAAAAGTTAAACTGTGCCCCATCGGTGGTAAAAGCGATGACCATTCCAAATAACCCGTAGGAAATTCCTAACGCAACCAGCATTGAGATACAAAGAGCTGTAAATTTACTAAGCAAATAATAGAAAAATGGCATCTGATAAGTATGGTAAAGGGCTAACCTTCCATCCTCTTTATCAGCGACAATTGCATTTGTACCAAGTATTAAACAAATGATAGGGAGCACCCACAATGATAAATTCATTAGCATCGCAATGGCACGATCATATCCAGCCTTCCCATTATTGGAATCACCGGGCTCATCGGAAGCCATTTCTTCCAGTCCAAAAAAGGAAGGATCGATTGAGCCTGTATCAATACTCGATGAGATCGAAGAAAGACCATACTTCACTTCACTCGGGTCCGCATCTAGCGACTTCAAACCATAGAAATAAAAGAGAGCGGCCATTAAAAGAAGTAGAATCATAAAATTAAGAAGCCATTTACTCCGCAACAAAAGTCGTAATTCATACAATGTCATTGAGTTCAACGTTTTTAAATTTTTCATGTATAATCATCCTTCATAATCGGACTTGTTTTACTTTTTACATGTTATGTTCAGCCTCATGACCGACCCCGGCATCAGAACCGTGCCCTGCATCCTTTAATGCTTGAACATCAGCTTTAAGGACGTCTCCAGGAGTATACAATTCTCCTCCATTTTCAGCTTGGAAAGCTTTTGCCTCTTCTGCAAATGAGAAGGCTACAAAATCGTAATTCATTGGAGACTTTATCTTACTGCCTTGAATAAAAACAGCGTTGTTCATGTCAATCCATTCACTAGTCAAGTAATCATGAACAAAAACATTGGCAACCTCTTCCTCGTGATCTTTTATAAAAAGAACCATACAGCCGATATCGTCAAACTTCTTTGGTGTGCCGTCTTTCAATATAACTTCACTTGATGCTTTTACATCCTGTATCCCCATATGACACTCGTCACAACCATCAACATTGGTATCAATTGGCTGCGGCTTAAAAGCATCTTGGCTTGAGCATCCTGCTACTATCACAAATAAAAGCAATATTACACAGAAAAGTTTACGCATCATTTTTCATTCTCCTCGTATACCATAATGTTAAGAAACTGATAGACATAAATACTAGGAAAAATCCACTCTTTTCAAGATCTACTGCATTTTCCCCATCATTCTTCATTACTTTTTGCTCAATCATAGTGTCAATCACTACCGGTGTTTGAATTGGATTTTCATCCACAATGAACTGTTTGGAAGGGATAGGGACAAATTGTTCAATCGTATTCCATAACCCTACCGCTGGACTTCCAGAGAATATTTGTAAATAAGGTTCCTTTGTCGTTAAATGGTAAAAAACATCTCCACTTTTATAGGCGTAATTATTTGTCCCTTGCCGATTGAATTCCTCTAGTAGTACCGGCCTTGTTGAATAAATAGACGCATGTAACGTTGGCTCATCCCGATCTAAATGTAGATGACGCTGATCATCCCAGTAGTTCCCAAAACCTTCAAGATTAAATAAGTTTTCATTTTCTTTATCTGTAATAACTTGCTGATTATTATTTAAAAAATTATTCAAATAGATTCCATTATCCTCTGAACCTTTGGCAAGTTCCATTCCCTTGTCATTTTGATCAAATTCATTAAATGAAATTTCATTTCTTTTCCCGTTTTCAAGATACATACCTTTATTATTTTTTTTGACAATATTCATTGAGATTTGGGAATCAAATGTATCAAATAGAAAGAGGCCAGCCCCTTCAATTGTCGTATTTGCAAATAGATAGTTTTCTTTAACGGATAGCCGTTTACTTTGCATAAGCATTAATCCATTACGACTCTTTGACAATTGGTTTTGATGAATAATCACATCGTCCGAATCCATCGTGTGAATGCCATACCTAACATTGGTAACTGTGTTTCTACTAATTTCACTTAAATTTGAGTAAGATAGATAAACTCCATCATTCGTACCAAAAATAATATTATTCCTGATGTGGGAATGCGGTGCTTCAATCAAATAAATTCCGTGGCCTTTATGAACAATAGTATCATCTGTGTAGCTTGTGATGATGTTGTCATCGACTTGATGGCCGTAACTATTCTTTAGAACAATTCCATGAAAGACGTCATAAATCTTCGTATTTTTAATGGAACTACGATTTCCATTCACATGAATGCCCGCATTCTGTGAACCGCTTCCTTCAATTTGTAAGTGTTCAATAGCCACATCATCCGCATTGATTGTAATGACATCACCCTTGTTAGGGCCTTTTATGATCACCCCTTTTTCACCTTTAATAGTAAGCGGCTTGTTCACAGAGAAGTTTCCTTGATAAATACCTTTTTTAATCTTGATAGCATCGTTTTCAGCCGCCGTTTTCAATACCATCTGCAATTCATTTTCATTTGTTACACGGAACTCTTCAGCTCCAGCTTTCCCACTAAAAATGAAAAGAGCTGTTACCAATAAAAAAAAGTAGGTTGGCCATTTCATAACTGACTCCTTTTTATAAAGTTATAAATTTGCACGCTTTCTGCACAAGTTCTGCATACTTTTTAATAACTATATCAAGGTAACTACTATATAAACGTGAGTAACATCACATAATTGAGTTTGAAAAATGGCGAGTTTATGTACGTTTTGTGAGAAAAGTATGAAAAGCGAACCAAAAGTTCGCTTTTTATCGTCAATATAGATTTTTCTCCTTCAACCATTTTGCAAGTGCCTCCATATCCTTTGAAAAAATTCGATCCCTTCTATCTAATAGAAGGAACAACTTCTCTCCCCTCTGTATAAAATGCTTTAGTAAGTGGAGACATTTTTTCAATGCCGCGATATTCAACGGTCTGCATCGCACAAATCATTTCAATCGCTAGTACCCTTCTGACATTTTCGATAATGGAATAGGCATGACGTGCTCCAATGGTGCCCATGCTGACGTGGTCTTCTTGGTTTGCGGATGAAGGGATGGAATCGACACTGGATGGGTGGGCAAGTGTTTTATTTACTGAAACTAATGAGGCGGCTGTATATTGCATTATCATCGCTCCTGATTGAAGCCCTGGGTCTGGACTTAGGAAGGCTGGCAGATCATTTAATTGCGGATTCACTAATCGTTCTATTCGTCTTTCTGAAATACTAGCCAATTCCGCCATCACAATCCTGTTTTCATCTCAATCTATTAATAATACAATCATATCTGTTTCAACCGCTGCATTTCCTGGTAAGGAGGCAACACCTACTGCACAACGTGCATGTTTTCCTTTATCTCCAAAAAGCTCAACTAGTAAATCTGAGGTACCATTTATTACATCTGGTACTTGAGTAAAAGTTGGTTCACAGTTTACATACCCTGTTATTTTTACAATCTTGTCGATTTTATTAAAATCCCCCAGATAATCTTTTAAAATGCTTAAATGGTTTAACGTCGTGATTCTGGCTGCCTCGTATCCTTCCTGTATAGTTAAGTCTTTACCAACCTTACCTTTATAAGCTATTTCACCATTGAATTTACAAGTAATTCCACTCATATAAATAACATTGCCAACTTGATTTAAAAATAAATAATTCCCAGACGGCTTGGGTGTGTTCGGTAATGATAATCCTTTGGAATTCAGTATACCTTCAACATCAAGTACATGTGTATGTGCTTTCAATTTTTCATCCATCCTTATCCACTTTTATTACTATTGAAATTTTTATGCTTGTGGTGTTGCTTCTTTTTCTAATTTATCAGGCTTACGCTTTTTAACAAAATTTGTAATCTCTTCTGACCATGATAAAGATACATCGCCACCGTTTACGAAGGTTTGGCATCCTAAGCGATATCCTTGACTTAATAGTTCATCCCCAAGCTTTCTACGTTCTTGTTTCTTTACATTATCTAAAAACTCTGCCCCTTTCTCAACCTTGCAGACACAGCTTCCGCAAAGTCCCCCGCCACACCTGTTTGGAAGATCACCATCATATCTTAATGACATTCTAAGAATATTTGAATTTTCGGGTACTTCAAAAGTTTTTCCACTCGTTACATAATTAATTTTAGGCATTTCCATTTCCTCCTCTCATCTTCTTGGTATACAATATACCACATTTTAATTTTTCAGGCAATACTAAATATACAAAATAATCTATTTGATTTGAAAACTATAGAAAGCTTGAATGCAGAAAAAATAACAGGTTCAATGCTAACCTGTTACTTTTTTTCTTTTTCCTTACGTTTTTCAACGGATGTTATATAAGCTCTCTTTGAATTCTCGATATGGATTTTTGTTAGAGATTCGGCAAGTTCCACTTCTTTATTTCTTAAAGCTTTCATAATTTCCAAATGCTCTTTCATGGCTTGTTCTTTTCTTCCTGGCGTTTCATACCCCATATTGGCCGACATTTGAATATAGTCCGTTAATCCCGATAGCATTTCAAATAATTTCGGACTTTTTGCGGCATTATATAAAACCATATTCATATCAATATGAATAGTTTCATAATCCTTATGCGAACTATTGAGAAAAGTTTCTAATTCAGCAATTTTCTCATCGAGGATCTCTTGTGTTTTTTCATCCATCCGTTGGGCTGCTAATTTTGCTGCTAATACTTCTAAGGAAGATAAAATATTGAAAACCTCGACAACCTCTTCACTAGAAATATTAGAAACAACAACACCCTTTCTCGGCACTGTTTTTACAAACCCTTGAGATTCAAGTCTGAACAATGCTTCACGGATTGGAGTACGGCTGATGTTCAATTGATTAGCTAACTCTCTTTCAATTAATCTGTCACCCGGTTTTAGTTCCCCTTCTAAAATGAGTGATTTTAAATAGATATAAGCCCGCTCCCGAATCGATAATAAATCATCGGCAACCCATTTTTCATGCAAAGGTTTCACCTTCTTTTATTTTTATCTTTATAAATTGTATACCAATAATGTTACCATATAATGCCTCTTGATTTCCAATAAAAAAAACGACCAAGATTTAACCTGGCCGTCCATTCCTTCATCCCTCTATACAAGCTTTCATGATAAAAAAATACCGCCATAAAACAGACCACAGACAATGACAAGAGCCGGATGGATTTTTAATTTGTACATTAATAGATATCCAATCAGTGCTACTATTAATAAATGCAATATGCCAATCGTAATAAAGGATGAACTAAAAAACTGATAAGCTAAAACACCTAATAAAATGGCAATGACCGGTTGAACTGCTTTTGTCATTAATGATACTTGTGGTGAATTTTTAAATAATGTCACAAATTTAAACAAAATAATGACTGCAATTGCTGAAGGAAGGATTGTCGCCGCTAAAGCAACAATAGCCCCTAATGATCCGCCTACTTGATAGCCGATGTATCCGCCCATTTTTGTTGCAATCGGTCCCGGCAATACATTGGCAATTGCAAATAAATCTCCAAATTCCTGAAGAGTCATCCACCCATAATGATTAACAACCTCATTTTGAATCAATGGGATCGTGGAAGGTCCTCCACCGTAACCCAGTAAATTAGCTATGAAAAAAGCCACAAATATATCCCAGTAAATCATACGCTTTCTCTCCTCTTTTTAACACTTTCTGCCGGAGAAACAGCGTGCGCTTTTTGTTTAAAAGTAGCAATTAGAAATGCCGCTAGTAAAAATACCGCAATAACGATTCCCGGATGGATATTTAAAAAGGCTAGTGCGATTAATGATACGATAGACAAGACCACATTTATGTTGATCCCTAATCCTTTATTCCCCTTGATGAAGAATTTATAACACATTTCTGCGAGCATCAAAGCAATGATCGGGGCAACTCCTAGAACCATACCCTTAACAAAAGGAGAATCCTTATAAGTATATAGTACGCCTAGTAGGCCAAGCATACCGATAATCGATGGAAGAATATGCGCAAGAATAGCAACTGTTGCCCCCACAGACCCTTTCACTTTATAACCAATATAGGCAGCCATCTTCGTTGCAATCGGTCCCGGTAAAGTATTTGCCAATGCAAGAGTGTCTCCAAACTCATCTTCTGTCATCCAACGGTATCTTTTTACTGCTTCATACTCTATTAAAGGAATGGTGGAAGGTCCTCCACCATAACCTGTTAGTCCGGTCCTTGCAAAACCAATTGTTAAATCTTGTAAGTGACCCATAGAACAACACCTCTTTAAAGCCGCTCTTATTTTTTTATGTCTGCGTCAGTAATAATTTCAATACCCTGGTCTTTTAAGCTTTCTTGCAACGCTTGTAAGGCCGCTGTACCAACAGCCGTATCCTGTTCACCGTTGCCGCCGCTGACACCGATTCCCCCGACAACTTCCCCATTTGCTACAATTGGGAATCCCCCTACAAATATCGCGAATTTACCTGGCAGCATCTGATTGATACCAAATGCTTCGTTACCTGGAAGGGCAGGACCATTTGGCTCTTTGTTAAATAGATGAGTGGACCTTTTATGACCTGCCGCTGTATATGCTTTTGCAATTGAAATTTCAGGTCCTGTGATGCGGGCTCCATTCATTCTTTCCAATGCAATTAAATTTCCTCCATCATCTGTAATCGCGATTGTTTCTAGAACATTGATCTCTTCTGATTTCTTCTTTGCCGCTTCAATCATAATTTTTGCTTCTTCTAACTCCAATTTTAAAGATTGTTTCATTTCTTAATTCCTCCTATTAGTATCCGATATATACGGTTTTTGTTTGTGTGAAAAAGTCTAATCCTTCCGTACCTGACTCTCTATATGTTGACGTACTTGACTTTTTAATGCCACCAAATGGTGCGTTCACAAGATTACCAGTAGTTGTACGGTTGACTTTGACTGTTCCTGCTTGAATATCTTTTGTAAACTGATGGGCATATTTCATGTTGTTCGTCACGATTGATGCTGACAATCCGTATTCTACATCATTCGCTAGTTTAATAGCCTCTTCGTAGTCAGTAGCTTCGATGACGGCGATGACAGGTCCGAATATTTCTTCTTGGGCAATTTGCATTTCATTTTTCACATTTGTAAAGATAGCCGGCACGACATAATAACCATCCTTATATTTGTCCTCAGTCAACTGCTCCCCTCCATATACAAGGGTTGCTCCTTCTTCTTTTCCAATTTGAATATATTTTAGGACATTACGCAGCTGTTTTTCGTTTGCTAAAGGACCGATGGTTACACCTTCTTCAAAGCCGTCACCAATTTTTAATGCCCTTGTTTTTTCAATTAACGCTGCAATGTATCGTTCCTTTACTTCCTTCATAACAATCACACGGCTCGTACCTGTACAAGCTTGACCTGTTAATGAAAAACCACCATTGACAGTAATCGAAGCAGCTAACTCTAGATCAGCATCTTCCATTATGATTAATGGGTTTTTACCACCAAGTTCCATTTGGGTTCTAGTAGTTAAAGATGACTGGCGATGAATGTCTTCTCCTGCACCCGTTGAGCCTGTAAAAGTAACTGCACGAATGGCTGGGTGGGTAACCAAAAGGCTGCCGACATCTCTAGAAGACCCAGTAACAAAATTAATGACACCATTCGGTATACCAGCCTCATGCAAAGCCTCCACTAAACGATAGGCGATAAGAGGGGTATCTGATGACGGCTTGAATACAACTGTATTCCCCGTGATTAATGCTGGAGCAATTTTTCTAGCTGGAATAGATAAAGGGAAATTCCATGGAGTAATGACGGAAACAACTCCAAGAGGTTCACGTTCTGTCGCCACATTCATATTTGGATCATCATTTACAAACGTATTTCCAGTCATGTTCTGTCCAGAAATGGCATAATAGCGAAGGGTTTGTGCCGAGCGGCTGACTTCACCTCTACTCGCACCAATCGGCTTTCCTTCCTCCCTTGTTAATTCACTAGCGATCTGTTCTAAACGACTTTCCAAGATATCCGCTGCTTTTGATAAAATAGCAGCACGCTTAGATGGTGAGGTTTTTGACCATTCTGGAAATGCCTTAGCTGCAGTTTCAATCGCTACTCTAACGTCTTCCTCAGTTGAGGCTTGAAATACGCCTACGACATCATTTTTATTTGAAGGGTTAATACTTTTAAAAGTTTTTTGACTGCTGGAAGTTACCCATTTCCCTCCAATATAGTTTTTAAATGTATCAACTTTTGTTGTAAGCAAGAGGATCATCCTTTCTAATTCATTCATCTACTATGAATAAATGGGGCAGCTTCTATAAAAGAAACTGCCTGAACATTTTTTATTTAACTATTTTTCGGAATATTTACGACAAAATTAAGCTTGGATTAACGCCCCTAAATCTTCTTGCAGGTATGTGCTCCATAAACCATCCATGTACATGCGACGCATTTTTGCACCTGTACGAACAGCTTCTAAACAAGCTTGTTGTAGCTCTGGGGTATCTGCACATTCAAGAACAATCTTGTAGCCGCGCTCGCCGTGAATTTCATCAGAGACAATGTGTAAATCAAAGAATTCGATTTCTTCGTCTGTAAATCCGTATTGTTCACGTAAAGCAGGTGTTTGTTTACGATAAATGTCTGGTACTTGAGATTCTAATCCTACTACAAGAGCTGCAGTTGCAACAACGAAGTTTTCTCTTTGGGCAACATTATAACACCAGCTTTGTAAGCCAAGAGTAGTCGGTGCCATATTATGTGGATCTTCTACTCTTTCTCTAGTTGTTCCACACGCTTCAGCAAAACGTATTAAAAGGTCTGTGTGGCGGTCTCCAGCAATTTCCTCTTCATACATGTTTTGCAATGTAAAATCTTTCGCATCTGTGTATTTTTCAGGAGTATTAGCATAAATATATGCTAGATAATCAGCGAATGGTCCGACATAGTGATAGTGATTTTCAGCCCATCTTGCAAAATGCTTTCTTTCAAGTTTTCCTTCAGCCCATGCAACTGTAAATGGAGCTTTTTGACTGTGGTTTCCTTTGATCGCCTCTTCTAATGCTTTTCTAAATTCATCCTTTGATAATAATTCTGCCATTTTCCATTCTCCTCTCAAGCCTTTTATTGCTTATTGTATTTTGTATACCAAATGTTTTAAAATAAAACCTTATATTTTTTCAAATATAGCAGTTTTCTTCTAAGTTGTTTCGATAAAAACTAGGGTAGCTTTTATACTGTTTCGCTTCATGGTATACCATCTAAATTAATAGTACAAAATCTCAAACTGTTTGTAAACCCATTTTCTAAATTTTTTAAATATTTTTAATACCTTTATTTAAAAACTATACAGACGACGTAAATTTACCATAGGAAAAGGGCAACAAGCGTGGATAAAGCAAGCCCGGCTATTACTGGTATAAACAACTTTCTCGCTAAATCTAATACTGGAACACCACAAAAGCCCGCAACAGCAACCAACGACGACCATGCAATGAACGTACCACCGCCTGTCCAAACGGCACCCATTTGACCGATAGCTGCAAGCGTTCCAGCCTCCAAACCAACACCATCAGCCATTGCACCGGAAAGTGCTCCAACTAGAGGCAAACCGGAGAATCCTGAACCATCCAATCCGGTAATAATTCCAACAATTAGTACACCAAATGCTGTTAAAAAGGCGCTTGGTGGAATGGCATTTTGTGCAGTCGCAACAAGATCAAATAAAAATGCCGGTTTTGCAACATCTTCTCCCAATGAAAGAATTGATCCTGTAAAATCCGAACTGCCAAGGAAAAAGAAACCTGCAATCGGGATAACTGGCCCCATCGCTTTAAATGCAAAAACAAAACCCTCTGTAATATGGTCACTTACCTTATCTAATGCATGAATTTTCCTGAAAGCAACTGTGGATAGGATTAATAAAATAGCAGCTACACCACCAATAAAGGCCGCGCCATCTCCACCATTAAAAACCCCTGCAGTATCAGGATTTAATTTCGTAGAGAACATAAAAATCATGACTGCTAGCATCGATAGAGGCACAAACACAGCAAACATTTTTCCCCATTTCTCACGATTTGCAGCGTCAATTCCATTTCCTTCTACTGTAGCTGATGCTTCCGCTTCAGCACTTTGTTGGCCTTGAAGAACTTTAAGCTCCATTTCCGCCAACTCACTATTTGGTTTTCTAAGCGTACGTCGAATCATCATGTAGATTGTTATTAAAGCGACCCCGCCAGTGATTAATGAAAGTATCATTGCTTTATCCACAACGGCGGATGTTTCAATCCCTGCTGCTTTTGCTGTAAGCATGGGAGCTACTTGAATAATATAATCAGATGACAGCGCCATCCCTTGACCTGCAATGGCTACAACCATCGCGGCTGACATCGCTGGTAATCCGGCACGGATAGCAACAGGCACTAACAAGGCACAAATTAACGGAACAGCAGGCGTCGGCCAGAAGAATAAAGAGATTACATAAGTTGTTGCAAAGATGACGATGATCCCAATATGCGCATTTTTAATAACCTTTTGGATTGGTAAAATCATTTTTTCGTCGGCACCAAGTGCTCTTAATGAATTTAATAGAGCAACCATTAATGTGATAATCAGAAAGATTGTAAACAATTCCTTAGCGGCAACTAAATTTGCATTAAATACGGCCTGAAAACCGCTGACAAATGAACCTTTAAAGACCCATGCGACAAAAAAAGTTCCGATTAGTGTTGGCAACACAACACCCCGCCGAAATAACATCGTCACAATTACGACAACCGTGAATAAGGCATACAACCAATGAGCAGCAGTTAATTCCAAACAACACGCACCCCTTTTTAGATTGAATTCACTTCCAATTGCAGAACTTCTTCGATCGACCTAGCCAAATTTTCTAAAGCTTCTTCCACAATTTCTTTGCCAATTTCATAGCTTGCTTTTGTAGCATCGCCAATGCAGCCATTTGCTGTCATTTCTTCGTAACGATAGAATCCTTGTAATGCCTGATTCGGCCGCAGCTTTTTCCATCTCCCCCCTTCCTGAATATCGCCCTTCGCTAATTTCTCATGGCGGATTAACTGTGGAGCAAGATAATGAGCCTCAGAAACTTCCCTTTCACAGCTATGACCGAACAATGTTGATTCAATATTTTTAGAAATGGCTTTTTTAGCGGATGCCGTAGTTTTAGCAAAATAGATTTCTACTTCATGTTCTGTTGCTAATGTAGTAGCTGCTACATTCAGGGTAGACTGATTTCCGCCGTGGGAATTCAAAAATAAAAAATTGTGTATACCATGGTGTTTTAATGAAGTAACCATATCTTCTAAAATGGCAATCAATGTTGTTGGTTTAAGCGTTATCGTTCCAGGGAAATTAATATGGTGACTCGAAACCCCCATATTGACTGTTGGTGTGATTAGAACATTTGGGAAAAGTCTTTCCCCTAGTTTTTTTGCCATTTCAGTAGCTAATACAGCATCACAGCTCTCAACCATATGGGGGCCATGCTGCTCGTGAGCACCTATTGGAATAATTGCTAATTTTACTGTGTTTAATGCATCTCTCACCTCCTCCCAAGTCATTTCCGTTAATAAATACTTGTTCATTCTTTTCCCTCCAGCATTTTGGAATATTGTATACCAATATAAAATAATAAAAAGCTATTTCGTTAGTTTAATAGAATCCTTTTCCTTCTTAATCTTTTCTGCAATATTTTCTTGAGTGATTTCAATATCTTCTCTAATAGTTAATTGACAGGTCAGGCGGATTCCGTTGTGGGCACTTTCACCCAGCATTCGTTCCTCTTTCCAATTTGGCGAACTCAATTGCTCCTCACCAGAAATGATCTCACAAGCACACTTTAAACATTTCCCCATCCCACAGCCATACTTTAATTTGGGAAACTGTTTGATACCTGCCAATACGACTAGATTGGAATTTTCTTTTACTTCCTGCTCAATGATTTCACCATCAACATGCAATATAACCCTTGGCATTTTTTATTCCCCTTTCTAAAAAGTTTTTTGTCAAAACCGTGAAACCCCTTACAAAATAGTTTTTGCCTTACTGCCTCCCATCATTTCTAACGAGGTTTACACTATTTTGTTATTAAAATGTATAAAAAGTTTATAAAACTATGATTTGATTATACAAAATTTTCAAAACATTTCAACTATAAACTTGAAAAACTAGAAAAAATTTTATAAAATGGCTATAAGGTGGTATACCAAATGCCGTTTAGAAGAGGTGGTGGTTAATTAAAGACAATATATTTATTGGACCGTAATATTAGAAGTATTAATTTAAAAGAGGAAACAAATTAAAGGGAGGAATTAAAAATGGGGAAATACATTATTTTGACAAACAAACAAACATTTCAAACAAAGGTGGATTCAAACGGAATAAAACCGATTGAATCCTATAACTTTCATTTCTTTGATGAAATAAAAGCGAAATATACAATAGCCGAAGTACTAAATAGAGATACTAAGATTTGCCTTTATGAAAAGTACGAAGGTAAAGAATATATAAATCAAATCAGAGTTAAATTCTTTGAAACGTTTGATTCGATCGAAGCAGCCAGGGATGAGTTGGGGGAAATTGTAAAAGCCTCTGGAAATGATGAAGACTCTAAACATACGAGACTTGTAAAAAATTAGTAAGCAGATTTAAAAGACCTTGTCGATTGACAAGGTCTTTTTAGCGTTCTCATATAAAAACATTAAGGATGATAAGATAGACCATAACCAATAGCAAATATAAAACGGTAAATGGAGCATTCCAATTTGAGATTTTGAATGGACTTTCATTAATAATTCCAGACATTAAGCCAATCGTTGCATTATAGGGACCCATTAAAAAGGCAGAAACAGCCCCACCAAGCATGGACACTGTTAAAATTTGTGGTGAAATCCCCAATTGAGTCGGATCTAGAGTTTCAGCTAGCAGTGCTAATGCCACTGCTGGATGTAGTCCGGTAAAGGCTAGGATCAGTGGTATGACTGGTATCATTAATAAAAACATCTCTATTCCTACCAACCCCTTAAATACAACAAACATTTCATTCAATCTATGATCAGTACCGGAAAATTGCATCGCCGAAATAAAAAAACCGGCTGATAAGAAAATAAAAAATTGATCCTTCATTTTATATAAATACGTGTTGGTATGAATTTGTAAGCCTGTCAAAAATTCTCTTCCTTTTTTTAACAAAAAAGACCAACAAAAGGCAAACGGAATTACCAACAAAGCCACTAAAATTAAAAAACTGAGATGAAAAACATAATCAAAAATGGCAATACAAATATTGAAAATAAGAATGGCCACTAGGATTTGACCAATCCTTTTTGGACTTTGCAACGATTTGCCGCTCACTTCAATCGTTGTAGCAATTTCGTTAGCAGAAGCGCTCCCTGCGAGCTTTTCACTCCCTAATTTTGAGGCAGCCCTCCCCGCTAAAAACCAATCCAATAATAACCCTGCTATACTTAGCGGCAATAAATAAGGAAGCATGGTGCTCCAGCTTACCCCTGTCATTTCTATGACAATACCAACAATCGGAGTCACGGGCGCCCATAAAAGCGGCATTGCAAACCCACGTGTAATTGCCCGACTCATGAATCTTCCCGTGCTTTGCAATGAAAATACTTGTAAAGCAGGTTTCATCGAATGATAGGTCATTGGCAACGTTGCAAGATTCATAAAAATACTTAAGAAATAAGAAATTCCTGAAGTCAGCATGTAGAGATGTCCGGAATTTTTCAACTTTCTATTTACTAATTCTTGTATGCCACCAGCATAATTCCCAATTTGAATTGGAATTGCCAATATGGGAATAATAGAAAATAAAGTTAAAAGATTAAGCATTGGTCCAAATGATATGATATAAGTTTTCCAGCTTGCCCCACTAGTAAACAACATCAACGCACCAATTAGTAAAAAAACAATTCCTAAGATTTTCACAAAACGTTTTACATAGAATAAAGTCGAAACAATAATAACCATACAAAGAATCGATAATACATATGAAAGTTGCATACTAGGAAAGATTTCTGTTAATACATAAAGGAATAACGTAATAATGAACAAGTATTTTATCATTCGCACCACCACTTTTCTTTTAAATGTATTGGTAATTATACCCTATTTCGATATTTTTTGGTATACAATATTTTATTATCCAGTCATTTCTTTTATTCTTCTTTTTCTTAAACTCCAACTATATTAGCTAACACGTAAATTTATGAATATAATCGATAATTAACTTTATTAAGGCTTATATAAACGAACTAGGTATACCAAATTAGTTTTTGCTCCCTATATTTTGTATAAAAATCCTTACTTTTAAGGTATTTGGTATACCGGTATTATTGACTTCCTTAAAATATGGATTATAATTAAGTTATAGAAAATAAAAAGAATTTTAGTAATTTAGGAGGATGATTCCTAATGATGAATTATCTTTTTGGTAAAAAGGCAGAATTAAGGGCGCAAAAGAAATTTTTACAAATTAAAAAAACGCTTTTCATCAAATAGTCTTTCTTTCTAAAAAACAGCAGGGATTTCAGATATCCCTGCTGTTTGTTTATTCATTTCCCGAAATTTCCTTACATAACTCATTCATTAATTCCTCTGGTGAAATAGTTCGCTCTCCGCCTCCTTGGGCAACGGAATCACTCCCTCCTCCTTTACCATTTATCAAAGGTAAAACCTGTTTGATTACATTATTCATATTGATATTTACATCTTTACTCCTTGAACAAACGAGCTGAATCTTGTTATTCTGCTCATTTAGTAATAGAGCAATGATATTATCCGTATTGGCAGCAATCGTTTTCCCCAATTGCTGCAATTCAGCCATTGACCGGTTAGTAAAAATTATTTTTACCAATTTTTGATTGTTAAACTCCTGTGCCCCATTTATCAATTGGTTGGCTTCATGATCAAGAAATTTCATTTTCAAATCGTCTATTATTTTTTCTAGTTCCTTAGTATTTTGTAGCACACGGTTGGCTGTTTCTTCTAATTTTTCCTGTGGTGCACTTAAAATCGTCATTAGACTTTGAATGACCTTGTGTTTTTCATGAAGTTGTTGGATTACCCTATTTCCGCAAACAAAGTAAACACGAATATTTTTCTTCTGTTTTTCCCAATGCAAAATTTTAACGGCGCTTACCTCACCAGTTGCCTTTGGATGTGTTCCTCCACAGCCGTTGTAATCAAAATCAGGAATAATCACGAGACGTATATTATCTAATACCGACAATTCTTTTCTTAAAGAATAATTTTCAAGCTCATTCTCTCTTACCCACTTTGCTTCAATCGGCCGATTTTCTTGGATGATGCTATTGGCAAGTTTCTCTGCTTGAAGAGCTTCATCTTCAGAAAGGTTTGTTGTCTCAATATCAATCGTACAAATTTCTTTACCCAAGTGGAAGCTCACCGTTTTATAGCTAAAAAGATGATCAAATGCAGCTGATAAAATATGCTGCCCTGAATGTTGCTGCATATGATCGAAGCGGCGTTCCCAATTGATTTCACAGAGGAATTCCTTTTGGGCTTCAATAGGTTTCTCTATGTAATGCCGAATTTCCCCATCAACTTCCTCGACATCAACAACATTCACACCATTTATCATTCCAGTATCATGAGGTTGTCCCCCACCGGTTGGATAAAAAGCTGTTTGATCTAAAACAACATAAAAACGCCCTTGTTCATCTTTATCTGATTTTTGAAGGCTGGCAGTAAATGAGCGTATGTATTGATTTTGGTAATATAATTTTTCCGTTGCCATATCTTTATACTCCTTTGTACTGTTAAGATTTTATATCTTACTTAGAAATACCAATATTAGCATATTAATGCAAATCGCTTCATAGTTAAATACCCAGAGTCGTTTTTCTATCCAGAACCCCAAAAATCCTGTTACAATACAGATAGACTTGTAATATTAGACAATTCTGATTTCCGTCAGTTTGTAAATACTCCCGAACAAAGGAGCGTATATATGTTCGAACTATTAATTACGATGCTAGAGCGATTGGGCATCATTGTCGCAATCGCTTTTATTTTAACGAGGTTGAAGTTTTTTAGAGGGATGATCTATCAGGATGAATTGAACCGTCGGCAAAAATTGGTTGCAATCGTCTTCTTTGGCTTCTTCGGAATTATTGGTACGTACACCGGTTTAAGCCTTAATACAGAAAGCCTTCAATTTAACCGTTGGGCATCTGATTTAACCTCAGATGAGGCTTTAGCGAATTCACGGGTAATTGGTGTTGTGCTAGCAGGTCTTCTTGGAGGCTACAAGGTCGGATTAGGTGCTGGCCTTATTGCTGGGATTCACCGTTTTACTTTAGGGGGATTTACTGCTTTTTCCTGTGGCTTTGCTTCCATTATCGCTGGATATATTTCGGGTTATTTTTACAAGAAAAACAAGCATATAAAGCTAAGTACGGCATTTATAATTGCAGCTATGGCGGAAGCCCTGCAAATGCTTGTGATATTACTTTTTTCCCAGCCATTTGAAAAAGCGTGGGCTCTAGTTGAAATCATTGGAATTCCGATGATTGTCGCAAATGGACTTGGGTGTACTCTCTTTTTAATGATTATAAAAAGTGTAATTAATGAAGGAGAAAGAGTTGGTGCTGTGCAAGCCCAAAAAACACTGCGAATTGCCGATAAGACACTTGCTTATTTACGCCATGGACTGAATCAAGAAACTGCACATGAAGTTTGCCACATCATCCAGGATGAGATCAAAGCTACGGCTGTCGCAATGACAAATACAACCAAAATTTTGGCACATGTCGGCCAAGGTCATGACCATCATCGGACACAGATGCCTATTCAAACTCAAATAACACTAAATGTAATAAATAAAGGAGAAATTGTAATTGCCAACAAAAAAATGATTCAATGTCGCAGTGAGGATTGTCCACTTGGTGCAGCCGTAATTGCACCATTAAAACGCCGAGATGAAACAATTGGGACATTAAAGTTCTATTTTCGTTATGAAAAGGAAATTACACCCGTGGTAACCGAACTCATTTCAGGACTGAGTGCTCTTTTAAGCAATCAGCTTGAAATTGCTGAGGCAGACAAGGCATTTCAGCTTGCAAAGGAAGCTGAAATAAAGGTGCTACAAGCTCAAATCAATCCACATTTTCTCTTTAATACGTTGAACACAATTCTCTCACTGGTAAGAAGTGATCCAACTAAAGCAAGAAAATTACTTGTTTCCCTTTCTCATTTTTTACGTCAAAACATGTCTGTAACGACCCAAAATATAATAACTTTAGAGCATGAGCTAAGACATGTAAAAGCCTATTTAGAAATTGAAGAAACTAGGTTTGTAGATAAGCTAAAAGTATTTTATCAGATTGATGAGGGTACTCTTCATCAACGGATTCCTCCCCTCACGCTTCAGCCGATTGTCGAAAATGCCATTAAGCATGGTATAAAGGAGCGAAATGGAAATTCCCAGGTGATTATTTCAATTCAAAAAGGAAATAATCATGTCCATGTAAGTATAGAGGATAATGGAATAGGAATGAGTGAAGAACGTGCTAAGGAAATTTGCGTTACCCCTATAAAATCTAGTAATGGCAACGGCGTTGCTCTATATAATGTAAACCGCAGACTAATGATGCTATTTGGTGAGAAGTCAGGGTTAAATATAAAAAGTGAAATAAATAAAGGAACGGAAATTGCATTTACAATTCCATTATCGGAGGTGGTCTAAATGGGATCAAAAATCAAAACACTTGTGGTCGATGACGAACTATATAGTCGTGATGAACTGACACATCTCTTAGAGACATATCCGTCCATTCAAATAATCGGAGAAGCAGATTCGGGAGAGACAGCCATTTTAAAAGCCCTCCAGCTCCAACCAGATGTAGTCTTTTTAGATGTTGAAATGCCAAAAATAAACGGGATGAATGCTGCAAAGACATTAATGGAATTGAAAAAGCCACCACTCATTGTGTTTGCCACAGCATACCCTGAATTTGCTGTAGAAGCATTTAGGTGCAGTGCCATTGACTATTTGCTCAAACCTTTTGATGAAAAACAATTAGCAGAAGCCGTGAAACGAATTGAAAAGCATTTTGATACAACTGAAGAAATTTTAAACCCAGATAAAATTGCGCTTATAGTAGATGAAAAAATTTTACTAGTAAAGAATGCGAACATCCTGTATTTAGAATCTAGTGAAGGAAAATGTACAGTTGTTACCCTTGACAATCCATATAAAGTTAGTAATACACTTATTGGGTTGGAAAAACGATTAGATACTAAAAAATTTTTACGAGTTCATCGCAGCTATATTGTGAATATAGACCATATTATAGAAATCGAACCCTGGTTTAATTCTACGTATAACCTATTAATGAGAGGAGGATCAAAAATACCTGTTAGTAGAACTTACGTCAAGGATGTAAGACAATTATTTCAATTCTAATTTTTTGCATTTCATATGCCCTATTTTGTATTTTATCCTTCTTTTTTTGCGAATTATTTTGAAAACTGAAAAAACCATTTTTCATGTAGTATTATAATTCCTAAATAAAGAAAAGAGGGGGAAGAATAAATGAATGCGATTTCAATTGTAATCGGATCAATCTGTATTCTATTAATAGCCTATCGCTTGTATGGAACATTTATGGCTGCGAAGGTTTTGAAGCTTGATGATTCGAAACAAACACCTGCTCAAAAATTAGAGGATGGTCAGGATTATGTACCCACCAATAAATGGGTTGTCTTTGGTCACCATTTTGCGGCGATTGCTGCAGCGGGTCCGTTAGTTGGGCCAATTCTAGCTGCCCAATTTGGGTATTTACCAGGATTGCTTTGGTTGTTAATCGGTGCTGTAATCGGAGGGGCAGTCCATGATATGGTTGTTTTATTCGCATCGATGCGCAGGGATGGAAAATCCTTATCAGAGGTTGCAAAGGAAGAACTTGGTCCAGTAGCAGGCTTTTGTGCAGGGTTAGCGATGCTTTTTATTATTACAATTACGATGGCTGGCTTGTCACTTGTTGTATTAGGTGCGCTAGAAAGAAATCCTTGGGGAACATTTGCAGTAGGAATTACCATTCCAATTGCCATGGCGGTTGGATTGTATCATAAAAAGACAGGCAACCTAAAACTCGCCACAACGGTTGGTTTCCTTTTAATTATGCTGGCTATTATCCTAGGACCAAATATACAAGGTACATGGTTGGGAGATCTTTTAACACTTGAAAAAAGTACATTAGCTATTATCCTACCATTATATGCATTTTTTGCAGCTGCTTTACCTGTGTGGTTATTGCTTGCACCTCGCGATTATTTAAGTACATTTATGAAAATTGGAGTTTTTGTAGCTTTAATTATTGGTGTTTTCATAGTGAATCCATCAGTAGAATTTCCTGCATTCACAGAATTCATTAATGGTGGCGGTCCAGTTGTTGCAGGGCCTGTGTGGCCGTTTATTTCTATTACAATCGCTTGTGGAGCTATTTCAGGCTTCCACGCCTTCGTAGGTTCAGGTACTACACCTAAAATGGTGAATCGTTGGAGGGATATTAAAGGTGTAGCCTTTGGAGCGATGCTTGTTGAGTGTTTAGTAGCTATTATGGCATTAATTGCTGCCGTATCTTTACAACCTGGTGATTACTTTGCAATCAATTCTACACCAGAGAAGTTTGCAACCCTTGGTATGGAAACCGTTCACTTAGCAGAACTTAGTGAAGAAATCGGAATGGATCTTGAGGGAAGAACAGGCGGAGCAGTTACTCTTGCAGTAGGTATGACTTACATCTTTACAGCAGTTCCATTCTTCGAAACTCTGGCTTCCTATTTTTATCAATTTGTTATTCTATTTGAGGCAGTCTTTATTTTAACAGCAATAGATTCAGGAACACGTGTTGCGCGTTATTTAATTCAAGATTTCTTTGGGAACTTTATAAAACCATTGAAGCGTACCGACTCAATTGGATCAAATGTTTTTGCGAGTGCATTAGCATGTTTTGTATGGGGATATTTATTATTCTCTGGAGATATAAGTTCCGTATGGGCCTTATTCGGTGTTTCTAACCAACTAATGGCTTCAATTGGTCTAATTGTAGGTGCTACCGTAATCTTAAAAATTGCTGAAAAACGCTGGTACATGCTAACATGTTTAGTACCACTTGCCTATCTTTATGTCACAGTAAATGTTGCAGGCTACTGGATGATAACAAATGTTTACTTAAACCCAGAAAATGCAGGCTACAATGTGCTAAATGGGATTCTATCCATCATTATGCTAATGCTTGGCTTTGTTATTCTCGTAACATCGATTACAAAATGGTTGAAGCTTTGGAAAATACCACAGCATTTATTAGTCGAGCAATCAAGCAAAGAGGTTGCATAACAGCAAACACCCATTCTGAAACTAGAATGGGTGTTATATATATCGCTTTTAGTTAACTATTTATTTGTTGGTGAAACTGATGCTTCCGGTGATGTTACCTTTTCATAAAAATCCATGAATTTATCACGATCTTCGCTGTCACGATAAGCCATCGCAACACGTGGATGTTCATTTAATAATCCAGAAATCATGTAGGGGATGATATAGCCCCACTCCCATTTTTGACGCATTTCCAGCATATGATTTTCAATTACACCCAGAACCGGCTTAAGTTCGTATCTTGTTTTTGGTATATAGCCCACAAGAAGCTCAGTGTGGCAGTTACCTGCCGCACGACCCATACCATAAACAGATGAATCAAGGAAAGTAACCCCATTCCGCATTGCAGTTAGAGTATTTGCAAAAGCCAACTGCATGTTGTTGTGGGTATGAATTCCCAGCTGCTTATTAGGAAGCATGGCTTTAAATTTATTCACTTGGTATTCAATATCAGCAGGCTCTAAGCTACCAAAAGAGTCAACAATATAGACAACATCTACAGGGCTATTTTTTACCATTTCGAAAGCCTCAAGTAGTTGATGCTCCGGGGCACTTGATAATGCCATAATGTTAAGGGTAGTCTCATAGCCCAAATCATGGAACATTTGCACTAACTCTAAGCCTTTGTCTACTTCACGAATATAGCAGGCAACACGTATCATATCTAATACACTTTGCTCACGTGGTAATATGTCATTTGGGTCTACGCGTCCAATATCTACTAGAGCTGAAAGTTTTGTAAATTTTTTCACAGGAATAATTTCTTTAAGGAAGCTATCATCAAGAAATCTCCATGGATTCGGCTCTGTCGCTTTAAGAAGCTTAGGGGAGTTTTTGTAACCAATTTCCATATATTCAACGCCGGCAGCACTTAAACCATCATATAGGTTTTGCACAAACTCAACGCTAAAATTCCAATTGTTTACTAATCCTCCATCACGTATCGTACAGTCTAAAATCTTATGTTCCATGGCCTAAACTTCCTCCTCATGTTCTCTCGTTTTACAATTGTACTTCATCACTTTTACGCTTTTATGCTTTTATGTGATAAAATATCTTATTAGAGTTATAACATTTTTGCTCAATAATGTCAATATATTTTCAGAAAATTTGATTTTTGCTATAAAAAATGTAATAATGTTTCAATTACCTGTGTTTTCGTCATTTTTTTCGATTTCCACTTAGCATATATTGTAAGTATTATCATCTTTGGAGACTATTTTGTCTAGTATTTTACCTTAACTATTAGCTTAATTACTTTTCGACGTAATTCCACCTGATAAGACAAATTTCATAGCATCTTCAGGTTTAACATCTAAAATCGTGACTTGGTCTTTCGGAATAAGAAATGTAAAGCCTGCTACTTGAAAACTTTGTGGAACGTAGACCGCAATATGGTCTTTTAATGGGTCAGCAAAATGCTCGATTTCTTCTGATGTCACGAAACCTATACTTTTCATCCCTGTATTAGGAATTTCAACAAGTGCAACTTTGGAAAATGACTTTTTCTCTCCTAATAAAGAATTAAATGTATCTTTAATGACAGAATACAAGGTTTTTACTAATGGTGTTCTTTCTAGCAAAACATCTATTAGCTTTATGATTTTCCCGCTTAAATATTGGGTTGAAAGCCAACCAAAAAAGGTTATGATCGCTACCGTTAATAGAATTCCAATACCCGGTATGTAGTCTTCCTTCATATATGGTCTTAATATGTTGCCAAGAATACTATCCAGAAACGTGAATAATTTAAAAACAACATAAATGACCAAGATGATTGGAACGATGGTTAACAAACCATTTACAAAATCTTTAAGTAGTCTTTTCATTGATTTCTCCTCAAAAAAGGACCTTCAGTTTGAACAACAGAGGGTCCTTTTGTAATTTTATTGCTGGAGGGTTTGATCCTCTCCTTTACCCATTTCCTCAACTCTTCGTTTTACTTCCTCAATATTTTCCATTTTGTTATCCCAACACTTTTGACTTAAATCAACAGGGTATTCTGCTGGATTTAATGAGCGTTTGTACTCATCCCATAGAACAGCCATGTTTTCTTTAGTATATTGTTGAATTTCTTTTGCGGTCGGCACTTCATAGACTAGTTTTCCATTAACAAAAATATCATGATGTAGTTCCTTTGCTTCAAAATTTGTTACATATTTACTGATGAAAGTATGGATTGGGTGAAACATTTTTAATCTTTTTTCGTCTTGTGGATTCTCATCTTCCATAGCAATATAATCGCCTTCTGATTTTTTGTTCCTTACATTTATAATTCTGTAAATCTTTTTTAAGCCAGGCGTTGTTACCTTCTCCGGATTTCCAGAAATTTTAATCGTATCAACCAATTCCCCGTTGTCATCTTCAATTGCCACTAATTTATAAACAGCACCTAATGCTGGTTGGTCGTAAGCTGTAATTAATTTTGTACCTATACCCCAGCTATCAATTTTAGCACCTTGTTGTTTTAAATTAATGATCGTGTATTCATCCAAATCATTAGAAGCCACAATTTTCGTATCTGTAAATCCTGCTTCATCTAACATTTTTCGCGCTTCCTTTGAAAGATAGGCCAAGTCCCCACTATCTAAACGAATAGCGACAAAATTAATTTTATCCCCGAGCTCTTTCGCAACTTTAATTGCCGTTGGTACACCCGATTTCAAGGTATCATATGTATCAACTAAAAATACACAATCCTTGTGCCTTCTTGCATATTTATGAAAAGCTGTGTATTCATCTTTATAGGCTTGTACAAGCGAATGCGCATGTGTTCCTGAAACTGGTACACCAAACAATTTCCCTGCAAGCACATTACTTGTTGCTTCGAATCCCCCAATATAGGCGGCTCTCGCTCCCCAAACTGCAGCATCGATCTCCTGTGCTCTTCTCGTACCGAATTCCATCGCTACTTGCCCATCACCAATCACTTGTTTAATGCGTGATGCTTTTGTTGCAATTAGAGTTTGAAAATTAACAATATTTAATAATGCTGTTTCAATAATTTGTGCCTCAGCCAAAGTTGCTTCAATACGAACAAGCGGTTCATTGGCAAAAACTAATTCTCCTTCTCTCATTGAACGAATGGTGCCGGTGAATTTCATTGTAGATAAATACTCAATAAAATCATCACCGTACCCTACTTCTTCTTTTAAATAATCTAAATCGCTTTTCGTAAATTTAAATTCATTCAAATATTCGATCATTCGCTCTAAACCAGCAAAAACGGCATACCCATTTCCAAATGGCATCTTTCGAAAGAAAATCTCAAAAACAGCCTTTCGATTGTGCAGATCATCTTCCCAATATGTTTCAGCCATATTAATTTGATATAAGTCTGTATGTAACCCTAGACTATCATCTGTGTATTTTCCCATTTAAATTTCCCTCCATTATTAAGAGCTTTAACCAAAATTCAAATAAATATCTGTAATATTCCAAGGTGATTTATTTCTATTAAATGTACAATAGCTTTAGAAATTATTATACATATTTTTCAAAGTATAAGAAAAGAAAACACAACTTGCAATTATATATTGTCGAAAAATTATATAAAATAATACTTAAAATCATTTATAATGGTAGTAAAAAATAGGTAAGAAAGATGGTGGAGCCAGTTTGAGTACGGAAAAGGAAGATAAGAAAAAATTAGAAATAAAAGAAGGCGGACTAACTTACGATGATTATGCCGCAATTGATGATGGGAATCGGTATGAATTAGCTGCAGGTCAGTTAGAGTTAATGAGTCCGGCACCGACTGTTACCCATCAACTGATTAGCTTTGAAATGCAAACAAAGATTGCTCAAACTTGCAAATTGGATTACATTATTTTAAATGCACCTGTTGATGTCATTCTGTCACCTAAAGAAGTAAGACAGCCAGACATTGTCCTTGTAAACCGAAAACGGCTTGATATTATCAGCAAACGAGGGGTAGAAGGTACTCCCGATTTAGTGGTAGAAATTCTTTCTCCATCGACATTAAAAAGAGATAAAATTGCCAAAAAGAAATCCTATGCCTATTATGGTATTCCAGAATACTGGGTCATTGATCCAAATTCAGCTGTATTGGAACAATATATTTTAGCGGATGATCGGTATGAGCTCATCAACATTTTCCAAGAAAATGAAATGGTTACGTCACCTAATATTTCTTGTATCTCATTTACTATGGCAGAAATAATTGAGGCGATTCCGGATTCTTTAATGTAAATAAGGGCTAGAACAATATAACGACAGGTGACACTAAGCACCTGTCGTTTTAATTTTCTAAAATATCTCGAATGAGCAGTGTTACAAGCCCTTCCTGATAAGCGGCCTTTTTATGGAGTTTTATTAAGTTAACGACCTCCTCCAATTCTGGTAGATTTATTATTTCAATTTTTGAAAGCCTTGAAGTTATATCTTCTTCGGATAAAGCTTGTTCATAACTTTCTTTATCCATTCTCCACAGCGTTACATTGTTTGGATACCTATTTTTAAGTCGTTGTGCCATCGATATGCCTTCTGGATCTAAGTCTCCTGAATAGTGAATGGAGTAACCGGAGCCAGCAAGAAGATCCATCACAACCCAGCTTGCCGTTCTGAATTGACCATGTGTACAAATTATAGGTGCAGATGGTACCTCATCAATGATTGTGGAGCAGACACCTGAATTTTCGACGACCCACACCTTATTTCCATGGACAGGTCGTATTTTATTAACTTTAAGCAATTCTTTTATTGGGACATTTAATACTGTATTTGTTGCCGAAGCCGCTTGCCATACGGGATGGATTCCGTTTTCATCTTCAGCAAGTAAACCACTGCAGGTGACAAAGCTCCAAAGATCGTCTTTCATCAACCCATATTGTGCAAATAATTCATTTACTTCTTCCGACGATTTTGGCATTCCTTGCTCCAACATTCCCATTCCACCATCATTTTGTAGTTGGTCGACGTACATACAATGAATGAGCAATTTCCCGGCTGTTTGATCCCGATCAAAGTAATGAGGATTGCCCGTTGTTCTTTGGGCAAATAACGGTAGCCTTTCAAAGGAATTGTCCTTCGGAAGTTCAAGAAAAGCTTGGTAAACATTCCGTAGATATTCCATTAATTGATCGGAATTTTGTTTGTAAAGAGACCAAATCCACCGTGTATCGGGTTGCTTTGATTCAATCCAGCTCCACCACCAATCCCCTTCAGGCAAGGTCGTTTTAAGGACATTAAAAAAATCCCTTGTCTTTTCACGATTAAATTCATGCTCTTCATTTTTTGTAAGAATCGTTTCTTCCAATACCCCTTCCATTAACTGAATAAGCGAATAATCTGCAAAGGGCGTATGGAGAAGGGCCTTTTCAAAATCTAATAATGCAACTTTCCCTTTTTCTAGCAAATCATAAGCTGGCAACCCCATGAATCCAGCAATCGATTCCATTTCTCCCTCTGTAAAAGAACGAATACTAACCGTTCCCCCAACTCTTCCGAGGGAACGGTATTTTTCTTTAAACAATATAAACAGCTTTATAAAACCTGGTTCATTGCGAAAAACTTGAACGTTCTTACTCATTTGTGATGAGCTCCTCAACAAATTCCTCTTGAGCACCATCATCATTCATAGTTTCATCCCATACGAGCGAGCGCTTTTTTCCATCCCATAGATAACGGATTACCGTTACAAAGTCAGCATTTTTCGGGCGGACAAGCTCACAAATTGCTAAACTTGAAATCGTATCATAATCGCCCCATAACGCCTGTGAGTTCATAATATAATTGAAGCCAAGCTGTTCAACAACTTCAAACATATCGCGGATATTATTCTCATCTACCCCAGCAAAGGCTTCATCAAGAGAAATTATATAAGGTGCCATGGCTGCAGCTTCCTTGTACCGTGAATAGGCGGCCGTAAATAACGGAATGTACATCGCCATTGCTTTTTCACCACCGCTAAATTTAAAGAATGCATTATTTGTCAACTCACGCTTTGGCTCATTGACGCGTTTGTACGATAACACAAACGTAAACCATTTGCGGTAATCTAATACTTCCTTCAATACCTGATGCAGCGTCGAGCCTTCATTTCGCAGCTGGATCAGCTCTTTTGCCTTCGTAATCCTCGAGCGGAAATGTTTTGTAATACGGTTTAAATCTTCTTCATTTAAAAATTTACTGTTCCGTTGTAGAAGTTGAACGAGATCTTTCGTATCCAATTCTTGTTCAGATTCAGCGGTTAATGGTTTCCACGAAATTGAAAAAGTCAATCCAGACGAATTGTCACGCGCTTCCATAATCTTATCCATTTCACGTACCCATTTTTCAGCACGCTGGATTCGGTTTCTCAAGATTGATCCGACCGTATTAACGATGATGTCTTCATACAGCTGGCGGTCCTGCTCATCAAGCCAGCCTTTTTGATCGTCCAACTCTTTTTGTAGGGAATGAAGGACATGGTACGGACTTACCCGTTGACCTTTGTATTCCATTTGAATCAAACGTCGGCTCTTGTATTGGTTCCATTCATTGATAAAAGGCTCAAAGTACAAGCCCCAATCTTTCGCAAACCATTCAGGTCGCTCCGCTTCTTCCGGAAATTCAAACATCCTATACTCTGTTAAAAATGCTTGTTCATTAAAGAATGTTTTTGTTAATTGCTCATTTAATTTTGAGCGGTCAAGTTTTGCCGCAATTCCTTCCAGCTGTGATACCAAATTCACGGGGTCTGAAAGATCGCCATCTAACTTAATAAAACCACGCATGATTTCCGTCTTTACAAGGTTCTCCCATTCTATGGCCATGTTAGACCAAAACTCAAAGCCTGTTTTCGCAGTTTCTAAGTCTTTCAAGCAAATATCTCGCTCTGTTTCTTTTCTAGGGAGTGATTGAAGGATTTGATTCATCTCCTTATCCGCTTCCGTAAGTAAATGCTGCACTTCCTGGATGCGGCTCCTAATATCATCAATCCCTTTTAATTGTAATTGTTGTTCAATCGATGTAATCTCTGCTTTTTCTTTATTTGATTGTCCTTCCTTACTATTTTGCTCGCCCTTGATTTCATCCATTTCTTCTTCCAGTTCAATCAGTCTATTTATTAAATCTTGAATTCTTTTACGCCCAAATAAACATTTTTCATAGATTCGATTGAGTTTATGAACATGCTCCCGGTAATGGATTGCCGCTTCAATAGCTTCAGTTATCACTTCTTTTGTTAACGACAGATTGAGTTGACCTTTTTGTTGATGCAACTGCAACTTGATTTTTTCCAATCTTTGATGGACAATTTTCCATTGATCGTCTAGTTTTTGCAACGATTCTTTCAACTGCTCTAATTGACGATAATCTTTTTCAATTTGAATATTTATGTCATTTAGATCCACATCTGTTGGGATCGTCTGTTTCCATTCTTCCGCATCATTAAGTGCTTGATCGAATGCTCGCCACTCACTAGTTAATTGTTCCAATTGGTATTCCAATTCCTCAATTTGCTGTTCCCATTCCTTTACTTTTTCCAGCTGATATCGTTTCCTCGAGGAACGACCAATGAACCTGGATGGACCTTCGTGCGGAGCATGTCCTACCATACAGCCAATCGAATAGGTACCATCCACATCAATATGAAATCCGCCGTCTTGCGGTTCCAACGATATACTTCGTAATACTTCATCTACTACCTTTTTTGAAATTGGACTATCGTCATCCAAGTCTGGTCGTAAATAATCAGCTAATGTATACCCCAGGACAACTGGTTCCGTACGAATTATCCGATCATGGACAGGTGATAACGATTGTTCTGTTATTAGACTATCTAATAAGCCTGTTTGTTTTAATGCTGCTTCAATTCGCTCTTTTTGCTCTTCTGTTACATGGTCTTGAAACTCAACAGCGGCATAAAACGGAAGGTACGCTTGCCCTTCTTCAGCAAGCTTTAGACGGGATTCATCAGTGTCTTTTGCTCGATCGGGATTAGGCATTTTTAAAGATTTCCAATGTTGTAGTTCAGCTTTAGCCTCTTCAATTTCTTTTGCTTTAGCCTGGATCGTATTTTCCGTTAATTTCATATCCGTTTTCAGTTGGGTAATATAATCATTTAAAACATGGAACAGTTTTTCACGGACAAGGTCGTAGCGATTTTCTTCGTATAAGCCTTCGATGGCACGAGAGATTTCCTGTATCTGTTCCGCTGAAAAGACAAGTTTTGGATGTTGTTCAATCCAGGTGAACACGAGATGTTCCAGCTTTTGTTTCACTTCAGTAAACCATTCTTCAAGGTGGTCAAGATTTTTCCGGACTTCATCAATCTCTTTCTTTTTCTCAGAAGATTGACGTTCTAATCTACTATATTCCTCAAGTAATCTTGACTGTTCATCGACTAATTGTTGCAATGCCGTTAATAATCGTTCATGGTCTCCTATTTCCTTAATCCAAACCGAGAAATCAAATTCAGCCTGTTGATGGCGTTCAAAATCTTCCGCATTGACTGAATGCTGTTGAAAGGCTGATTCCTCGGCATCCAATCTCAACTCTTCAAGAATTTCAGTCATTTCTTTTTGTTGTACGCCCAGTTCATCTTCCGTTTTATCTTTATCATCCCTTGTCTTGCGATACTGTTCATTTTTGTTATTCCATCTATCATCTAAAAGTTTGATTTCTTGACTTAACTGGTCAACTAGCTCTCTTTTCTTTGTGATCTCTTTTTCAAGCTTCCAAACTTCATGGTTTTGCAGCCGCTCTTTTTCAGCTTCTGCGACTTCCTTCTGTATTGTGAAGCGGTTTTTGTCTGCTTTAAGTTGTTCTATCTCTGCCTGATACTGTTCATCCAAAGCATGAAGCCGCTCTACTTCCTTGCCGGCATCTTCCTTCCGCTTCTTTGCATTCAGCCATAAACCGGAACGTTCCGCCAAGATGTATTGATTATATAGATCATACTGTTTTACTAGACGACTGCTGGACTCGAATTCCCGTTCTAGTTGCTCTAGCTGCTGCTCTGTTTGATCCATATTTTCAATTGTATCTGATAAATGGCGGAGTTCATCATCTGTAAGTGGCGGAAGGGCGGATTCTAAAATCTCATAAATAACGGTCGGTTTAAAATCCTTTGACAGCTTCGGACTTCTTAGCTGGATTAATAGTTTAATTAAGTCCTCATAGGCTTCTAATGATTGGAACCCAAAAATATATTTGTTCACTAGCTCCATATACTCGCGCTGTGAATGGACTACATATCCGCCTTGACCAATGCGGTTTTCTAGTTCTTTTGCCGAAAAAGGAACGCGGTCTCCAAGCTGATTATGTGCAAGTTCTAAGTCGTAACCAATTCTGCGATTATCTGTTATCACAAAATACCATGACTTAATGCCTTTATTGCGTTTCGCTTGCATCCCGATTCCTGTTGTAATGTACCTTTCAACGTCCACCATTTTATACTCCAAAAAGAGATAGCCGGTGCGCTCATCGCGGTCAACGACTTCTTTTTCCCCAAGTAAATAGTCCTCCATTCGCCGTGCCTTTGAACCAAACGGGTCGAGGCGATCCGGAGATTTTTTTCCATCCAATAATACAGGTAAAATGCTTTGCATCGTTACCGATTTTCCGGACCCATTCGTGCCTCGAAGCAAAAGCTTTCCCTCCGTAAATTGAAAAATCTCATCATCGTAATACCAAAAATTTAATAGACCCGCCCTGTGCATAATCCATTTAGATTCAGTCATCAATCTTCTCTCCTCCTTCAAAATCAACAGGATACTTCCCTGTTATGATCCCAACCAGTGGTCGAATCCGAATAAAGGAAGAGTCCTCCTCAACCATCATCCACTCGTTCATCGCACTTATGAGTTCACTGCAAATCGCATTTGTGCTCATATCCCGAAAATACTTCGCCCATCCTATACCAAATCGGTTCCGTACATCATCAATGATTTGTTCAAATTCCCCAATCGTCAGCAATAATTCCCCATTTTCGTTAGGCTGAAAACGTTGTAGATTTCTATGAAAATAACTAGATAACTGCAAAATTAGATCCGTTGATGCCTTTGTATTTGGAAAAAGCTGATGATATTGTCTCGCTTCTGAAATTGATAAAAAAGCAGTATTTTTAAAGACATGCAGCTTATAGTCACTATGCTTTTCAATATCTTCTGCTAAGCGGTTTCTGAAATTCCGAATATATAGAAAATCTTGATCTTGTTGGTCCTGACGCTGCAGGCCTGGTGAGAAAAATAGTTTACGGTATACTCGCTTCCTCCGTTCATCCTCCTGATTAAGCTTCCAATCATCATGCAGCAGCTCTTCCCAATGTTCATAATTAGAAAAATCATCCGGATAGGTTCTCATAAAATAACGGCTGTACACAGTCGCTTCGTATAATACTTCTTGTTCTTCATTGTGGTCAAAACGGCTGATATCGCCATCAATCGTGCGAATGAGTTGAAAATCTAGCAAAACTTTGACAGCCCTAATCAATGATTTGCGGTGGATGTACACCGTCCAATCTAACGGAAACTCACTTGGATAATCGGCTTGGATATCTTGACATAACTCAGATAGAAGAAATTGTTCATCCACTTCTTTTCCTTCCAAAAAAGAAAGAGCACAGCAAAAAATCGCATAATCCATCTGTTCTTGAAAGTCTTGAATCCCCATCCAACTTTCAGGTTCTACTGGAATTTTTTCCAATTTAATAAAATGCTGATGGATGATTAAGCGTAAGCCAAACTTCTCACTAATATAGCGGCGCAGTACTTTTTCGCGTTCACGAATTAATTGATACCATTCGGGCTGGTCTGCCCGCAAAATCCAATAATAGTGGAACAATAGGTCCATTCCCTGAATTGCTTTTTCATCAAAAAGTTGCGTTTGTTCCATTTTCGTCACCTTATTTCTTCAAATACTATGGTTGCATTCGGCATTGTGAGATCGCCATCCTCTGCTTTTAACGTTATCATTTGATCTTGTTTAAGTTTGACTTTTACATGGAACCCATAATCTGTCTTCACGATGCGATCTTTACTTGCCATTGATTTCCCAATCCAGCCTAAGAGCACTTTACGCACGAATGGCTCAACTGTTGATAATGAAGACAGTTCAATGGTACCTTGTGTCACATATTTTTCGATTATTCTTTTCTCTTGGCCGCGTTCTTCTAAGTACTTCTTACGTTGTTCTCTTTTCTTTTCGTCATTGGCCTGAAACGATCCCGGCTTTGTTTTTTCCCGATAACGTGTCGTTCGCGGTTTAATCGTTAGCTCTGTTGGAGTTTCATCCCATGGATCTACGTGAAGATTTTCCGTAGTCCCTTCCTCAAGCTGAAGATGCTTGATTGTCATCGAGCCAAATACTACAGCAGATAACTTGTGGGCTTCGCTCAAGTTCTTGCTCTCCCCAAACCATTTCGCCAGTTGCAAATAATCCTTTTTACGGCTACGGAAATGCTGCTGCCTTTCGCCAATTCGTTGCACATACCTTGTCATTCTGCGAATCATTTCATTTGTTTGCCACTGCAGGACATCGAGCTCACTTTGATGATGTATCGAACCTAAAAACCACTGTCTTAGAGAATCCCAATATTCTGTATACTCAAGCAACCAATCTTCTTTTGAAGTCGATACATCTTCGAGACGCGGAATTGACATGCGATGATCAATTAGTTTTTGAAAATAGGGTTGCATTTTTTCAGTTGCTAATTCCGTTAAAAGTTGCTGGATTTGTAATGAAGTTTTTTGTAAAGACACAATAAAATCCCGCAAATACGTTGTAAACTGGTTTTTATAGACTAGAAAAGCTTCCGTTTGCATCCGTTGGTCCGTCTGTTCGCTATTAATATAAGCAATATAGTCAGCCGTACTTGTACGAATCGATTGAAAATAACGAAAGACATCCTCCCATATCCGCATGTACTCTTCCGCCGGCTTTTTCAGTTCATGCTCAATTTCGGTTTGCAAGGAAGTTAATGCTTGAAGAAGACGGTCAAATTGTGAACGCTCTAAAGAGCCTTGAAAAGTATCACCGATTTTTTCTAATTGGACTAGCATTCTTTCAATTTCAACAGTGTACGGTGTGCATTGATAGCGGAATCTTTTCTTTTTATATTCTTCAATCGTTTTCGCGTTGGTCATATCCTGACGTGCTATTAAATTGTTCCACTTCACTAACTGCGCTAACTGCTGATGAAGCTGTTCCTCCTGATAATCTAAAAATACCGGAATGGAACGTAAATAATCTAGTAATTCTTCTGGAGAAATATAATCTCTCATCCGTTCATGTTGGTGATAAAAATATCTTAAAATTGTCCGATAATGGGCCGCACTATCGGCTGTTAAATAACTAGCCTCGATAATTTTCTTCATCGTTACATCCAAAATTCATCATCCTTCGATAATTTCTACTATTTATAATTGTAAATGAAAGAGTTAGCGATTTAAATCGTTAAATAATAGTAAGAACGAATTAATGCTACTATTTATCTCCAAAATTACACTATATTAAACTTCAATTTGGATGTTTGTGGAAATTGTGTTATTATAAATAATATGTTTTATTGTTTTATGAAAGGACTGTTTCTATGAAAATTACACTAGCACAAGCTATAAATCTACTTTCAAGTCTCCACAAAAAAGTAAGTGACCTTCATGTTGAACTTATCAACATCCATGTCATTGAAGTACCAAAAGGTGAAACATATACACCATTTGAACGGACAGTTAAGGTTGTTTTACAAGAGTTTACAGACATTCAGCAGGATTTATTGGAATTAAAAGAAAGCATTCAACAGGCTAATTTACATAATCAAGTAGAATGGGATGGCAGTTCGATTTCGATGACAAGGGCAATTGAAACGGCAAAGCAGCTTCGTGAACGTTTGGATCTCCTTAAAATGATGGCTACAACCCAAAAACGTGAATACAATGTTCATCACCGCTCAGGCGCTATCATGGAACGAATCGCTTTATTCGATCCTGCGGCATATAAAAAGCAAGCTGAAAAACTATCAAGACAGGTGGAATTACTTTCTAGCCGGATTGATAAAGTGAATTATACGGTTGAAATCGAAGTCCCACTTGCAGCTAAATATTTAGAGGCATAAGTAGCTTTGAGGGCATCTATGGGATGCCTTCATGGGTGCTTATGCACCAAATGAGTTGGGAAGTGTTAGCGCCCCTTATCTTTGTGGGTAACAAAGTATTCAATTTTCCTTTAGGCCAAATGGTGTAGCAAACGGATCTCGCTTCACGCCTTACGCCCTTACGCTTAACGTTTAACGAACGGAACTCCTTGATTAGTTAAAAATTAAGCTACGTTCCCAAACTCATTTATCCGGTTCTATGGAAAAATTAAAGGAGCCACCATATGGATACCCTAATGATAAAAGAACTACAAACCCAAGAAGAAATTCTTCAGGCCTTTCCAGTAATGAAGCAGCTTCGAACTCATTTAAATGAGGCGACTTATCTTACCTTAGTTAACGAAGCGCAGGAAAAAGAAGATTATCGTATGTTTGCCCTATATGATAATGGAGAAATCGTTGCCGTTGTCGGTTTTCAACCAATGATCACGCTGTATTATGGTAAATACATCTGGATTTGCGATTTAGTTACTGACTCAACTACGCGCTCCAAGGGCTATGGAGAAAAACTCCTGTCGCATGTCCACGAATGGGCAAAAGCCAATCATTATGAAGCAGTTGCATTGTCATCTGGCCTACAACGAACAGACGCCCACCGCTTTTACGAAGAAAAAATGAATTACGATAAAGTTAGTTTTGTATTTAAAAAGTCTCTGAAATAATTAAATTACTATTCTATTGGGAGGTGTATAAATAAATGGAGATCAATCCAAAAAAGTGTCCGATTTGTGGGCAAGACAATCAATGTGGGAATGAATTAAGAGAGTCAACATGTTGGTGCAGTACAGAGGCATTTCCTCAGGAAATCTTTGACCTGATACCAGAGGAAAAACTCCGCAAAGCATGTATTTGTAAAGATTGTTTGGAAAAATTCGCAAAACAAATAAGTATACAATAATGGAAGCAGGCGAGCATCATTTACTTCCCTGCTTTCTTTACTTCAATCCCGACCAACCTCCAGTTGTTGCTTAATCACCAAGTTTCTTCTTCGTATCATTAGCTGATAAATGAACACAGCACTAACCCCACACAGGGGCAAACTTTAAATATGGGATTCAAATTTCTCCTAGGCGGTATTGATGGAGCGATTCTTTATAATGGAGTAAAGCAATTGGTTAATGAATTTAGGGAGTTTGTGAAGTAAATTGAAGTTATGACGAAAAAGGCACTAATTTGCAGATACTAACTTAACTGCTCATTGTGCCTTTTATGGCCTGTTGCTATAGGCTAAATTGCATACAAAATTTGATATAATTCTATTTTTGTGCTATTTACAATGCTTCCCAAATTGCTGCAATGCCTTGGCCCCCGCCAATACAAACAGCTGAAGCACCATATTTCTTATTTCTTCTTCTTAATTCATAAACAAGTGCTGTTGTAATTCTGGTACCACTTGCCGCAAGTGGATGACCAATCGCAACCGCACCACCATTTACGTTGCCTTTTTCAAGATCAAACCCTAATTCTTTTTGACATGCTAAATATTGTGCGGAGAATGCCTCGTTAATTTCAATTAAATCAAGGTCTGCCACAGTTAGATTTGCTTTTTTCAATGCTCCTTGAATAGCTTGTACAGGTCCAATTCCCATGTACTTTGGTTCAACACCAACTACTTCCCAAGACACTAAACGGGCAATCGGTTTTAATCCTCTTTTTTCAGCATAATCACTTGATGTAAGAACAACAGCAGCTCCACCATCAACCATGCCACTTGCATTACCAGGTGTCACAACACCACCTTCACGGAAACGCGGTTTTAGCTTTGCTAACTGCTCTAGGCTTGTATTTCGAATATGTTCATCGTGTTCAATTACGATATCACCTTTTCTACCCTTGACCGTTACTGGAACAATCTCTTCTTGTAAATAACCCTTTTCTCTAGCTTGAATCGCGCGTTCATGACTTGAAAGTGCGTGTTGATCAATTTCTTCTCTTGTTAAACCGTATTTTTCAGCCAAGTTTTCAGCTGTATCTGCCATTGTACAGTCTCCGTAAGTATCATAAAGACCATCAAACACCCAATCCTCTACAACTAAGGGACCTAGTGGCTTCCCCCACCTCATACCAGGAATGACATGTGGCACCTGGCTCATGTTTTCTGCCCCACCAGCAAGTGCAACATTAGCTTCTCCTGTTAAAATATATCTTGCCGAAGTTAAAATGGATTCAAGTCCTGAACCACAAAGGCGATTGATTGTTAATGCAGGAACGTTAATTGGAGTACCTGCTTTTAAACCTACATGTCTTGCTAATAAATGTGCATCCTTACTTGACTGCTGTACATTTCCAAACACTACTTGATCAATTTCCTCTAGAGTAATATTCGCCTTTTTGATAGCCTCCCTTGCTGCTATTGCCCCTAAATCAGTTGCCTTAATCTCGCGAAATGAACCGGAAATCTCCGTAAATGGTGTTCTTGATCCTTCTAATAAAACGATCTCTTTCAATTTATCCACCTCATTTTAATAATTTTCTGTAAATTCATTATAACCCGGCGGATTTGTTGATTTAAACCTACATAATGCAGGAAAATAGCTTTTGTTTTTCAACTATCTTGTACAAAAAAACTCCTGTATGGCCTTATTTGTTTTTTCAATCATCGTTTTTATTTCTTCTTTTGTTATCACATATGGCGGCATAAAATAAAGGACGTTGCCTAATGGCCTTAAGAGCAGTCCATTTTCTAATGCAATTTGATAAATTTTATAACCGATTCTCTCTTCACTTGGGAAAGGTTCCTTTGTCTCTTTGTCTTTCACTAATTCGATTGCGCCAACCATCCCCGTTTGTCTGTATTCACCTACATACGCCTGATGATTGAATACTCCAGTAGCTAACTTATCCATATATGTACTTTTCCCTCGGATCTGCTCGATGTAATCATCTTCTTCAAAAATTTGCAGGACCTCTAAGGCCACTCGACAAGCTAGCGGATTGCCAGTGTAACTATGTGAATGCAAAAATGCTTTCATAGTATGATAGTCATCATAGAAGGCCTGATATACATCATCCGTGGTTAATACAACGGATAATGGTAGATATCCCCCCGTTAATCCTTTTGATAAACACATAAAGTCAGGGGTAATGCCAGCTTGTTCACAGGCAAACATCGTCCCTGTTCTGCCAAACCCCACTGCTATTTCATCCGCAATAAGATGTACATCATATTGCAAACATAGCTCCTTTAATTTCTTTAGATAAGAAGGCGGATACATTTTCATCCCTGCCGCCGCTTGTATTAAAGGTTCTATTATAATTGCAGTTATTTCTTCATGATATAATTCTAATTTTTCCTCAATAAATGATAAACATGGTGCACTGCAGTGATCTGGTCTATCGTTAAACGGACATCTAAAACAATCCGGCCCTTGTGCTCGTTCCGTATCTAGTAAAAGCGGTCGAAAAACATCATTATACAGACCCACACCTCCAACAGAAAGAGCTCCAAGGGTTTCACCATGATAAGCGTCTGTTAAAGCCAGAAAGCGTTTTTTCTTCCGCTTATCTTTTTGCATATGATATTGAAAGCTCATTTTTAAGGCTACCTCTATTGCGGATGAACCGTTATCAGCAAAGAATACTTTCTTTAAACCATTCGGAGTGATTTTTACAAGTTTTTCGGCAAGAAAAATGGCTGGTTCATGTGTAAAGTTAGCAAATATCGCATGTTCTAATTGAAATGCTTGGTTGACTAAGGCAGTACTAATTCGTTCGTTACAATGTCCAAATAAATTTACCCACCAAGAAGAAACAGCGTCTATATATTGCTTTCCATTTTCATCATACAAATAAATCCCTTTCCCGCTTTTGATCACAATGGGCGGTAAATCTTCATAATCCTTCATCTGCGAACAGGGATGCCAAACATGCTGTAAGTCTCGTTTTTGTAGGTTTGAAATCATAGAAATCATAGGCTCATCAACCTTTCAAAAAATTTGTCAGTTTCAATCTGAATATCTTTTAAATCGGACAGATTTTTTAATTTTGGAATGATAAGATAAGGTAAGTTTGCGAAGTTCTGAATTGTAGCTATATTATTCATTTCAAGATTAGTTCCTTCAAACCCATTGAAAACAATTCCTACAATTGGAATATCTTGCATTTTAAGGGCCTCCAGCGAAAGTAAAGTATGGTTGATTGTCCCTACTTTTGTTCGAGTAACCAAAACCACCGGCAACTGTGATTGCTTAATCAGATGAAGAAAATAATAGTCTCGTTGCTCCTCTAATGGTACGTATAATCCACCAGCTCCTTCACAAATCAGAAAGTCATACATAGTTTTTAATTTTTTAATGTGTTCTAATATGACTTCTCCTTTTATTTCTGAATCTTCCAGCATCGCCGCATAATGAGGGGATGCTGACTCTTTAAAAGAATAACTATTTAAATGTCTTTCTATTAAATTCGCTTCACTTAAAGATTGATAGAATGTTGTATCCCCATAATAGGACTTGTTATTTTCTGTTATAATCCCAGTTTGAACAGGCTTATAGGGTATGACATTTTTCCCCTTCATCTGAAAACATCGCATAAAGTATACTGTTACTAGCGTTTTCCCCACATCTGTATCGGTTCCCACTATCCAAAAATGTTGTGCCATATAATCCCTTCTTTTTTCCTAGAATCTCTTACACATCAATTGTAGGTGTATAAGTTCTTTTTAAAGCTGTGCGTACTTTTGGCAAGACAACTAGTGATACAGTTGTAACGACTATATCCAATGGTAAATAGACTACCATCCATCCCCATGCCATCGTATAACTAAACCCATCAGGTGCAGCTGCCCACATTTTGAAAGCTAAATACATCATATTGGTTCCAATAATGTAATTACAGAAAACACTTAGAAAACCCGCTCCGATATAGTTTTTTTTAGTAACTGATTTTTGGTCTGCAATTAGTTTTCCAGTTACATAAGCGACAAAAATAAATGAGATAATAAATCCAAATGTTGGACTAAGTAATTGTGCAGGTCCTCCTTTAAACTGCGCAAATACAGGTACACCAACTAATCCAACAAGCATATAAGTTAGCATCGCAAGTGTACCTAATCGACTTCCTAAGATCCCCCCGGCCAAAATGGCAAACATAAGCTGTAATGTAATGGGTACTCCACCTATTGTTAGAAAAGGCGAAACATTTGCTCCGACTGCCATTAAGGCTGTAAATAATCCACATAATACAATATTTCTTGTCTTAGAATTTACCATAATTCCTCTCCTTTTTGTTAACCTAAATTAATTTTAGGTTAACATTAAATTCAAGAATATTCTCGCATATGTAAAACCGATTGTAAAGTAATCATTTAAAAATACACCCCCAATATTATTAAATCTTTCAAATCTTCTAATTTACAAAATGTTAACTTTAAATTACAATTAGTTGACACAAATAAAAAAGAGGAGGATTTTACATGGATTGGACTCAATTAGCTGAACGTGTTATTAAAGGAGAAGAAATCACGGATCAGGAGGCATTGTCAATACTAGAATGCCCAGATGAGGACTTATTGCAGTTGCTTCATGGAGCATTTCAAGTTCGTAAGCATTTCTATGGAACAAAGGTAAAATTGAATATGATCATGAATGCAAAGTCAGGTAACTGCTCTGAAAATTGTGGGTATTGCTCACAATCATCCGTTTCCGATGCACCAATTGAAAAATACTATATGTTAGATAGGGAATCATTGTTAAAGGGGGCAGACCAAGCTAATAAATTAAATGTGGGTACATACTGCATTGTTGCAAGTGGTCGGGGGCCAAGTGACCGAGAGGTAGACACTGTCGTCGAAACGGTTAAAGAAATTAAAGAGAATTACAATCTAAAAGTTTGTGCGTGCCTTGGTATTTTGAAGCCGGAACAAGCTAAAAGATTGAAGGATGCTGGAGTTGACAGATATAATCACAACCTCAACACATCAAGAGAACACCATGAAGCCATCACTACTTCGCATACTTTTGATGATCGAGTTAATACCGTCAATATGATCAAAGAAGCGGGGATTTCACCATGCTCAGGTGTTATCGTGGGAATGCGAGAAACAAAAAATGATGTAATCAGTATGGCACGAAATGCAAAGGCGATTGGTGCTGATTCAATTCCGGTAAACTTTCTTCATGCCATTGATGGAACTCCGTTGGAAAGAACTAAGGATTTGAATCCTAGATATTGTTTAAAAGTATTAGCATTGTTTAGATTCATTAATCCCAATAAAGAAATCCGGATTTCTGGTGGCAGGGAAGTAAATTTACGAAGCTTACAGCCTCTAGGATTATATGCAGCAAATTCTATTTTTGTTGGAGATTATTTAACTACACAGGGGGCTGAAAGTACAGCTGACCATCAAATGTTAGTTGATTTAGGATTTGAGATTGATATGGTGCAAGAGCTGGTTGAAGCTGGTTTAGAATAATTTTTCAGGTAAAAAAGCAAGGAAGCCAACCAGTTCCTTGCTTTCACTCTTTTTAGGTTCCAGTTCTCCTAATTATCAGCTCTCCCCCAGATTTGGTTAATCCAGCTTTCAAAAAGCCCGACAATTTTATCAAGGAGTAAACCAACGATTCCGATTAATAAAATTCCGGTCATCACTAAATCAAGTCTCATTGAATTTCTTGCATCCACAATTAAATATCCGAGACCTGACTGAGCTCCAACCATTTCACCGGCAACAAGGAAAATCCAAGCTGTTCCTACTGCAATATGGAGACCATTTGCTATATAAGGAAATGTAGCCGGAAAAATTACCTTGCGTAATAATTCAAGTTTCTTAACGCCAAAATTTTGAGAGACCTTCAAGTAAGTTTGATCAACCTTTTTCACACCGCTCACTGTTGATAATAACACAGGAAAGAAGGCAGCAATAAAAATTATTACAATAGCTGGTATATCCCCAATACCAAACCATAGGACAATAAAAGGTGACCACGCAATTGGAGAAATTGGACGCAAAACTTGAGCAATTGGGTCAATAACGCCCCATAATATCGGAATTCTTCCAAGAATAAGCCCTAAAATAACAGCAGTTAAAACAGCCGAAATGTACCCCACCAAAAATCGCATGATGCTAACTTGAATATTCGTAAACATTGTCCCATCCTGGATAAGTGACACCAATCCATCCCACACGTGTAATGGTGACGGAAAAAGAGCTGAATCATACTGTCCAATAATAATAATCATTTGCCAAATAATTATTAAAATACTAAAACCGATGAATGCATTAATAATAGTTTTAAGCTTTATCATTTTTTCACTTCGCTTTATCGATTAAAGAATTATCAACAAAGTCTGCAAACGTGGGTGGATTTTCCTGTAACCCCATCTCGACAAGACTATTTGTTAATTCTTTATAATCCTCTTCTTGAATTTTTAAATTATCATATTTAATCCATTTAAAGGACAAATCTATAACATCTTTTTCTACTTTCATATATTTTTACCACTACTGGAGAATGGGGAGATTTTAGCTGCAACCGGTTTATCTAACCCAATGAAATATTATGCGGGCCTAGAGGACCTACATTTGAGTGCGGAACCAACAGAAGGGGGTTATTTCCTCTCTGGTGTATTACCGGCAGTATCAAATCTTGGTGAAAATCATTGGATTGGTGTTGTCGCAGCTGTTAATGAAAATAAGCGTGTAATGTGCTTCGTACCTTGTCAAATAGAAGGTTTGAAGATGAAGGGCAAGGTGGAATTCCTTGGTGTCAACGGAAGTGCAACATATTCCTGCCAGTTTAGCAATGTATTTATTCCAAAGGAATGGGTGTTATCAGAGGATGCAGATGAGTTTGTAAAGGCAATCCGCCCTACCTTCGTTCTATACCAACTCCCGCTTGGAGTAGGTGTAACAAAAGAATCAATTTCTTCAATTGATCATGTTGAGCAGAGGCAAAATGGATGTAATCGCTATTTGAAAAAACAAGCATATCACATTCTTAATGAGGTTCAGCAATTTCAAAAGAAGATTGAAGTTTTATTTGAAGAAGATCTGTTTAATTGGACGGAAATAGCCAAACTTCGCCTTGAAATAGCTTATTTAACTCTTGATGCTGTTCAAGCTAATATGCTGCACTGTGGTAGTTCAGGCTATTTAAATGAATGTGCATCTTCCCGTAGGCTTCGTGAAGCATATTTTTTTGCTAACCTAACGCCAACGGTAAAACATTTAGAGAAAATTGTAAACAGTTATTCTTAAGTAGTATTAACGAAATGTTTTAAAAATGTCGAAGTGCCAAGCACTTCGACATTTTTTCTACAACACACTAAATTTTTCATCTTTAATATCACTGATAAACATACAGCCTGGTCCATGCGTAATCATAATCGATGGCTTGCTTTCCATTGCTACAGCCTGTGGAGTAACACCACAAGCCCAAAATACCGGAATCTCTCCTTCTTTTATGGTGACAGCATCTCCAAAATCAGGTTTTGAAATATCAGGTATACCTATAAGACTCGGATCACCAATATGAATCGGCGCTCCATGAACGGCTGGAAAACGCGACGTAATCTGGACTGCCCTGATAGCATCAACTGGTGTCATCGGGCGCATACTAACAACAGTTGGCCCTTCAAACATACCTGCTTTTTGGCACGGAATATTTGTTTTGTACATCGGTACATTGCAGTTTTCTTCGATATGGCGGACTGGGATGCCGCTTTCTAGGAGTGGCGTTTCAAAGGTAAAACTACATCCGATTAGAAAACCGACCATATCATCTTCCCAATACTCCGTTATATCGGCCACTTCTTCGGTAAATACACCATCCTGGTAAATTCGATATTTCGGAATATCTTTCCGAATATCTGCCCCTTCCGCTATCAATGAAGGACTAAACGAGCCCGGTTCTGTCACATCCAACAACGGACAAGGCTTCGGATTCCGTTGACAAAACAGTAAAAAATCAAAGGCATGCTCTTTTTTTAAAATAACTAAATTCGCCTGTGTATAGCCTTTTGACATGCCTGCTGTCGACCCAGTAATTACTTGTTTTCGGATCAATTCCCTTATATCTTTCGGATCCATTGATTCATAGTTTCCCATTATATCTTCCTCCCAAAATGTATTTCCTTACGAAATTACTTAAATAATAAAGGCAATTGCTCTATTAACGTTTTTACACCTAAAATTCCCATAATAATAACAACGAATACTCCAGGGATGGTTAACCATAATGGATGTTTATACGCACCAACAATGCTCTTCTTGTGTGCCGCTACTAATAATGTTCCTAAAGCGATTGGTAAAATCAGAGCATTTAGCGCCCCTACTAGGATTAGAATATTAACTGGCTTTCCAACTAGGGCAAATGTCCCTGTAGAAACAATAATGAAAGCAATGATGATCCACTTATGGTATTTTTCAATTTTTGGGTGGAAGGAGCGGATAAATGAAACTGATGTATAAGCTGCCCCTACAACAGAAGTAATCGCCGCTGCCCACATAATAACACCAAAGATACGATAGCCAATGTTTCCTGCTGCTAATTGGAAAACTGAAGCAGGAGGATTTGCTGCATCAATCGCTAAACCTTGTGTTACAACACCAAGAACTGCCAAGAATAAGGCTACACGCATAATACCAGTTGCAACAATTCCGGTAACAGAGCTTTTCGTAACTTCTGGCAATGATTCAATGCCTTTTACGCCTGCGTCAAGTAGGCGGTGTCCACCGGCAAATGTGATATAACCACCCACCGTACCTCCAACAAGCGTGACGATCGCAAACCAGCTAATCTGTTCAGGTTTAACTGTATTAATGATTGCTTCCCCTACTGGCGGGGATGTTTTAAAAGCAACGTACAGCATAAGTAGAATCATAACAACTCCTGCAAATTGAGCGAACTTATCCATTGCTTTTCCTGCTTCTTTAACAACAAAGATGAAAATCGCTACTATGGCACTAATAATAGCTCCAGTAATCGGGTCTAATCCCATCATAGCATTCAAACCTAATCCGGCTCCAGCAACGTTTCCAATATTAAATGCCAAACCGCCGATGACAATCAGGATGGCCAAAACAACGCCAAGTCCAGGTAACACTTTATTGGCAACTTCTTGCCCACGGAGTCCCGATACACAAATAATACGCCAAACGTTCATTTGTGCAAAGACATCTAATATTAATGATATTAGAATAACAAAGGCAAAACTAGCGGCTAATTGCTGAGTAAACACTGTTGTTTGTGTCAAAAAGCCCGGTCCAATTGATGATGTCGCCATCAAAAATGCTGCACCTAATAATACACTACGGCTCGTCTTCTTTTTTACTAAAGCGCTATCATTATTTTGGATAACTTTTAGTTCTGGGTTTTCCGATTTTAATTGAGATTTTTCCACCCTTGCATTAGTATTTTCCATATGAAGCCTCCTCCCAGTTGCTGATTGCAGCAATTGTAATATTATTTTGTTCTAATGATTCTTTAAGATATTTCGCAAATAATAAGGCATGTTTCCCATCCCCATGAATACATACTGTATCTGCACGTAATGAAACCTCTGTTTTTTGCTGGGAAACTACTTTCCCTTCCCTTGCCATTTTCACTACTTGTGCGGCAGATTGTTCATGATCTGTAATCATCGCATCCTTTTGAGAACGAGAAGTTAAGGATCCATCTTGTTGATAGGTTCGATCTGCAAACACCTCATGGGCAGTCCGTAAACCAATCTTCTCCCCCGCTTTCGTTAATTCACTGCCAGAAAGCCCAAATAAAATCAATGATGGTGAAATATCATAGACGGCTTGCGCAATGGCCTCAGCAAGATGAGGATCCTTTGCGGCCATATTGTACAAAGCACCATGAGGTTTTACGTGCTGCATTTTTTCATTGAAGGTCGCTAAAAACCCTTGTAATGCCCCGATTTGGTAAACAACCATGTCATATCCTTCTTGCGGTGTAATCGCCATTTCTCTTCGACCAAAACCATTTAAATCTGGTAAACCAGGATGAGCCCCAATTTTAACACCATTTGAAATTGCCATCTTCACTGTTTCTCTCATTACACTTGGATCACCGCTGTGGAAACCGCATGCAATATTGGCTGATGTAATGTATTTCAATATTTCTTCCTGTTCCCCCAGTTTAAAGCGGCCAAAACTTTCCCCAAGATCACAGTTTAAATCAACTTGAAACATAAAACCCCTCCTTTTCATTTTTCACTATCTTGATAAACTACAAAGTAAATTGTTCCGATTTACGGAACTCTAGTTTCGATTTATAGCAATATTCTAGCATAATTATTTTTTGTTGAAAAGAGTTAATTTTAGAATTATACGAAAAATGGAACGTATCTAAATATTGCCTTTTCAAGGCTTGTTTTTCTATTCAAATAATTTATAATAAAAATATCATCCGTAAAACAGAACAATATTTCCGAAATTCGAAACTAAAGGAGTTGGCCTCCATGACGATTCATGACAAAATTGAATTAATACGGCCTTTAGGGGATTCAGCATTAGTAATCCATTTAGGGGATGGAATTAACCCAACGATCCATGAACAAGTTAAACATCTATCTTACTTAATAGAAAAAGAACCATTTCCTGGATTTATTGAATCAGTTCCGTCCTACAATAACTTAACTGTGTATTACAATCCTGCAGCTGTTTATTTTTCTATTATCGAAAAAGATAAAAAAAGTCCTTATAAAATTGTGAGCGCTTTAATGGCAGAATTACTCGATCAATTAAGTACAAATGAGCTGGTCGAAGAGCGGCTTGTTAAGATTCCGGTCGCTTATGGGGGAGAATTTGGCCCAGATTTGGAATATGTAGCGGCTTACCATGGGCTTACAGTAGATGAAGTCATTCAAATTCATTCTGCAAATGATTGTCAGGTCTATATGATTGGTTTTGCACCGGGCTTCCCGTTCCTTGGAGGAATGGATGAAAGAATTGCCACACCTAGGAAGGAGTCACCTCGTCTTGCCATTGCCCCAGGATCCGTGGGAATCGCTGGCAAACAAACAGGCGTTTATCCATTGGAAACACCGGGAGGCTGGCAAATTATCGGACGGACCCCGCTTGATTTGTTTCTTCCGGAACAAACACCTCCAACGTTATTACAATCAGGAGATAAAATCCGCTTTATCCCCATTTCATTTGAAGAATTTGCTACCTACAAGGAGATGAAACATGATGAGTGTTAAGGTGATTCATCCAGGATTATTGACGACCATTCAAGATTTAGGGAGATTCGGCTCCCAAAAATTCGGGGTAATTGTAAGCGGTGCGATGGATCCTATTTCATTGCGAGTTGCGAATTTACTTGTTGGAAATTTCGAAGGCGAAGGAGCACTTGAAATTACGCTTTTGGGGACAACGCTCCAATTTGGAAGCGACCAATTAATTGCCATTACTGGCGGTGATTTACAGCCTACCATCGATGGGGAAAAAGCACCAATGTGGAGGCCGCTCCTTATTCGTAAAGGGTCTATTTTAAAATTTAAATCTGCCATAACTGGATGTAGGGCATACGTTGCCTTTGCTGGTGGGATTGAAGTTCCTGAAGTACTTGGAAGTAAAAGCACTTATCTCCGAGCAGCCATTGGAGGGATTCAAGGCAGAGCTTTACGAAAAGGGGATGAATTTACGTGTGGAAATTACAGTACAATCAGTTTGGCATTTGTTCAGCAACTAGACAAAATGAAAAATCATTTTACATGGTCTGTCAACTTTTCTGAATTCTTCTCATTTGATAAAACACAAACGGTGCGGGTTTTACAAGGCTCTGAGTTTAATCATTTCGATAAAGCAAGTCAACATGTATTTTTTTCAGATTCCTACACATTAACAACTGAAGCAGATCGGATGGGGTATCGATTGGATGGCAAGCAGCTAGATTTAACTAAGAAATTTGAATTACTATCGGAAGGGGTTACGTACGGGACGATTCAAGTCCCCTCGAACGGACAACCGATTATCTTAATGGTAGACCGGCAAACAACAGGTGGGTATCCCAAAATTGGTCAAGTGATTTCAGTTGATTTACCTCGATTAGCCCAATTGCAACCGAAAGCGAAGATTTTATTTAAAGAAACAACTCTTGAACAAGCTGAAGCAGAGTTAATTAATCAAGAAATTATGCTAAATGAACTAGCGTTGGGGATTCGCATGAAGGCACTTCACAGATAGTCATACTAAAGCATTTAATTATAAGAATAAGGTGGTCTCTTTGTTGATTAAAGAGACCACCTTTGTCATTCCTTTATATAGCCCAACTGCCTTGATATATCCTCGGCCACTTTTTTTACCTTTTCCTTAAAGTTTTCGACATTCTCCCCTTTATAATTTGCTTCTATGCCAGCAATACTTATACCTGCAACCACTTCACCAAGATGATTAAAAATCGGTGCGGCTACAGCAGAGGTATGATTTTCTAATTCTGAATGGCTTATTGTGTACCCTTCCATTCTCGCCTGTTGAATAGTTTCATAAAGTTTATCCTTATCAGTAATCGTGCCTTGGGCAAAAGGTTTAAGCTCCTCTGTTTCGATATATGCCTTTATTTCTGCATCAGGTAAGAAGGACAAGATTGAACGTGAACAAGCTCCTGCATATAGCGGGCTTTTCCTGCCAATCGCAGTATAAAGGCGAACCTTTTGTTTTGTGTCGATTTTTTCAATATAGATCGCCTCATTACCTTCTCGTACAATTAAATTTATCGCTTCCTTTACATCATTATGTAAATCTTGCATAAATGGATAAGCGATCTTACGTATATCCAACCTCATAGAAACAAGATGGCCGAATTTAAGAAACAAAAGCCCAAGCCGGTACTTAGCATCGCTTCCTTTTTCCAAAAAGCCCATCTCCTCAAACGACCTAATCATTCGATAGACTGAAGTTTTCGGTATCCCCGATAAATTAATAATTTCTTGAAATGATAATTCTGTATGCTCAATAAAGAGATTTAATATGTCCATTGATCGGACGACCGTTTTATTTTTGTTATTCATTTTCCTTCCCCCACCTTACTCTAATCCAACCAATTCCGATTCACCCAGCAATTCATACGTTTCTGGCTGCGGCAGTTCTTGGACATTTTTTAATTTTCTTTCGATTACCCGGCTTCGTGTGGCTGCGCTGTCAATTGTATTGCTTGCCTCTTGGAGTTTTTTCTTCGTTTTGTCGAGAATGTCTCCAAATTTAGTAAACTCCGTTTTTACAGCTCCAAGTAATCCCCAGACTTCGCTGGATCGTTTTTGAATGGCTAATGTTCTGAATCCCATCTGCAAGCTGTTAAGGAAGGCAGCTAATGTCGTCGGTCCTGCAATTATGATCCGCATATCTCTTTGCAAGGAATCCCAAAGGCCCGGACGTCGTAGGACTTCAGCAAATAAGCCTTCAAACGGTAGGAACAATACGGCAAAGTCTGTTGTGTTTGGCGGGTTAATATATTTATCGCGAATACTTTTGGCTTCCAGCTTAATTCGGTTTTCCAGTTGTTTAGCTGCATCAGCTGCTGCTTGGACATCACCTAATTCCTGTGCGTCCAGTAATCGATTGTAGTCCTCTAGCGGAAACTTTGAATCGATCGGAAGATATACAACTCCGCCGCTATCATCTTTTGAAGGAAGTTTTACAGCAAATTCAACCCTTTCCGCAGAGCCTTTTTTCATTGCGACATTGGATTCATATTGTTCTGGTGAAAGGATTTGCTCAAGTAAATTTCCTAATTGAATTTCACCCATTATTCCTCTCGCTTTTACATTCGATAGTACTTTTTTCAGGTCCCCTACTCCGGAAGCTAATGTTTGCATTTCCCCTAAACCTTTATGTACTTGTTCTAACCGTTCACTTACTTGTTTAAAAGAATCGCCAAGCCGCTGTTCTAAAGTGGCATGTAGTTTTTCATCTACAGTTAAGCGCATTTGCTCTAGCTTCTTACTATTATCTTCCTGTAAATACGTTAATTTTTGTTCGACTGTATGGCGGACACCTTCGAGTTTTTGTTCATTCATATTCGTAAGTTCTGTTAATTGTTTATTAAAGCTATCAAGCTGATTTTTATTTTGAAATGCCATTTGATTTATCGTCGTCATGACATTTTGACTCAGAGTGTTTAATAGTGTCGTTAATTCCTCACGGGCTTGCTTCGTTGACAGCCCCATCTCCTGTCTAACTTGGCCAATATCCTCCCTAACTATTCGTTCCAGCCTTTCTTGAGCTTTTTCTATCAAAGATAAAGAAGCTTGTATTTTATTAGATTTTTGCTTGGACACCATATTCATAACGATCAATAGCAAAATAAGCATAATAACATTTATCACCATTGATACCATAACCAATATATTTTGGTCCATCCATTTCCCCTCCTAAGTGTAATATTAAACTTGTATAATTTATATTTAGTATCGCCAATAAATCTATTCTATAAAAATACTAAACAAAAAGAAATAGACCGCCACTTCAACGGTCCAATGTTCAATCGTTCACAACTGTAATGTATCCCTTTGTCAAGACAATTAATTTGTAAATAAATATCAAGCTGATTTGACCTAAATTTCCTTTTGTTTTCTAAACAGCATGCGATCCTCGACCTCTTTCAATTCGAAAAAAAGGGACAATTGATATAGAGTGAATACTTTCAGAATTTAACAAAATAATACGTAACTGATGCTAGTATTTTTTCATATACATCAAATCAAAAGGTCTTAGCTGTTTATTAGCTGAGACCCTTTTGTATATCTTCAAACTTTTATTCTTTTTCACCATTCCTTATTTTTTTAATTCACTGTAAATCTCATGATCTATTTTATTAGCAAGTTCAGCATCATATGTTTTTTCATATCCTGGTACCGCATTAATTTTCCCGCCATAAAAAATGACATCTTCTACACTATCGATCTCTACTGTTACTACTCTAAACTTCATTGTTCCTTGCATTATTTCCGAAACATTTCCGGTACCTTTTATTTCATAACAACTTTCAGGACCAACTACATTAAGAACTATATATGGATCATTTTCAATATTTTCAATACTTGAGGATTTATGACCTAATGCAAACTTAATTTTCTCACCACTTTCATGCGCAAATAACCAAGAAATCGTACTGACTGTAGGTTTTTTTGTTTCTTTATCCACAGTAATGAGAGAAATAATTCTTTCACCTTGTAAAAAATCTATTAACTCTTTAGTTAATTTTTCTTTAATTTTTGACATGCTGAAAACACTCCTTTTACTCTTCGTTATTACTTTGAGATGTTCAAACTTGAACTATTTCTATTTCCATCTCCACGCAGCCTACGTTCAGTAAGAATTGGCAATACATGATCACGGAAATATGGGAATTCATCATTGTAGTCAACAAACGATAAAGTAGTTCCCTTAAATCCTACTTCGGCAAGTGCTGTTATTCCATCGGCAACCTGTTCTGGTGTCCCAACCAATGGAAATCCTCCATGTCCTGAAGCAAAACGTTCACGCAATAAATGTAAAACTTCATGTGGGAACGAATAACAATTGGCAAATTGCATTTTAATGACATTTTCTACAGCTGTCCAATCCGCATTCGTTCTAGCAGCATAATCCCAATATTGGAGGGCTTCCTCCTCGGTCGGACGACAAATTACATGTGAGAACGTAAGAACATCAACATTCCGCTCTTTTTCAATTGCCTGACTCTTTAATGCCAGTATTTCTGCTTTAGCATTTTCTAAATCAATTGCAGGCGTAAATAGGATATCGCTTGCTGGTCGAGGATCACTCTTTACCCGCTTAAGTTGAATTCACCATTATTTTTCCTCCTTTAGAAATGCGTTTCTTAAATCTACTTCATTGAACTCTCTTTGTAGCTTTTATTTTCTAATTGGCCAAAAGTTAATTCACACCCAGTAAATAATGGGATTTGTTTTATATTAGTAGCTGTCGGAAAAATTGCTTGGAATAAATAGTCGTCCTGACTATGGAGAGAAGTTGATGCACATCTGACACCACCAAGATTAAAGGTATACATCTTGTTATCATTATTTCCTGCATATAAAAGAGTCACTTCATTCTTTCGAAATGCAATAAGGTTTGCATTCCCCTCCAATATCTGATGTGTTAATTCAAGAGAAATAATCGGGTCTTTTTGTTCATTAAGCTTCATTAAATAATATCGATATCCTACTTCACTATCAGAAGTACCTGCCAATTCATTTGCGTAAAAAGAACGATATTGATCATGATTTTTAAAATAGCCATTGTGTGCAAAAGCGAGTGACTGATCTTCATTTAAGTACGGTTGGGAATTGTTAAATGCCATTGATTTCATTAAGCTTGGTCTGCGCAAATGAACAAGGTATTCTTTGGATACAATCCCTTTCAAAGTTTGTGGAGCAAGAATATCATTTCTCACACCTTCTATCGCACGATATCTTCGAATCTGTCCATCTTCACATTTCCAAGCCATGCCCCAGCCAAATCCAGCAAACCCGTATTCTTCAAGTAGCTTTGCATAATGAAAAATCCATTCAATTGGTATATTTTCATCGGATTTAACCGTAAATAATTCACACATCCATTCCCACTCCTTCATTTATAATCTCGATATAAACAGATAAAACCCCCATCAGAGGAGCTCCCTGATGGGAATCTAATTTACTTTGTGATCCGCGGTTGGATCGTGTGATTCCAAGGCTTCCAGATATCAAGTTGAGAAATAATAGCCATGATTTTGACATAGTCATCTCGATCTATGGAAAGCCAATCGTTATCCCGTTCACCTGTATAAATGCTTCTATCGATGACTGCAGCGGTGCGGACTGCTTCAGCTAACTGCTCGTATATCTGAATGGTTTTCTGAAGATGTTGGATTTGTTTTTGTAATTCAACATCCGTATTTTCAATATTTGCTTGTTCTCTTTCTGTCATCATCCTGCCACCTCTACTTTCAAATCGATAGTATCAGTATTAAAAGTTTTCAAAATACTCTTTATGCTCCCATTCTGTTACAATATTTTGATAGTCTTCAACCTTCTCATTTTCTACGTATGCCATATAACGAGAGATTTCACTTTCCTTCATTCTGATGATATAATCAACAAACATCTTTCCCATCTTATTTTGGTATGTTCCATTTTCACGCAATGAATCTACCGCTTCCTGCAGGCTTTTTGGAATCAATTCCCTCTGGTCCATATAGGCTTCACTACTTGCAGGTCCTGGATCTAAGCGATTTTCAATTCCATCTAATCCTGCAAAAATCTGTGATGCAAAATATAAGTACGGATTCGCAGCTGGTTCACCAGCTCTATTTTCAAAATGGGTCGCCTTGTCTCCATATCCTCCTAAAACACGAATCATCGTTCCACGATTGTCAACGCCCCATCCTGCACGGTCAGGCGCTAATGAATTCGGCTTGAAGCGCTTATAACCATTAATCGTTGGTGTTGTAAATACCGTTGCCGCCCTAGCATTCTTCAAAATCCCCGCAGTATAGTGCTTTCCAAGTACAGATAATGACTCTGTTTCAACTTCCGGCATAAACAGATTCTCACCTGTATTCACATCTACTAAGGATTGATGCAAATGCCAACCACTTGAGAAAAATCCTGGGATGGAAGGTCGGCACATAAACGTTGCTAAATAGCCATGTCTTTTACAAATTTGTTTAACAGCTGTTCTAAATAACAGCATTGCATCTGCCGCTTCGATTCCACGCATAGGCGCAAATGTTACTTCAATTTGGCTAGGTCCCCACTCATCTTCAATCGTACGTAATGGTAGCCCAAGCGCTTCAATGTTTTCGACGATAAGTTGAATGACCTCATCGATTTCATCATTATGTGCTTCCAACTGATACTGGTATCCTCTTGCCACTGGTCGAACTTTGGGAGGCTGACCAGGAGAGCCCGGTGCTCCTAATAATTCTGGATTAATCTCATCACTGACTATTTTCGTTAATGAAAACTCTACTTCAAGTCCTGAAACTAAGTCATAGCCTTTTTCATTTAATTCTTTTAGTGCCTTACGACAAATTTGGCGGCTATCAAACGGGAGTATTTCACCTGTTTTTAAGTAAGCATCCGATAAGATCCAACCGGTATTTGGAGCCCAAGGAAGAATCTTGAACGTAAGCGGGTCTGGTACAAGTGTATAGTTTGGACAGCCCGTCAATTCCTCAAGATCGAATCCGCCACCTTTAATAAACGGGTTAAACACAATCGCATTGGCTGTATCAAAAAAGAGAGGACCCGTATTAAAATCAATGCCATCCTTAAGAGCACTCATAAAAGCGGGGATTGTTAATGTTTTTGCTCTCGAAATACCGTGCTGGTCAGCCCATGCAACTCGTATAAGGCGCAGATTTTTTTCCTCAATTGTTTTGAGAATCCTCTGAATGGCATTTACTTGCTCCTCATTCCATAAATTATGGCGCCAGATAAAACCCTCAGTACTTATTTTTAACATTTCTCTCATTTTTACCGTCTCCTTTTTTATTAAATGTTTGTAATTTTCTGTCTATTTTAGAGGATAAATGTCATATTTTCATGACCTTGGTCGCTGTCAATTAAATTAACTTGTTTAACGTTTATTTTCCATACACCATTTTCTTTTTTCAGACGATAGCCATTCCAACCGGAATATAGTTTTTGTTTGCCTGCTCTTAACTCAGTTAGCATGAAATTTGCCCGTACACGAACTAAATCCTCCTTGCCATCTTTCCATACTTCGATGTTACTTAACATCCGAAGTGTGCGTGAAGCTGGAATTTGCGAATAAGCATAGCCGGTACGAAGTCGATAAATTCGATCCTCAAGCCGTCTCCTGTCATCAAAGGCATGGGAAACTTCCTTCAGTGGGTTTCCACCTCCAGGTGTAATCGGCACCCAATAAAGGCATTCAAAACCGAACAAATCAAGCCAATCTTCCAGTTTACCTTCATCAACTAATCGTGACTCACGAAACAAAAATTGTTCAATTTCACGGCATACCTTTTGAGTTGCTTTACCCGTTTCAGTATCCCAATCCTTCAATCCATCCAACAGTCCAGAGTAGAATTCATCATTCATATAATAGGATACTTTCGAACTATCCTTTATCATACTGATGACACACCTCCTTTAACATTTTCACAAAGAGTTTTTAGTGACGGCTGGCCCATAAGTCGTTTCCACTCTTGATAATAATTACGGATATGCAATTCATCTGTAACAGGACCTGAGATAACACCACGTTCGTCGACTGTTTGACGATCCGGTATTCCTAAGCCGCGACCGGTATGAACCCATTCCACCTCAGGAATCGTTAAGCCAAGATGACATTCTTCAAAATTCGTCATATCATCTGGCTCACCAAAAGCAGGAAAATCCTCTTGTGTGCGCATTCTCAGCATATTGATTTCTTCCGGCAACCCATCTACCGTCGTTGAATACCAGGTCAACTCTGTCTTATCCACCGCATACGGCTGGATCACTTGAATTTGATTTCCAATTAAGCAGAGGTTTGGAAATATGTTAAGATTCATTTGAGCACCGATCGCTTGATCTAACAAGGCATCAGCTTCTTCTTGGTACCGCTCTCTAATCATTTCTTCATATACTTCTCTGCCTGGTTGCGGACGCTGTTGTTTCCAGAAATCACCAATATTTTTATAGTTAGGACGTTGATCGATGAACGTATGGCCATTGCCAAGATATTGAACAACCATCGGTCCATAATCCGGACTTTCGGCAAAATAAGACATATCCTTGTCCTCTCCCATTCGTCCCGCTGTTTCAAATAAAGAACGATGTGAAAAAGACACATGGTATCCATCCGCTGCGTTATCATACGTTAATTTCCAATTTCCTTTATAGATCATGCGGTGAGCGTTGCCGACTACTAGTTTCTTCCCATCATAACGATCAAGCCATTGATCGAGTAATTCTCTAGCAGGACCTAAATAGTCGACGAGACTCGGAGCATTAAGATTTAAAGTTCCAAAAATAAAGCCACGGTAGCTTTCCACTCTCGCTTGTTTCAACCCCCATTCACTAGTATCAAAATCATCACCGTATGCTTTAGGCCATGGTACACCAGCCAGTTCTCCGTTATTTTTAAAATTCCAGCCATGGTACGGGCAGGTGAACACCTTGGCGGAACCACGATCATTGCGACAAACTGTGGCCCCACGGTGTGTACAGCGGTTAAACAAAACCCGGAACTCGTCATTGCGATCCCTGACAACAATTATCGGGCGGCTGCCAAGGTAGCCCGTTTTATAATCATTTACATTTGGCACTTCACTTTCATGAGCCAAATAAACCCATGTCATCCCAAAGATTTTCGTCATTTCCTCTGCAAATATAGTTGGATCAGTATACAATTTCTGATGAACTCGATCATGTTTAATGAGTACATCCCAATTGTGTTCATTTATATTCTGTTGATTCATGATTTCCACCTACCTCATTTTTCATAGTTCAGTAATTAAAGAGCTAAATAACCACCATCAACGACTAAGGAAGAGCCCGTTACAAAGGACGCTTCATCAGACGCTAAAAATACGATACAATTTGCAATTTCCCTTGGATCTGCGTATCTTCCAAGCGGTTGAACCCCTTCAACTGCCTGCCAAAATCCTTCTAAATCCGAAGTATGCTCAGTTGTAATTTGATTTGTCTTTGTCACCCCTGGGGAAACACAAGTAACACGAATGCCCTCTTTTGCATAGCGAGTCGCCAGTGACCGGCTCATCTGTAAAATCGCCGCCTTTGTCATGTTATATAGGAATGTACTCTTGCCCATCATTTCTTGGCCGACATAGCCTGAAACAGAACTCAAATTAACAATAGCTCCACCATTCCCTTGTTTAATCATTTCAGGGATGACATTTTTACAGTTTAAAAACATGCTTTTCAAATTAACATTGATTACGTGATCGAAATCATCCACCGTTGTTTCGGTTATATCTTGAATCCAATGAATACCTGCGTTATTAACTAGAATATCAATCCGTCCAAAACTCTCTAGAGCTGTATCCTTCAATAATTGTGCAGTTGCTTCCGAAGAAACGTCACCACTTACAAGTTCACATCTGTCCGGACAATCTAATTCTGCAGCTACCTCTTCTAATCTAGCATGGCTAATATCATTCAATACTAACTTTGCTCCTTCTTCAGCAAATCTTAGGGCTGTTGCTCTGCCAATTCCGCTGCCTGCTCCAGTAATAATTGCGACCTTATTAGCTAATCTCTGCTGGTTCTGCATTACAAATTTCCTCCTTTAAGAATGCTGGTAAATCTTCAGGATTAAGTCCTAAATCGATAACGGCGATTTGGTCAAGAACCGCATCCTCGTTCGGCGGCATAATTGGTGCGGTAAACGCATCACGAACCATTCTTTCAAACGGTAAGCCTTTTACTAATCCATGGGCACCACAAGCAATTGATGCTGAGCGAACGGTTGCGCTAACTGCTTGCATCATAATATATTTAGCTCGCAGACAAGCTGCGTACGTTTCTGGTCCAGGCCCTTTCGTATCATGTGTCCAGGCTGCATAATAAACCATTAATCTAGCCGCTTCCATTTCAGAGAAAATTTCTCCAGCACGTAAACGCATTGCAGGATGATAAGCCATTGGCTGAGCATATCCTTTTGGTTTACGGGTAGTTAGCGTTTCTTTCACCCAATTTGCAATACCGCGACCAATTCCATAATACATTGATGCAAATGTTCCAAATGCCCAAGCTGCATTTTTGAAGATGAATGATTCTAAAAAGGCCTCTGTTTTATGGAGCACAGCATTTTCCGGTACAAAAACATCATTATATTCAACTGTATTACTGCGAGTGGCACGCATTCCTAACGTGTCCCATACATCAATGACATTAATTCCCTCTGATTTCGTTGAGATGAAGAAGCCAATACTGCTTTGCGGATTTGAACTTTCCTCTGGATGCGCGAAAATGTACACATAATCACTTGCTTCAAACATTGATGCAAACGCTTTCCTTCCGTTTAATATATAGCCGCCATCTACTTTTTTAGCGATCAATGAAGGTGTGTATGATTGCCCGATTAAGCTGGACGATGTTGGTTCTGATACAGATTGACAAATTAATTTCCCTTCCTTAATGACAAGATCAGCGATTTCTTGTTTCTTGTCTTCGGGGATGTCTGGATTTTCCATGATGGCTGCTGTGCCTGCTGCATGCATATTCCATGACATCGCTGTTGCTGCACAGCCTTGTGCTAATTCCTCAATAGCAATTGTATAACCTAGAAAACCAGAACCAAGCCCTCCATATTTTTTTGGAATTGTAAGTCCAAACAAGCCTGCTTCATAAAGTTTTTGATAGTTCTCAACCGGTGAAGTGCGGTTTCTGTCATGCTCATCGGCACGTAAAGCAAAATCTTGTGCCAACTCTTTGCAAAGCTCCTTCCATTTCTTTTGCTCCGCTGTTAATTCGAAATTAATGGACATCCTTCATCTCTCCCAGCTCTTAATAAATTTCTTATATTAAAAAATATAGTTGATGAATTTGTTTAGAAAATTAACCTGAAATATTATTCAAATTATTTTTCTTAGAAGAAGTAAACTGGCTCTTTAAATAATTCAATCCAAGATATAGGACAAAGGCACATACCGTTGAGATTATAAAAGGTACTTGGAACCAATTTTGTTGGTAAAAGGCCATACCGGTAAAGGTACTTACAACTAACGTAAGTAACCCAATCCAATTTACCGCAGGAATGTCGTCAAGATTGACAATACCTTTTTGGCCAAACTTCAATGTTCCCCTTACGACATAATAATCTGTTAACACAATCGTTACCCACACGCATAACAACACACTGCCAATTGTTAAAAACGCTTCAATATAATGTAAGATGTTTCCAAAGATGAAAATAAGCGAAATAATATTGGCTAAAACAACCATCACGGCTCTGCCAGGTCTCCAATTGAAGGCAGTATCAAACAAGTTAACAAGCGCCAGCGCTCCTTCGTAAGAATTCCCAACCTGCACTTTTGACTGCGAAAAAATAATCGTTAATAACCCCCAAAAACCTCCCGCTAGAACTAGGGTAATACCCGGATTTGTAATCGCAGCCATCCCTGCTGCAGCAGGATCCATTCCTTGTTTTAAGAAATAATCGTTAGTTAATTGATAACCGAAATAAGTAATGACCGCTCCAAAAAACATCGTCACACCAAATAGAGAGAAGTTTGAAGCCACACTTACTTTTACGACATCTTTAGTTGACTTTGAAAATCTTGTAAAATCCGCAACAACAATTGCTAGTAGTCCTGCCAAAACAACCGTAGCATTTAAGGCAATTGCAAAGCCTTGACTAGTCGTCATATTAGGAACAAGAATACCGTGGGTAACTGCTTCTACTAATGAGCCTTGTTTCATTAATAAAAACACCATAAAAAGTAACATTAAAAACAGCAAAGGAATCATAATCTCTGCTACACGAGAAACTAATTTATTACCAAATAATGATAGGACAATCCAGATAGCAGTTAAAATTAAGTAAAAGATAAGCTTGATAGTGAATGTAGGTTCTATATCAAAATAAAAGAATATCGAGTTTCCTATTAATACGCTTTCCATTCCAAGAAAACCGATAATCATAAAAGCCCAAATTAAGGAACCGATGGCGGAACCTCTTGTGCCGAAAGCATACGCCCTAGAAATGATATTGCTTGAAAAACCGTCGCGAAATGAGATCACACCTAATGATATGGTGAAAAAAGTACTGACAAGAAATGCTATAAATGCTGCGAGCATTCCCATCCAAAATCCAGCCATAAACGTTACAAGCCCACCAGTGAGTAATACAGCAAGACTGGACCCAATTCCTACACCTACAGCGGCAAGATCCTTCCACGGTCTCCTCATTTCAGCTGGAACAGCCTCAAGCGAGTAGTCCTCCATCATGTTTTCTAATTTTTGTGACATCTGAAATCTCCTCTCTACCAATGAATCTGATTTCTCCTAAGTGACAGACTCCTACAATTTGTTTGTAAGGCCTGTCACCTTACTAGGAAAACTTACAAAAACAACCACTTTGTTATGATAACAATTGCTTTCTTAATAGATTAGTAGCTTCGAGATTTACTTTTCCTGTCTTCGGGTCCACTTCTACCCCATACTCATTTTTCGCTTTCTCGATTGATAAAAGTCCGTCTGATACTTCCTCTTGAACCTTATTGATATCACGCAAGATCGGTGAACCGTAGCCACCGCCACCGCCACAATACATTTCAAGCCAGGTCCCTTTGGGCACTTGGAATACCATGTCTTTGGAACCTACCTTTTGTGTAGTTCCATCAGGAAGATAGAGGAGATAATTATTACTCATACCTTCCCGGCCCCCAAATAATCCATGTGGTAACTTAGCTCCCTCATATTCCATTCCATCACCAAGTGTTCCAACGGCATTGTTGTCACCATCGATGCGGATTTTCACATAGGTACCATACCCGCCACGGTACTTCCCTGCACCGGCAGAGTCTGGCAAATACTCATACGCTTCCATGAAGAAAGGATCTTTTATTTCCAACATTTCGGGATCCTGTGATCTCATGCAACCTGCCGCCCCGGCAAATCCGATTCCATTGAAACCATCAAATCCTTTCAACGCACCTTGACCGCCTTTTGCCATAAACCCAAAATCAAAGTAGGGTTCATTTTTACGAGGATCTGTTCCAGTAAATACTGGTGGACAGGCCTTACACCAGCCAGCTGTCACTTGATCAGGTACAGCATCTTTTAGCGCATTCATAATCGCCTCTAATAAAACATCTGCAATTTGGTTTCCAACGATTGTAGCTGCCGGGAAGTTAGGATTTAATATACTACCCTTTGGAAAATAGCAATCCAATGAGGAAAATAACCCTTCATTTTGGGCAATCTCTGTTCCCGGATTAATTAGCATTAAATATGCAATTGCACATGCTGCTTTCGCTCCTGCAGGAGGCATATTTGTAAATCCAGGTGCCTGTTTATCTGTACCTGTAAAATCCATTTTTACTTTTCCGTCATCATTAATGGTAATTTTAACTGCAATTTTATATTTCCGTAGTGGGTCAACGCCATCTGACACCATATAGCTAACACCATAATAAGTGCCAGGTCTCCATCTGCGAATAATTTCTTTCGTTTGTTTTTCAGTTGCTTCTATAATATAGTCCAAGTGGCTGCGGAAAGTTTCCAAGCCATATTTTTCGACTACTTTTAATAGACCACGTTCCCCAATATTACATGCACCTATCATCGCTTTTACATCTTCTTCTACGATTTTCACCCGAACATTGGCAAACAGCATTTTCCATACATCACGTCTGATCTTCCCTTTTTCAATGATTTTCACACCGGGAATCCGAATCGCTTCCTGCCAAACTTCTGTATGCTGTGGATTATAACCACCAGCAGTGGCACCTCCTAAATCTGTTAAATGCCCTTTACTGACTGTCCAACCTACTAGTTCATCTTGATAGAAAACTGGTTTATAGATTCCTACATCATGGGTTTGATTTCCCCCTTCATACACATCATTGTGGACAATGACGTCTCCCGGATAAAGGTCGTCTTTGAAAAACTCCATAATATACGGTAATGCTGGCTGAGCCCCGAACCCAATGATGGGGATATTGGCACTTTGCTCCATCATTCTCGTTTGATGATCGAATAATCCTGTTACGAAATCACCAGCCTCATTGAACACTGGGGAGCGGGATGTCTGCTGCAGCACTTTGGCCATATCATGTGTTACGGCGTTTAAACGACGTTGAATGACCGATGCAAGAATTGGGTTAATAGCAACTTTCTTGTTCTCACTCATAAATGACACCTCTGTTCTCTTCGATAAAGTGTTTGACAGCTTCTGTATCCATCTTTTTACTATACATAATGTAATTGTCATTTTTATCACAAATTACATTAAAATAAGCAGAGACAATGATCGTAGTTACTTTCTGTTCGATAATCGCCGGTCCACTAATATGGTTACCATGGACAAGAACCTCTCCATCATACACTGGTGTTTCCACTAACTTACCGTGATCACCAAGTGACATTGGGCGTTTTCCTTTATAAGCATGTTCAGCTGAGTTGCTGCGATATTCGGTATGCTTCATATTAGGTTTTTTCGTAATTCCTAAGGCTGATAGATTGAAATTAACAATTTCAACCTCCATCTCCGGTGTACTGTAGCCAAATAATTGATCATGCCATTTATGGAACTTTTCTTCGATATAAGTGATTGTAATCGTTTTCATTTCTTCTGCAGTGAAAGGAACATTCACTTGGAAATACTGACCAACATACATCATATCCAAGCTATACTGGAACTGCATTTCCTCTTCTCTTACACTATCACCGCTAAGCACCTTGGCACCTTGGTCCTCAAGCTGTTGGAATATATCACTAATTTGGTCTAATTCTATTTCTCTAGTAGATGCACGATTTACTTTTACAAAATCATGTCTTAAATCTGACATGAGCATTCCGGCCGCACAGAATATCGAGGATTCTTTTGGAATAACAACAAGTGTGCTGTCAAGTTCTTCAGCTATTGCAGCAGCGTGAAGCGGACCGGCACCACCAGCACAAACTAACGGGAACTCCCGTGGATCATAGCCCCTTTTCGTACTGATTTCACGAATGCCATTTGCCATATTAACATTGACCATATCAATGATACCTTGGGCAGCTTCTTCCACGCTTAATCCTAATTTATCCGCTACTTGCTTTTTAATAGCCTGTTTCGCCTGCTCTACATCGAGCTTCATTTTTCCACCCAAAAAATAGTTAGGATTTAAATAACCAAGCACTAAATTTGCATCTGTAACTGTTGGTAATTCGGCCCCAAACCCATAGCAGACAGGACCAGGATATGCACCAGCACTTTGTGGACCTACATGGAGTAAGCCACCTTCATCTACCCATGCAATGGACCCCCCGCCTGAACCGATTGTATGAATATCAACCGTTGGCAGACTTATCGGCCAATCAGCTATTTCACCCTCTGTACGGATTAACGGATAACCATCTTTAATAAGGGCTACATCAAAACTAGTTCCGCCCATATCCATCGTTAATGCATCCATTATTCCATGTGGCTTCAAGTACCAGCTTCCTGCAACTGGAGCTGAAGCGGGTCCAGATAATAAAGTATTAGCTGCTTTTAAAATCGTTGCTGCCGGAGTAGCAACGCCGCCATTGGATTGCATAATTAGTAAGGTGCCGTCAAAGCAGTAATCTTCTAGTTTTCTTGTTAAGTTAGTTAAGTAGTTTTGAATGATAGGTCCAATATATGAATTCAGAACCGTTGTGCTAGTTCGGTCATATAAGCGAGAGCGCGGCACAAGTTGACTTGATAGGGTTACATAATGATGGGGCAGCTTTTCTCTAACAATTTCACCGGCTCTTAACTCGTGCTCTCCGTTAGCATACGAGTGCATAAAACTGATGGCAATCGCTTCAACTCCTTGCTCACGGATATAATCGATGGCGTCATGAATGTCTTGTTCTGATAAAGGTGCTACCTCCTGACCTTTATAATCCACCCTCTCCTCAATCCCGAGCCGTAGATGTCGAGGTACAAATGCTTTCGGTGAAACATATTGATTGTTGTAAGCATCTGGTCTTAGACCTTGACGCATCTCTAACGTATCGCGAAAACCCTTTGTTGTTAGCAATGCTGTTTTGGCCCCATTATACGTAAGAGTTGCATTTGTTCCTACCGTTGTTCCATGAACAATTAATTCAATCTTTTGAATAAATTCTTTAAGATCCATTTGATAATCTTGCGCCATTTCAGTTAGTCCATTAAAAAAACCAATTGTAGGATCACTAGGTGTAGATAATGTTTTGTATACGCTTGAATTCCCTTCCTGATCAGTTAGCAAAAAGTCAGTAAATGTACCTCCTACATCAATACCAATACGATATTTCATTCACTTCACCTTCCCTTAATTAAAATAACTTCATGACTGCGGTTAGATAATCGTTCGGCTCCATCCTTTGTAATAACAAAAACATCTGACATATAGGCTGATTTATTCATTTCCCGATTCATTATTTGTGGATGGAAACTAATAACCATCCCTTCTTGCAAATACAACAGCTGTTCATCATCACCTGTAGGCACCTCTACCCCTATGAATGAAAGCTCAGCTGGTCTGGCAACAAATGGGCGCTCAATAACATCCATACCAATGGCGTGTCCAGTCAAATGACCACATAAAGCACCTTCTGCTGCAGCAATTTTTTCTACTTCTGCTTGAATGTCGGTTACTTTTACACCTGGTTTCATCGCGTGTTCAGCGTACTCAATTCCTTTGGCAACGAGGCCTGCCATTTTTTCCATTTCCACATCACGTTCTCCAAAACAAAACATCCGTGAATGTTCCACCCAGTGTCCCGAAGGTCCAGTAATTTCAAGGGAGACGATCAGATAATCATTTTCTTTAATAACTCGAGGTCTTGGATTTAAGAAGTACGGTTCAACCTCGCCTGGGTTCTCACTTGAAAGTGTAAGGAATAGTGTATCCTTCGCTCCCAGCGCATGGACAGTGGAATAAGCAACTGAAACCGCTTCCTCTTCTGTCATTCCACTCCTAATATTTTCAATAATTTTATCAAAGCCTTCTTCGATGATCCGATTGGCCTCTTTGATTCCATTAATTTCAGCTTCACTCTTAATAGAGCGAACTTCTTCAAACGCAATACTGGCATCCTCCCATTGAATTTCCGGGAGCTCTCGTTGTAAAAACTTAAAATCCTCTAATTTCATTGTATTATTCAATCCAACAACGCCAATTTTCCCATTTTGCACATTGTGTTGTTTTAACCTTCTGACTACTTCGAGTGCTTCATGGTCCTTAGGAAACAATGTATCCGGCACTCGGCGATCTGTACACCAATGCAATCCTGATGGAAGAATTTGATACTGGGTATCATCTAAAATAAGACCATATCCATATCGGTGAATTAAATGATTATCAAATAAGTATCGCAATGAACCTTTTTTGCCTAGATAAGAGTCAGCTACAAATAATAGAGCTTTATATTCTTTTTTCTTTAAGAGAGATCTTACTTGGCTTAATCGATACTCCCTTTCTGATTTTTCAACAGTAATAATCACCGTTTGCACCCCTTTTCCAATTTTGTTAATTTTCAAAATATTAAAAATGAATAATTGAATAATAGTCCATCATTGTATCAATTGTAAATAGCTTTAAATGTTCATTATTTTTACATTTAAAGGTGTTGTTATATATGTATATTAAAACTTTAAATAAATTAAATTTTCAGTAGCTTACAATCCTTTTTCTTGCTCCCTTTTCATGAAGTTGCAGTTGAAAATTAATTTTTCACAGTAATTATTTTTTTACAAATTAGCCTGTGAAAATAGTCTTAACTTTAATATTTTTGATTTTGAATTTTTGAAATATTATAATTACCATATCTACTACAATTGTTTTAAAAATTTACATTTAGAATATTTTCAAAAAATCAAAGATTGAGAGGATGGCCATGACATTAAAACATAAAAAACTATTAACCTTATCGGAACAAATTGCAGATCAAATAAGAACTGCCGTTATTAACAGAGATTTAAACCCTGGCGACAAGCTTCCTTCCGAACAGGAGCTGGCCGATCAATTTCAAGTAAGCAGACCGACCATTCGTGATGCCATTAAAATTTTAAGTGCATCTAAATTAATTGTGACAAAATCAGGGGCAAAGGGAGGACATTTCGTTTCCGAAATTAATCTGAATGATCTTGTAAGTGATATTAGTGATTTTATTACCCTTTCACTTAGCCTTGAAGGTATGACGATAGATGAAGTAATCGAAGTAAGAGAAACTGTCGAATTAAAAGCATGTTCCTTGGCAGCTTTAAGGAGGACAGAAGCTGATCTAAAAAATTTAAAGGCATGCCTCCCAAGTAAAGAAGTCACGCTCTCTGATCAGCATTTTTATGAACAAGATTTTAAGTTTCATGAAGCCATTGCCGAAGCGACTCATAATCGTATGGTTATTACTACGATAAAAGCGATCACATTGTCGTTAACACCTTACTTTACAAATATGGATTGCCCTGCTGAATTAAAGAAAGGGTTGATCTTGGACCTTTTTGGAATTTTTGAGGCGATTGAACAAAAAGATTCAAAATTGGCTGCTGAAAGAATGAAACAGCATATTCATCATTTTAGCAATTTCGTTAATGATTTCTCTTCATCCAGTTTATAAAAATAGAATATAAATATGGGGTGTTCAGTCGAATTTCGACTGATACACCGTTTTTTTTATATTCAATCCTTCCCAACCATATAAATATTTACTTTTTTTCTTGTTGTTTCTTCTACCTTTTTTATTATGATGCGGAGCTCCTGCTTCGATATATCAGGAGACAGTAAAATTCCGATAACCGTGCCACTATGCGCAATTACTACTCCACCGTTATTTTCTTCTGCTATTTTAACTATTTCCTCGAAGAAAGGTTTGGCTAACCGTTTTTCGTTAATTTTTGCACTCATTGTTACAGCTTCGAATATGAAGGAAAGTTCTTTTTTCTGCATACCCTCCTTTAATAAATATAGGGCCTTTGAGAATAATTGTTTTTCCTCAGTACTATAGTTTTTTGGAATTTGATTAAAAATAGTACTTTCTACCGTTCCCCCCGTATCGATTCCAAGTAAAATCATTCTTGGAAGTTGTCCAATTACTTTAATTAACCGACCGTTAATATAATCATAGGCAACCAATTCCGAATACATAATTCCATCAGTAGGCTCGATCGTGCTGGTGATTTCTGAAAGAACACTTTCATTAATCGGCAATGAATGTGTCTGTGCTACAGCTCGAAGACTTGCCATTAAATCAGCGGAAGAACTTGCCATTCCCTTACCTTCTGGAAGATCAGAGGTTATTAAAAGTTTACCGCCAGTCTGAATATTATACTTACGTAATAATAATCGACAGGCCCGTTCTGATTTTGGTTTTGCGCTTAAGGACAAGATTGATATTTTTTCTGATTTTGGGTTTGGAAGAAATAAAGCTGAACTTCCCATTTCAATCGGCAATGAAACTAAAAAAGGAGAATCACCGATGACCCCCTGGATAAGCTCTCCAAATGTACCGTTGCATTTTCCTACTCCAAGCTTCATACCAAAACACCCACTAGAACTCCCAAGAGAATCATTCCAATAAAAACATTGACAGATGTTTTCATCATCTTAACTGTTTTTAGGATATCATCTGCCTGCAATGGTCTATGTGAGTCTCCCATTACAGCCCGGTGGGAAGGAATCCCTTTATAATAGTTGGTTCCCCCAAGTTGGATTTGAAGGGCACCTGCAACTGCCGATTCAGGTATACCGCTGTTAGGACTCGGATGGAGCTTCGCATCTCTTATGATAATCGTTAATGCTTTTTTTGCATCTAATCGTAACAACAAACTTGCCACAATCAGCAATAATCCTGTGATTCTTGCAGGAATAAAATTTAATATATCATCAAGCCTAGCGGAAGCCCAGCCTAGGTCTTTGTATTTTTCATTTTTATAACCAATCATCGAATCTAATGTATTCGTTGCTCGGTAAGCCATAGCCAGTGGGGCACCACCTATTAACGCAAAAAACAAAGGCGAGATGATAGCATCTACAATATTTTCAGCTACGGTTTCAACCGTACCTCTAGTGATCTCCACCTCACCTAGATTCTCTGTATCTCTTCCCACAATCATAGATAACGAGTAGCGCGCTTGTTCCAAGTCCTTTTTAACAAGCAAATGATAGATTCCTAAACCAGCATCTGCTAATCCTTTTGTCGCGATTGTAGAAGAGATGAGTATGATTTGGATGAATAAAAATAAGAACGGATGAACTAGTTTACTAAGCTCTAATAGTAAAGAAACGATCAAGTAGGTTCCCCCTACAATCAATAAAGGAAATAGTAATCCAGCCATCTTCAAATTTTTAAATTCGCACTTTCGAATTATCTTTTCCAGTTTAGAGATGCAATTTCCAATTAGCACAACTGGATGAGGCAGGGCTCTCGGGTCTCCAATGAGTCGGTCAAAAATATAGGCAATTATGATAGAGATTGATAATAACATTTAGATATTCCCCTTATGCTTCCATATATTCCTTATCACATCAACCTCAAGAATGAGCCCTTCCCCATGGGGGATGTTTTGAACATTCCAGAATTGCGATTCATCATGGAGAAGCCATTTACTCAAAATCCACCGTATTGGACCGCCATGACTAACAACCAAACAATCCTCTCCACCATTTGAAAAAATGCTCTGCTTAACCCAGCGGTCAACTCGAGCCCCTAATTCGGTAAGGGTTTCCCCATTTGGAGGTGAGTACTCAAACGGATTTGAAATCCAACGATGAAGACCAACAGCATTCTTTTCATTTAATTCATCATATGTATGACAATCCCAATCACCGAAATGAAGCTCCCTAAGGTCCGGGTATACCTTTAAATCCAGTGAAAAAGCATGGCAGATGATTTTACTTGTTTCAACCGCCCGCAACAAATCGCTGCTATAACAAATTCCCCGTGCTTCCAGTTTTTTCAGACTTTCAACCAAGCCTTTCACCTGCTCTCTGCCCGTACTATTTAATGGAGAATCGAAGTGCCCCAGATAGCGATTTTCTTTGTTTTCATCTGTTTGTCCGTGCCTGATCAAGATGATGCGCATACTATAAAATCCTTCCAATTAATAGATATAAAAACAGAAAATTAACCTCAGCCCATTCAATGATCGCACCATAACAGTCACCAGTTAATACCTTAAGTTTTTTATAAATATTAACTAAAAATAGAAAGTTTAATAAAGCGGACACTAAAATAACGATGACTCCCATCAAATCAACTAAATAATAGGTCAGGAGCAAAATCCATAGTGAATGAAATAATATCGTAAAATGGGAAATATATTTTCCTAATCCGTCAGCGATACCATTTTGGCGATACGGCCAATATTTAATAGCAGGTAAAATAATAAATCTTCCTAATAACGGTGCAAGCAGAAGTGGTATAACTACCCCCTGCTTTATTAATTCATAGGTAACAATCATTTTACCACCAATCAATAAAATCGCAGCAATGACACCCATAGCGCCAACTCGGCTATCCTTCATTATTTCAAGCATTTGCTCGCGCGTTCGACTGCTTCCTAGCCCATCCGCTAAATCCATCCAGCCATCTAGATGTAGTCCACCGGTAAGAAAAATCCAAAACAACACGATACAAAAGGCTGTGATCGTTTCCGGTAAGAAAAAGTGAAGCCCTTTGGCTACTAATAATAGGAAAACACCAATAATGACACCAACAATCGGATAGTAAGCGGGGCTTTTTTCCCAATTTTCTTTTGTAAAAGAAATATTTGGAATCGGAATTCTAGATAAAAAAGCTATGGCACTGAACAAAGGCTTCAACATGGCTTGATCCTCAAAGGTATCCCAGACATAACCGCATACACCTCGTCCGCTTGTTCGGCAATAAGTTGGTTGATTTCTCCCAATACATCTTGAAAAAAGCGTCCAAGCGGGGACATGGCCACGCCTCCTAAGCCTGTTTCGCTCGTCACGATAATAATGGAACAATTAATCTCAGATATATGGACTAACCATTCTTTTGTTTCTTGCAAAATCGCAGCCAAATATTCGGGGTTTTTTAGCTGATCCTCGGGAATTCGAATACATTGATTAGATACCCATGTTTCTATACTATCTACCAGAATACAATCATAAGATTGATAGCTGTGAATTCCGTTAAGCAGATTATATGGTTCCTCTAGTAATCCCCATTCCTTTGGACGCCTAATCTGATGTTTATTAATTCTTTGTTCCATTTCATGGTCAATACTTACTCCAAAGGCAACATATAAAACAGAGGGGCTTACCTCTTTGGCCTGCGTTTCAGCAAATCTACTTTTCCCTGAGCGAACTCCTCCGGTTACAAGAGTTATTGTCATTTTATTTCGCCCCAATTCTTAACAACTTTCTCTAGTACCTCAAGAAATTGATTATTTTCTTTCCTTGTACGAACAGCAATACGGAAATCCCGCTCTGATAGTCCCGGGTACATCGAGCAGGAACGAATCATAATTCCATGCTGCCCCATTTTTGATTGCAACTCATTTGCCGTCATTGAAGCCGGAAGTCTTACTAATAGAAAATTAGCCGTACTAGGTAATACCGTAAAATTAAACTCTTTTTCAAGTCTTTCTATTAAATAAGCTCTTTCACTTTCAATAAACGCGATTGTTTTTTCTGCATATCCACTTTCCTGAAGGCATGCTTCACCCGCGATCAATGCAAGACTATTTACACTCCAAGTTACTTGCTTCCTCTTAAGCAGGAGTGCCACTTCCTCCGAACAAATCGAATAGCCCAAGCGCAGACCCGGAATCGCATAAAATTTAGTCATCGATCTTATGATAATAATATTTGGAAAATGATTCAATTCATCTAAAATCGTATAATTCTCCTGAACAGGAACAAAGTCGATAAACGCTTCATCGATAACAAGATATGTATTCGTATTCCTGGCTTGCATTGCTAGGCTTCTTAGCTCTTCCTTCGTATATAGAATACCGGTCGGATTATTCGGTTGACCGATAAAAACTAAATCTACTTTATCTAGTAACTGATATAAATCAGACATTTCTGGTTTAAAATTATTTTCTATACAACCAAAACACGGCTCAATCGTTGCACCCAATGTACTAGATAAGGTTGTATATTCTGAAAAAGATGGGTAGACAATACCAACTAATTTGGGCTGAAGGGCAAGTAGAACGAGTGCCATACATTCAGCAGCCCCATTCCCGATCACTAGCTGTTCTTCTGAAATACTTAGCTTTTCGGCAAGCCTAGTACTTAAGCAGCGATGAACCGGATCCGGATAATGAACAATAGTATGTATGTTATCTATGATGGCCTTCATCGCACTTTCCGGTGGGCCAAAGGGATTAATATTGGCACTAAAATCAAGAATCTGGTCTTGAGGTATACCAAAAAGGTTTTGTGCCGTTAATAGATCTCCGCCATGGCCATGCTTTTCAATGATTGCCATTAAAATTCAATTCCCTTCACTGCCGGAATTCCTTCATCATAATAATGCTTAATTGGTTTCATTTCCGTGACTAAATCTGCCGCTTCAATAATTTCATTCTTTGCAGCTCTTCCTGTTAAAACAATATGCATCGTTCCACGATACTTCTCAATAAAATCAAGGACTTCCTTTAATGGAAGAACATCGTCAATAGGGAATGTATCGATCGCTAGAGCATTATTAATCTCATCTAATATTAACACATCATAGGACCCACTTGAGACTTTTTCCTTTACAAATGCCCATGCATTTTTTAGCGCTTCACGATGTTCCTCTGGAGTCTTTGTCCATGTAAAACCAGAACCTTTTTGATAAATCTCAATACCAATTTTCTCTAATGCAAGCTGTTCTCCATATGTTCGCTCCGGTGATTTAATGAATTGGACCATCAAAACTTTTTTTCCTCTTCCTGTTGCACGAACTGCCAAGCCGAGGGCCGCAGTCGTTTTCCCTTTGCCATCTCCTGTATATACTAGAACTAATCCATTAGATTTACTCATTTTACAACCTCTCCTTCCCCTTGTTCCTGAAACCACTTAATTTTTTCTCTTAACCTAACAACCTCACCAACGACAATGATCGCAGGATGGCTAATACCGGCTTTATCTACAATTTCCTCTATTGTTGATAAGTCACCTGTCACGGTATGCTGTAATTCTGTTGTCCCCCACTGGATAACCGCAACCGGTGTGGTCGGACTTTTACCATGCTGTATAAGTTTAGCACAAATTTGGGATAAGTTGGCAACTCCCATATAAAAAGCAATCGTGTCACTACCCCCGGCCAAGGCTGACCAATTAATTCCAGCCACTCCATTATCTTCTTTAGCGTGTCCCGTAACAATCGTAAAGGAAGTAGCGTAGTCACGGTGAGTGACTGGTATTCCCGCATAGGCAGGAGCAGCTATTCCAGAGGTCACTCCAGGAACGATTTCAAACGGGATTCCGTGCTCGGCCAACACCTCAGCTTCTTCCCCAACTCTCCCAAAAACACAAGGATCTCCACCTTTTAACCTCGTAACACTTTTCCCACTTTTGGCTTTTTCAATTAATAAATCATGAATCTCTTCTTGTATTAATGCATGTTTACCGGGTAACTTGCCAACGTATATCAGCTCTGCCCCCTCTTTTGCGTAGGATAACAGCTCTTTGTTTATTAAACGATCATAAGCAATTACATCAGCCTTTTTGATACATTCCATACCATATAAGGTCATTAGTTTAATATCCCCCGGACCTGCACCAACAAGAAAAACTTTTCCTTTTTTCATTCTGAATCCCTCCTTTTCAACATTAACTTATTTATTAGTTGATCCCTTTTCTCGTATTGCTGCTCTATTGTTAAAGATAGAAATCGCTCATCAAGGAGCTGTGTGAGCAATTCCGTTCTTTCTTTTAGGTTCGAGATGTTTTTTTGAATGAATCTACGAGTTTCAAAGAGAAAATCAAGATATTCCTCATAATCCTCATCATATTTACTGGCCAATTCTTTCACGATTTTTTTTGCAAGACCTGGACTTGCTCCTGAGGTTGAAACTGATATCGATAGTTTCCCTCGATGCAATGTAGAGGGAACAAAAAAATTACTTCCCTCTGGATCATCAACAACGTTAATTAACTGATGCGGCCTACTAGCCTTTAAAACCCGCTGATTAACAGTTCTTTCATTTGTTGCAGCAACTATGAGAAGCGCATCCTTAATATCATCATCTTCGAAGTATTTCTTTTTCCAGTTTATTTTCGTGGTTGCCAGCCATGATTGGATGGTGGCGGTAGCAACTGGACTTATAACGTTTATAACGGCTCCCGTATCAAGTAAATTATGAATCTTTCTTTCGGCTACCGTTCCCCCACCTATCACGACAACTTGCTTACCTGCAAGCTTTAAAGTAATCGGATAATTTTTCAGGCGACTCTCTCCCATACTCTTACTCTTTGCTCGAAACTCCAGCTGACTCGAAAGTAGCCATTTCTTTTATCATTAATGTTGCAGATTGAAGAATTGGAAAGGCAACGGCTGCACCAGTTCCTTCTCCCAATCGCATCCCTAAATCTATTAATGGTTGTTTTTCTAATAGTTGTAGTGCCAGCAAGTGGCCAGGTTCTGCAGAGCGATGACCTACAATCATATAGTCTCCAGCGGCAGGATTTATTGCTTTTGCGACCAATGCTGAAATCGTTGAAATAAACCCATCAACAAGAATTGGCACTCTATTTTGGGCTGCTGCCAGCATCGCCCCTGCCATTCCAGCAATTTCAAGTCCACCCACCTTTGAAAGAACATCAATTGGATCCGATGGATTTGGCTTTCTTTCAGCTAAAGCTTTTTCAATTACCTGTTGCTTCAGGAGTAACTTTTCATCCGATATACCTGTTCCTCTTCCAATCAAATCACCTACAGAATCTACTCCGTTAAGTGCTGCTAACATCGCACTGCTTGTTGTTGTATTACCAATTCCAAGTTCACCTAAGATGATACATTTGGCACCTTCTTGGATAACCTCTTCACATTGACTAAAACCGATTTCGAGTGCTTGTTCAACCTCGTTTCTTGTCATCGCCTCTTCAACCAAAAAGTTCCCTGTTCCGTACCGGACCTTTTTTTGAATGACTCCTGGTTCTTCTATATCACTTGCAACACCAATATCGATTACTCTTTGGATTGCACCTATTTGTCTCCCAAACACATTGATACCTGCACCACCACCAAGGAAATTGAGGACCATTTGAGCTGTTACTTCCTTTGGATAAGCGGATACTCCCTCAACCGCGACACCGTGGTCAGCAGCAAACACTAATATTCCCGGAGGAGTAACTGTCGGAAAAGGATTGCTAGTTATTTCTCCCAACTGAACTGCCAGTTCCTCTAATCTACCGAGGCTTCCAACCGGCTTTGTTAAAGTTTGAATATAATTAAATACTTTCTTCCCCATCTCGGCATCTATGCTTGGAATATTTGAATACTTGGTTTCGATTGTCATTTCGATACACCTCTTGTTTGAAATTCTTCCATTTTTTTATAAATATAATCTAACTTCACATGCTCTCTAATATGACTTGCAAGATGGTCGAAGGCATCTTCTCTAAGTTGATTAAAAGAGATACGCCCATGTACAGCTTCAAGTCCTTTCATTTTTCGCACTTCATTAATAAATTTCTCTCTAAATAAATCATTATGGAAAATACCATGGAAATACGTTCCCATAACGCTTCCGTTGTTACTAACACAACCATCAGATCGATCCTTGATTACAATCAACGGAGTATAGGAATCCCCATATGTAGACTGTCCCATATGTATTTCATAGCCTTCTACTAGAATATCAAAGCCACCAAAACTTATAAGACCCTCCGATAAAGTGGTCGTTTTCTCTTTTGTAATCGTTGTTTGTATCGGTAATAACTGCAAACCTGTTTCAAAAGAAATACTTGATTCGATATGATTCGGATCCGTGATGGATTCTCCCAACATTTGATATCCACCGCAAATGCCAACTACTTTTGTTCTTCCGCTCTTATAAACGGAAATAATTTTGCCCATTAACCCTGTTTCTTTTAAAAATCTCAAATCTTCAATCGTATTCTTACTTCCAGGAAGAATAATAATATCTGGTTGCTTTAATTGTTCAGGCTTCGTTATAAAGCGAACATGACAGTCTGGCTCACGAATGAACGGATCAATATCTGTAAAGTTTGAAATCATCGGATAACGAACGACCGCAATATCGATTTCCTTTGTAGGATCCTCTTCATGGGAGTATCGATTTAAAGCAACCGAATCCTCGGCATCTATAGTAAGATTATGAATATAAGGAATCACCCCTAAAATAGGAACCCCCGTATATGCTTCAAACCAATCAAGACCTGGAGTTAATAGCGATAAGTCACCACGGAATTTATTGATGATGACTCCGATTACCCGTTTACGGTCTTCCTCGGAAAGAAGCTGCAAGGTACCTACTAAACTGGCAAAAACACCACCCTTTTCAATATCTCCAACTAAAATAACCGGAGCATTGGTCAAGTTCGCAACACGCATATTAACAAGCTCTCGATCATTTAAATTGATTTCCGCAGGGCTCCCTGCCCCCTCAATGACAATTCGATCATAGTTTTCTGAAAGCTTTGCGTAGGAATCTTTAATCAATTGCAGTCCTGTTTCAAAAAAATCTTTCCGATAACTTCCTGCTTCCATATTTCTATATGGTTTCCCATGAACAACAATTTGTGACTCCTGGTCACGAGTCGGTTTAATTAGAATCGGATTCATATCTGTTGTGGCGATTGTCTTAGCTGCCTCTGCCTGAACACCTTGGGCTCTGCCGATTTCTTTTCCATCCAACGTTATGTAAGAGTTAAGTGCCATATTTTGTGATTTAAATGGGGCTGTTTTATAACCATCTTGATAGAAAATTCTACAAAGGCCCGTCGTTATTATGCTTTTTCCAGCATCAGAATGAGTACCTTGAATCATGATTGGAAGTGCTTTTTTCATTTTCCCTTCCACTCCTCACATTTTCGAATCCAATTTCCGACCATCTCCGGACAGGATGCAAAATGAAAATGAGTATACCCTGAGATGAGATTATAGTTCATATAGCCTTCCTCTTTTAACCCTCTCATCCCTTTTGTTTCGTAGGCATAACCGATTGGTTCACTTGGCTCGAAGGTGGAATAATGAAATTCATGCCCTTTTGCTTCCAAATTGGGACTCAGCAAAAAATTATTATCTGCCCCTTTTATTTGTCGGTAACCTAAAGCAGCCAGCCTTTTTTGCATTTTAACTTTTCCCGGAATAAGACCGACCATTGGAAAAACATCTCCTGAATTCGTTTCAATCGACTCTGTTAAAAACATAAACCCGCCGCACTCAGCCAGTGTTGGGAGCCCTTTTTCAATTCCATCCTTAATAGATTTTCTAACTTCTTCTAAACTACTAAGCTGTTCAGCAAACTCTTCTGGAAAGCCGCCTCCCAAATATAAACCGTGAATATTCTCAGGCAATCCTTCCCCGTTTAATGGGGAAAAGTAAACAAGCTCAGCTCCTTCGGCTTCAAGAAGTTCAAGATTTTCTTGATAATAAAAATTAAAGGCGGCATCTTTAGCAATGGCGATCCGAATCCCTTTTTCAGCTTTATTATCAAAAAGATTCGTAGAGTATTCCTTGAGCTCGTTTGTTTTTGCCAATTGGTATAAAAGATCTAGGTCTACTGTTGCTTCAATTAATTCACCAAGTTTATCAAAAAAAGAGTCTAGTTCTCCTCTTTCAATGGAGGGTATTAACCCCAAATGACGTTCAGGTATTTCAATCATTTCGTTCTTTAATAAATAGCCGACTACCGGCACTTTACATTCTTGTTCAATCGCTGTTTTCACAAGTTTATAGTGACCTTCACTACCAACCCGATTGGCAATAACGGCTACAATATTGACGTTCGGTTCTAATAGTTGAAACCCTTTTACAATCGCGGCGGCACTTCGAGCCATACTGGCACAGTTTACAATCAAAACTACCGGTGACTCGGTAATGATGCTAATCTCAGCTGTACTGCCACTGTTGTTTATTGGGTCCTTGCCATCATAAAAACCCATTACGCCTTCAATAATTGAAATATCTGCACCCTCAGATCCTCGGGCAAATATATCTTTAAGTAAATCATGCGAAATCATCCAGCTATCAATGTTACGGGAAACTCTACCAGTAACAGCACTATGATAGGAAGGATCGATATAGTCAGGCCCACATTTGAAGCCCTGTACAGTTAGACCTCGCTTTTGGAAAGCTGCCATCAGTCCAATTGTTAAGGTTGTTTTTCCGACACCACTGCCTGTACCGCCGATTACGAGTCTACGATCTGACATCTTAACCTCTCCCTTTTTCATTTGCCAGTATACCCACTGAAATCGTAACATTTCCCGATTTTTTCTTCACTAATTCTAATTTTTTCGTTTTACTATAAAGTAGTGCCGCAGGTTCACTTACACCATAGGCTCCAGTGTATTTATAGACCGTATCGGATGGATCACTAATTGCAACTTGATTTAGCTCTTCCGGAGTATATGTAATAAAATCCCATCCATATTTATTGATAATATCCAGAAAACCCTGCTCATCCTTTTTTAAATCAATCGTACAAATGGCTTTAACACTTTTTAAAGAAAATTGAAGCTCCGCCAATGTTTCATGAATGACTCCGTCAATTTCGTCTGCACTTGTCCCTCTATTACAGCCCATTCCAAGTACAATCACCTTTGGCCTGTACAGAATACCGTTATCAAGGATGTCTTTTTCCTCATCCGTTAATAAACGGTGTGTTATAACTAACGCTGCATTCGGGTTGTCTCTTTTCGCAAGTTTAATAGAGTCGTAAACTTTAATATTAGAAGGGAGTGGTTTCGAGTATTTCCACCAATTTAATTCCCCTGATTCCTGGACGACGGCAACCTTTTCTTCATTAACAACCGCCGCACTTACAGGTGTTAACTTCTCATCAGACTCATATTGCCATCCAAACTCGCGTCCAAAAATATCGACAGCGATGGTTTGGCCCACATCCGATGCCGTTGTGATAATAGGCCTTGCATGAATCATTTTGGCTATTTTCTCCGTTAATTGATTGGCACCACCTAAATGACCGGAAAGAACACTAATTACATTTTCCCCTTTATCATCGATAACGACAATGGCAGGATCCGTTTTTTTATCCTTCAAAAGTGGGGCTATCATTCTTACTACCGCTCCCAATGAAACTATTAAAACGAGACCTTTATAGCTTTCGAACAAGGTAGGTAACTGTAAACGAACACTGCCTGAGAACATTCCGATCGAACGTTCTTTTTCATCCCCTTGTTCAAACTTACTCATGTAAAATAAATTAGCCTCTGGCCACTTTTCATGTAAATCGCGGGCAAGTTGTACCCCATGCTTTGTAATGGCAATAATGCAATAGTCCTTTTTCTCATTAATCATGTTTCCAGTACACCTTTTCTAAATCCATGTGTAAATGCTTTATCATATAGTTTAGAGCGGTAATCCTTATCATGAATATCTTCGCCAAGAGCCCACCCTGCTAAAATCATCGCTTGCTTTCTAATCCCATTTTTTTGCATGTCCTCATCAAGATTCTCGAGCGTAGTTCGAACAATTTTCTCATCTGGCCAAGTTGCTTTATATACCACAGCAACAGGGGTCTTTTCACTCCAACCCGCTTCTATAAATTCACGAACGATTTTCTTCGTTAGTGTGGCACTTAAAAATAACGCGATTGTACATTGGTGGCTAGCGAGATCTCTTAGTTTCTCATACTTTGGGACTGGCGTTCTTCCTTCCGCTCTTGTCAGAATAACGGTCTGCGTTAAATCAGGGATGGTTAATTCAGCACCCACTCTGGCAGCTGAAGCAAATACAGAGCTGACGCCAGGAATAATTTCTACTTCTATATTCTGTTTTTTCAATAAGGCGATTTGCTCCATAATCGCACCGTAAACGGCAGGATCTCCCGTATGGACACGAACGACCTTCTTCCCTTCTTGTGCGCGTAAAACCATATAGTCAACCATTTCCTCCAAATGCATGCCGGCCGTTTTGACGATTTCAGCTCCAGACTTTGACCTTTGAATTAATTCCTCATTTACTAAGGAATCGGCATACATGACAACATCCGCCTCTTCCAATAGTTTAAGTCCTTTTACCGTTATTAAATCAGGATCTCCAGGTCCTGCCCCAATAATATAGATCTTCACTTTCTCACCACCATTAACGATAAGTATTCTAAATCAACGTTATCTAACTCATTCAGATCCCAAATAATTTCCTCTTCAGACGTTACCTTCGTAACAACTGCTGCATTATTATACAAATCTAGTTCTTTTAATAGTTTTAGCATTGGCTTTATTACTTTAGCCACCTTAATAAAAACGACACAGTCATGCTCAAGTACGGCTTTTTTCATTTCCTCATATTGGTCTGTTGCAGGAACAATCGCGAATTTATCATCTCCATCAGCCAGTGGCAATCCAAGTCTTGAGGCTGCGCCATTGACTGACGATATTCCAGGAACGATTTTAATTCCTGCTTCAGGATAACGTTTTTTCATAAGCTTCATCATATGGATAAACGTACTGTACAACAACGGATCTCCCTCTGTTACAAAAGCGACGTCTTTTCCTACTGAGAGCTTCTCCCATACTAACTGGGCGGTGTTCGACCATTCTTTATCTAGTATCGCTTGATCCTTTGTCATTGGAAAAACAAGCCCAAGCATTTCTTTTTCATTTGGATTAATATACACATCAATAATCTTGTGGGCATAGCTTTTGCTCCCCATTCTGCTCTTTGGATAAGCAACCACCGGGGATTCCTTTAATATTCTAAAAGCTTTTACCGTAATAAGCTCCGGATCCCCGGGACCTACCCCTACACCATATAATGTTCCGATCATTCCTTTTCTCCTCTCAATCTTTCGAAGCTGTAATGATATAAATCGGATTTAATGCCTCAAAGCGTGTTAAATCCAATATCGGCTTGCTTTTTGAAACCTGAGCTAGTGTAATATCTACTTGAAATTGATTTTTCTTAAAAGCATGAACGGTCTGCATTAAATTTTCTATCGTGACCACATTTAAGACAATCCGGCCATTTGGTTTTAATCGGCTGCAGCAAATATCCAAAATCTCATCGATATTCCCAGCCGTACCACCTATAAAAATAGCATCCGGATTTGGAAATTCCTCTAAACCTTCTGGTGCCTTTTTATGGACAACGGTTAAATCTGTACGGAATTTTTTCAAATTTTCATAGCAGTTAACTAGATCATGTTCATTTTTCTCAATCGCGTAGACTTCTCCCTCCTTGGCAATCCGGGCCGCTTCGATTGCAACTGATCCCGTACATGTCCCGATATCCCACACAATGGAGGTTTTCTTGAGCTTTAAGGCACTTAATGAAAGTGTCCGTATTTCCTTTTTGGTGATAAGTCCCTTGTCGGGTTTTCGTTGGAAAAACTCTTGATCATCAATTCCGAAAGACCATGTTGGTCCTTCTGATACTCTTTTTAAAATAACGACATTTAAAGGTAGAAACTGTTCGTTTGCCATTTCTTCTAATGTAAAATATCGGCACCGTTCTTTTTCTCCACTAAGATGCTCAGTAACGAAAGCGGAATATTCAGTCATCCCATAATTTAAAAGATATTTGGCAATCTTAGCGGGACTATTTTCTTCATCCGTAAGTAGGGCTACCTTTTCTTCCCCATCTATTTTTTGGGCCAATCCTTTCATTGGTCTGCCATGAACACTAATGAACTTTGCGTCCTGCCAGCGTTCGCCCATTTTGGCAAATGCTAATTGGATCGAACTTAAATATGGGTATATTTCCACATTAATTTTGCTCGCTAAATAGCTGCCAATCCCATAAAATAACGGATCCCCCGAAGCTAAAATAACAGTTCTTCTCGTTTCTTCTTTCAACTCGTTTACTAGCTTCGTTAATCCACTTTTTATGATTGATTTTTCACCTTGATAATCCGGAAAAAAAGCTAACTGCCTTTCGCCTCCTATTAAAAGCTCACTATCGTAGATCATTTCTTCATATAGGGGAAGAAGACTGTCCTTGCCGTTATCTCCAATCCCAATCATTTTAATTGTACTACTCATGTAAAATCGCCCTTCCTAAAAACTCCCCGTTTAATGTGAAGAGTGCTGTTTCTATATCCATTCCGCCTTTAACTTCCTTATGAGCAGATTCATTACATAAACGACAAAGTGTTTCAAAAAAGCTCGTAATCCCAAGGGATACCATGAGGTCTCCAACCTGTGATGCCGTATTCGCCTCTCTTATTTCCTTGATAACAGATTCCGGTGCACCTGAAGTCTTAGCAACTCCAGCTAAAAATTCAAAGTCCACCTTCGAGCCCTTAGCATGGACCATCATATTGCCATTGGCAATTTTCGAATATTTGCCCATCATCCCTACCATTGATACTTTTTTAACCCCTTGCTTCTTACATTGCTTAAGCGTAAACCCGACAAAATCACCCATTTCGATAAAAGCCTCTTCCGGCAAATAGGGAAACAATTTCATCGCATATTTTTCACTGCGCCCGCCAGTGGTAATGACAACATGATCCAATTGATTGGCGCGGGCTACTTTAATATATTGAACAATACTTGCCATATAAGCCGAGGACGAAAATGGAACAACGATCCCTCTCGTACCTAATATAGAAATGCCACCTATAACTCCGAGACGGCCGTTTAATGTTTTCTTCGCTATTTCTTCGCCATCCGGAACAGAAATTGTGACTGAAATCCCGCGGTTTATTTCAAATTCTTCAATGATTTCCCTTGCCGTTTCCTTTATCATCTTTCTCGGAATAGGATTAATGGCAGCTTCACCAATCGGAATTTGCAGCCCCGGCTTTGTGATTCTGCCCACTCCAATACCACCGTCCAGTTGATAATCCGTTTCGTCATTCCATTGAACTGTAGATAAGATGAGAGCTCCATGGGTTGCATCAGGATCATCGCCGCCATCCTTGATCACCCCAGCCGTGACCTTATCTTCGGAAAGATTACACTGAACAATGTTAAATGTGACGATTTCTCCTGCAGGAATTAATATTTTTACCTTTTCAACCGGTTTGCCCATTATTAAAGCTAATAACGCTGCCTTTGTAGCTGCTGTTGCACAGGCACCAGTTGTATAGCCATGTCGTAACGGTTTCTTTTCTTGTTGATCTGTAGATGCCATTGAAATCTACCCTTTTGATACCCGATCAGCTATGATTGAAATTGCATTTAAAGCTGCCACGACAGCTGTGCTACCGCCTTTTCTGCCTATATTGGTAATAAACGGAAGATCAAGCTTAGCTAGCTCTTCCTTCGATTCTGTAGCAGATACAAACCCAACCGGCATCCCAATAATAAGGCTTGGCTTAGCCTCGCCCGCTTTCACTAAACGAATTAATTCTAATAGAGCTGTTGGTGCGTTTCCTATACAATAGATTCCACCATTTACTTCTCTAGCCCCTTTTCTCATCGAGATAATGGCTCTAGTTGTATTCAGGCTCTTTGCTTCGTCAACTACATCCGGGTCGGAAATAAATACGTGAACATCACTTCCGAATTTCTTTAATCTAGGCTTACTGATTCCCGCTTGCACCATTTGTACATCTGCGACAATTTGCTCCCCATTTAAGATCGCTTTTATTCCAGCCTGCACCGCATCCGGATGAAACACCATGCTTTTGCCAAGTTCAAAATCGGCGGAAGAATGGATCACGCGTTGAACAACAGGCCATTGCTCCTCTATAAACGAATGCTCACCGATTTCTTCATCAATCATTTCCATGCTTTTTCCCTCAATTTCCTGCGGCTGCACTGTGAGTGGCTTAAATTCTGTATTAAATTCCATTGTTCTCGACTCCTTTTATATGGTTTATTACGTCCTCTACAGTTGAATAGGTTATTCCATATTGAATCCTTGGTCTTTTTATCAAAATCGTTTCAATTCCTAGCTCCGAGGCCGCTTCCACTTTTTCATCAACGGCCCCTTCTTTTCCACTTTCCTTTGTTATCATCAAAGTCACATCAAATTGTTTAAAAAGTGCTTTATTAAAGTCCTTTGTAAACGGCCCTTGGATCGCTATAATATTTTTTTGTGGCAATCCGAGCCCTTCACATTTTTCCATATTATCTTTTCTAGGCAGCATTCTCGCTATGACTCTTATATTTGGTAGTGAAAGTAATTTATCAGTAAATGTCTGTAGTGTTTTACTTCCTGTTGTTAACATGATATTTCCTTGCTTTTTAGCAGCCAGCTCAGCCGCTTCCACGTAGGAATCTACCTTGATAATCAGTTCATTTTCGAATTGTAGTGATGGTCTTTCAAAGCGGATATAAGGAATTTCAGCCATTTCCGCTGCCTTGATGGCGTTCTTGGATGCCTCCTCCGCATAGGGATGACTAGCATCTACTACGATATTGATCTTTCTTTCCTTGATTAACTGAAACAGGTCCGAGTCTGTTAATCTTCCAACTAATACTTGAAGTCCTGATGCTTCAAGCTCGATTGCAGCATTTGAAGTTACCACCGTCGTAAGAACATCAAACCCCTGTCTCTTTAGTCCGATGGCAAGCTGTCTTGCATCGCTTGTTCCTGCTAATTGTAAAATTTTCACAGCCTAATTCCTCTATTTTCTTATTTGATCCCCATGATTATGATGGTGATGATTATCATGGTCGTGATGGTCATGATGGTGATGGTGATGATGACCAACGTTCTCCGCAACCCCAATTCGATACTGACATGTATCACAATTCATTTTCACATCACCGTCTAACGCCTCTTGAACACGATCCATTAAAATATCCTGAAGCTTTTCGTGAAAACCAAAATATTCTGCCAAGGCAAATTGGTGATCTTTATACCTCTCTTTGTAACCTTGAACGATCTTCTCTAATCTTTTAATCAAAACCCCTGTAAATAAGAAATATGGTAAAATAACAATCTTCTTCGCTCCCAGCAATAAACAACGATGAATGACTTCATCTATTAAGGGAGTTGTTACCCCCATGAATGCAGGTTCAACAATGGGGGAATTTAATTTCTCCCATAGCAATCTAGTAATCTTATAAAGGTCACTATTGGCATCTGGGTCACTGCCGCCACGTCCAAGTAAAATGATCGCGGTATCCGGATCTCCTGATTCGATATCAAGACCTATTTCAGCTAGTCGACTTATACATATTTCTAAGGCTGAATCATGAATACCAATCGGCCGCCCATATGTAAACTCTACATGTGGATACTTCTTTTTTGCTTCATCGATACAATGCGGAATATGAATTTTCGAATGACCAGCCTGCAATAACATCATCGGAATGACATAAACGTGACTTGCCCCCTTCATCACACATGTATCGATCCCTTGATCAACCGTCGGAGTTTCAAATTCCAAGAAGCATGTTTCAACAAGAAAACTTGGGTCAATGGCCGGCTTCATTTCATTAATAAACTCTCGAACTTGCTCATTTCCTTCTTTATCCTTACTTCCATGTCCAACAAATAAAATAGCTTTCATCTTTTTTCTCCTTTAATCCCCACACGGTGCTGCTGCTATTTCCATCTTTGGGGTAAAGTCTTTATATCCATAACCTCTAACAGCCTTTACTCGTTTGAAAAACTTGAAAAACCTTTCACCCGGATGTCCTTTTTCTTTATATTCATTGATAATTTCTTCGATGATTTTTACCACTTTTGAAGGTTCAATTCCCTCCTCGACGATTTGTCCGGCATGGGCCGTTCGGCCAACCGGTTTAGCACCAATAAATAAATCAAATTTCCCTTGGCGGTGGACGAGCCCGATGTCTTCTTTAACAGCCCCATAGCATGCCATTCCACAACCATTAATACCAAGCTTTAATTCTTTTGGCAGATCAATACCTCCTAGCTTTTTATGCAGCTCTTCAGCAATAGGGATGGCATCCTTCTTTTCTCCATCACAAAAATCACAAGCCTTGACGGTTAAAACATCACCAACGGGAGAAAGAGATAAACCACTATTCCTTAATTTCTCGATGATTTCGTCAGGATCTGATGTTGGTATCGTTAAATGAATCTGATGGTCCGTTGAATATTGAATCGTCCCATTGTCACCAACCACTTCAGCCAATGTCATCATTTGCTGTGGGGTGAAATTTTTGTTTGCTACTCCAGGACTTACAGCAACTTCGAAAATATTCTCAAAATTGGTGGCAACTTGCTTGTTCAGTTTATTTAACGCTTCCTCCGCTATAGACAAAGTAGTCTCATTATTCTTGCCGCCATGCAATGCCCACGGTTCATTTTCTTTTTGCAATCTCTCGTGTAGTTTTAAACGCTGTTCTTCAGTATCCAATGAGTATTTTCGTTGATATCCTCTTGGTGTAATTATTTTTCCTTCATATATAAATGTACTTGAATTTCCAATGATGACAGTTGATAGCATCCCGATCTCGTGTTCAAGCATCTCTCCGAGCGTTGTAACAACGACACTTTCACGCTCACGGTAAGCACTTTTTACTAAACCTACAGGTGTATTAGGTTCTCTATACTTCAAAAGAATTTTTTGAGCCTCTTCAATTTGTCTTGTTCGGCGACCACTTTTCGGATTATATAAAGCAATCACAAAATCAGCGAAAGCTGCTGCCTCCACACGCTTTGCAATTATCTCCCAAGGGGTCAAATGGTCGCTTAGGCTGATTGTGCAGGAATCATGCATGACCGGAGCCCCTAATAAGGAGGCACAGGAATTTATAGCGGATATTCCCGGAATCACTTCTACCTCCACACCATTTTCAGCCTTCCACCCTTTTTCAGCTAATACCTCATAAATAAGACCGGCCATTCCGTATACCCCTGCATCTCCACTGGAAATAACCGCAACCTTTCTACCCTCTTCGGCAAGGCGGACAGCAGCTTGGGCTCTCGCAACCTCCTCAGACATCCCAGTACTAATAATTTCCTGATCCGTTATTAAATCCTCAATCAAGTCAACATAAGTCTTATAACCTAAAATACAATCCGATTCTGCAATTCCTTCCTTTGCCCTTTCTGTAAAATGCTTTACACTACCTGGTCCAAAACCAATGATGATTAATTTACCTGACATCTATGAATCCCCCTTTTTTCCAAGCAAGCCTTTTAATAAAAGTAAAACCTCTTCTTTTGATGCATTTTTAGTACCAAACAATTGTTTTAATTGAAAAAACAATGGTATCGATAAACCTTTTTCGAGAACAAATCGTTCATTCACAAACAATTCATCAGGTGTACCTTCAAAGATGAGTTGTCCTTTTTCGATTACAAAAATCCAATCAGCCCATTCATAGGCAAGGTCAAGATCATGGGTAGACATCACGACAGTTGTCCCTGAATGATGAATACGGTTCATTTCTTTTAAAAAAACCTCTGTTTGAGATGGATCAAGGTAAGTAGTCGGTTCATCCATTAGCAATAAATCAGGTTCCAACCCCATGATACCGGCTAAAGCGACTCTTCTTTTTTCGCCCAAACTCAAATGATGGATCGGTCTATCCTTTAAATGATCAAGCTGATAACGTTTTAATATTTCTCCAACCTTATTCTGAAGGGCTTCTCCCTTATAGCCCGCACTAATCAGCCCATAGGATATATCCTCCAAAACTGTCGGTGAAATTAACATTTCATCCGCATTTTGAAACAGGAGCCCTGTTTTTTGGCGAAAATCTTTCAAACTTTTCCTTTTAAATTCAATCGGCTCTCCCTTCCATAGCATCTTACCTTCATTAGGTTTCAACAACCCATTCACTAATAGAAGAACCGTTGATTTTCCAGAACCGTTATGCCCTAATAGAGCACACCTTTTTCCTCTTGGTATTTTTATAGAAAAATTTTGTAAAGCTGGTTGACCATTGCCGCTATAGGCAAATGTAATATTCTTTAATTCAAGTAAACTAGTCATTTTAACTGCCTCTACACCACCACTCTAATCCTATTAAAATAAAAAGGATAAAGAGGGCACCTCCTGTAAATTTCTTTGGAGCCGATTTCCTTTGTTCATCAGCGTAATAAAGTTGATCATGAAATCCCCTAGATTCCATCACAAGCAACATTCTTTTATACTTTTCAAAGGTCTTAACAAATAATTGGACGATAACCAGTCCTACACTATGAAATGTTCGTTCCCACGTTACGTTTCCTCCGCGTGATTGAAACACCATATAAAGTTCCCCAGCATAACGTAAAAATATAAAGATAAACCGGTACATGCCCACAAGGATATCTAGCAACACTTGTGGGGTGCGCATTTTGTGTAAAGCATGCAAAATTTCGTTAAACGGTGTTGTCATTACAAGCGCAAATACGCAAATCAATAGACTAAGTGACCTAAAAATGATTGCCTTTGCAAGCCCCAATCCACTTTCAGATATATAAATCTGCCAGTTATCAATTTTAATGATTGATAACCATATATCACTGTTCATCTCGTTTAGATTTGATGCCTGAAGAATAATAGCAGGCATACTTGCAAATAAAAATAAACTTGGCACTGCTATCCATTTCAATAGCACGCCAACAGGAATTTTTTCATAGCAACATAGAAAAACAAATACCCCGAGAAAAATTGTTATTTGAACAGGAATATGTGATAAAAAGACCATCACACAAAGTAATATTGTAAAAATGATTTTATAAATGGGGGGCACCTTTCGAAATCTACTATTATAGCTGAGCGTATCAATCTGGATATTCATTGCTTGGCACTACTTTCCTTCCTGCCTTTAAAGAGTCCAATGACATAACCTATGAATCCGGCGCCAAGTGCAGCCTGTAAGGCAAATAATAGACTTTCAACCTCACCACTCTTCGGTTCAAATATTGATGAAAACCACGGAACATAATGAGGAGCCAGCACTTGGATTTGTTCTTCTGCAATGCTATCTGCCCCTAAAAACTCAGCATTACCTAAAAATAGCAACGGGCTGAACGTGATTATGATCGCTAAAATGATTAACCATTTATTTTTCACTACTAGCCACCCCACTCTTTAAATTCTGTAAAAATAGAATATCTTTCGAATTATAGGCTACGAGCCAATTCCACACTAATACCGTTAATAAGCCTTCAACTATGGCTAGAGGCAGTTGAGTAACGGCAAAAATTGAAATAAATTTAATAAACGCGGCTGCTATCCCTCCAGTTGGAAATGCCAACGCTAATTGAAAGGATGTAAACAAATAGGTCGTAATATTGGATAGAAATGCAGCCGAAAAGATGGCAATAGATTGTTTGTTTCCAAGTTTTATTAATAGTTTGTATGAATAATACCCAACAAACGGTCCAACAACAGCCATAGAAAAAGCATTAGCTCCCAATGTCGTAAGACCGCCATGAGCAAGCAGTAAAGCTTGAAAAAATAAAACTAGCGTTCCTAATACTGTCATTACTTGGGGACCAAAAAGAACGGAGCCAAGACCCACTCCCGTCGGATGAGAACTACTTCCCGTTACAGACGGTATTTTTAAAGCTGAAAGAACAAATACAAACGCCCCGGCCATTCCAAGCATGAGTTTTAAATGTGGATTTTCATTCGTAACCCTTTTTATTTGAATAAGGCCCCATACAAAAAATGGAATAAACAACCCCCACCAAAATAATGTCCAACCTAAAGGCAAAAAACCTTCCATAATATGCATCGCAGAAGCATCACTTGGTGAATTCAAGGCAAAGTAAACAAAAAATAGACCAATAAAAAATAGTTTTTTCATTATTTCCTCCTTGTCTTTAAAACCAAAAAAACCTTATCCCGATAAAGAGATAAGGTTCCAAAATTAATATAACAGACGATCAAAAAATCTGACGTACCACTAGAAACCACATCCTTCCCTCCGAAGAATTAGAATTCAACAATTAAAGCAGGTCTCCTGGCTTGTACTTCACCTTACTCTTGTCCCTTCCCGGATTATTCCAGTGGTATATGACAATTTCATCCATACTTACAGTAGCGGGGGCTGCATCGGATTTCCACCGATTTCCCTTTTAACTCAAAAGAATCTTTGAGCACTTAAATTGCATTCATTATTTAATTTTTAATTTAATTACCATGTCTTTTATTAAACACCACTTTTTTGTAAATGACAACTCTATTTTAAAATATGATGCATATTTAAAGGTAATATAAGGAATTTTATCCCTATAGAAATTGATTCCGTACTGTACATAAAATGATTAAAAGGATGAAACGAAAATGATAAGAAAAGTGATCTTATACGGTGTACTATTAATATCTTGGTTTTCATTATTCAAACTAGACAAGGTTCATTCAAACGATACCTTCCGGTGGGAACTTTTACTTTTATCATCTTCACTTTATTAAGTAAAATAAATGAAAGTCAAAAATAGTGGGAGGTAAATGATGTATTAAAAGAAGAATCGGAATAGAAATAACAATGAGATTTATAACCTCTAAATTTTGATCGGCCACGAAAAATGGAAAAAACCACCTTTTAAAAAAGTGGTTGCACTGTTTAGAATAATATTTAATTACTCAACTTTCGCAGAGTGA
>NZ_AJLR01000119.1 GCF_000307855.1 Schinkia azotoformans LMG 9581 | reverse complement strand
TAGCAATTCTTAGTTGACTTATCGTAGGGAGGAGACCTGAAGTTTGCTAGGCGATAGGCGCTGGAGCTAGACAGTGAGAAACAAGTTAACTTTCGTTTCTGTTACCTAATAAACGAACTGCGTATACTTGATCACAGAAACCCCTTAAACCATTGTAAATTCGTTGTAGTCTTGATTGATATTGAACGAGACCATAAACAGTTGGTCCACTGCCGCTCATTAATACCGCATCTGCCCCAAAGCGCTGCATCTGCATTTTTATATGGTTAACCTCGGGATGCATTTTTAAGGTGACGCTTTCCAATACATTTCCAACGTTAGTACAGATTCCTTTAAAATCATGATTATGAATAGCTTGTACCATAGCATCGATATTTGGGTGCTCTACTTGATCCAATTTTAAATTCCGGTAAACATCAGCAGTAGATACCCCAATCGTTGGTTTCGCAAGAATAACCCAGCATGGCGGTGGGGAAGAAATATGCTCAATTTTCTCACCACGACCTGTCGCAATAGCCGTTCCTCCATATACACAGAAAGAAACGTCGGAGCCAATTTCCGCACCGATTTCAGCTAATTTATCAATTGATAGTCCTAAGTTCCACAGCTTATTTAAGCCTCTTAGTGTTGCCGCTGCATCACTACTTCCCCCTGCCAAACCAGCAGCTACAGGAATGATCTTCGAGATTGAAATGGAAACACCCTTTTTCACAGCAAAACGCTCTTTCAATAACTTTGCTGCCTGATAGGCTAAATTCCGATCATCATCCGGTACAAAACGGTTTTGCGAGACTATCGTTATTTTATCATCCTGAAGCTCATCTAATTCAATCCGATCAGCCAAGTCGATTGTAGTCATGATCATTTTAACTTCATGAAAACCATCGTCTCTTTTGTGTAAAACATCTAACGATAAATTGATTTTTGCCGGCGCTTTTACTAAAATTCGATTGCCCATCCTACTTATCACCTACTAAACTCGTCTAGCCACTTACAGCAAGTGCCAGACCTACTAAATGAAGTTAATATCTTGTATATTGTATCATAAACAGATAGTATAACCATTTTTATCGAAAAAAAAACCGAAGCTAAAATTAGCCCCGGTTATCGCAGTGTTTTAGTCGTTTTTTTAGAACGCGAATTTACTGTTCTTGTTGATTTACTAAACTATGTTGTGCAATTTCAACAGCGCGCTTTACCATGCTTCCGGCTTGTCTTGCTGTTATTCCACCCCAGCCTTCAGCTTGAACAGTATCATAAAATCCAAGTTCCTTTGCGAGTTCATCCTTAAACTGTTGAGACATTAAGCCCCTTCTTCTGCTCATAATGAATACTCCCTCCTAAAACTGCGACAATCTTAGTATTAGGATGTTATGCATAAGTAATTCAAAAAACAACGGACAGTATTTCTACTGTCCGTTTATTGCGATACTTCCTGTATTTTCATCAAAAAATGTTAATTCGACTGTTTCAGTTAAAACATCAGCGTAACTATAAGAAACCCGTTCAAATGAATTTTCTTGTTGATCTAATTCAATAATAAAAACAGAAGGATACGTTTCAGCTAAAACTCCAGACCTTTCAATCGTCTTGCGGCGCCCACCATTTGCTTTTAGTGTCAGGCGCTTCCCAAGATTATTATCAAGAATGCGTTTAATGTCTAACAAAGTTTTTCCCATTCGTTCCACCTCACTATGTATAGTATATCACCAATCGCCATTTCAGTCAAATAAAACTAAAATTATATCAGTGACACCTTTTTACTGTCAATGGGTTTTTGATTCAATAGTAGATTTTTTTTTGAACATAATATTATTTTTCCTCAGTTTGACAATTTTATGTATAATTCGCCTTAATTTTTAAATAATAAAAGCTGCCTTTAAAGTATGAAGCACAAACAAGAAAATTATATTCACAAAATAAGTAAATATTCATTTCCACCTGTATGCTTTACTTTAAAGACAGCTTTATTCATAATCCGATATATTATATGGCATTCCAATTCGAAGTAATCCTCTTGTTTCCACTCCACCTAACCCTTTTTCACCTGTTAAGGTATTTCGAAGTACATCCCACACATTAATATGATCCTTGATCGGCGTATAGCTGATTTTAGCTACAATATATACCGGATCAAGGGCGTGAATATTAATCCGTGTCGGTGAGCTTGCGAAATTGGCTCCAGCTTTGATTAATGATTCAAAGTGTGATTGGCATGCCCCCGCAAAAATAACAAGCTGATCAAGATGTGGAACCTTTTTTCTCGCTTCATAGACGGTTTGGGCAAAGTAGCGCGAGTGGCGGTATGCTTTTAAATCACTTATCTTACCTTTTGATTTAAGATAAGCATCGTGCCCGGTTACAACTAGTATATCGGGTCGCATTTGCTCAATTAACCTGCCAACCCGCTCCGGCATTTCTTTTTCACTCATATGGACGCCATATATCGGAACACCCAGACGTTCATATAATGTGCGGCACTTTTGTAAATAAACAGGATCGCCATCCAGATGCAACACACGGCCGGGCATTTGAAAGTAAGATTCACTATGACTGTAGCCGCTCGAGGCATGATATTCATTTCTTTGGCGAATTAAATTATAATCCTGGCGGAATAGCCAGTTGGATTTATCTACTTTTTCCTTTTCCTTCTTCTGTCGTGATTTATATTCTTTATCGTCTATAATTAATAAATCAGAAATCGGTGCATCAGCAATAAGCCTAACATCCTCGCCTAATAATATAGCTATGTTGTTATTTATTTCCGTCACCCGGAAAAGTAAATCCTGCTTATAAGATTTGCGGGTTACTAAATCTCCCACCTCGATATCCATATTTCCCCTCCTCACATGGGGCAGATACATTGTCTCTATAACCTATGTATCCAAGGGGAAAAACGTGAATCAAATGCGCTTTGCTTTATTTACGTCCAGATGGGATACAAGCTCATCACTTAATCTTCCGAACTCTTCTATACTTAATGTTTCTCCTCGCCTTTTTGGATCAATTCCAGCGGCATGAAGGGCCTTTTCAATATTCTTCTTTTCAATCGTTTGAGCGAAGTGGCTTGATAAATTATTAAAGATGGTTTTTCGCCGCTGTGCAAAGCTAGCCCGGACAACCGTGAAGAAAAACTCTTCATCTGTAACCTTAACAGCCGGTTCCGGTCTTTTTGTTAACCGAATAACAGCAGAGTCAATATTCGGCTGCGGTATAAAAACAGTTTTCGGTACAATCATAACCGTTTTTGCCTCCGTATAATATTGGATGGCTATTGATAAGGAGCCGTAGTCCTTTGTACCAGGGGCGGCTGCTATTCGGTCAGCGACTTCCTTTTGAAGCATACAAACAATTCCCCGTATCGGCAATTGATCGGTCAAAAGCTTCATAATGATTGGCGTTGTCACATAATAAGGGAGATTGGCTACAACCATTAAATCCTGATCTTCCCCAAATTCCTCTGTAATGACTTGGTTCACATTTGCTTTTAGAACATCCTCATGAATAACCTTCACATGCGGATAAGGTTCAAGCGTTTCTTTTAAAATCGGCAGCAACCGTTGGTCAATTTCAAAGGCGACTACTTTCTTTGCCCGCTTTGCCAATTGCTCCGTTAACGCCCCAATTCCAGGTCCAATTTCAATAGCACCACTGTTCACAGTCAACTCGGCAAAATCAACAATTCGGTTTAAAATATTTAAGTCAATTAAAAAGTTCTGTCCTAAGCTTTTCTTGAAAGAAAACCCGTACTTTTCCAAAATTGCCTTCGTTCGTACCGGTGTTGCAATGTCCTTCATCATTCCGTTTCCTCCTGTAACACTTGAACAACAGCCTCTAAAAATGCCGTTTTCGTAATTTGAAACATATTTAAACGCTTATGAAGCTGTTTCCCGTTCGTATACCCTATTTTTAAGATCATCCCAAGCTTTTCTCTTCTTTCCTTGGATCGGTCCTCCCCAATTAAACCAGCTTCAATTAAATCCTCTTGAGTAATTTCCTCCCTTACATTAATCATTTCCTGCTGTACCGCCCTTAAAGCCGTTTGAATAGCTTCAATTGAAGCATGTTCGACACCAAGGCCTTTGCCCTTTTTAGGGATTGCCTCGTGACGGGGCAAAAAGGCATGCTTACACCCCGGTACCTTTTCAGATATGATTTTCCGGATTCGTTCCCCAGGATAGTCTGGGTCAGTAAAAATAATGACACCCCGCTGGTTTTGGGCAAGTCGAATTTGTTCAATCGTCGTCTCACTTATTTCAGAGCCATTTGTTTCAATCGTATCTGCTTGAACAGCTCTTTTTACCCGAACAGTATCATCTTTTCCTTCAACCACAATAATTTCTTTGATTTTTTCCATTTTTTTATTTTTCCTCTCAAAAATCTGAAACTTTTAATGCTCGTTTAACGTCTCTTTATATGTATAAGTATAAGCTAATTAAAAACAAAAAACACAGAGGAGTTTATCCCCTGTGAAAATCGAAGATGCTATTCTGTTTATTCTAAGATTTTAATTAAAACCGTTTTACGACCATATCCGTCTACAGTTTTTTGATCAGGAATAAAAAGATCAATTTTATTCCCTTTAATGGAGCCGCCGGTATCTGCAGCGATCGCATGACCATAGCCTTCCACCCATACTTTTGTACCTAATGGAATGACACTAGGATCAACTGCAATAACTTTTGCATCTGGATTTTCTCTCAAATTAATGCCGCTTGAGGTCTTCCCGGAGCATCCGTTACAATAAGCGGTATAAGCGGTAGCTTGGACATAAAATTCCTTTGTCGAGGGACCATCATAACCACGGGCCGCTTGTTGTTTAATTGGTTTTGTACCTAAAGCAACGATTTTATCTTTACTATCTCTAACTTTTTCAGTACTTAGCAGCTTTCTTGAAACTTCCTTGCCATTTTCAAGGACTACTTCAAAGGTTTGCTTTTCCAAACCTTTTTCCCCTTTATCGACTACCTTTTCTACACCTTTTGGTAGGGATGAATCTTTTCGAGTTACAACTGCAAAATCAACTGGTGCTTCCACCACATCGGTGACCTTTTCTACGCGTATAACATTAACAACCATATTTTCTGTGACTTGAGTGCTAGCTTCTGGCTCAACGCGGTCAAGTTCATTAAGTTTAATTTCTTGGTGCTTCAAAAGGTCAACGACCGTAGTCGAAGTGGTCCAAACTGGCTTCTCCTCATTTTTATCTTTGATTGTTACAAGAAAAGCAGTATCTATGACTATTTCTGTTTTTTGATCTAGCTCTGTATCCCTACTTGGACTAATTCTATCGTGTTCACTTAACTTAATATTTTGCTCATTTATAAAATCCCCTACAGTTTTAGCTGCCGACCAAACTGTCTCTTCTTTCCCCCAGGCTATCAATCTAATAGGCTTGGCTGGGTCCCACGAAACTCTCCCGTTTTTCATTATCGGTGAATCCAGCGAAGGCGTGACCCGATCCTGCTCCAAGACTTCTAAATTAAGCTCTGCCAAAAGCTCTTTTACCGTCTCGGCATGGGTTCGTACCGTTTCCTCTTTCCCGTCTAATACAACCGTTACCGGCTGCTTAGTTCCCTCGTACGATAGTACCGCTATTAGTATAATAGCTAGAATACTAGACAAGGCAACTATCATCTTTTTCGATTTCAGCATAATTTGCCTCCTTCTCGGAGTGATTATATAAGAGCCCTTCTCAAGTTGTCAACTATAATTTACCACCCCACCTACTCTTGACAAATTCTAAGACATGTTCACTTTGTCTATCGTTTCACATTATAAAGCTTTTTTCTTTAGGAAATCCACCCAAAAATATCGACAACATTATTCGATAGAAAAGCGGAAGTGCCCGTTAAGCGACAAAAAAACTGGAGGACGACGACTGAGATAAAGTTAATGAAAAAAGGGACTGTCCCACTTGAGAGACAGCCCTTTCGACAATTTATGAAATTCCAAACGCCTTTTTCGCATTTTCCGTTGTTTGACGGGCTACTTCCTCGAAAGGTATGCCCTTCAACTCAGCAATTTGCTCGGCAACTAATTTGACATAAGCTGGTTCATTTCTTTTGCCGCGATACGGATGCGGTGTTAAATACGGGCAATCCGTTTCGATGAGTAGCTTCTCTAGTGGAAGTTCGGTAGCTACTTCCTTTGGCTTTTTGGCATTTTTAAAAGTAACTGGGCCACCAAGGGAGATATAAAAATTCATGGCGATGCATTCCATAGCTGTTTCAAGGCTTCCGCTAAAGCAATGCATAATACCGCCCACTTCGCCTGCTTCCTCTTCTTTCAGAATATCGACAATATCCTGTGTTGCTTCACGGTTATGGATGATAATTGGCAGTTTTAACTTTTTCGCTAAGCGTATTTGTTTACGAAATACTTCCTTTTGGATGTCTTTTGGTGATTTATCCCAGTAATAATCCAAGCCCATTTCACCAAGAGCAACAACCTTTGGATGACTGGCCAACCCCTCAATCCACTCCAAATCTTCTTCCTTCATATCAATAGCATCAACCGGATGCCAGCCGATTGATGCATAGATAAAATCATGCTGTTCCGCGATTCTAATTGCACCTTCAATAGTCTCTTTATCAAATCCGACAACGACCATGTGGGAGACACCTTCTGAAAGTGCACGCTCTATAACTTCTGCTTCATCATCGGCAAATTGCCTTGCATTGAGATGAACATGGGTATCAAACAACATAAAAAAACTCCCTTGAAGCTTATTTTATTTTTGTACCATTGGGAATGCTTGCATCAATTGTAGCAAGCTTTAACTTTCCATTGTCCTTTCCGGCAAGGATCATGCCTTGTGACAGCTCGCCGCGAAGTTTGACTGGTTTTAGGTTGGTTACACAGATTACTTTTTGGCCAGTTAATTCCTCTGGTTTGTAATATTCGGCAATACCGGAAACAACTTGGCGCTTTTCATAGCCTAAGTCTAATTGAAGCTTTAACAGCTTGTCTGCCTTTTTGACATTTTCAGCTTGAATGACCTCGGCAACACGAAGCTCAACCTTTCCAAAGTCATCAATTGTGATTTCTTCAACTTCAGGAACTGCCTGCTCCGAACCCGCTTCATTCCCATTAGCAGCTGCAGGCTCTGACGGCACGGCTTGTGCTGGTGGCTGCATATCCTCTTTAATTGCTGCCACTTCTTTTTCTGTTTCAAGACGTGGGAAGATTGGCTCGCCTTTTTGTACTTTTGTGCCGCTCGGGATTAAACCAAATTGATAGAGACTATTCCAAGCAGTCAACTTCTCGCCGCTCACGCCTAATTGCTCCCAAATTTTCTTTGGTGCTCTCGTTAAAAACGGCTGCAGCATAATGGAACTATATCGTAATGACTCTGCTAAATGATACATTACGGACGCTAAATGGGCTTTTTTGCTTTCATCTTTAGCAAGTGTCCATGGCTGTGTTTCATCAATATATTTATTTGTGCGGCTGACTAGCTGCCAAATAGCTGTTAATGCGACGGAAAACTCCATTTTTTCCATTGCATTTTCAACTTTTTCAACCGTTTCTTTTGCGGTATTTTCTAGAATTCCGTCGAATTCCGTTACTTGCCCGTCATACTGTGGAATTTCTCCGCCAAAATATTTATCAATCATAGCTACTGTACGATTCAATAAGTTTCCTAAATCGTTTGCTAAGTCAAAATTAATACGGTCTACAAAACCTTCCGGTGTGAAGACACCATCTGATCCGAATGGAACTTCACGAAGCAGGTAATAACGGAGTGCATCCAACCCATAGCGATCAATTAATGTGACCGGATCGATGACATTTCCTTTTGATTTCGACATTTTTCCATCCTTCATTAATAGCCAGCCATGGGCAAAAACTTTCTTAGGAAGCGGTACTCCTAAAGCCATTAACATGATTGGCCAATAAATGGTATGGAAACGAACGATTTCTTTACCAACTAAATGAACATCTGCAGGCCAATATTTTTGATATTTTTCATCATTTTCCGTATCATAACCTAAGGCAGTAATATAATTTGATAACGCATCAATCCATACATAAATAACATGCTTTGGATCACCAGGTACTTTAATGCCCCAGTCAAATGTTGTTCTTGATACCGCCAAGTCCTCTAAGCCTGGCTTAATAAAATTGTTAATCATTTCATTTTTGCGAGATTCCGGTTGGATAAATTCGGGATTTTCTTCGTAATATTGCAATAAGCGATCAACATATTTACTCATTTTGAAAAAGTAAGACTCTTCCTTCACCTTTTCAACAGGACGACCACAGTCTGGGCAATTGCCTCCCTCAATTTGACGCTCAGTAAAGAAAGATTCACATGGTGTACAATACCATCCTTCGTACTGATCTAAATAGATGTCACCTTGTTCAACGAGCTTTGCAAATATCTTTTCGACAGTTTTCTTATGGCGATCTTCTGTTGTTCTTATAAAATCATCATAAGAAATATCAAGCTTTTGCCATAAATCTTTAATTCCTGACACAATATTATCAACGAATTGTTGTGGGCTAACCCCTTTTTCCTCAGCCTTTCTTTGGATTTTTTGTCCATGTTCGTCAGTACCTGTTAAATACATAACATCGTAACCTCGTAGGCGTTTATAGCGTGCCATCGCATCCCCAGCTACCGTTGTATAAGCATGTCCTATATGTAATTTGTCGCTTGGATAATAAATTGGTGTTGTAAGATAAAATGATTTTTTTTCACTCAACTAAATGACCCCCTCTTAGACCTAACTGTATTCGTACTATCTATTATACCATCTCCAAAATATACCTAATCAAATATTATGAGTCAAGATTGCACCTGGCCCTAATTTTTTTGTCAAAAACCCTTGTAGAATTTTGTCGTTATTTTTATAATAAAAGAAAAAAACATTTTTTTGAAAAAAGGTAATTAAATGTAAAAGTATTGGTATTAACTATTTAAATAGTACTAATAAAGAAAGTTAATACATCAATATTTAAAATGCAAAAAAATACATTTTCTTATAAATTCTACACTTTTTTACATAAACAATAATTGACTACTTCTGGAAAACTTGTTATGATGAAAACGGATGAAATTTGTCGAAACATGACGAATTATAAATAAAGATATACTATATTATTAAAGGGAGAAATGCTTACATGAAATCTACTGGAATTGTTCGTAAAGTTGATGAATTAGGTCGAGTTGTAATTCCAATTGAATTACGCCGTACTTTAGGTATTGCGGAAAAAGACTCACTTGAGATATATGTTGACGATGATCGTATCGTTTTAAAAAAATATAAGCCTAATATGACTTGCAGCATTACTGGAGAAGTATCTGATCACAACTTTGCTCTTGCCAATGGTAAAATTGTACTAAGCCGCGAAGGTGCAGAATTGTTATTAAAAGAACTTCAAGAAAACCTTGCCGTTGCAAAATAATGATAATTAATTCAAAAGAGGCTAACTATAGCCTCTTTTTTATTGCACACTTACATCTTAAATTTATCCTTCAATATGAAACAATTGGTATACTTCTCTTTTCGGTATTCCCCGCTCATCTGCAACACGTTTGATCGCCTCTTTAGACCGCAATCCCTCTTTTTCAATATAATGCTCTACATGCTCTTTAATCTGCAATTCTTCCCACCAAATATGTTTTTCCGAAATTTCGGCGCTATTTGCCCCTTCAATAATGATGCAAAATTCACCACGAATCGTTTCCTCATCCGCCCACTCGATAAGTTCGCCCACCGTCCCTCTTATGTATTCCTCAAACTTCTTTGTTAATTCTCTTGAAAGAGTTGCTCTACGATTGCTTCCCCACACCTTTTCAATTGCAGTGAGTGTTTCCTTCAAGCGATGTGGGGCTTCATAAAAGATCATTGGATCCAGCATTTCCTTTAGCCGTTCCAGCTCTGCCGTTCTTTCCTTTTTTCCCCGTGGTAAAAACCCATAATAATAGAAGTGATCGGTTGGAAGTCCGGAAGCAATGAGAGCTGTTAGCGCCGCATTGGCACCAGGAAGGGCAATAACGGCGATATTTTCCTCCAATGCTGCGACAACTAAATCGTAGCCCGGATCGGAAATGGCCGGCATCCCCGCGTCACTAACTAAAGCAATTGTTTTTCCATTCTTTATTTCTTCAAGAAGTTTAGCGCCGCTTTCCCGCTTATTATGTTCATGGTAGCTTGTCAACGGTGTTGAAATTTCAAAATGATTCAGAAGCTTGACCGTTTGCCTCGTATCTTCAGCAGCAATTAAATTAGCTTCCTTTAAAATACGAATGGCGCGAAAGGTCATATCCTCTAAATTGCCGATTGGGGTTGGCACTAAATAAAGCAACCCGGCATTTGATTCACTAAAGCTTTTTTGCTGCGTTCTCATAAATATACTCCTCTTTTTGTTTTCTCGTTAATTGCTTGACCCGATATTCCTCCTGCATGGCTTCCGTTTTAGACTCATACACTTCTGAAAATAAAAGTTGGACTGGCGTACGTCCTCTTGTATATTTCGCACCCTTACCCGTTTGGTGCATTTCAAGCCTTTTTTCTAAATTATTCGTATAGCCCGTATAATACGAGCCATCACTACATTCCAAAATATAAACATAATGCTTATCTTTCTCCATATAAGATTTCTAACATCTCCTCTGTGTACTCATTATTTTCTTTATACACATAAAGAGGGGGCAATATTTTTAATCCTGCCTTCCCGTATTTTATACCCTCAACTAACAATGTATTAGCTTCCTTCCCCGCTTTAGGATAAACGAGACGCATTCGCTTCGGTTCTATTTTATATTGTCTCATTAAAGTGACAATATCAAGCAGCCTCTCGGGGCGGTGAACAAAAGCTACCTTGCCACCGTGTCGAACAAGCCCGCTTGACACCCTAACAACATCCTCAAGAGTACAATAAATTTCATGACGGGCAATAGCCAGATGCGGGTTTTCGTTATATTCTGTTTCACTCGGTGTTGGAAAATAAGGCGGGTTACAAGTCACAACATCAAACCCGGCATTCCCCAATACCTCAGGTATATCGTTAATGTCACCATGAATAACCGATATGCGGTCCTCTAAATGATTGTACTGAATACTTCTTACAGCCATATCATAGATGCGCTCCTGAATTTCCACCCCTGTGATTGTACCCTTTGTGCGTTCACTTAGAAGCAGTGGAATAACGGCATTGCCTGTACATAAATCAAGCAAAGTTCCTTTTTGTATCGGAACGTAAACGAAATTTGCCAATAGCACGGCATCCAATGAAAAATTAAAGACAGACGGGCTTTGGATAATTTTCATCCGCTCATCCAACAAATAATCTAAACGTTCATCTCCATGTAATTCAACCATATATGTAAATACCCTTCCTTATATAGAAATGAGGCTGACTCTTTGTTCCTGAGTCAGCCTCTACGCCTATTTTTTATTTAAAAACGATAAACAAAACAGGCAGTCGCCATCTTTTCGCAAAGACCCATAGTGAACATTGCAAATATGGAATCCCTCTTGATAAAGTCGAGCGAGGTTATCATATCCTTCCCCAATATCCGCCAATGACTCTGACTTTTCCTTCTTGTTCGTCTTTCTTTTCGTTTCTTTTTGCTTCGGTTCGTCCTCTTTTTCAAACCGTTGTCTTAGGTGATGATTTTCCATTTTTAAATGGTGGTTTTCCTCAAGCAACTCTGCAAGCTGTGCTTTAAATTCACCTAATTGTTTATATAATCGACCGATTTGTTCTTCTATTTCAATCGCCTGATCAAATAATTGTTTTTTGTCCACTTGAATGCACCTCTATTTTTGTGGGCTAAAACGACACGGTCCCTTGCTCCATTAATTCATCAATTGTATATTCTACTACACGCTCAAGTTCAGTCAATTCAACTTGGATAACACCTTCCAATATGTTCAAACCGACTACCTTGCCGTCTCCTTGCGGTGTATGAATAGGGTCCCCTAAGTCTGGTAACTCTGCTTTTGCAGTCTCATAGTCATCGTTTTCATATTTCAAGCAACACATAAGTCGTCCGCAAAGTCCAGAAATTTTGGCTGGATTTAATGACAAGTTTTGATCCTTTGCCATTTTTATAGATACCGGGTCGAAATCGCCTAGAAACGTAGAACAGCAAAGCATTCTTCCACACGGCCCGATTCCGCCGAGCAACTTTGCCTCATCGCGAACACCGATTTGACGGAGTTCGATTCTTGTCCTAAAGATAGCTGCTAAATCCTTAACTAATTCACGAAAATCGATGCGACCATCTGCTGTAAAATAGAAGATAATCTTATTTCTATCAAACGTATATTCTACGTCTACTAGCTTCATATCTAATCCATGCTCTACTATTTTTTTCGTGCAGGCTTCATATGCTTCTTTTGCTTCTTTTTTATTTTCTTCAACATTTCTTATATCGTTTTCATCCGCAAGGCGAATGACCTTCTTTAAGGGTAAAACGATATCATTTTCATCAACAGTTTTTTGTGCGATGACAGCCTTTCCAAACTCAACTCCCCGAACAGTTTCAACGATAACGTATGATCCTCTTTCGATCTTTATTTCTCCTGGATCAAAATAATATATTTTACCCGCCTTTTTAAAGCGTACTCCTACTACCTCATACAAGCATTATCCCTCCTGCAACTTCAGTATCAGCTGCTCCATTAATAATGAAGGATTGACATTGGCATTTAACCGCTTCTTTGCCTCTAAAATAACGGTTAAATCGTCTACGATTTTCTTTTGAGAAAAACGCATAGATTGTGCCTCAAGCAACTCCTTTTGATCTATATAAATTAAACTATTTTCTTCACCTATTTGGATATACAAAAGGTCTTTAAACCATAATAATAATAAATCCAAACCTACACTAAGCTGTTCTTTTTCCTTAAAGTGTGACAGCCAATTTTCATGTAAAAATAATAAAGCATGATGACCCCTCTTTAAAAGGACCTCATTTAATTGTATCACTATGTTTCGGGCTTGTGCAAACCAATCGTCTGAAATTATAGCAAGTGCTTCATTAATATTATTGGTAAGAGAGGCAACAATTTTTCCTAAATGAGCAGGGACACCTTGTTGTAGCAGTTTTTGTAAAAGTAAATCTGCCGTTAATGGTTGAAAATTCAAAATTTGACATCTGGATAAGATCGTTGGCAGTATTTGCTGAACCTGTTCTGTTAACAAAATGGCAATAGTTTGTCCATCTGGTTCCTCTAAAAACTTTAATAAACTATTGGCTGCTTGATTTGTCATTTTATCAGCATGTTCAATTAAATAGATTTTCCCCTTTGATTCTACACTCTTCTTTGAAAATTCTCTCTGCAAATCTTTTATTTGTTCTTTTTTTAACGATAAACCGTCCGGTGATAGGAAATGGACATCAGGATGATTGCCTGATTCGATCCTCTTGCATTCAATACAGGAATTGCATGGTTCAGCACCCGTTTTATTTATGCAAAAAAAGCTTTTGGCGAGCTGAATGCCGACAGCTTTTTTACCTGTTCCACGACCGCCCTCAAATAAATAGGCATGCGCAATCCGGTTTTTCAATATACTATTTTTCAGCATCCTCACTACATTGGGCTGTGTTTCCTGCAGTTGTTCCCATGTTTGCATATACGATCACCACATTATTTTATCTATTAATACCTTTTTAATCTCCGAAAATACATTCTCAATTTCTTGATTAGCATCTATTCTTACAATTCTATTAGGGAATTTCACCAAAACTTCCTCATATCCCTCTTTCACCTTATTGTGAAAGTTCATTTCCTCTAAATCTAACCTATTTACTTCTCTTTCTTTATTTTTTCGAATTCTACTTAATCCAACCTCAGGATCAAGGTCTAAATACAAGGTTAAATTCGGCATAAAATTTCCAATAGCAAATTCATTAATCGAAAGAACCTCGTCAATCCCTAACCCTCGAGCATATCCTTGATAGGCCAAACTACTGTCGATAAAACGATCACATAATACAATTTTATCTTCATTTAGTGAGGGAATAATCTTTTCCACTAAATGCTGTCTTCTTGCTGCAGCATAGAGGAGCGCCTCAGTTCGACCATCCATTTTAGTATTCTTTTTATCTAAAATAACTGAGCGAATTTGTTCAGCTATATCAATTCCTCCTGGTTCTCTTGTAACAACAATACTTTTCCCTCTATATTCAAGAAAATCCTTAACATAATTAATTAATGTGGATTTTCCTGATCCCTCGACACCTTCGAGAGTTATGAGATAACTCATTTTTTTTCCTCCACTTACAATTCTAGTTTAAAATATATTATCCACACTTATTTTACCCTAATTTTTTAATGGCTGGCATGTTTTCATATAAATCTTATTTAAAAACTTCAAGTCCATTTCCCAAAATATCTCTATGATTTTGAAGATAAGCACCTGCATTTAGTAACTCTAGAAGCTGGTTAATATGTGAGTTTGTTATTTTTTCACCTTCAAGGATCAACGGGATCCCCGGCGGATAAGGAATAACAGATACAGCCGCAATATGATCTTTCGTTTGAAGCAACGGAACTCTGTCTTTTTTGAACTTTTTCATTTCATTATAATGAATGGCTAGAGTTGAAATTTTATCTTCCTTTTTATCTAAGGCTTTATATGTATTTTTTTGTTGGACAAATTGAACCGGTAAGTGCTCGACAGCCACTTTTAGTTTTTCAATTATAGCTGACCCATTTTCAATGGCAGCTAAAGGCAGAACAAATAAAATATTCCACGGGTCTGCGAGCTCTGTATAAAGGGCTTGCTTTTCGAATTCCTTTTGTAATTCATAACCGGAGTGGGAGCATCTTGTTTGAACAATTACCTTCAATGGGTCGCAATTATTGTCTTTAGTATTAGTGGGTAGGACACTCAGTTGGTCAATGGTTGAAAGCTGTTGTCGAAGACTATTAATACTCGTGACAATTTTCCCCTTTTCGCTTTCCGTAATCTGGGCTAAGTAATACCTTGCTATATCTAATGATGCCATAATCGGATAAGAAGGACTACTGGACTGAATGGCTTGCAAATAGTATTGTAAATTATCCAGATCGATATGATGAGTATTACAATGGAGAAATGAGCCCATCGTCATCGCCGGCAATGTTTTATGCGCCGACTGAACAACAATGTCTGCACCCAGTTGTATAGCTGAAGGTGGGAACGGTTCACCAAGTATTAAATGGGCCCCATGCGCTTCATCAACAAGGACTATTAATCCATTGGCATGGGCAAGATTTATTATTTGCTGGAGCTCTGTAGAAACCATGCCATAATAGTTCGGTGAAGTCAAAATAAGCACCTTGGCATCAGGAAACATTTTTATTGCTTTTTCGACTGTTTCACGTGAAACATTTGTTGAAAATTGCCCATTTTTATCATATTCAGGCGATAGGAAAACTGGCTGAACACCTGCCAATTTTAAACCATTTAGAACAGACTTGTGGCTATTACGTTGAACAAGCACACTATCACCCTGTTCGCAGGTTGATAGTATCATAGCCAAATTGCCAGCTGTAGATCCCCCGACAAGGAAATAACTTTTCGTTACTTTATAAAGTTTAGCAGTTAAATCCTCAGCCTCTTTTATAATCCCACTAGCTGAATGCAAATCATCCAGATTCCCAAGCTCCGTTTGATCTATTTTTAATAATTCCTGAAATAGGTTATGACCTGATGGTAACGGTGGAAATACTGTTCCACTTTTATGCCCAGGTACGTGGAATGAGATTGGTTTTGTTTCAATATGGCTTAGTAAACCATTGTATAGAGGAAGTAAATCTTGATTCATCGGAGAGCCTCATTTCATTTTCATTCGTTATTAATATTAAATAAAAAACAGACCCTATGCAAATATGGATCTGTTCTATTTCAGATTTAGCATCGGCTCTGTAATTTTCCGCATCTGATTTAAAAAATGTTTGTATTTTTCATCATTTGTTTCCGTTGAAACTAATTCTTTCTCACATTCATTACAAATAAATTGCGTATATATATGAATGCCCTTATCTTTCTTTTGTTCGCAAATGACGCACGTCTCCCCATCAGAACTTTTATTTGTGTTTAATTCCATCCAGTCCACCTCCACAGTTTCAGTATCGCCAATCAGTTTAAATTTTATACACTATTTTGAATAGGCAAAATACTATATCCAAAACTGTTAGTTGTTATTATTTTATGAGAAAAGTAATTATTTGTGTCTGTCTATAGGAAAAAGGAAAAAGCCTAACAACCTTATTTATTACCTTGTTGGTTAAGCCTATTGTCAAATATTGATGCTTATTATCCTTTATTAGTCTTTATTACATGGTTAGAGCAAAAAAAAGAACAGCATTTCTG
>NZ_AJLR01000118.1 GCF_000307855.1 Schinkia azotoformans LMG 9581 | reverse complement strand
TAGCAATTCTTAGTTGACTTATCGTAGGGAGGAGACCTGAAGTTTGCTAGGCGATAGGCGCTGGAGCTAGACAGTGAGAAACAAGTTAACTTTCGTTTCTGTTACCTAATAAACGAACTGCGTATACTTGATCACAGAAACCCCTTAAACCATTGTAAATTCGTTGTAGTCTTGATTGATATTGAACGAGACCATAAACAGTTGGTCCACTGCCGCTCATTAATACCGCATCTGCCCCAAAGCGCTGCATCTGCATTTTTATATGGTTAACCTCGGGATGCATTTTTAAGGTGACGCTTTCCAATACATTTCCAACGTTAGTACAGATTCCTTTAAAATCATGATTATGAATAGCTTGTACCATAGCATCGATATTTGGGTGCTCTACTTGATCCAATTTTAAATTCCGGTAAACATCAGCAGTAGATACCCCAATCGTTGGTTTCGCAAGAATAACCCAGCATGGCGGTGGGGAAGAAATATGCTCAATTTTCTCACCACGACCTGTCGCAATAGCCGTTCCTCCATATACACAGAAAGAAACGTCGGAGCCAATTTCCGCACCGATTTCAGCTAATTTATCAATTGATAGTCCTAAGTTCCACAGCTTATTTAAGCCTCTTAGTGTTGCCGCTGCATCACTACTTCCCCCTGCCAAACCAGCAGCTACAGGAATGATCTTCGAGATTGAAATGGAAACACCCTTTTTCACAGCAAAACGCTCTTTCAATAACTTTGCTGCCTGATAGGCTAAATTCCGATCATCATCCGGTACAAAACGGTTTTGCGAGACTATCGTTATTTTATCATCCTGAAGCTCATCTAATTCAATCCGATCAGCCAAGTCGATTGTAGTCATGATCATTTTAACTTCATGAAAACCATCGTCTCTTTTGTGTAAAACATCTAACGATAAATTGATTTTTGCCGGCGCTTTTACTAAAATTCGATTGCCCATCCTACTTATCACCTACTAAACTCGTCTAGCCACTTACAGCAAGTGCCAGACCTACTAAATGAAGTTAATATCTTGTATATTGTATCATAAACAGATAGTATAACCATTTTTATCGAAAAAAAAACCGAAGCTAAAATTAGCCCCGGTTATCGCAGTGTTTTAGTCGTTTTTTTAGAACGCGAATTTACTGTTCTTGTTGATTTACTAAACTATGTTGTGCAATTTCAACAGCGCGCTTTACCATGCTTCCGGCTTGTCTTGCTGTTATTCCACCCCAGCCTTCAGCTTGAACAGTATCATAAAATCCAAGTTCCTTTGCGAGTTCATCCTTAAACTGTTGAGACATTAAGCCCCTTCTTCTGCTCATAATGAATACTCCCTCCTAAAACTGCGACAATCTTAGTATTAGGATGTTATGCATAAGTAATTCAAAAAACAACGGACAGTATTTCTACTGTCCGTTTATTGCGATACTTCCTGTATTTTCATCAAAAAATGTTAATTCGACTGTTTCAGTTAAAACATCAGCGTAACTATAAGAAACCCGTTCAAATGAATTTTCTTGTTGATCTAATTCAATAATAAAAACAGAAGGATACGTTTCAGCTAAAACTCCAGACCTTTCAATCGTCTTGCGGCGCCCACCATTTGCTTTTAGTGTCAGGCGCTTCCCAAGATTATTATCAAGAATGCGTTTAATGTCTAACAAAGTTTTTCCCATTCGTTCCACCTCACTATGTATAGTATATCACCAATCGCCATTTCAGTCAAATAAAACTAAAATTATATCAGTGACACCTTTTTACTGTCAATGGGTTTTTGATTCAATAGTAGATTTTTTTTTGAACATAATATTATTTTTCCTCAGTTTGACAATTTTATGTATAATTCGCCTTAATTTTTAAATAATAAAAGCTGCCTTTAAAGTATGAAGCACAAACAAGAAAATTATATTCACAAAATAAGTAAATATTCATTTCCACCTGTATGCTTTACTTTAAAGACAGCTTTATTCATAATCCGATATATTATATGGCATTCCAATTCGAAGTAATCCTCTTGTTTCCACTCCACCTAACCCTTTTTCACCTGTTAAGGTATTTCGAAGTACATCCCACACATTAATATGATCCTTGATCGGCGTATAGCTGATTTTAGCTACAATATATACCGGATCAAGGGCGTGAATATTAATCCGTGTCGGTGAGCTTGCGAAATTGGCTCCAGCTTTGATTAATGATTCAAAGTGTGATTGGCATGCCCCCGCAAAAATAACAAGCTGATCAAGATGTGGAACCTTTTTTCTCGCTTCATAGACGGTTTGGGCAAAGTAGCGCGAGTGGCGGTATGCTTTTAAATCACTTATCTTACCTTTTGATTTAAGATAAGCATCGTGCCCGGTTACAACTAGTATATCGGGTCGCATTTGCTCAATTAACCTGCCAACCCGCTCCGGCATTTCTTTTTCACTCATATGGACGCCATATATCGGAACACCCAGACGTTCATATAATGTGCGGCACTTTTGTAAATAAACAGGATCGCCATCCAGATGCAACACACGGCCGGGCATTTGAAAGTAAGATTCACTATGACTGTAGCCGCTCGAGGCATGATATTCATTTCTTTGGCGAATTAAATTATAATCCTGGCGGAATAGCCAGTTGGATTTATCTACTTTTTCCTTTTCCTTCTTCTGTCGTGATTTATATTCTTTATCGTCTATAATTAATAAATCAGAAATCGGTGCATCAGCAATAAGCCTAACATCCTCGCCTAATAATATAGCTATGTTGTTATTTATTTCCGTCACCCGGAAAAGTAAATCCTGCTTATAAGATTTGCGGGTTACTAAATCTCCCACCTCGATATCCATATTTCCCCTCCTCACATGGGGCAGATACATTGTCTCTATAACCTATGTATCCAAGGGGAAAAACGTGAATCAAATGCGCTTTGCTTTATTTACGTCCAGATGGGATACAAGCTCATCACTTAATCTTCCGAACTCTTCTATACTTAATGTTTCTCCTCGCCTTTTTGGATCAATTCCAGCGGCATGAAGGGCCTTTTCAATATTCTTCTTTTCAATCGTTTGAGCGAAGTGGCTTGATAAATTATTAAAGATGGTTTTTCGCCGCTGTGCAAAGCTAGCCCGGACAACCGTGAAGAAAAACTCTTCATCTGTAACCTTAACAGCCGGTTCCGGTCTTTTTGTTAACCGAATAACAGCAGAGTCAATATTCGGCTGCGGTATAAAAACAGTTTTCGGTACAATCATAACCGTTTTTGCCTCCGTATAATATTGGATGGCTATTGATAAGGAGCCGTAGTCCTTTGTACCAGGGGCGGCTGCTATTCGGTCAGCGACTTCCTTTTGAAGCATACAAACAATTCCCCGTATCGGCAATTGATCGGTCAAAAGCTTCATAATGATTGGCGTTGTCACATAATAAGGGAGATTGGCTACAACCATTAAATCCTGATCTTCCCCAAATTCCTCTGTAATGACTTGGTTCACATTTGCTTTTAGAACATCCTCATGAATAACCTTCACATGCGGATAAGGTTCAAGCGTTTCTTTTAAAATCGGCAGCAACCGTTGGTCAATTTCAAAGGCGACTACTTTCTTTGCCCGCTTTGCCAATTGCTCCGTTAACGCCCCAATTCCAGGTCCAATTTCAATAGCACCACTGTTCACAGTCAACTCGGCAAAATCAACAATTCGGTTTAAAATATTTAAGTCAATTAAAAAGTTCTGTCCTAAGCTTTTCTTGAAAGAAAACCCGTACTTTTCCAAAATTGCCTTCGTTCGTACCGGTGTTGCAATGTCCTTCATCATTCCGTTTCCTCCTGTAACACTTGAACAACAGCCTCTAAAAATGCCGTTTTCGTAATTTGAAACATATTTAAACGCTTATGAAGCTGTTTCCCGTTCGTATACCCTATTTTTAAGATCATCCCAAGCTTTTCTCTTCTTTCCTTGGATCGGTCCTCCCCAATTAAACCAGCTTCAATTAAATCCTCTTGAGTAATTTCCTCCCTTACATTAATCATTTCCTGCTGTACCGCCCTTAAAGCCGTTTGAATAGCTTCAATTGAAGCATGTTCGACACCAAGGCCTTTGCCCTTTTTAGGGATTGCCTCGTGACGGGGCAAAAAGGCATGCTTACACCCCGGTACCTTTTCAGATATGATTTTCCGGATTCGTTCCCCAGGATAGTCTGGGTCAGTAAAAATAATGACACCCCGCTGGTTTTGGGCAAGTCGAATTTGTTCAATCGTCGTCTCACTTATTTCAGAGCCATTTGTTTCAATCGTATCTGCTTGAACAGCTCTTTTTACCCGAACAGTATCATCTTTTCCTTCAACCACAATAATTTCTTTGATTTTTTCCATTTTTTTATTTTTCCTCTCAAAAATCTGAAACTTTTAATGCTCGTTTAACGTCTCTTTATATGTATAAGTATAAGCTAATTAAAAACAAAAAACACAGAGGAGTTTATCCCCTGTGAAAATCGAAGATGCTATTCTGTTTATTCTAAGATTTTAATTAAAACCGTTTTACGACCATATCCGTCTACAGTTTTTTGATCAGGAATAAAAAGATCAATTTTATTCCCTTTAATGGAGCCGCCGGTATCTGCAGCGATCGCATGACCATAGCCTTCCACCCATACTTTTGTACCTAATGGAATGACACTAGGATCAACTGCAATAACTTTTGCATCTGGATTTTCTCTCAAATTAATGCCGCTTGAGGTCTTCCCGGAGCATCCGTTACAATAAGCGGTATAAGCGGTAGCTTGGACATAAAATTCCTTTGTCGAGGGACCATCATAACCACGGGCCGCTTGTTGTTTAATTGGTTTTGTACCTAAAGCAACGATTTTATCTTTACTATCTCTAACTTTTTCAGTACTTAGCAGCTTTCTTGAAACTTCCTTGCCATTTTCAAGGACTACTTCAAAGGTTTGCTTTTCCAAACCTTTTTCCCCTTTATCGACTACCTTTTCTACACCTTTTGGTAGGGATGAATCTTTTCGAGTTACAACTGCAAAATCAACTGGTGCTTCCACCACATCGGTGACCTTTTCTACGCGTATAACATTAACAACCATATTTTCTGTGACTTGAGTGCTAGCTTCTGGCTCAACGCGGTCAAGTTCATTAAGTTTAATTTCTTGGTGCTTCAAAAGGTCAACGACCGTAGTCGAAGTGGTCCAAACTGGCTTCTCCTCATTTTTATCTTTGATTGTTACAAGAAAAGCAGTATCTATGACTATTTCTGTTTTTTGATCTAGCTCTGTATCCCTACTTGGACTAATTCTATCGTGTTCACTTAACTTAATATTTTGCTCATTTATAAAATCCCCTACAGTTTTAGCTGCCGACCAAACTGTCTCTTCTTTCCCCCAGGCTATCAATCTAATAGGCTTGGCTGGGTCCCACGAAACTCTCCCGTTTTTCATTATCGGTGAATCCAGCGAAGGCGTGACCCGATCCTGCTCCAAGACTTCTAAATTAAGCTCTGCCAAAAGCTCTTTTACCGTCTCGGCATGGGTTCGTACCGTTTCCTCTTTCCCGTCTAATACAACCGTTACCGGCTGCTTAGTTCCCTCGTACGATAGTACCGCTATTAGTATAATAGCTAGAATACTAGACAAGGCAACTATCATCTTTTTCGATTTCAGCATAATTTGCCTCCTTCTCGGAGTGATTATATAAGAGCCCTTCTCAAGTTGTCAACTATAATTTACCACCCCACCTACTCTTGACAAATTCTAAGACATGTTCACTTTGTCTATCGTTTCACATTATAAAGCTTTTTTCTTTAGGAAATCCACCCAAAAATATCGACAACATTATTCGATAGAAAAGCGGAAGTGCCCGTTAAGCGACAAAAAAACTGGAGGACGACGACTGAGATAAAGTTAATGAAAAAAGGGACTGTCCCACTTGAGAGACAGCCCTTTCGACAATTTATGAAATTCCAAACGCCTTTTTCGCATTTTCCGTTGTTTGACGGGCTACTTCCTCGAAAGGTATGCCCTTCAACTCAGCAATTTGCTCGGCAACTAATTTGACATAAGCTGGTTCATTTCTTTTGCCGCGATACGGATGCGGTGTTAAATACGGGCAATCCGTTTCGATGAGTAGCTTCTCTAGTGGAAGTTCGGTAGCTACTTCCTTTGGCTTTTTGGCATTTTTAAAAGTAACTGGGCCACCAAGGGAGATATAAAAATTCATGGCGATGCATTCCATAGCTGTTTCAAGGCTTCCGCTAAAGCAATGCATAATACCGCCCACTTCGCCTGCTTCCTCTTCTTTCAGAATATCGACAATATCCTGTGTTGCTTCACGGTTATGGATGATAATTGGCAGTTTTAACTTTTTCGCTAAGCGTATTTGTTTACGAAATACTTCCTTTTGGATGTCTTTTGGTGATTTATCCCAGTAATAATCCAAGCCCATTTCACCAAGAGCAACAACCTTTGGATGACTGGCCAACCCCTCAATCCACTCCAAATCTTCTTCCTTCATATCAATAGCATCAACCGGATGCCAGCCGATTGATGCATAGATAAAATCATGCTGTTCCGCGATTCTAATTGCACCTTCAATAGTCTCTTTATCAAATCCGACAACGACCATGTGGGAGACACCTTCTGAAAGTGCACGCTCTATAACTTCTGCTTCATCATCGGCAAATTGCCTTGCATTGAGATGAACATGGGTATCAAACAACATAAAAAAACTCCCTTGAAGCTTATTTTATTTTTGTACCATTGGGAATGCTTGCATCAATTGTAGCAAGCTTTAACTTTCCATTGTCCTTTCCGGCAAGGATCATGCCTTGTGACAGCTCGCCGCGAAGTTTGACTGGTTTTAGGTTGGTTACACAGATTACTTTTTGGCCAGTTAATTCCTCTGGTTTGTAATATTCGGCAATACCGGAAACAACTTGGCGCTTTTCATAGCCTAAGTCTAATTGAAGCTTTAACAGCTTGTCTGCCTTTTTGACATTTTCAGCTTGAATGACCTCGGCAACACGAAGCTCAACCTTTCCAAAGTCATCAATTGTGATTTCTTCAACTTCAGGAACTGCCTGCTCCGAACCCGCTTCATTCCCATTAGCAGCTGCAGGCTCTGACGGCACGGCTTGTGCTGGTGGCTGCATATCCTCTTTAATTGCTGCCACTTCTTTTTCTGTTTCAAGACGTGGGAAGATTGGCTCGCCTTTTTGTACTTTTGTGCCGCTCGGGATTAAACCAAATTGATAGAGACTATTCCAAGCAGTCAACTTCTCGCCGCTCACGCCTAATTGCTCCCAAATTTTCTTTGGTGCTCTCGTTAAAAACGGCTGCAGCATAATGGAACTATATCGTAATGACTCTGCTAAATGATACATTACGGACGCTAAATGGGCTTTTTTGCTTTCATCTTTAGCAAGTGTCCATGGCTGTGTTTCATCAATATATTTATTTGTGCGGCTGACTAGCTGCCAAATAGCTGTTAATGCGACGGAAAACTCCATTTTTTCCATTGCATTTTCAACTTTTTCAACCGTTTCTTTTGCGGTATTTTCTAGAATTCCGTCGAATTCCGTTACTTGCCCGTCATACTGTGGAATTTCTCCGCCAAAATATTTATCAATCATAGCTACTGTACGATTCAATAAGTTTCCTAAATCGTTTGCTAAGTCAAAATTAATACGGTCTACAAAACCTTCCGGTGTGAAGACACCATCTGATCCGAATGGAACTTCACGAAGCAGGTAATAACGGAGTGCATCCAACCCATAGCGATCAATTAATGTGACCGGATCGATGACATTTCCTTTTGATTTCGACATTTTTCCATCCTTCATTAATAGCCAGCCATGGGCAAAAACTTTCTTAGGAAGCGGTACTCCTAAAGCCATTAACATGATTGGCCAATAAATGGTATGGAAACGAACGATTTCTTTACCAACTAAATGAACATCTGCAGGCCAATATTTTTGATATTTTTCATCATTTTCCGTATCATAACCTAAGGCAGTAATATAATTTGATAACGCATCAATCCATACATAAATAACATGCTTTGGATCACCAGGTACTTTAATGCCCCAGTCAAATGTTGTTCTTGATACCGCCAAGTCCTCTAAGCCTGGCTTAATAAAATTGTTAATCATTTCATTTTTGCGAGATTCCGGTTGGATAAATTCGGGATTTTCTTCGTAATATTGCAATAAGCGATCAACATATTTACTCATTTTGAAAAAGTAAGACTCTTCCTTCACCTTTTCAACAGGACGACCACAGTCTGGGCAATTGCCTCCCTCAATTTGACGCTCAGTAAAGAAAGATTCACATGGTGTACAATACCATCCTTCGTACTGATCTAAATAGATGTCACCTTGTTCAACGAGCTTTGCAAATATCTTTTCGACAGTTTTCTTATGGCGATCTTCTGTTGTTCTTATAAAATCATCATAAGAAATATCAAGCTTTTGCCATAAATCTTTAATTCCTGACACAATATTATCAACGAATTGTTGTGGGCTAACCCCTTTTTCCTCAGCCTTTCTTTGGATTTTTTGTCCATGTTCGTCAGTACCTGTTAAATACATAACATCGTAACCTCGTAGGCGTTTATAGCGTGCCATCGCATCCCCAGCTACCGTTGTATAAGCATGTCCTATATGTAATTTGTCGCTTGGATAATAAATTGGTGTTGTAAGATAAAATGATTTTTTTTCACTCAACTAAATGACCCCCTCTTAGACCTAACTGTATTCGTACTATCTATTATACCATCTCCAAAATATACCTAATCAAATATTATGAGTCAAGATTGCACCTGGCCCTAATTTTTTTGTCAAAAACCCTTGTAGAATTTTGTCGTTATTTTTATAATAAAAGAAAAAAACATTTTTTTGAAAAAAGGTAATTAAATGTAAAAGTATTGGTATTAACTATTTAAATAGTACTAATAAAGAAAGTTAATACATCAATATTTAAAATGCAAAAAAATACATTTTCTTATAAATTCTACACTTTTTTACATAAACAATAATTGACTACTTCTGGAAAACTTGTTATGATGAAAACGGATGAAATTTGTCGAAACATGACGAATTATAAATAAAGATATACTATATTATTAAAGGGAGAAATGCTTACATGAAATCTACTGGAATTGTTCGTAAAGTTGATGAATTAGGTCGAGTTGTAATTCCAATTGAATTACGCCGTACTTTAGGTATTGCGGAAAAAGACTCACTTGAGATATATGTTGACGATGATCGTATCGTTTTAAAAAAATATAAGCCTAATATGACTTGCAGCATTACTGGAGAAGTATCTGATCACAACTTTGCTCTTGCCAATGGTAAAATTGTACTAAGCCGCGAAGGTGCAGAATTGTTATTAAAAGAACTTCAAGAAAACCTTGCCGTTGCAAAATAATGATAATTAATTCAAAAGAGGCTAACTATAGCCTCTTTTTTATTGCACACTTACATCTTAAATTTATCCTTCAATATGAAACAATTGGTATACTTCTCTTTTCGGTATTCCCCGCTCATCTGCAACACGTTTGATCGCCTCTTTAGACCGCAATCCCTCTTTTTCAATATAATGCTCTACATGCTCTTTAATCTGCAATTCTTCCCACCAAATATGTTTTTCCGAAATTTCGGCGCTATTTGCCCCTTCAATAATGATGCAAAATTCACCACGAATCGTTTCCTCATCCGCCCACTCGATAAGTTCGCCCACCGTCCCTCTTATGTATTCCTCAAACTTCTTTGTTAATTCTCTTGAAAGAGTTGCTCTACGATTGCTTCCCCACACCTTTTCAATTGCAGTGAGTGTTTCCTTCAAGCGATGTGGGGCTTCATAAAAGATCATTGGATCCAGCATTTCCTTTAGCCGTTCCAGCTCTGCCGTTCTTTCCTTTTTTCCCCGTGGTAAAAACCCATAATAATAGAAGTGATCGGTTGGAAGTCCGGAAGCAATGAGAGCTGTTAGCGCCGCATTGGCACCAGGAAGGGCAATAACGGCGATATTTTCCTCCAATGCTGCGACAACTAAATCGTAGCCCGGATCGGAAATGGCCGGCATCCCCGCGTCACTAACTAAAGCAATTGTTTTTCCATTCTTTATTTCTTCAAGAAGTTTAGCGCCGCTTTCCCGCTTATTATGTTCATGGTAGCTTGTCAACGGTGTTGAAATTTCAAAATGATTCAGAAGCTTGACCGTTTGCCTCGTATCTTCAGCAGCAATTAAATTAGCTTCCTTTAAAATACGAATGGCGCGAAAGGTCATATCCTCTAAATTGCCGATTGGGGTTGGCACTAAATAAAGCAACCCGGCATTTGATTCACTAAAGCTTTTTTGCTGCGTTCTCATAAATATACTCCTCTTTTTGTTTTCTCGTTAATTGCTTGACCCGATATTCCTCCTGCATGGCTTCCGTTTTAGACTCATACACTTCTGAAAATAAAAGTTGGACTGGCGTACGTCCTCTTGTATATTTCGCACCCTTACCCGTTTGGTGCATTTCAAGCCTTTTTTCTAAATTATTCGTATAGCCCGTATAATACGAGCCATCACTACATTCCAAAATATAAACATAATGCTTATCTTTCTCCATATAAGATTTCTAACATCTCCTCTGTGTACTCATTATTTTCTTTATACACATAAAGAGGGGGCAATATTTTTAATCCTGCCTTCCCGTATTTTATACCCTCAACTAACAATGTATTAGCTTCCTTCCCCGCTTTAGGATAAACGAGACGCATTCGCTTCGGTTCTATTTTATATTGTCTCATTAAAGTGACAATATCAAGCAGCCTCTCGGGGCGGTGAACAAAAGCTACCTTGCCACCGTGTCGAACAAGCCCGCTTGACACCCTAACAACATCCTCAAGAGTACAATAAATTTCATGACGGGCAATAGCCAGATGCGGGTTTTCGTTATATTCTGTTTCACTCGGTGTTGGAAAATAAGGCGGGTTACAAGTCACAACATCAAACCCGGCATTCCCCAATACCTCAGGTATATCGTTAATGTCACCATGAATAACCGATATGCGGTCCTCTAAATGATTGTACTGAATACTTCTTACAGCCATATCATAGATGCGCTCCTGAATTTCCACCCCTGTGATTGTACCCTTTGTGCGTTCACTTAGAAGCAGTGGAATAACGGCATTGCCTGTACATAAATCAAGCAAAGTTCCTTTTTGTATCGGAACGTAAACGAAATTTGCCAATAGCACGGCATCCAATGAAAAATTAAAGACAGACGGGCTTTGGATAATTTTCATCCGCTCATCCAACAAATAATCTAAACGTTCATCTCCATGTAATTCAACCATATATGTAAATACCCTTCCTTATATAGAAATGAGGCTGACTCTTTGTTCCTGAGTCAGCCTCTACGCCTATTTTTTATTTAAAAACGATAAACAAAACAGGCAGTCGCCATCTTTTCGCAAAGACCCATAGTGAACATTGCAAATATGGAATCCCTCTTGATAAAGTCGAGCGAGGTTATCATATCCTTCCCCAATATCCGCCAATGACTCTGACTTTTCCTTCTTGTTCGTCTTTCTTTTCGTTTCTTTTTGCTTCGGTTCGTCCTCTTTTTCAAACCGTTGTCTTAGGTGATGATTTTCCATTTTTAAATGGTGGTTTTCCTCAAGCAACTCTGCAAGCTGTGCTTTAAATTCACCTAATTGTTTATATAATCGACCGATTTGTTCTTCTATTTCAATCGCCTGATCAAATAATTGTTTTTTGTCCACTTGAATGCACCTCTATTTTTGTGGGCTAAAACGACACGGTCCCTTGCTCCATTAATTCATCAATTGTATATTCTACTACACGCTCAAGTTCAGTCAATTCAACTTGGATAACACCTTCCAATATGTTCAAACCGACTACCTTGCCGTCTCCTTGCGGTGTATGAATAGGGTCCCCTAAGTCTGGTAACTCTGCTTTTGCAGTCTCATAGTCATCGTTTTCATATTTCAAGCAACACATAAGTCGTCCGCAAAGTCCAGAAATTTTGGCTGGATTTAATGACAAGTTTTGATCCTTTGCCATTTTTATAGATACCGGGTCGAAATCGCCTAGAAACGTAGAACAGCAAAGCATTCTTCCACACGGCCCGATTCCGCCGAGCAACTTTGCCTCATCGCGAACACCGATTTGACGGAGTTCGATTCTTGTCCTAAAGATAGCTGCTAAATCCTTAACTAATTCACGAAAATCGATGCGACCATCTGCTGTAAAATAGAAGATAATCTTATTTCTATCAAACGTATATTCTACGTCTACTAGCTTCATATCTAATCCATGCTCTACTATTTTTTTCGTGCAGGCTTCATATGCTTCTTTTGCTTCTTTTTTATTTTCTTCAACATTTCTTATATCGTTTTCATCCGCAAGGCGAATGACCTTCTTTAAGGGTAAAACGATATCATTTTCATCAACAGTTTTTTGTGCGATGACAGCCTTTCCAAACTCAACTCCCCGAACAGTTTCAACGATAACGTATGATCCTCTTTCGATCTTTATTTCTCCTGGATCAAAATAATATATTTTACCCGCCTTTTTAAAGCGTACTCCTACTACCTCATACAAGCATTATCCCTCCTGCAACTTCAGTATCAGCTGCTCCATTAATAATGAAGGATTGACATTGGCATTTAACCGCTTCTTTGCCTCTAAAATAACGGTTAAATCGTCTACGATTTTCTTTTGAGAAAAACGCATAGATTGTGCCTCAAGCAACTCCTTTTGATCTATATAAATTAAACTATTTTCTTCACCTATTTGGATATACAAAAGGTCTTTAAACCATAATAATAATAAATCCAAACCTACACTAAGCTGTTCTTTTTCCTTAAAGTGTGACAGCCAATTTTCATGTAAAAATAATAAAGCATGATGACCCCTCTTTAAAAGGACCTCATTTAATTGTATCACTATGTTTCGGGCTTGTGCAAACCAATCGTCTGAAATTATAGCAAGTGCTTCATTAATATTATTGGTAAGAGAGGCAACAATTTTTCCTAAATGAGCAGGGACACCTTGTTGTAGCAGTTTTTGTAAAAGTAAATCTGCCGTTAATGGTTGAAAATTCAAAATTTGACATCTGGATAAGATCGTTGGCAGTATTTGCTGAACCTGTTCTGTTAACAAAATGGCAATAGTTTGTCCATCTGGTTCCTCTAAAAACTTTAATAAACTATTGGCTGCTTGATTTGTCATTTTATCAGCATGTTCAATTAAATAGATTTTCCCCTTTGATTCTACACTCTTCTTTGAAAATTCTCTCTGCAAATCTTTTATTTGTTCTTTTTTTAACGATAAACCGTCCGGTGATAGGAAATGGACATCAGGATGATTGCCTGATTCGATCCTCTTGCATTCAATACAGGAATTGCATGGTTCAGCACCCGTTTTATTTATGCAAAAAAAGCTTTTGGCGAGCTGAATGCCGACAGCTTTTTTACCTGTTCCACGACCGCCCTCAAATAAATAGGCATGCGCAATCCGGTTTTTCAATATACTATTTTTCAGCATCCTCACTACATTGGGCTGTGTTTCCTGCAGTTGTTCCCATGTTTGCATATACGATCACCACATTATTTTATCTATTAATACCTTTTTAATCTCCGAAAATACATTCTCAATTTCTTGATTAGCATCTATTCTTACAATTCTATTAGGGAATTTCACCAAAACTTCCTCATATCCCTCTTTCACCTTATTGTGAAAGTTCATTTCCTCTAAATCTAACCTATTTACTTCTCTTTCTTTATTTTTTCGAATTCTACTTAATCCAACCTCAGGATCAAGGTCTAAATACAAGGTTAAATTCGGCATAAAATTTCCAATAGCAAATTCATTAATCGAAAGAACCTCGTCAATCCCTAACCCTCGAGCATATCCTTGATAGGCCAAACTACTGTCGATAAAACGATCACATAATACAATTTTATCTTCATTTAGTGAGGGAATAATCTTTTCCACTAAATGCTGTCTTCTTGCTGCAGCATAGAGGAGCGCCTCAGTTCGACCATCCATTTTAGTATTCTTTTTATCTAAAATAACTGAGCGAATTTGTTCAGCTATATCAATTCCTCCTGGTTCTCTTGTAACAACAATACTTTTCCCTCTATATTCAAGAAAATCCTTAACATAATTAATTAATGTGGATTTTCCTGATCCCTCGACACCTTCGAGAGTTATGAGATAACTCATTTTTTTTCCTCCACTTACAATTCTAGTTTAAAATATATTATCCACACTTATTTTACCCTAATTTTTTAATGGCTGGCATGTTTTCATATAAATCTTATTTAAAAACTTCAAGTCCATTTCCCAAAATATCTCTATGATTTTGAAGATAAGCACCTGCATTTAGTAACTCTAGAAGCTGGTTAATATGTGAGTTTGTTATTTTTTCACCTTCAAGGATCAACGGGATCCCCGGCGGATAAGGAATAACAGATACAGCCGCAATATGATCTTTCGTTTGAAGCAACGGAACTCTGTCTTTTTTGAACTTTTTCATTTCATTATAATGAATGGCTAGAGTTGAAATTTTATCTTCCTTTTTATCTAAGGCTTTATATGTATTTTTTTGTTGGACAAATTGAACCGGTAAGTGCTCGACAGCCACTTTTAGTTTTTCAATTATAGCTGACCCATTTTCAATGGCAGCTAAAGGCAGAACAAATAAAATATTCCACGGGTCTGCGAGCTCTGTATAAAGGGCTTGCTTTTCGAATTCCTTTTGTAATTCATAACCGGAGTGGGAGCATCTTGTTTGAACAATTACCTTCAATGGGTCGCAATTATTGTCTTTAGTATTAGTGGGTAGGACACTCAGTTGGTCAATGGTTGAAAGCTGTTGTCGAAGACTATTAATACTCGTGACAATTTTCCCCTTTTCGCTTTCCGTAATCTGGGCTAAGTAATACCTTGCTATATCTAATGATGCCATAATCGGATAAGAAGGACTACTGGACTGAATGGCTTGCAAATAGTATTGTAAATTATCCAGATCGATATGATGAGTATTACAATGGAGAAATGAGCCCATCGTCATCGCCGGCAATGTTTTATGCGCCGACTGAACAACAATGTCTGCACCCAGTTGTATAGCTGAAGGTGGGAACGGTTCACCAAGTATTAAATGGGCCCCATGCGCTTCATCAACAAGGACTATTAATCCATTGGCATGGGCAAGATTTATTATTTGCTGGAGCTCTGTAGAAACCATGCCATAATAGTTCGGTGAAGTCAAAATAAGCACCTTGGCATCAGGAAACATTTTTATTGCTTTTTCGACTGTTTCACGTGAAACATTTGTTGAAAATTGCCCATTTTTATCATATTCAGGCGATAGGAAAACTGGCTGAACACCTGCCAATTTTAAACCATTTAGAACAGACTTGTGGCTATTACGTTGAACAAGCACACTATCACCCTGTTCGCAGGTTGATAGTATCATAGCCAAATTGCCAGCTGTAGATCCCCCGACAAGGAAATAACTTTTCGTTACTTTATAAAGTTTAGCAGTTAAATCCTCAGCCTCTTTTATAATCCCACTAGCTGAATGCAAATCATCCAGATTCCCAAGCTCCGTTTGATCTATTTTTAATAATTCCTGAAATAGGTTATGACCTGATGGTAACGGTGGAAATACTGTTCCACTTTTATGCCCAGGTACGTGGAATGAGATTGGTTTTGTTTCAATATGGCTTAGTAAACCATTGTATAGAGGAAGTAAATCTTGATTCATCGGAGAGCCTCATTTCATTTTCATTCGTTATTAATATTAAATAAAAAACAGACCCTATGCAAATATGGATCTGTTCTATTTCAGATTTAGCATCGGCTCTGTAATTTTCCGCATCTGATTTAAAAAATGTTTGTATTTTTCATCATTTGTTTCCGTTGAAACTAATTCTTTCTCACATTCATTACAAATAAATTGCGTATATATATGAATGCCCTTATCTTTCTTTTGTTCGCAAATGACGCACGTCTCCCCATCAGAACTTTTATTTGTGTTTAATTCCATCCAGTCCACCTCCACAGTTTCAGTATCGCCAATCAGTTTAAATTTTATACACTATTTTGAATAGGCAAAATACTATATCCAAAACTGTTAGTTGTTATTATTTTATGAACGGACTATTGATGGGGAAACAGTCATTATACTTCCTGCTAATTCTCCATATGCTAAGCTGTTGATGGGGTATACTGAATAAATAGAAAAGCGGAAGCACCCGTTTAGCGACGAACAAACTGGAGCACTTCGCAATGAGATAAAGGAAACACAGC
>NZ_AJLR01000117.1 GCF_000307855.1 Schinkia azotoformans LMG 9581 | reverse complement strand
CGGAAGTTAAGCTCTTCAGCGCCGATGGTAGTTGGGGGCTGTCCCCCTGTGAGAGTAGGACGTTGCCAAGCAAACAAAAAGAGTAGCTGAGATGCTGCTCTTTTTTATATTCCTCAAAACCATCCTTTCCTTTTAAACCAAAAAAACATTAATAACGCAATGATACCCATCAATCCTAAAGATATAAAATATCCATATTTCATAGTCAACTCCGGCATATATTCAAAATTCATTCCATATATACCAGCAATAAAGGTTAATGGTGCAAAAATGGAGGTTATAATAGTAAGGATCTTCATAACCTGATTCGCTTGGTGAGAGTTCATAGATATATAACTATCACGAATATCCATTGTAATTTCACGATTTGAGTCCACCATCTCTGACAATTTTAATAAATGATCGTAGATATCAGAGAAGTAAGGTACCTTTCTTTTGATTCCTTCTAAATGCTGTGAGTTTAGCATTCGATATAACAGATCTCGCATCGGGTTGACTGTATGCCTCAAAGTTAATAATTGGTGGCGGATATCGAAAAGTTCATCTAATAAAATATCCATTGATTTATTTTCAGTATTATCTTCAATTTCATTTAGAACATCCTCAATTTTATAAATAATCGGGAAGTATTGGTCCACAATTTTATCCAACACTTCATAAAAACAGTGATACTGATCCCAATCTTTAATAATATCTGTTGAAATAAGCCTATTCCATACTTGGTTGATTTGATTAAAATTTTGATAGTGAAAAGATACTACGAAGTTGCTGCCGACAAAAAAGTTAATTTCCTCTTTTGTGAAATCATCTGGATTAATAACATGGGTTACAAAAAATGTGAAGTCATCATAATAATCTAACTTAGGGCGTTGTAGTCTATGAACACAATCCTCAATCGCTAATGGATGAAAGTGAAAATAATTGTGAAGCTCATCTATCTCTTCATGAGTAGGCATATTGAAATCGATCCAACACCATTTATATAATGTTATATCCAACTCATCGAGATTTGTATAAGTCACCTTTTTAGAGTCATGTGTAACTGCGATTACCTGTATCATTCTATACTCCCTGCATTGTTGGTATTATTCTTTTATCACTTATAGTATTAATTTGCCCTAAGTTGCAATAATTAAAGCAATTCATTCCAACTGATATTTTTATGAATGTTCCTGACCATTTTTCCGCAAAATAGTATCGATTTAAATAAATGTTTAATTAAAACGCGGGAGGGTTTCTCTTATGGTAAAAAGAAATGAAAAAACATCAAATATAGTTAATCAAAAGGCATTGTTAAATGACAAAGTACAAAAAGCAAGAGAAAATAATTTCAAGGGTGACCATATTAGAATGGATACTCTTGTCGGGGGTCAGGGGCAATAGGTTGTAATATATGTGTATCAGGGGTCTCTAAAGTCATGAAAAATTGACTTTTAGATGCCCCTTTTAATTGATTAGGCATTATTTTTTATGTCCTTTCGTTCTCCCTGTTTTATTACAATAATCTATTAATATAGTAAAAAATAATTTGACCTTTCACCCTTTAAAGGTTTAATGTAAAAAATAAATACACTTTGCGAGGGAGATTTGAAATGAAGCATCATTTTGATACAGAAGCTGTACATTTATCTGAAAATAAGTATGTCTCAAGTGCTAGTAAAGTTAATCCCATTTACCAAACCTCTGCCTTTGCCTTTTCAGACTTAGAAGAGCTAGAAGGCTTTTATCAAGGTGAAAGTAAATATTTATACACTCGTACTGGGAATCCAAATACAGATGAACTTGCAGCGGCGGTTGCGAATTTGGAGGGCGCACCTGCTGGGGTAGCGACATCATCAGGTTTATCTGCTATTATGGCCGGTGTTTTAGCTGTTGTAAAAGCAGGAGACCATATTGTCGCAACAAATGATATCTATGGTGGTACATACCAATTGCTTTCAGGGGAACTTAAAGACTTTGGGATTGACGTTTCATTTGTGAATTTTGAAAATGAGGAAGAAATTAAGAAGGCCATCCAGCCCAATACAAAGCTAATTTATACAGAGTCTGTAACCAATCCATTATTAAGGGTTGAAAATATCGGCCAACTTGTACAAATAGCTAAAGAAAACAATCTTTATTCAATGATTGATAATACTTTTGCGACACCCTATTTATTGAACCCATATGCACAAGGTGTTGATATCGTGGCCCATAGTGCGACAAAGTACATTGGCGGTCATAGCGATGTTTCAGCAGGGGTTGTTGTCGGTCATAGTGATTTAATTGCAGAAGCAAGAGCAAAGGTTGTTAATCTTGGCCTTAACTTAAGCCCGTTTGAATCTTGGCTCGGAACCCGTGGTCTGAAAACATTAAGCCTACGGATGGAACGTCATGTTAAAAATGCCCAGAAACTAGCAGACGGTCTAAAGAATCATCAGGGTGTAAGAAAAGTTTACTACCCTGAATTCGTATCAGAAAAAGGGAACGGCGCCATCGTTACAATTGATATTACAGGAAAATGTGATATTTCTAAGTTCTTCAAATCACTTTCTTGGGTAAAAATTGTACCAACATTGGCTGGAGTGGAGACAACCGTATCTTATCCAGTAGGTACCTCACATCGCAATTTATCTAATGAACTGCGAGAAGAGCTAGGCATTACTGAAGGCGTTGTCCGTATTTCAGTAGGTATTGAGGATCCAGAGGATATTCTTGCAGCATTTATCGAAGCATTGGACAAATCTTATTTTGTAAAATAATAGACAGTATGCGAAAATAGAATAGGTTACTGAAAAAATCCTTGGGAGCCATTCCTAAGGGTTTTTTTGGGACAGAGGGTCGGGAACTGTGGCCCACAGAAGTGTTCAATTTGGAGGGAATAAATTTGTCTGTTCAAGATGAATTTTCATTTATAAATAGCATTACACCTAAAAAATATAAGCAGCCCCATTTAGTTGCGGGGGTCGGTGATGATGCCGCTCTATATTCTGGAAATAATGATGTTGAAGAAATCGTTTGTATGGATACAATGATAGAAGAAGTGCATTTTAATCGGCAGACAATGAAGCCATTCCATATTGGTTATAAGGCGCTTGCCAGTAATATAAGTGATATAGCGGCAATGGGCGGTGTGCCGAATTTTTATTTAGTATCGATTGCGATACCGAAGCACTGGCCCGATACTGGACTTTTAGAAATATATAAAGGGATGGAGGCGCTGGCCGACCGTTACCAAATGGATTTAATCGGTGGGGACACGGTTTCATCGAAGCATAGCCTTGTTATTACTGTGACGGTAATAGGACGGGTACTTAAAGGAAGACATCTTTTGCGAAAAAATGCAAAAGCGAATGATATTGTTTTTGCCACAGGAAGTTTAGGAGATTCAATGGCAGGCTTGGAGCTTTTGCTAAAAAGCGGAGTCGATTTTAATTTTTCAAAGGATGAACAGGCATTAATCACAAGACATCAGCTTCCAGAGCCAAGAGTAGAGATCGGGCAAATTCTTGCTAAGTTTCCTCGGGTGGCCTTGAATGATGTTAGTGATGGAATCGCCAGCGAATTGAATGAAATCGCATCAGCAAGCGATGTTACAATTGTGATCGAGGCAGAGAAACTTCCGAAAAGCAGCCAAATTACAAGCTTTAGTGAAGATCAACAGCTTCACTGGATGTTAAATGGCGGGGAAGACTATGAATTGGTCGGAACGGTTTCGGAGGAAGATTGGATTGAGATCAAAAAAGAATGCGAGCAGAAAAATTATTCTATAACTAAAATTGGGTATGTAACGAACGGACCTGCAAAAGTATTGATAAAACAAGGCGACCAAATGAATCTATTACAAATGCTTGGCTTTAATCATTTCAAATAAATAGGGTGATCGTTTAAATGGAGTTTATTTATGATAGCAATTCCGCTGAACAAACAATGGATTTTGCTGAAAAATTAGCACAAAGGCTTGATAAAGGGACAGTAATCACGTTAGAAGGAGACCTTGGTGCTGGTAAAACGACGTTTACTAAAGGATTGGCGCAAGGTTTAGGGGTAACTCGAACCGTAAATAGCCCGACATTCACAATTATTAAGGAGTATATGGACGGGAAATTACCTTTATATCATATGGATGTGTATCGGTTAGAGGAAAGTGACGAGGATTTAGGGTTTGATGAATATTTTCATGGTGGTGGTATTTCTGTGGTAGAGTGGGCCCATTTTATTGAAGATATGCTCCCAGCTGAAATTTTAAAAATAAAAATTAACTATGTAAATGATACCGGTAGAAAAATAATCCTCGAACCTGTTGGGAATAGGTATATAGATTTATGTAAGGAGTTTTTTTCAAATGAAAGCATTAGCAATTGATACATCAAACCAGATCATGGGTGTAGCCGTAATTGATGGGACCACGATTCTTGGCGAATATATTACAAATCTTAGCAAAAATCACTCTGTAAGGCTTATGCCGGCAATCAGTGATTTAATGAAGGAAGTTGGAGTCGAGCCGAAGCAATTAGAGCGCATTATTGTTGCGCATGGACCCGGTTCCTATACAGGGGTAAGGATCGGTGTTACAATCGCGAAAACTTTAGCATGGACTTTAAAAATTCCGATTGTAGGAGTTTCCAGCCTTGAAGTATTGGCCCGGAATGGTCAGCATTTTAACGGAGTTGTATCACCTTTATTTGATGCCCGAAGAGGTCAAGTATATACGGGTCTTTATAAGATGAAGGGCGATAAGTTTCAATCAATAAATGAGGATCAAATTATTATGCTCAAAGATTGGGTTGCTGAATTGAAACAGCAAGATGAGAAAGTATTGTTTGTAGGGAATGATGTCCCTATTCATGAATCTGTTATTAAGGAAGTATTGCAGGATCAGGCGATCATTGCTTCTCCTTCTTTGTTCAACCCGCGGCCGTCTGAACTTGCGATCATTGGAATTGAGAAAGAGCCGCAAGAGGTCCATGCATTTGCTCCTAACTATATCCGCTTAGCTGAGGCAGAAGCAAAATGGATCGAAGCGCAAAAACAAGGATAAATCGGAAACGGGGCACGGGGGCGGGTTCTGCGTCTTAGCTGGGACAGAGTTCCCGACCCTATGTCCCACCGCCGCCCCCGTGACCAAGACAACGAGAATTTTAATACAAGGAGCAACACCGATGGAGGATATTGTTCAATTCCGTTTAATGACAGTGGAAGATGTTGAGCAAGTTTATAATATTGAAATCAGTTCTTTTACCTTGCCGTGGAGCAAGGAAGCATTTTACAACGAAATGGCAACCAATCAATATGCAAAGTATATAGTGATGGAGTTGGACAATCGAGTAATTGGCTACTGCGGTATGTGGGTTATTATTGATGAAGGGCATATCACAAATATTGCTGTATTACCGGAATACAGAGGAAGAAAATTAGGTGACGCCTTATTAAAGCAAGTCATTGAATTTAGTCGTGCTTTAGGCTTAAGAGTTGTAACATTGGAGGTTCGAGTTTCTAATATAGTAGCTCAAAAGCTTTATAAGAAATATGGCTTCCAAGCAGGTGGCATTCGCAAAAATTATTATACGGATAATTATGAAGATGCATTAGTAATGTGGGTGAATTTATATGAAAGATAAAGATCAAATTATATTAGCAATCGAATCAAGCTGTGACGAAACAGCAGTGGCAATCATAAAGAATGGCAGGGAAATTCTTGCGAATGTCGTTGCTTCGCAAATAGAGAGCCATAAACGTTTTGGCGGGGTAGTTCCGGAAATTGCCTCTAGACATCATGTTGAACAAATCACGATAGTTCTAGAGGAGGCTATGAATCAAGCTGCAATTACATATGACGATATCGCTGCTATAGCTGTAACGGAAGGACCTGGTTTAGTAGGGGCTTTATTAATAGGTGTGAACGCTGCAAAGGCGTTGGCTTTTGCCCATAATATTCCGCTCGTACCAGTTCATCATATTGCAGGGCATATTTATGCCAACCGTCTCGTGAAGGAAATGACATTTCCACTCCTAGCATTAGTTGTTTCCGGTGGTCACACGGAGCTTGTTTATATGAAGGGGCATGGCTCTTATGAAGTCATTGGGGAAACGAGAGATGACGCGGCCGGGGAAGCGTATGACAAAGTAGCACGTCAGCTCAATCTTCCATATCCAGGAGGTCCTCATATCGACCGTCTTGCACATGAAGGCAATCCTACCATCGACCTTCCACGAGCATGGTTAGAAAAGGATTCATTTGATTTTAGCTTTAGTGGGTTAAAATCTGCCGTCATTAATATCCTTCATAATGCAAGCCAACGCGGTGAAGAAATAAGGCCTGAAGATCTTGCTGCAAGCTTTCAGGCTAGTGTTATTGAAGTGGTTGTTACGAAGACAAAGTATGCTGCGGAAAAATATAATGTAAAACAAGTCCTTCTAGCTGGCGGTGTCGCCGCAAATAAAGGACTGCGGGCTGCACTTGAAAAAGAATTCGAAAAGACAGATATTGATCTCGTGATTCCACCATTATATTTATGCACGGATAACGCGGCGATGATCGCAGCAGCCGGCAGTATTGAATTTGAAAAAGGCAAAAGAGCAGGGCTGGATTTGAACGGAATTCCAGGGCTGGAATTGCAATAGGAACAAGGTAGGAACAAGATAGGAACACGGGGGATGACTCTCGTGTTCCATATTTTTTACTATGAATTCTTAGATATTTGGTTTATGATAGAAATAACAATTAATTACAAATTATGCCTATCTTTTCTCGATATTTGTCGAGAATTGTAGCATAATAGATTTAAGTACCATTTTATTGATATGTTTATTGTAAGCGGTTTCTGTTAATTTTAGCTATTCGAATTCTTATCAAAAAAAAGAAAGGATTAATTTATGAATATACAGGAAATTATTGATCTTGACTTTTTGCAAAAAGTACAGGATTCATTTGCGAAAGCAACAGGACTTGCAGCAATAACAGTAGACTTTCGCGGGAATCCAGTAACGGAATATAGCAATTTTTCATTATTTTGCAAGAAAATTCGTGAAGATCAACAACTTTACGATAAATGCCTGAAATGCGATGCATATGGTGGATTAGAGGCAGTAAGAAGAGAGAATTTTTTTATGTACCGGTGTCATACTGGATTGGTAGACATTGCTGTCCCCATTATTATCAAAGGGCAATTCATCGGTTCTATGCTTGTTGGTCAGGTAAAATTGAATGAAACGGAAAATGATAGACTTGATTACATAATAAAAGAGTCTTCCAATTGGAAGGAAAATAAAGAAATAGTTGCTGATTTTGACCAAATTCCTATTATCTCCATCGAAAAAATCACTGCAGCGGCAAAAATGATGTTTTATGTTATTAATAATATGGTCGAAAAAGATGTTATTCAATACGTACAGGAAGAGTTAAGAGCGAAAGATCAAGAGCTTATCAATCAACTGAAAATCCAGGCTGATTTGGAGAGGTCATTGTATGCTAAGCAAAAGCAATTCTTTAAACTAATGGTTAATCCAAATTTATTTTTTAATGTTATGAATACAATGTCTTGTTTGGCAGTTCTGGAGAAGGCATCCAGAACACAAGATGTCATCTTAACTTTTTCTGAAATGATGAAATACTTATTAACTAATGATAATACCTTTGTGACAGTTGAGGATGAAATTTCCTATATTTATATGTATGTGAAATTGCAGAAATTAAGATTTGAAGATCGAGTACAAGTGATGATAGATATTCCAAAGGAACTTAGATCTATTAAAATTCCAGCAATGATTTTACAATCTATTTTAGATAATGCGTATATACATGGCATAGAGCCAAAGGATGGAAAAGGATCGATCCAAATAAAAGGTTACATACTTGATGATGATTTTATATGCGAGGTGATAGATGACGGTATAGGTATGACCGCAACTGCAATTGCAAGTATAATGGATAAAAGTGGTGGAACGGAACGAGAAAGCCATTCTAAGGGAATTGGTTTGCACCATGTAAATTTCATTCTGACCTCAAATTATGGCAATGAATATAAACTAAAGATTACCCAGAATGATGCAGGTGGTACAACAGTAAGGTTTAGAGTGCCAAAATAATATTGTTTGGGGGACTCCGAGTGTACAACATTTTGCTAATAGATGACGAAATTATCGTAAGAGAAGCCCTGAAGGTTATCTTAAAAGATATGGAAAATGTTGAGGTGGTTGGAGAAGCTGCTTCCGTCGAAGAAGCTTTGGCCCTTATTGAATCCAATTCTCCAGACATGACCTTCCTTGATATCAAAATTCCTGGGACGGATATTGTATATCTGATAAAATTTATGAAGCGTTTAAAGCCAAAAAATAAAGTTATATTATTAACCGATTACGGCTCTTCTGATTTTGTCTTTAAGGCATTAGAAATGGGTGCAGATGGATACCTTCTGAAGCCGTATCCCCAGAAGGATATATATAAGATTGTAAATCTGTATTTGTCTCAGGTTAGTTCACATACTGAAAACTTAGAGCAAATCGTTGAGCCGTTTATTGACTATATTTATAAAGAAGATTTTAAGAATTCGAAAGAGCAGTTGAAAGCTATTACAGAGCAGCTGACTTTAGTATGTGCAAATAATAGTCATGCGCTCTGTCCTGTTACTAACAGTATTATCAAGGGTTTGGGAACTATTTGTCGTGAAAAACAGTTATTGTTTTCAAAAAGGTTGGAATGGAAGGAAAAAATCCAACATATTAATGCCAATACGTTTGAAAGTACCATGTTATGCATTTTAGAAGATATTTTTAAAACGATGAAAGACACCGAGTCTATTAAAGAGATTAAAGTGATTCAATCGGTACTTAATTACATTGAAAAGAATTTTCAAAAAGGAGTTACATTAGAAGAAGCGGCGGAATTCGTCCACTTAAGCCCTTTCTATCTTAGTAAACTATTTAAAAAAGAATTAAAAATCAACTTTGTCAATTATGTAACGGAACGGAAAATTCAAAAAGCAAAAGACCTTCTTGAATCAACGGATATGCCTGTATTAAACATTGCCTTGGAACTCAATTATCAAGAGGCAAATTACTTTAGTAAAGTATTCAAAAAAATAGTTGGTGTGACTCCGACAGATTATAGAAAAGAAAAAAAGGATAATCCAAATTCCACCGCTCATTTATTAAAAAGAAATAATTATATCCCTAATGGAAATTGGTATGTGTAGAATTGAAATTCCACCTGAATCGAATCGAGCCAGGTGGAATTTTTTTGTCCATTTTTAACAGCTGGACAAAAATTTACCTGTAAAAGACAAAAAGTTATCAGTTTATATACCAAATCTTTGCCTTTATAAGCCAAAATCCTATTGCGAAAAGATTCTGAAAATGATCTAAGATTATTATTGTGGGCATGTTTGAGAAGAAGGTTCACTTAAAAAATTTTATCTGGAGGTTTTTTTATGATTAAAGAGGCATTGGGAATGGTGGAGACAAAAGGCTTAATCGGTGCTATTGAAGCAGCAGATGCAATGGTTAAAGCAGCAAATGTTACACTTATCGGCTATCAAAAAATTGGGTCTGGGTTAATTACCGTTATGGTACGCGGCGATGTCGGCGCAGTCAAGGCAGCGACTGATGCAGGTGCCGCTGCTGCACAAAAAGTCGGAGAGGTCATTTCTATTCATGTTATTCCAAGACCGCACTCAGAAGTGGAAGGGATTTTACCAAAGATCATTCAGGAATAAAAAATTGGAGGTGTTAATACATGGAAGAAAAATTAATTGAAAAAATCATGGAAGAAGTTATCAAAAAGGTTGGTGCTCCAAATATAGAAGTAGCTCGTAAGGAAAAGAAACTCTGTGGTTTAACTGAGTTTGTCGGCACTGGACGCGGAGACACAATTGGCCTTGTGATCGCCAATGTAGATTCAAGTGTTCATGAAGCAATGAAGCTTGACAAGAAATACCGTTCTATTGGTATTATTGGCGGTCGTACAGGGGCTGGTCCACAAATTATGGCAGCAGATGAAGCAGTAAAAGCCACAAATACTGAAATTTTAGCGATTGAATTGCCACGTGATACAAAGGGTGGAGCCGGTCACGGAAGTTTAATTATTTTTGGAGCGGAAGATGTGGCTGATGCCCGACGTGCCGTTGAAGTGGCGCTTAAAGAATTAGAGCGCACATTCGGTGATGTATATGGAAACGAAGCAGGTCATCTTGAATTCCAATATACCGCCCGTGCGAGCCAAGCATGCGAAAAAGCCTTTAATGCAGAACTTGGTAAATCATTCGGTCTACTCGTGGGTGCACCTGCTGCAATCGGCGTTGTCCTTGCGGATACAGCAGTAAAGGCTGCGAATGTAGATGTTATTAGCTATAGCTCACCTGCTAGTGGAACCAGTTTTACAAACGAAGTGATTTTGACATTTAGCGGTGATTCAGGTGCTGTTCGTCAAGCTCTTATAGCAGCTAGAGAAGTAGGAATCAAGTTGTTAGGTACTCTCGGAAGTGAACCTGTGACAGATACAGTTCCTTACATTTAACTTAAGGAGGTAAATCCATGAAATCCAAACGTTTTCAGGTATTAGCAGAGCGGCCAGTGAACCAAGATGGTTTTGTAGCTGAGTGGCCGGAGGTTGGCTTAATGGCGATGGATGGTCCATATGATCCTAAGCCAAGTATAAAGATTGAAAATGGCGTCATTGTTGAATTAGACGGCAAAACGAGGGATGAATTTGATTTCATCGACCGTTTCATCGCTGATTACGCTATTAATATTGAAAAAACTGAAGAAGCAATGGCGATTGATTCCGTACAATTTGCAAGAATGTTAGTAGATATTAACGTGCCAAGAGAAAAAATTGTTCCACTCACCACAGCAATGACCCCGGCAAAGCTATGTGAAGTTGTTGCCGATATGAATGTGGTTGAGTTAATGATGGCACTGCAAAAAATGAGAGCAAGAAAAACGCCTTCAAATCAATGCCATGTTACGAACGTTAAAGATAATCCTGTTCAGATTGCGGCAGATGCGGCAGAAGCTGCCTTGCGTGGTTTTGATGAACAAGAAACAACGGTTGGTATTGTTCGGTATGCTCCTTTTAATGCGCTCGGACTATTAGTTGGCTCGCAAACGGGGCGTGGTGGAATTTTAACACAATGTTCTGTGGAGGAAGCTACCGAACTTGAAATGGGGATGAGAGGACTTACCAGCTACGCCGAAACTGTTTCAGTATATGGAACTGAGCCCGTCTTCGTTGATGGTGATGATACTCCCTATTCAAAGACTTTCTTAGCATCGGCTTATGCATCCCGTGGATTGAAAATGCGCTTTACATCAGGAACTGGTTCAGAAGTGCAAATGGGCTACGCAGAAGGTAAATCTATGCTTTATTTAGAAGCTCGTTGTGTCTATATTGCCAAAGGTGCCGGTTCTCAAGGGCTGCAAAACGGTTCTATCAGCTGTATTGGTGTTCCGGGTGGCGTTCCATCTGGTATTCGTGCGGTGCTTGCAGAAAACTTGTTTACAACGATGCTCGATATGGAAGTTGCTTCTGGTAACGACCAAACCTTCTCTCATTCTGATATCAGAAGAACGGCGCGGACACTGATGCAAATGCTGCCTGGTACAGATTTTATTTTCTCAGGATATAGTTCAGTACCGAACTATGACAATATGTTTGCCGGCGCTAACTTCGATGCAGAAGATTTTGATGATTATAACGTACTACAGCGAGATTTGAAAGTAGATGGCGGCTTACGACCAGTTTCTGAAGAGGAAGTCGTTGCGGTCAGAAATAAAGCGGCAAGAGCAGTTCAATCAGTCTTTGAAGGTTTAGGGCTTCCAACGATCACAGATGAAGAAGTAGAAGCTGCAACATATGCCCATGGAAGCAAGGATATGCCGGACCGTAATATAGTAGAAGACTTAAGAGCAGTAGACAGTATGATGAAACGTGGAGTAACGGGTCTCGATGTTGTGAAGGCATTGAGCAAAGGTGGTTTTGAGGATGTTGCCGAAAACGTCTTGAATATGTTAAAGCAACGTGTTTCTGGCGACTATCTGCATACATCCGCCATCATTAACAAAGACTGGAACGTTATCAGTGCAGTTAATGATCTAAACGATTACCGAGGTCCTGGAACCGGCTATCGCATTAGTGAAGAAAGATGGGAGGAAATCAAGAATATTCCTCGTGCAATCAGACCAGAGGATGTGAACTAACTTTATTCAGCAGAAGTCTCCCACTTCCATAAGTGGCGAGATAATGTAAATTAGTATTTAAATTCAGTAGGGGTACGAACCCCGGCTGAATAAAGTTAAAGCCTCCGGCGGATGCTACAGATTTTTAAAGGTAGTTTTTCGAGCAAGCTCGAAAAAATCTGGGCACAAATACGCCAAGGCGCATTTGATCAAGGAAGGGGTTTAATCTATATGGCTATTAATGAAAAACTAATTCGTGAAGTCATTGAAGAAGTATTATTGAGCTTAAAAGTCGAAAATCAACAACCCGAAATCATTGCCGGTCCAAAACCATCATCTGTAATAAATGCTATCCAAGGATTAGAACTAACGGAAACTGGCATTGCTACAGTAGGAGCAAGAAAAGATGAGGTTGTTGTTGCCCTTGCTCCTGCTTTTGGAATACACCAGACAAAAACGATTGTTAAAGTACCCCACAATGAAGTTCTAAAAGAAGTAATCGCAGGAATTGAAGAAGAAGGCTTAACTGCACGTGTTATTAGAGTGTACCATACATCTGATGTTGGCTTTGTTGCCCACCAAGCAGCCAAGATAAGCGGCTCAGGAATTGGGATTGGTATTCAATCAAAAGGAACAACGGTTATTCATCAAAAGGATTTGCAACCATTAGCTAATTTAGAGCTTTTCCCGCAGGCGCCGTTATTAGATTCAGATACATTCCGGGCGATTGGGAAAAATGCGGCTAAATATGCAAAAGGTGAATCTCCAAACCCAGTTCCGACAAAAAATGATCAAATGGCACGTCCGAAATATCAAGCAATTGCAGCGCTGCTACATATTAAGGAAACAGAGCATGTAGACCGAAATAAGAAACCAGTAGAATTACAGGTTAAATTCAATTAAGCGGAGGTGAACAGTATGAATCAACAACTCATCGAACAAATCGTAAAAGAAGTAATGGCATCAATGACTACTGGCATAGAGAGAAAAATAGCTGCACCACCTAAAACAACGACATGTGCAACAGTAGAGGCTAAGAAGGATTATCCATTAGGTGAAAAAAGACCGGACCTCATTAAAACACCTACCAATAAAAAGTTAGCAGACATCACTTTAAAAGGAGTTTTAGATGGTTCTGTAACCGCTGAGGATGTGCGGATTGCTCCGGAAACATTAATGCTGCAAGCACAAATAGCAGATTCCATGGGAAGGCATCCATTAGCACAAAATTTCCGCAGAGCAGCGGAACTTATCGCTGTGCCGGATGCCCGCATTCTTGAAATCTATAACGCTTTAAGACCCTACCGTTCTACTAAAGAAGAGCTGGAAGCAATTGCTGATGAATTAGAAAAAAAATATAACGCAAAAATGAATGCTGACTTAGTACGTCAAGCTACAGAAGTATACGAACAAAGAGATAGATTAAAAAAGGAATAATAAATTTTTTGTGATTTCAGGAGGCAAAATCAATGAAATTGGTAGCAGGAGTGGATATTGGAAATGCCACGACAGAAGTTGCGATCGCGAATGTAACGGATGATTATCGAGTTACATTTTTAGCCAGTGACTTTGTGAGCACTACAGGGATTAAAGGTACCCGGCAAAATATCCATGGCGTCCTTGTTGCTATTAAACAAGCTCTCAACAAAATTAATCGACAAATTGAAAATTTAGATCTTATTCGTATAAATGAAGCAGCGCCTGTAATTGGGGATGTGGCAATGGAAACAATCACGGAAACCATCATTACCGAGTCAACGATGATTGGCCACAATCCTACTACACCAGGGGGCATGGGTCTAGGCATTGGAACAACCATTAATATTGTTGAATTAGAGAACGCCGATAATGAAGAAGATTATATTGTCCTAATTGATAGCAGCATTGATTTTACTACAGCCGCAGAATTAATTAATGGCGCCTTGGACAAAGGGATTAATATAAATGGTGCTATTGTGCAAAAAGATGATGGCGTGCTTATTAATAATAGAATTAAAACGAAAATTCCAATTGTTGATGAAGTAAATCTTTTGGAGAAGGTACCAATTGGAATGAAAGCAGCCATTGAAGTAGCACCACCGGGTGGTGTTGTAGAGATTCTTGCTAATCCTTATGGAATAGCTACTGTTTTTGAATTATCCAGTGACGAAACAAAAATGATTGTCCCCATTGCCAGGGCACTCATTGGAAATCGTTCGGCTGTTGTTATAAAGACACCTAAAGGAGATGTCAAGGCTAGAAGCATCCCTGCAGGTAAGATTCATGTTATTGGGAAAAGAAGAGTAACAGTTGATGTAGATGAAGGTGCCGAAAAAATGATGCATGCAATGACTAATGCTGCACCAATTGAGGATATCAAAGGTGAGGCAGGAACAAATGCCGGCGGTATGCTTGAACGGGTTAGACAGGTTATGTCTGAGTTAACAAAGCAACAGCCCGATGATATAAAAATCCAGGATCTGTTAGCCGTTAATACCTTTATTCCGCAAAAGGTTAAAGGCGGTCTGGCTGAAGAGTTTTCTATGGAAAACGCAGTTGGAATCGCAGCGATGGTTAAGGCTGATAAATTACAAATGCAAATGATTGCGGATGAACTTCGTTCAAGGATCAATGTCAAAGTAGAGGTTGGCGGCGTTGAGGCTGATATGGCTATTCGTGGTGCTCTTTCCACTCCTGGAACAAATGTGCCAATCGCCATTGTAGACATGGGGGCAGGCTCCACAGATGCATCCATTATCACTAAATCAGGCAAAACGACATCTGTCCATTTGGCCGGTGCAGGGGATATGGTAACAATGCTGATCAACTCCGAATTAGGTCTTGATGACATTGCTTTAGCAGAAGATATCAAAAAATATCCATTGGCAAAAGTTGAAAGCCTATTCCATATTCGTCATGAGGATGGAACGGTGCAATTCTTTGAAAGGCCGCTCGAACCCCATGTGTTTGCCAGAGTTGTGATATTGAAGGAAGGTACCATGATTCCGATACCAGGTCAGCATTCGGTCGAAAAGGTGAAGATTGTTAGACGCGGGTCGAAGGAGAAGGTTTTTGTTACAAATGCACTTCGGGCACTGACTATGGTGGCTCCAACCGGCAATATTCGGGAAATGGAATTTGTTGTGTTAGTTGGCGGATCTGCGTTGGACTTTGAAATTCCGCAACTGGTCACAGATGCTTTGTCACAATATAGCATCGTTGCCGGCAGAGGGAATATAAGAGGGACAGAGGGTCCACGAAATGCGGTTGCAACAGGATTAATTTTAGCTCTAGGCGAAGGGGGAGGACTCCAGTGAAAATAAACAGTGGAAATGAGACGCAGGCAATTCATGTTTATTTTAATGAACAGCTGAATGACCCTTTCCTATTTCAATCATTACTGAATGGAGTCGAAGAAGAAGGGGTCCCCTCTTTTGTAAAGGAAAAGCTTGAAAAATCAGCGTTGGAATTGAGTTATCAAGCTGCTTTAGAATCCACCTTGGGTGTTGGAATCGGCATTGGTGAGGATAGCCAAGTCATTCTTCATTATACAAAGCTGGCCAAAAGCCAACCGCTTTTTAATATAAATCTCAAGGAAACATACAAGCAAAGGGTTTTAGGAGCCAATGCTGCAAGACTGGTAAAAGGAATTCCATTTAAGTCATTTGAAGAAGCCAAAGAAGAAATAAACGAACGTATTCATATACAGGAAGAGGCAATAACAAAAGAAGATATAGCTACTATTGTCGCTATAGTTGTTAAACTGCTCCAGGAAATGAAATAGAGGGGGTGAACGATTCGTGCAAGCATTAGGAATGATTGAAACGGTTGGTTTAGCAGCAGCAATTGAAGCTGCAGACACTGCGGTGAAATCAGCCAACGTTGCTCTAGTTGGATATGAACTGACCAAGGGTGGAGGAATGGTAACAGTTAAGTTCGAAGGTGATGTTGGTGCTGTGAAAGCCGCTGTTGAAGCAGGGGTAATCGCTGCGGAGAGGATTGGAAAGGTCTTTAGCAAACATATCATCCCCAGACCAGGCAATGGGGTCGATAAGGTTGTTTATTCAAACGAAACAGTCGGCCAAGGTAATCCATATAAAGAACATAAGCCAAATACGGTTGAACATTCCACTTCGTTGGGGCTGGCTGAAGTAAAGGGGGTACCCTCACTGGAAGATACCGCATCTGATTTTAATGCTGAAGTTCCTGAAGAAGCTCTATTAACTGATAAGCAAATCATGGAAGAGAATCAGAGTTTCCTTGAGGATGCCGGTGAAGCGGATGAAGAGCGAAATGGTTTAATAGAAGTATGCAATATTTGTAATGATCCTAAATGTCCGCGAAGAAAAGGGGACTTAAAGTCAACTTGTATTCATTATAAAAAACTAAGGAGGAATGCCCAATGAATGATGCACTAGGAATGATAGAAACGAAAGGATTAGTAGCTGCGATTGAGGGAGCTGATGCTATGACTAAAGCTGCAAATGTAACCCTAATCGGCTATCAACAAATTGGCTCGGGTCTTATTACTGTGATGGTAAGAGGCGATGTGGGTGCTGTAAAAGCAGCTGTAGATGCCGGTGCTGCTGCTGCCGAAAGAGTCGGCAAAGTTGTATCTGTTCATGTAATTGCTAGACCGCATTCAGATGTTGAAAGAATACTCCCATCTATATCTGAAAAATAGTTAGTAAACAGGGAGGACTTAAAATGTATGACCAGGCTACACAAGAAAAGATTATTAAGGAAGTTCTGACCAGGCTGCTAGTGTTTGAAGAACAACCCTATGTACCTATCGGAGTCTCCAATCGCCATATTCATTTAAGTCAACAAGACTTAGAAACTCTTTTTGGAAAAGGCTATCAGTTAACGAAAATGAAAGAGTTGATGCAACCGGGACAATTCGCAGCAGAGGAAACAGTTACGATTGTTGGTCCTAAAGGTGAAATAAAAAATGTCAGGATATTGGGACCCGTTCGAAAAAACACCCAAGTGGAGGTATCCTTAACAGACGGCTATAAGCTTGGTGTTCGGGCTCCGATTAGGGAGTCTGGAAGAACTGTTGGTACACCAGGTATTCTTTTAAAGGGACCAATAGGTGACGTGGAATTAAAAGAAGGAGTCATTGGGGCGCTTCGTCATATCCATGTACCGCCAGAATTTGCGCGGAAATTCCAACTGAAAGATAAGGATATGGTAGAAGTAGAAGTGGGGAGAGAAAGAAAAACCATTTTTAGCAACGTTTTAATCCGTGTTTCGGACAAATACAAATTGGAAATGCATGTCGATACGGACGAAGCAAATGCAGCCGGTATTAGTAATGGGGAATTAGGGAAAATACGGAAGGGCCAAGATGAACAATGTCCATAGATGCGGAGAAAATCAACAACTATATTAATAGCTTTGCAAAACTAATAAATGAGCAGCAGGCAAAGAAATATAACGGGGATTTAAAAGTTGGCGTTGACCTTGGAACGGCCAATATTGTTCTATCTGTTATAGACGAAGAGGGCAACCCGGTCGCCGGAGCTTCTTATCCTGCATCTGTTGTCAAGGATGGACTCGTTGTCGATTATGTGGGCGCAGTGAAAATCGTGAAAGAGCTTAAAAATCGAGTAGAGGATTTGCTTGATACGACACTGACCCATGCTGCAACAGCTGTGCCACCCGGAACAATTGGAGGCAACATGAAGGCGATTTCTAATGTAGTGGAAGCCGCTGAGCTGGAAGTTACGAATGTAATTGATGAACCTACTGCTGCAGCAACGGTACTAGGTGTCACTGACGGAGCTGTGGTTGATGTTGGTGGAGGGACAACGGGCATAAGTATTTTAAAGAATGGAGAAGTCATCTATACAGCCGACGAGCCTACGGGAGGAACTCATATGAGCTTAGTGGTGGCTGGTCATTATAAGGTTTCTTTTGCTGAGGGAGATGCATTAAAAATGGACCCAGCCAGACAGGGTGAAGTTTTTTCCATTATTAAACCTGTTGTTGAAAAAATGGCTTCGATTGTCAAAAGACATACTCGAGACTTTGATGTAGATAAAATCTATGTGGTAGGGGGAGCAAGTTGCTTTGATGAATTTGAAGACGTTTTTTTCAAAGAAATTGGCATTGAAACGATAAAGCCTGCACATCCTCTCCTTATCACTCCGTTAGGCATTGCACTAAACAGTTTGAAATGAGGTGAAAGATTTGAACGCTGAGGAATGGCTGAACAGCATAGTGGAAGAAGTGCTTAAGCGTTTGCAGAAAAGAATGAAAAGGGCAACCGTCCTTTTTACAGGCGGAGCTATTGGCTTTCCCGAGGCTTTGCAGCAAATAAAGCTATTGCAGGACAATGGCTGGGACTTAAACATTTTGCTATCCAATAGCGCTGAGTATGTTCTTACACCTCATTTGATAAAGGAACAGCTTGGAACTTCTAGAGTGTATGTTGAAAAAGAAATAAAGGAATTAAGTTCATTTTACGAGGGAGTCAGTGCCTTCATTGTACCCACATTAACGTTAAATACGGCGGTAAAGATAGCATTGGGCATCGCTGATACGATGGCGACCAATCTTGCTTCGAACATGATTATGCAGGGGATTCCGTTCATTGCAGCAAAGGATTCCTGTGATTTGCAAAATCCAATCAGATCGGATTTAGGATTAAATAAAGCACCAAAGGCATATTTAGATAAAATGGGTGAACACCTTCGAACTTTGGAAAGCTACGGCGTAAAGCTAGTAGACGCAAAAAATTTATACCAAGCTGTTCAGATGAATGTCTTTACTTTCTCCAATCAAAAAAATCAAGCACCGGAATCGAATAAGCAAATCTATGAAGATAAGAAAAAAGTTCTTACAAGAAATGATATTGTCGAAGCAAGGCAGAAGGAAATGATTTTAAAAATTCCATCTACAACCATATTAAGTCCTCTTGCTCTTGAGGCAGCTAGGGAGCTTAGAGTAAAGATCATTCGAGAATAATGGGGCTGGTGATAAAGATGTACATCGGAATAGTTGTTGGTAGTGTCGTCGCTACGCGAAAAAGTGATGAACTGGTAGGGAAAAAGCTTCTTATTGTACAAAAGGTGAATCCAAAAGATGAGAGCCTCGGAACACTTGAAGTTGCTGTGGACTCTGTTGGTGCAGGAAAAGGGGAATATGTTCTTGTAACACAAGGAGAACCGGCAATGTATGTATTCGAAACCTCTACTTCCTGCATAGATGCCGCCATTATTGGCATTGTTGACTCAATGGAAGTTAGTTAAGGGGGGACGTTGAATGGCGATTTACACAAAAAAAGGTGATAAAGGTGAAACAGGGCTTCTTGGTGGAAGCCGAATTTCCAAGGATAGCCTAAAGGTATCTTGCTATGGAACTTTAGATGAAGCAAATGCTGCCCTAGGCATTGCGTACTCACAAATAGACAATAGTGAAATTAAGGGTATTATTAGGAAAATTCAAAAGCAGCTTTTTGTTGTAGGGGCGGAGTTAGCCAGTGATGAAAGAGGCAAGAACCTCTTGCAGGATAAAGTAAGTAAAAGCGACATTGCCGGACTTGAAGAAGTCATTGATAAGTTCGAACAAAAACTTGGTCCACTTCATGAATTTATTATTCCGGGTGATACTATTGCTTCGGCTAACCTTCACTTGTCAAGAGCGATTATTCGTAGAGCGGAGAGATTGATTGTTGAGCTTGCTAAGGACTCCTCAATCCGCGATGAGGTTATGCAATATGTAAACCGCTTATCAGATAGCTTGTTTATGCTAGCTCGAGCCGAGGTTCATTATAGTCTTCTTGAAGACATCAAAAATACGGTAATAGAGAAATTAGTGGCTCAAAAAGGAAAGGCCACAAGTATGACACTGGAATTAGCCTTTAAAATGGCTCAGGCTGCAGAAAGAAAGGCGGCGGAAATGGGCGTACCCATTGTTTTTTCTGTAGTAGATGCAGCAGGTAATATTATTTTATTACATCGTATGGAAGAGTCTTTATTAGCAAGTTTGGAGCTTTCACCAAACAAGGCCTATACAGCAGTGGCACTAAAAATGGCGACACATGAACTTGTTCCCGCCATTCAGCCTGGAGCAGAACTTTACGGAATTCAACTGTCAAACCAAAACAAAATAGTTACTTTCGGGGGAGGATATCCGCTTAAAATCAATCAGCATATTATCGGTGGTATCGGCGTTAGCGGAGGAACTGTTACAGAAGATATGCTCATTGCTACAGAAGCGTTAAAATTATTTGAGAAAGAGGGAACTTACATTGGCTGTTGAAGCGAAAGCAATTGAAGAAATCGTTAAAAAAATTTTAGAAGAAATGATGATAAAAAAAGATGCATGTATTACTGGATATGGAATATTCGAGGATATGAACGAGGCAATAGAAGCGGCGACTATCGCGCAAAAGGAGCTTTTGAAATTGTCGCTCGAGCAAAGAGGAAACCTTATTACCGCCATTCGAAAAGCTGCAAAGGATAATGCAGAAACCTTTGCGCAGATGGCAGTGGATGAAACTGGTATGGGCAATTATGGGGATAAAGTCATTAAAAACTTAATCGCCGCAGAGAAAACACCTGGAATCGAAGACTTAACAACGGAGGCATTTTCTGGGGACCACGGCTTAACTTTAGTCGAGCTTTCTCCGTACGGCGTTATTGGTTCGATTACGCCGACGACCAATCCTACGGAAACCGTTATTTGTAATTCAATCGGGATGATTGCGGCAGGAAATGCGGTTGTTTTTAGCCCCCATCCAACAGCAAAAAATACATCGCTCAAAGCAATTGAAGTAATTAATAAAGCGATTATCAAAGCCGGTGGTCCGCCGAACTTAATTACATCTGTTGCGAATCCAACGATCGATCAAGCAAATATCATGATGAAGCATAAAAAAATAAAATTGCTTGTTGCTACCGGTGGTCCAGGAGTTGTAAAAGCAGTGCTTTCAAGTGGGAAAAAGGCAATTGGAGCTGGTGCCGGTAATCCACCAGCGGTTGTTGATGAAACGGCTAACCTCGAAAAAGCAGCAAGGGATATCATTGATGGTTGCAGTTTCGATAATAATCTCCCTTGTACCGCTGAAAAGGAAGTCATTGTTGTTGATTCTGTTGCTGATTATTTAGTTTCTTATATGAAAAAACACGGGGCATTTCTTATTACGGATAAAGAGCAAATTCAGAAATTGACTGAACTGGTTGTTGACAACGGACACGCAAATAAGGAACTTGTAGGTAAAAGTGTTGCGCATATCCTACAGCGAATTGGCATTGAGGTACCTAGTGATGCCCGTGTTGCAATTTTAAATGTGGAAAGAAATCATCCTTTAGTAAAGGCGGAACTAATGATGCCGATTCTGCCGGTAGTACGGGTAGAAAACGTCGATGCTGCGATTGAATTAGCAGTGGAAGCCGAGCAGGGATTCCGTCATACAGCAATTATGCACTCTACAAATATTGATAATTTGACAAAGTTCTCCAAAGAAATTCAAACAACGATATTTGTAAAAAATGGACCATCTTATGCGGGAATAGGAATTGGCGGAGAAGGTTATGCAACATTTACAATTGCCGGACCTACCGGGGAGGGCTTAACCTCAGCAAAGGACTTTGCAAGAAGAAGAAAATGTGTGCTTGTAGACGGTTTATCGATCAGATAACTCGGTAGGAGGTAAACAATAAATGGATTCATTTTTTGTCGGACCAAAAGTTTACTATGGCAGTCATGCCTTAGACTTTCTGAAAGAATTACATGTCAAAAGAGCCTACATTATTACAGATAAAATGATGGTACAGCTCGGAATGGTAGACATGATCATGAATCTATTACAAGGAACGTCTTGTAAGGTGTTTGCTGATGTTGAGCCGGATCCTTCTATAGAAACAGTGAAAGCGGGTTTAAACATTTTTCTGGAATATGAGCCTGAGTTGATTATTGCTCTTGGTGGTGGCTCGCCAATTGATGCGGCAAAAGCTATTCTGCTTTTTTCTTATAAAGTAAGGGAAAAGATTTCAAGTAATCATAGTATAAAACAACCATTGTTTATAGCGATTCCAACAACAAGTGGGACCGGCTCTGAAGTAACCTCTTATTCTGTCATTACTGATATTGAAAATAATGTAAAAATTCCACTTAGAGATGAGAGATTGCTCCCGGATGTTGTGATTCTGGATGAACAGTTGACAAAAACAGTACCCCCTACCGTTACGGCAGATACCGGCATGGATACACTTACCCATGCAATAGAAGCATATGTATCTTCAGCAGCGACAGAGTTTACTGATATATTTTGCGAGAAGGCAATAAAGAATGTATTCACGTATTTATTAAGAGCTTATCGATATGGCGATGATCTTGAAGCGAGGAGGAAATTACATCTTGCTTCTTGTATGGCAGGAGTTGGGTTTACAAATGCATCTTTAGGTGTAAACCATAGCTTGGCTCATGCTGTGGGAGCCCAATTTCATCTATCACACGGCAGAAGCAATGCGATTTTACTTCCTTATGTAATTCAATTTAATGGAGGATTATGTGATGGAGGCTATCAAACTTCTAGAGCTGCTGAGCGTTATACAGAGATTTCTAGATTTCTTGGTCTGCCTTGTTCAACTCGTGAAGAGGGGGTGGTTAGTCTTTCAACGGCTATTAGGGTCTTAAATAGTAAATTGGGTATTCCGCTGACTTTTCAGGCTTTAAACATTGAAGAACGCTTATATGTGGGAAAAATCCCCGAACTAGTAGAAAGTGCACTGCAAGATATTTGCACCGGCGGGAACCCTACAGCAGTTAGTGAGGCGGACCTTGCGAACCTCCTAACCTGGGCTTATAAGGGATAAAAGCTCTAATAGCATCTGGCGATTATGTATTAAATTTAATCATAAATAATTAAAGGGAATGGAGAGATGAAAATGTCAGTTATTTGTTTTGCTGCACCAAGCAGGTATATTCAAGGAAAAGGTACACTAAATGATATTGGTCAATATGTAAAAGTACTAGGTCAAAAACCACTTATAATTTCTGGCGGTACTTCATGGAAAGTCACTGGGGAGACTATCCGCGAAAGTTTAAAATCAGTGGGCCTTGATTTCCATTATGATCAGTTTAACGGTGAGTCTTCTATGAATGAAATCAATCGTTACGTGGAAATGGGGAAAGCAAATTTGGTAGATTTGGTCATTGGTGTTGGTGGGGGTAAAGTTCTAGATACAGCTAAAGCTGTTGCCGATGGACTGAATGTAAAAGTAGTCATCGTTCCTAGTTTAGCTTCTACTGATGCACCAACAAGTGCGTTATCAGTAATATATACTGATGAGGGAGTTTTTGAAGCCTATAAATTCTATAACAAAAACCCTGATCTTGTGCTTGTCGATACTGCGGTTGTGGCAAAAGCGCCTGCGAGATTATTTGCATCAGGTATTGCAGACGCCATGGCCACTTGGGTTGAAGCAAGAGCAACATTAAACAGTAACAGTTCAGCAATGGCTGGTGGCAAAGTAAGTATTGCAGCAAGGTCAATTGCACAGGCTTGTGAAGAAACATTGTTTAAGTATGGGATACCTGCCTACAAAGCTGTACAAAAAGGCGTCGTGACAAGTGCTGTTGAAGCAGTTGTTGAGGCGAATACATTGCTATCAGGCATCGGTTTTGAAAGTGGTGGCTTAGCAGGAGCCCATGCCATTCATAACGGTTTTACAGTGCTGAATGGGGATATTCATCATTTAACACATGGTGAAAAGGTTGCTTATGGTACTCTTGTTCAGCTAGTATTAGAGTTACATCCAGCAGAAGAGCTATATAAGTATATTAACTTCTATAAAGAATTAGGGCTACCAACAACATTAAGAGAATTACATTTAGATAATGTATCGTATGAAGAGTTACTAAAGGTGGGAAAAGCTGCAACACAAGAAGGCGAAACAATGGGTAACCTTTCGCCGGAAATTACAGCCGAGGACGTTGCAAATGCGATTATAGCTGTGGATCAATTGAGTAAATAAGTAGGGAAACTATAAAAAGGAAGGGTATCCATACCCTTCCTTTTTAACTTCTTCGATAGAGGTTTTTTCTTATTCCTCCTACAAAATCAGCTTGAGATTGCTTATAATTGAAAAGTTAAACTTAAACTTAGGAGTTGGATCTGTAACTATGAATAAAAAAGATGTAGCAGATATTCGAAAACAATTTAAGCTTAATAATAATCGAATGAAAATCAAAGATATCTTTAATGTATATGTTATGAAGGAAAGCAGTGAGATTTATCATCAAGAAAGTAAGCCGTTTCAAATGCTGGAGCAAGAACAGCAGGAGTTATTCCTGAGCAACTTCAAAAAGGTTCTTACAGGACAATTGGATGTGAAATTGTTTGAATTAAAGTTTCAACGTGAAGCCGAGGACCATACACAGCTTCTTCTTTATGATGGTTTGCAAGCGGGTGATGTAGAGGACTGGAAGGCACAAATGCTAGTAATCGTCGAGAAAATGTTTAAAAGTGCACAGCATACGGAAGATATGGTTGCAACCTTCATTCGCTGCGAATATTTTAAACCTACGAAAAAGAAAAATGAAGAAGCAGAAGTGAGTGAACAGGACGAAGTTTACTCTCATCAATTCATTCTCTGCAGCATCAATAAAACGATGCAGCCGAAAAAGACGCTTATGTTTGATTATGTGGAGAGAGTATTTAAATATAGTGTAATCGTAGATCCAATCATTAACCTTGCTTCACCAGTCGCAGGCTTTTTGTTTCCATGCTTCACTGATAATTCAGCAGATGTCAATCACATTTTGTACTGTGCTGAAAAAGCAAATCAACCTGATGAGGATTTTATCGAGAATGTATTGAATGGTGAAGAGATTATAACCGCGCAAGAGGATAAAGCGATTTTCGAAGAAATCGTCAAACAAGTCGTCGGGGACCAAGTTGACGCGTCAACCCTTGCAAATGTTTATGAAGAAATTAACCGCATCATTGATGAAAATGAAGAGGAAGAAACGCCAAAATTGGACTACAAAGACGTTGAACGCGTTTTAAAGGTGAGTGGAGTAGAGGATGTTAATACGGAAAAAGTAGAAACAGCTTTTCAAAAAGTCATTGATGATGAAAAGCACGAATTTAAAGCAAGCAGTATCGTCCCAAATTATAATACGAAATCGATTAAAATCCAGACTAAGGTCGCAAATATTTCAATCAGCCCTCAAGATTTGAAGTATGTTAAACAAGTCAACTATAGCGGTAAGCGTTGTTTACTAATTGAAGTGGATGAAGATACGGTGATTGAGGGCTTTACATTGATTCCGGAAACATTTTAAAAGTTGTTCAATGGCCCATTGAACGTGCCCGAAACACGAGAAAAAACCTAAAATGGGCATGTTTCATTATAGACAGCCCCTATTGAGCCAATTGTTGTTCAAACTCAGCGTCTTGCTCAAATGCTTGAAGTATTTTATTTTTAATTTCCTCATACAAAATAGGAGCATAAAGGGACCCAACTGTGAGAAATCTGTCTTTTCGAGAATCATACACAGCGATGGATCGAATGGTCCAATCGCTTTCCTTTTCTAAAGTAGCTTTAAATAAACGACAATACTTCGGCTCAAGCATATTTTCGAAGCAAACCTCAAGTATTGTCCGTTGTTCGTCCTTTTGAACCTTTGTAATAAATATATTTTTCATTTCTATGTATGTAGACATGGCTAAGAATCTCCTTTATCAGCGAGGATATTCCTACTATTTCCATGTGCACTGCTAAATATAGCATCTTGAATAGATCATCTTCAAAATAGTTATCTTAAGACTAAGGAGATGATCAATATGTCACGTAATAGTGAAAGTCAACGTACGCAGGCAACTCCACATTTTGATGGGGAAGCGGAAAGCATCATTAACGGTCCTTTAAGAAGTGCTTCCATTGATCCGTTTGCACCGTTTTATAGAAAACATCATCCCAGTACTGAATCTCAGCTTTTGCCAAGTTAAAACTTCAAAGACGATTACAATAATGCACATACTATTTTTAAAAAAATCTAGACTTATTTTGGATGTGGACAGAGTTTATCCACAGCTCAGAGATGTGGTGGATAACTTCAACAAATTCCGACATAATGGGTTCCGTAGGTGTTCATAAAAATTGTGGATAATTCGATATTTTTCTGTGGATAATGTTAATAACTTTGTGGAGTGCCTGAAAAAAGTGAGTTTATCTGTGAATAACACTGTGGATAGTGTGAATACATAAAAAAAATACCCACATCTGGAAGAAATGGATTTGACAAAATTCCACAAGAAAAAACGTCCAGAAGAATTTTCTCTGAACGTTAATCCTGTAGAGTTTCCCATTCTTCCATCAAGAGTTCGAGATGGTCATGATATTTTTCGTTTTCACTAGTTAACTTGGCTGCCTTCTCATAGTCTTGATAAACTTCAGGGTCACATAATAGTTCATCATTTTCAACGACTTTCATTTCAATTTGTTCAATTTGTTGTTCGATCTCTTCAATTCGACGTAGGCGCTGGCGATCTTTTCTTTTCTGTTCTTTGTCTTGTTCATATTTTGCCTTGTCCGATTCCGGTGGAGTTGTTTGCACCACTTTTGATGAGGATTGTCCTTCATTTTCAAGCTGTGCCAATTCTTCCATTTCCGCTTTTTTATTCACATAATAATCATAATCACCCAAGTACGACTCCAGTCCTTCTGTGGATAACTCAATCACTCTTGTAGCCAACCGATTTATAAAATAACGGTCATGAGATACAAACAGAATCGTTCCAGGGTAATCGATTAAAGCATTTTCTAGTATTTCTTTGCTATCCAAATCCAAGTGGTTCGTCGGCTCGTCGAGAATTAATAGATTTGCCTTCTGCATCATCAGTTTGGCGAGTGCTAATCTTGCCTTTTCACCGCCACTTAGCGAAGAGACTATTTTTAAAACGTCATCACCACTAAATAAAAAATTCCCTAATATCGTTCGAATTTCTTTTTCCTGTCTTAATGGATATTCATCCCATAGTTCATGTAAGACTGTTTTATTGGAAGTCAAGTTTGCCTGCTGCTGGTCATAATAGCCAATCGTAACATTGGACCCGTAGTTGATCGTGCCAGTAAGGATCTCAAGCTGCTTAGTAATCGCCTTAAGCAATGTGGACTTTCCAATTCCATTCGGCCCAACTAAGGCAACACTTTCTTCACGCTTAAGCCCGAAGGATACGTTTGTAAGAATCGGCTCCTTTCCTTGATAGGAAACGGTTAAAGAATCCACCATTAACACATCGTTGCCGCTTTGTCTTTCAATATCAAAGGAAAATGAGGCTGACTTTTCATCTCCAAGTGGGCGGTCCATTACTTTCATTCTTTCAAGCTGCTTCCTACGGCTTTGTGCCCGTTTTGTTGTTGACGCTCTTGCAATATTTTTTTGGACGAAATCCTTTAATTTTGCAATTTCCTCTTGTTGCTTTTCGAAAGACTTTAGTTCCTGCTCGTAAACGGCTGCACTTTGCTCTAAATATTTACTATAGTTTCCTACATAGCGGCGACAATTCGTCCGTGATAATTCATAGACCTGAGTCACAACTTTATCTAGAAAATAGCGGTCATGGGAGACGATTAGTAGAGCACCAGGATAACCTTGCAAATATTGTTCAAGCCAGCCCAGCGTTTCAATATCCAAATGGTTCGTCGGTTCATCAAGAATTAATAAATCCGGCTTTGTTAAAAGCAGCTTAGCCATTGCCAAGCGGGTTTTTTGACCGCCGCTTAAGGTTGCAATCGCTGTCGAATAATCAAAATCACCGAAATTAAGCCCATGTAAAACCGTTCGGATGTCAGCTTCATACTGATAGCCGCCTTCATCCTTGAAGGTTACTTGCAGTTCGTCGTATTCTTTTAATAATTTTTCGTATTTTTCGGTATCATCTAAATAGGAAGGATCACCCATTTTTGTTTCCAGTTCACGCAGCTTCTTTTCTTTTATTTGAAGATGGTGAAAAACAGTCAACATTTCATCCCAAATAGAAAGACTAGATTCCAAGCCGGTATCTTGAGCAAGATAACCGATCATTAAATTTTTTGGCTTAATGATTTCGCCGCCATCATACGACATTTGTTCTGAGATAATTTTCAATAAAGTAGATTTCCCTGCTCCATTTCTTCCAACTAGAGCAATTCTATCTTTTGATTGTACTTCTAATTTAATATTAGATAAAATAAGATCAGCACCATAATATTTCGTAAGTTGGTTGACTTGAAGTAGTATCATATCGGTTCACCTCTTCAAATCATAGTTTAGCTTATACAATGTCAAACGAGCAACAAATCTCCTTTTTTGACAAAAATAAATATCATCCTAAACTTTTTTGTATTAAAATATGTGTAAGTCGGGAGATGAATGAAGAATGTCCTTTACTCATTTTAATGAAGAAGGCCGTGCGAAAATGGTCGATATCACTGAAAAAAATGAAACTACTCGTACTGCCATTGCCCATTCTAGCATACAAGTAAATGAAGAAATCTATACAAAAATAAAAGAAAATAAAATGAAAAAGGGCGATGTATTAGCTGTTGCTCAAGTAGCCGGAGTGATGGCAGCCAAGAAAACATCCGAATGGATTCCGATGTGTCATCCATTGATGCTAAAGGGTGTGGATATTTCTTTTTCATGGGAAGAGAAAGCCCCTGAGTATATTTTACATATCGAAACAACTGTTAAAACAAAGGGAAGCACAGGTGTCGAGATGGAGGCTTTAACAGCAGCAACTGCTACAGCGTTAACGGTTTATGATATGTGTAAAGCCGTAGATAAAGGAATGATTATTGGCCGAACATATTTAGTTGAGAAAACTGGAGGAAAAAGCGGAGATTTTCGGAGAAAGGAAAATATTGATTAAGGAGAACGGGGGTATGGTATGTCTTTTGATAAAAACAAAATACCGCAAGCGACTGCTAAACGCTTGCCGTTATATTACCGGTTTATAGCGAATTTACATGCTTCAGGGAAACAGCGTGTTTCCTCAAAAGAATTAAGTGATGCGGTAAAAGTAGACTCAGCCACAATTCGCCGTGATTTTTCTTATTTTGGTGCCCTTGGTAAAAAGGGTTATGGGTACAATGTCAATTATTTATTGTCCTTCTTTAGGCAGACGTTAAGCCAAGATGAAGTGGTGAAGGTGTGCTTAATCGGGGTAGGAAATTTAGGAACCGCCTTTTTGCATTATAATTTTATGAAAAACAATAATTCCAAAATTGTGATGGCATTTGATGTTGACCCAGCGAAAGTCGGCACAGATATCGGAGGTGTTCCAGTTTATCATTTAGATGATTTAGAAAGCAAAATCACAGGTGAATTGGAAGTTGCCATTTTAACCGTTCCTGTACAGGTATCCCAGCCAATAACGGACCGCCTCGTTACGTCAGGAATAAAAGGAATTTTGAATTTTACACCAGCAAGACTGAATGTCCCGGAAGATATTAGAATTCATCATATTGATTTAGCAGTTGAGTTGCAGTCATTAATTTATTTTTTAAAACATTACCCATTAAGTTAATAATTTTATGGGTTGCCCCGGAAAGTTTGCTCAAAAGTACACATGGAAAAACGGCTATCTCTATTTTGAGGCAGCCGTTTTATGATTTTCTTTTTTTAATCATTCTTTTATATAAAATAAATCGAATAGCTGTTGAAAAGTCGAAGGTTGCAATCATCATTAACAGTATCGTAGAAAAGTTCCAAATTGTCTCCTTAGCGCTTTGGATCGCTAAATATGTAAAGAGAGCACCCATCGCCCCATAAATGAGTGCCATTGTATAAGGTGAAGTTCTCATTGTAAAAACCCTCCAACGAAGCTTTGCACCTGTTCATATTGCTTCTGCAGCTTCTCCATATCATCTGCAAATAGGATGCGTACCAACACAACAAAGGTATTCATGGAGACGTGGGCAACAATCGGAACCAGAATTCTTTTTGTTTTAACATAAAGAAAGGAAAACACAAGCCCCATTGCTGTATAGATGATGATATGTGTAAAGTCAAAATGGACAGCTGCAAAAATTAAAGAACTAATGATAGCGGCAATCCAAAAGTTAAATCTTGTATATAAACTGCCAAAGATAATCTGCCGAAAAATAATTTCTTCGAAAATGGGCCCCACTACTGAAGTAACAATAATAAAAATCGGTGTTTGCATCGCGATTTCTACTAAAATCTCTGTGTTTTCAGAGCCCATTTTGATTCCAAGCATCATTTCAATTTGTGCAGCAATAACCTGTGCTAAAAACGCTAAAAAGATCCCGGAAATCGCCCAGCCTGCTGCACGAGTTCTTGATACTCGATTGTTAGTATTATGACGGGCTTTGATGTCTGGCAATAACAACAAAATAACTACTAATAAACCGCCACTAAAGCTTATGACCGTCCAAATGGCCACCGCATCATCCTTTGAGATCCCATTTCGAAGCAGCAAGTTCACACCAAACAAGATCCCCGAAAATTGTACAAAAATATACATTAATATAGTAAGCAAGTATCTGCTTTTCAATGTTATACCCCTTTATGTTTAATCAGATGAATCACTCTTGTATTTTAACATAATTATTTTAAAACCAATAAAAAGATGATTGGTTTTTCAACATTTCGTTAATAATGTTCAGGGAGGTTAATTTTTACAAAAAAAATATAGTTTTTACTTGCAAAAATCTAGTTAATTATTTATTATAATAAATGTGTTAGCACTCAGCATTAATGAGTGCTAATAATTAAAATACTTAAAATTTATCTTAGGAGGGTGTTTCACTTGTTAAAACCATTAGGTGATCGTGTTGTTATTGAGCTTGTTGAAGCAGAAGAAAAGACTGCAAGCGGTATTGTTTTACCAGACACTGCGAAGGAAAAGCCGCAAGAAGGTCGTGTTGTAGCTGTAGGAACTGGCCGTGTATTAGATAACGGTGAGAAAGTTGCTTTAGAAGTTAAAGAAGGCGACCGCATCATTTTTTCTAAATACGCTGGTACAGAAGTGAAATATGAAGGTAAAGAATATTTAATTATTCGCGAGAATGATGTTTTAGCAATTGTTGGCTAAGTGGTCTTGAACGCGGAATGATAGAGTTACGAAGTGTGCAAAGACCCACTTTACTTTCATTTTTCGTGAGATAGATCTACTAGTCTTTTTACATAGTAGATCACCCTTGTCTAATAGAATTAATAAAACAAAATCAGAATCCTGCTGATTAATAATTTTGAGGAGGTACTACTTAAATGGCAAAAGAAATTCAATTTAGTGAAGATGCACGTCGTGCGATGCTACGTGGTGTAGATGCATTAGCAAACGCAGTTAAAGTAACACTTGGACCAAAAGGACGTAATGTTGTATTAGAGAAAAAATTCGGTTCTCCATTAATTACAAATGATGGTGTAACAATCGCAAAAGAAATCGAATTACCAGATCCATTCGAAAATATGGGTGCAAAATTAGTTGCTGAAGTAGCTAGCAAAACAAACGACATTGCTGGTGACGGTACTACGACTGCAACTGTTCTTGCTCAAGCTTTAATCCGTGAAGGTTTAAAGAACGTAACTGCTGGTGCTAACCCAATGGGCATCAAAAAAGGTATTGAAAAAGCAACTCAAGCTGCTGTTGAAGAATTAAAAGCGATCTCTAAGCCAATCCAAGGTAAAGAATCCATCGCTCAAGTTGCAGCGATTTCTGCTGACAATGATGAAGTAGGTCAATTAATTGCTGAAGCAATGGAGCGCGTTGGAAACGATGGTGTTATCACAATCGAAGAATCAAAAGGCTTCACAACTGAATTAGAAGTAGTAGAAGGTATGCAATTTGACCGTGGCTACTCTTCACCTTACATGGTAACAAATTCAGAAAAAATGGAAGCTGTTCTTGAAAACCCATATATCTTAATCACTGATAAGAAAATTGCAAGCATTCAAGAAATCTTACCAGTATTAGAACAAGTCGTTCAACAAGGCAAGCCATTATTAATGATTGCTGAAGATGTTGAAGGTGAAGCACTTGCAACTCTAGTAGTTAACAAGCTTCGTGGAACATTCAATGCAGTAGCTGTTAAAGCTCCTGGCTTTGGTGACCGTCGTAAAGCAATGCTAGAAGATATCGCTATCTTAACTGGTGGTCAAGTCATCACAGAAGATATCGGTCTAGATCTTAAAGCTGCAACTATTGAACAATTAGGTCGTGCTTCAAAAGTTGTTGTTACTAAAGAAAACACAACAATCGTAGAAGGTGCTGGCGACTCTGCTAATATTTCTGGTCGTGTAAACCAAATCCGCAAACAAATGGAAGAAACAACTTCTGAGTTTGATAAGGAAAAATTACAAGAGCGCTTAGCTAAACTTGCTGGCGGTGTAGCTGTAATCAAAGTTGGTGCTGCTACTGAAACAGAATTAAAAGAGAAGAAGCTTCGCATCGAAGACGCATTAAACGCTACTCGTGCTGCAGTTGAAGAAGGTATCGTTGCTGGTGGTGGTACAGCTCTAGTTAACGTATACAATAAAGTATCTGCTCTTGAATTAGCAGGCGACGAAGAAACTGGTAAAAACATCGTATTACGTGCATTAGAAGAGCCAGTTCGTCAAATCGCTGCAAACGCTGGTTTAGAAGGCTCAGTAATCGTAGAGCGCCTTAAAAATGAAGCAGTTGGCATTGGTTTCAATGCTGCTACTAACCAATGGGTAAACATGGTTGAAGCTGGTATCGTTGACCCAACTAAGGTTACTCGTTCAGCATTACAAAACGCTACATCTGTAGCTGCTATGTTCTTAACAACAGAAGCAGTAGTGGCTGACATCCCTGAAAAAGAAGCTCCTGGAATGCCTGACATGGGCGGAATGGGCGGCATGGGGATGATGTAATCCCTGCATAGCCGGGCATGAAGTTTTATAAAAAAGTAAAGACTACTCCCTATTTGGTTATAGGGAGTAGTCTGTTTTGTTGTAAATGTGCTTATTGAATAAAACTTGTAGAAAAAAGTTAAAGCCGATTCAAAATGAGGTTTAGCAAGGCGGTTAAGGAAAGCACTATATACATAGCGGATATTGTTAACCACACGGCATGTTTTTCGATATCTGCATTTGGGTCTTTAGCGACTTTTTTTATTAACAATATTAGATTTATACAAAAAACAATTGCGAAAATTGGATTTATTAGGAAACTGAATTGAATCAAAAATAATATCATAAATCACCAACTTCCCCCAAAAGTTTTACCGTTTATCTATCCTCTTAATCATCCTGAAGAGGACCAAGTCTTTATGATTGAAAATTTTTTAGCTTTTGCTTATTGCGTAAATATTTTTTACTTCAATCTAGAAAAAACATAGAATCAAATTTTTTTTGGTAGTTGATTGTATTGAATGTTTCGGTCGTTATATAGTGAGCGCCTCTTCTGTATGATAGTGATTTTTCGAGAATCACACGATACCTACGAACGAGACGCCTTCCGTTTTTACAAAAATTAAATTGTCAAGCGGGATAACAGATAGATGGATCTTAATCTCATTAAGTTCAACAAATAGTACTTGTTTTATTGGAGCGAAAGTTGAACAATTATTATAAAGGTTGCCACTTTTATATTTTGGTTTCTTGCAAGAGCCTTAAAAGCTAAGTTTAATAATTATACATTCTTTTACCACGTTTTACTTTGATAATCAGTAGTTTCATTATATTCCGTGCCAAAATAGAAGTTCATTGGTTTTAATTTACCATTATTTCTTGATAATTCAAAAACAGGGTTACTAATGTTTATTGTAAGTACCTGGTGTCCATATGTTCCATAAAGGGCTTCTGCTGGTTCATTAGATTTAGTAAATTGGAATTTTATGAACATATAATCGGAATTTACCGGATAGTCTGGTTTTGCGAGATTTTGTACTTTAGTTACACCACCTAAGAAATAATTAAATCCAGAAGACCAATTTGTAGTAGTTGCACCCTGAGATGTTGTATAGGTGTAAAAACCAGTTGCAGTACCATTAGTTACTACACCATTTTGTATAACAATACCAACAACGTCCTTCATTCTCAAAGACGGACTAGTCAGCCATGTAAAAGTTCCAGAAGCTTCAGCTGTTTTCCCGTCGCTTTTTATTTAAAGACTCGCCAAAGACGGGTATCGTGTTCACCAATCTTACGTGCAACTGCCGCAACTGGCATTTCACCCATCAACGACAGTAGATGGTGTTCAAAAAGCATGGAAAATCCAGCACCTGGGCGTGCCCAATCAATGATAACGGTGCGTATTTTTCCACATGATTCACATTTAACCCTTGGCATTCTTGCATGTAGTATGGTTTGATATTGCCAGAAATCTAGGTGCCTCCAAGTACGGTCCTGATCTTGAATGTCATGAACTTTACAACCTGAGGTCCCACAATTAGGGCACGAAAATTCGGCACCTTTTCTATATTCAATATAAATGTGTAGTGTTTTCTCATCTTTAGTTAGCTCATGGTGGAAAACATACCATGGCTCAGGTATTTCCAAGGCGATTTCAAACACATTGTAATCTTCATGAAAATCTTTCATATAACTATCAGCTCCTAGGTATTTTAATAGATTAATACCCAGTATTGACAGTTATATAAGATTTTAGACTAAATACTAAATAGCGAGGAAGCAACCCATACCGCAAAAATTCCTCTTCCTCAACATAACCGCTTGCAATAGCTAGTTTTCTAGCAAACAACTGAGAAATTCTCGTAATCAACAATTATCACCTTCCACCTATTTTCCAATTTGTATTAATTCTACAACATTCAACATATTATTCAATAGATTTGGGATAAACCCCCCGAAATCGGGGATAAATTCCTGTATTTGCGGGATGAATTTGAAAAACAATTAATCTGAGAATCTGAATCGGCATTTATCCCGGAAATGTGGGGATTTATCCCGATTTTTGATGAGTTTGTCGCAAAAATATTGTAATTATTGGAATATTTTATATGATTGCAGTTGAAAGGAGGGAAATAATAAATGTTTAAATAACATACACACGTAGTTAACTACTGAATAAATTTAATTGGATTTTTGAAACAATAATTTTAATTTTTAGGGAGGATTTTATGTTTAAAAAGAAGAATGTGTTATCATTATTTATGATTTTATTTTTTGTACTAGGATTTAATAATTTATTCGCTGATGCAGCAGCAATAGAGGGCTTAAAAGAATCGCAAAAAGAACATTTGAAACAATTAGGTTTTACAGAGGAAAACATAGCATCAATGACAATTGATGAATATCAAGATTTTAAATATGCTATTCCAGCGGAGCCGTTTGTTCAAGAAGAAACATTTTATAAAGTTATTTCAAATCTCGAAGGTGAAGTAACAGGTGTTGAAGAATATAATGAAAAAGATGCTCTAAAATTGATGGAGCTGGAAGAAAGAATGATAACACCTTTTGCAATAAACACCGAAGAAACTAGTTGGATGTCTATGACTACAACTAGTACGAAACTTACGAATGGTAGAACTCTGTTGCATAATAATTTTACATGGTTAAAGAATCCTAATGTTAGTTTATCTGACATGGTTGGATTAACTTACAATGATAGTGTTGTAATCGAACCTAATACTATTAAATTCTCTTATAAATATACAGACGGTTTAGGTGAGCACACATTGGGCTATAAATCTTTGTCTAAAAATGCCCAAGGTATAGCTGCAATATTTAACTTAAAAGGAATTGGAACAAATGCGGGTACAAGTAATCATCATGGTTATATAGCAGTAGAAGTATCTAAGGGTAATACTAATGATATATCAGCGAATGCCTTTGGTCATTACACACATACAACATTAACTTTTAGTATAGATGTGTCCATTAAAACAGGGGATATTGGGCTAGGTATGGCAACAGCTGAAACAAAAATGACTAATACCGCAATTAAATTTAATTTCTAAGATTTCTTATTTTAGGGTGATTATATGATTGATTTTATTATAGCAGCATCATTCTTATTGAATCCATTATTAGCTTTTGTCTTCAGTTTAAATTTATGTATTTTGATTATTAGAGTCTCTAAAGATGAATATTCGAAAGTTAAAGCAAATATTATTTGGATTTGTATTTCAAGTGTGTATATTATTTTTACCTTGACTTGGATGTTTGGGAATATTAGTATTGCTTCTTCTTAAAGTATTTCTAAAAGGTGCCCGGGTCTTTGACAGTTACATAAATATCCAAATTTCGAAAAGCCTTGATAACAGGGCTTTTTTTGTTAGAAAAGTGGTATTTTTACCACTTTTTATATTGAGTACTTTTGGGTAATGTGTTATAATATAGGGAAACGGAGGTGATGGTTATGAGATTAAAAATTACTAAATCTAAAAATTCTTCATCACTTTATGTCATTAAATCCACTTATAAAAACGGGAAACATTCCTCCAAGATTGTTGAAAAGCTTGGTACATATGATGAACTTCTAAAAAAATTGGACGGTCAAGACCCCATTGAATGGGCGAAACAATATATTGCCGAACTCAATAAGAAAGATAAAGAAGATAATCGTAAGATTATGGTTCAATACTCTCCTACTAAGTTGATCGAAAAAGATGAGCAACGTTGTTTTAATGGCGGTTATCTTTTTCTTCAACAGATTTACCATGATTTACAGCTTCATAAAATCTGCAGTCAAATCTCTGACAAATACAAGTTTTCATTTAATCTGAACTCGATTTTGCCACGCTTACTATACGGAAGAATCATTTTCCCGTCTTCCAAACTTGCTACCCATCACCTTTCTTCTAAGCTCATCGAACAACCAGACTTTGAAATCCAACATGTATATAGAGCCCTTGAAGTCATTGCTAAAGAAACGGATTTTATTCAATCGGAGCTGTATAAAAATAGTCTGAAGTTATCCAAAAGAAATAGCGGCATCCTTTATTATGACTGCACGAATTATTTTTTTGAGATTGAACAGGAGGAAGGTCTGAAGCAATACGGTTATTCTAAGGAACACCGCCCTAACCCTATTGTCCAGATGGGGCTCTTTATGGATGGGGATGGGATCCCCCTTGCTTTCAGTATCCATAAAGGGAATACAAATGAGCAGATTACGTTAAAACCTTTAGAAGAAAAAATATTAAAAGATTTCGAGTTATCTAAGTTCGTTGTTTGCACGGATGCGGGACTTGCCTCAACCGATAACAGGAAGTTTAATGATAAAAAAGATCGTGCTTTTATTACAACTCAATCCATCAAGAAGTTAAAAAAGCATTTAAAAGAATGGACTCTTTCTTCAGAAGGTTGGAGGCTTGGTGAGAATCATAAGACCTATGACATTACGAAGTTAGACGATAATACTAAGTTTGCCGATCAAACGTTTTATAAGGAGCGTTGGATAAAAGAGGATGGATTAGAACAAAAGTTGATTGTCACTTATTCTATCAAGTACAGGGATTATCAACGGAAAATTCGTCAATCGCAGATCGAACGTGCGGTAAAAGTAATAGACACTAATCCTGCAAAGATAAAAAAACACAACCAAAATGATTATAAGCGCTTCATTGAAAAGACAAGTATAACTCCTGACGGAGAAATTGTGGACAAAGAGTTATATAGCATTAATGCGGATATCATCTCAAAAGAGGAATTATTCGATGGGTTTTATGCCGTATGTACGAATTTAGAAGATCAGGCTTCTGACATTATAAAGATTAATCACAGACGTTGGGAAATTGAAGAGTGTTTTCGCATCATGAAAAGCGAATTTAAAGCGAGACCCATATACCTAAGCCGGGACGATAGGATCGAGGCTCATTTCACTACCTGCTTTCTATCAATAGTAATATTCAGGTATCTAGAGAAGAAACTTGGTGAACAATTCACATGCAGCGAAATTATACACGGTTTGAGAGATATGAATTTTTACGAAATTATTGGAGATGGTTATATCCCGATCTATACACGAACTGATTTCACAGATGCTTTACATGAGGCATTTGGCTTTAGAACAGATTATCAAATCATTAGTAATAGGCAGATGAAAAAAATTTTTAGAGACACAAAAAAATAAAAAAAGTACTCAACTTTTACAATATACAAAAAGGCTTGAAAAGCCCTATCTATAAGGGTTTTCAAGCCTTTTCTATTCTCCAAGTGTCAAAAACAGGAACATATTACAATTATAGAAGTTAATATGAAAATGAAAAACTTTTTGTTCACCATTTTAGCTGTATTCAGTTTGTCACTTCTCTTTGGAATAGGAAACGCTTCAGCGAACTCACTAACAGAAGATGATCTTCTTTCAGAGGTAAAAGTGTTTGATGAGAATGGTGATGAAATTCCTTATACGAAGGAAGAACTTAAACAATTTATCAAGTTTAATTCGGATAAAAACACCAATTTATCCCTGTTTAAAAGCTTCCCGTACAATTATGGACCAATAGAATTTTCCAGTAATTTCTGGATAGGTGGAGGATGGAGAGGTATAGCATTTTACAATCCTGTTGATACAATAATAAGAGTCAATGGGATTGCAGAGAGATTTACAATTCATGCTTATTATGATGATAATGGTGGAGCGGGAAGTGAAGCTAAATCAATTTCATTACCTGGTGGATGGACTGGAGATGTTCATGTAAGTGCTTGGTCTACAATGCCAAGAGGATATGATTATCGTTTTAAAGTTGTAAACACGGATGGAAAAAAATTCACAATTGATAACATTCAAGTTTGGTATGATTGATTTATTTTTCAAAGATAAGAAAGTCTACCACAGCTAATAGGCTGTGGTATTTTCATATTATGGAGACTAACATTCTTTGACACATACTTTTTATTAACCGTTTTTCGCTATCAAATAAGGAAGAATTTCAATAACTAACTAAGATTCTATAAACAGTGCCACTCGAAAGCTAGTAGTACCTTCATCAGAATTAACCGTAATTTCCCCATTATAACTTTCAACTATCCCCTTAACGGTGGGTAGCCCCATGCCTTGGTGCTTACCTTCTGATTTTGTTGATATGCCTTTGGTAAATATTTTTTCTCTCATGTCTGATGGAATCTGGGGGCCATTGTTCGTAATTTCTAATAGACAAATATTTAGCACCTTTTTATAACCAATTTCAATTTGTTTTAATTGTTGATTAGAATCATGCAGAACGTCGATTGCATTATCAATAATATTTCCCAAAATTAAAACAATGTCATAACTCTTCATTTGCGGAAAGATAAGCATTTCCTCACTTTTTACCGCTAATTGAATACCTTTTTCTTCTGCTTGGACCATTTTTGCTTTTAATAATGCTTGTACAGCCGGTTGTTTAAAAGGAAATAAACTTTGTGATTCAATGACTTTTTTATGCAAATTAGTCATATACTGTTTAGCTTCAGCATACTTTTCTTCCTCTAGTAATACATATAGAACTTCGATATGATTATGAAAATCGTGCCGATAACTGCGCCATTGTGCTATCATTTTTTCCAATTCATCGATAAGAGGTGTTTCTGCGTAAGTAATGTGATCGTGAATCTCTTTTTGCTGGATATGGTTTACATAGATGAAAAATATAATGGATACGAGTACCATCGCTATTGTTAAAAAAGGGAATCGAATGAAAAACGTATAATAGCTATTATTTGGTATAAAATACAATGCATGAATCATCAATCCCAGCACTAATTGTAAACTAATAAGAGGCAGGCCCCATTTATATTTATGGTTGACCCACCTTTCCTTTATGTGGAAATGGTGCCTTTTAAAATAAAAGGCCAGTAAAAGTAATGGTACTAAATATAGATAGGGAAGTCCAATTCTATAAGTAAGTGATTGTTGTACCTGAATTAGTGATAGGTTAAAAATAGAATTAGCCAAGTATAAAATAATAAATTCTCCAATTAACTGAACGATATATGAAACCGTATTCAGCAAAAGAGAAAGATACCAAGAAATAGGGAAACTAAACCGGGCAATTATTATGGACAGAAAAAATAGTACAACTATCCATAATTCCATTTGTAAATTAAAATATCTAAAGATATATGAAATAATGGAAGTGCTAATTGAATAAATAACCAACCCTCTCCAGTTTGCTGGCAAGAGGGTTGGCTTCAATAGACATATCGCGAAAAATAGTTTAATAAAAGCTTCAGGGACGGATTGGAAAATGAAAGCAAAGAAATTATCCATAAAATAGACTCCTACTACTTTACTTGTTGAATTAATTCAGATAATTTAGGCCTATTTAATAGTGCGTATTCATCTGTATGTTTTAACTTAAGTTTATATGTCTCAGATGCAAAAGGAATCACTTCGTAGATCCATTTGATATTAACAATATAGCTGTTATGTGTTCTTATAAAGAGATTTTGATCAAGCCGCTGATGAATATCCTTCATGCTTTCTCTTGTAGTATAGATATTTTCTTTCACCTTATTTTGATGATTTTCAATTGTAAGAATGGAAGTCATTCTGCCATCCTTTTTTATACAAACGATTTGGTCTATCTCTAAAAAGAGAAGATTAGCCTCAACTTTTATGGCAATTTTTCCGGGACCAAGTAGCAATGATTCAATCCGACTTAAAGTGGTATCTGTAACATCTAAACGTTTTTTCACTTTTTCGAGAGCGATATGAATACGTGACGGGTCGATAGGCTTCAGTAGGTAATCAGTTGCTTCTACTTCATAGCTTTCCAATGCATAGTCCACATGTCCTGTAAGGAAAATAATTGGAAAGTCCGGTCTAAATTCGTGTATTTTTTTGGCTAGTTCAATCCCGTTGAGGTCAGGAAGATCAATATCCAAGACGGCAAAATCATGGGGCTCTTTATTAATTGAATTTATATATTCTTGTCCTGTTTGAAATTCATTAACAACAACAACTTCATTTGTTTGCTCCAATAACTTTTTTAAACGCCTTATAATAATAGGGTCATCATCAACAATAATCGCCCGTAGCATTTTTAATCAAGTTTCTTTCTGGATGGTTTTTTAGGTTGATAAAAAAATATTGCGCTTTGTGTTGAAACCTCTCCCTTCACAAACGTTAACATGGCAACAGCAATAAATGTTAAACCCTTTTTCAGCATTTTAAAAAACCCCTTTCTACTAATCTATCAATATATACAGTATCGGTAAA
>NZ_AJLR01000116.1 GCF_000307855.1 Schinkia azotoformans LMG 9581 | reverse complement strand
TAAAATTTTATGGATTATAGTATAAGAAAAGACATCGTAATTTGCCATTATGGGCAAATTACGTGTTTTTCTAATAATCAATGAAGAGTTGGTAAAAGGTGGTGGATGAATTGATTAATCGTGTAACAAAGAAATTGGAAGATGCTCTTCTAGATTGGGATTTGATGACGAAAACTTCAGGGGATGAAGGTGCGGATAACGCCGAAAGGTTTGAGATGCATTTTTATGAGTTCATTGATGAGCTAAAGGTATGGTTCCAAGGTTTACAACAGCCTCCAACCACCATGGAAGAGGCAGAAAATCTTGATGAAATCAAAGACATTATGGAACGTATACCTGCACCGCTTGAACTTAATTTTTATAATGAACTAGAGCTAATTATTGAGGGTAAAGACCAAGTGCGCTATGATTAATTTGGAATTACCTTAACAGTTATGGAAGCAATGGAATCATCTTTTGCTTCCATTTTATTTACATAAGTGATCATGGAGGGTTTTAAAATGAAAATTAATAATATTCTTGTGGCTGGCTTATATGAGGAGATCTTTCAAAAGCACATGCCTCAGACTATTTGTCAAAATTTCCGTTTTGTGGCTATTGATGAAATTACTGAAGTAGACTTGGAATGGGCTGATGCTTATGTTGGTTCTGCCCCTGCCTCCCATTTTGATCTTTCAAAACTTCAATGGGTTCATTCCTTTAATGCCGGTGTGAATAATTATTTAGCGATAGATGGCTGGGAAAAAAATAATGTGGTCCTTACTCGCACAATATGCACATTTGGGCAAAGAATTAGTGAGTACTGTTTAAGCTACATATTAAGAGATCTTCAACATCAAAAATATTTTGAGGAATTACAGGAAGAGAAAAAGTGGGTTCGTAATCCACCGGTTATGTTAAAAGACCAAGCCCTTGTCGTTTTTGGTACAGGCGAAATTGGACAAGAGGTAGCAAGGAGCTTTTCTTTTTTTGGAACGAATGTGTACGGCGTTTCTCAAAGTGGAGCGCAGAAAGAATATTTCCAAAAGGTTGTTACTACCACATCCGCTGCGACAATTTTACCTGAAGCTGATTGGGTGATAAGTACACTTCCTTTAACCAACGAAACAAAAGGACTCTTTAACAGTGAATTGTTCAGTCATTTTAATGATGCTGCTTTTATTAATGTAGGTAGAGGAGCAACGGTAGATGAAGGAGCCCTCATTGCTGCTTTGAATAATGGAAAGATCCGCAAAGCTGTTTTAGATGTCGTGACTATAGAACCATTACCAGATGGTTCACCATTATGGGTTCGAGAGGATGTCACTATCACTCCCCATATCTCAGCGATAACTGACCTAGATGAGGCTGTTACATGCTTCTTTGATACGTTGAAGAAAATTGAACAAAACGAGGCATTGCTAAATAAGGTGGATGTTTCGAAGGGGTATTAGGAGTAAACATTCATGTGGCAAGAAGAAATAGGTTCCCATAAAAAGAAAGTCACTTTACACTAATTGTGGGTGTAAAGTGACTTTCTATTAATAGAAATATTTTTTATCAATGTCTAATTAGATAATCAAAGGCCCCTAATGCTGCGATAGCGCCTGATCCCATTGAGACAATAATTTGCTTATATGGTGTATCGGTGCAGTCTCCAGCTGCAAATACCCCCGGAATATTCGTTGCACCATTTTTATCGATTATAATTTCACCATGTTTGTTAAGTTCGACGGTGCCCTCTAACCATTCAGTATTTGCAACATGGCCTATTTGAACAAATACTCCGTGCAACTCGATATGCTCCTCTTCATTTGTCTCACAATTGATGTAGGTAATACCGTTAACTTTATCAGTGCCAGTAATTTCTTTGATTTGAGCATTCTGGATGATGGTTACGTTTGGTAGACTCATAACACGATCTTGTAGAACGGGGTCCGCTCTTAGTACGGATCTAGCTAAAAGGGTTACATGTTTGACAATTCCCGCTAGGTCAATAGCTGCCTCAACTCCTGAATTTCCCCCGCCAATTACTGCTACATGTTTTCCTGCAAACAATGGACCATCGCAGTGAGCACAATAAGCAATACCTTTGTTTTTAAACTCTTCCTCACCAGGAACACCTGCATTGCGCCAGCGGGCACCTGTTGAGAGGATAACTGTTTTACTCTTTAGAACAGCACCGTTTTCCAGTTCAACTTCAATAAAATCTTTCTTTTCTATTCTTCTAGCACGCTGAAGGTTCATAATGTCAACGTCATATTCTTTCACATGTTCTTCAAGACTTGCCGCAAGCTTAGGACCCTCTGTATAATTCACACTGATAAAGTTTTCAATACCAAGTGTGTCCAAGATTTGACCACCAAAGCGGTCGGCTACAATTCCTGTTCGAATTCCTTTTCGTGCCGCATAAACAGCTGCACTGGCACCTGCGGGGCCTCCACCAACGATAAGCACATCAAATGGGTCTTTATTAGCAAATTCAGAAGCATCCGGAGTATTTCCGAGCTTTGCAAGAATTTCTTCTAATGACATACGGCCACTGCTAAAGAATTCTCCATTTAAATGAACGGTTGGTACAGCCATAATATTTTTACTTTCTACTTCTTCTTTAAATGCTGCTCCATCAATCATTGTATGCGTAATACTAGGATTTAAAAGACTCATCACATTAAAGGCTTGTACAACATCCGGGCAGTTGTGGCAGCTTAAGCTAGCATAGGTTTCAAAGCGATAGTTCCCTTTAATGTTTTTAATTTGATTGATTAATTTCTGATCCACCTTTGGAGCTCTACCACTTACTTGTAATAAAGCAAGCACCAAAGAGGTAAATTCGTGTCCAAGTGGAATCCCAGCAAATGTAATTCCAGTGTTTTCACCAATACGATTGATACTAAAACTAGGTGTTCTATCTAATGTTGTTTTCTCAACCTGTATTTTCGGAGACATGGCAGCCAATTCTTCAACTAAAGCTGTCATGTCGCGTGAAACATCATCGGCCCCAACACTCAAATTAATATGTACTTCACCTTCCATTAATTGTAGATATTGCTCTAATTGCGCTTTAATTTCATTATCTAAAATCATGGTCTTTCACTCCTTATACTTCCTTGAGTTAATTAAATTAATAAATTTTAAAATATTATTCACTTCTTATTTAGAATTATTATAATTATAAATTTATTATTATTTAAAGAGAGTAATTTGTCAACTAAAATCTTAGAAATCACTGGTAATTTTGCTTGTTTATGCGTTAATACAGAAAATAGAATATTATAAATATTCTCAAACAAGAGTTTATAGATGATAATCCTAGTTCATTAACTTTAGCTTGTTCGATTTTCAAGATTGTTCCTCCTTTTCAATTTGGAATCCGGGCTTTATATGAATTAAATTCTATTATATTAAAAAAATGTATGGAAATTCCCAAAATACGAATAATTACAAAGAAGCTTTTACTGAAATTTATTCAAATGAAAATCAATGCTATAATACTGGAAAACTACATAAAGGAATGAAAGTAGATGTGGCAAGAAGTAATTGAAATAGAAGGACCATATCAATTCGATAGGGTGATTGAGCGGCATGCAATAGATCCATTAAATCAAGTAGATTTACAAAAACGGTTGATTAAAGTTCCTATTTTAATAGAAGAAAAAAATCAATATATAGTAGAAGTAACGGGACTTGGTACAGTTAATAAGCCAGTTTTTAAACTAACAGGAAATAACTCAAAACAAAAGGAAGCACAAATTAAGAGGATATCTGAAATTTTCCAATGGAATACTTCTTTAAAACAGGTCAACCGCCATTTTCAACAAACAGATCTTCGTGATCTTTTTCAAGAGCATTTCGGAACACCACTGGTGCTTGATTTTGACCCTTTTAGCTGTCTAGTCAAGTGCATTATTCACCAGCAGTTAAATTTGTCTTTTTCCCATACTCTTACAGAACGTTTTGTTAAAACATTTGGTAACGAAATTGATGGTGTTTGGTTTTACCCTAATCCGGAAATTGTAGCGAACATAACGGTTGAGCAATTACGAGACATGCAATTTAGCAGCAGAAAAGGAGAATACGTGATTGGTATTGGAATAGCAGTTGCTGAGAGGGATTTGGAGTTTGAGGCATTGGCAAGGAAATCGGAAGAAGAGATTTTCAATGAATTAATCAAAATTCGTGGGATTGGCGCTTGGACGATTCAAAACTTCCTTTTGTTTGCCCTCGGGAGACCCAATCTTTTTCCAGCAACGGATATAGGTATTCAAAATGCTTTAAAGAAATTGTATAGGCTTGATAGAAAACCAACATTGGAAGAAATTGAACAATACAAACATAGGTGGGAGCCATATTTAAGCTACGCGGCATTATATTTGTGGCGAAGTATCGAATGAAATGAATAGTGCTTTGAAAGAATGGGGAGTGCCAACAGACCGTATCCATTTTGAATTTTTCGGTCCTGCAGCAGACATCGAAGAACAAACAACTGTTTTTTTCTTTTACATTTACTTTTTTATTTAATTATCTGTCTGCAAAATGGTAAAATTTACGCATAAGGGAGCTTTTTGATTCTTAAAATAACGTAGGGGGGCATTATTATGTCCATTAGAGTCAACGAAAAAGGCTTGGTTTATCTAGATGAAGAAACAATGACAGCAATTTTTGATTGTGTGTATGGTACGGATGGTGGAGGATTACGATCTTCGACAAAACAGTTGCTATGGGAACCGAAGTTTAGGGATTTTGTTAAAACCTTGAATGCACTTCAAGAGTATAATTATCGGTATCGAGCAGATCAAGTAATTGATTTATTTCCCATTTTTGATTCAACGATTGGACCATTTGAATTCAATTCGGAGGGAACAACATTATGGCTTGCAATGGGATTGGCAATAAAGGAGTTGTATGGGTTTAGAAGAAGTACATTGGAGGAATTGCTGAAATTAGTTAAAGTTAAGAAGTGAATATATACCTTATCTATTGGGGGTCTACTAAAGAAAAGTAGACTCCATAACTGCTATCGGACCACCGCTCTTTCCAAGGTACTTTTTTGCAAATGTATGTAATCAATTCCTATTTTAAGTGAAATTAACTATGATGACAAAAAATATTCTGTTATTTTACAAAAAAACCTCAAAAAACTCATGTTCCTTACGAATGGTTTTAAGTATGATATCTTTTCTATCATAATTACTATTCACCTTTGAATAACGAACCATGGGAGAGAACATGAATGTCAGAAGAATACAAATCTCGTCAAGAACGAATGCAAGCCGAAAAAATTAAACAAGCGCAGCAAAATACTAATAAAAAAACGCCTAAAATACAGTCCTTAATGAAAAAAGTGCTCATTGTCTGTCTTGTTCTAGGAATTGTATCAACTGGTGCAGGGGCTCTAACATTCGCCTCCATGATAAAGGATGTCCCAAATTTAGACGCTTCTAAACTAATAGACCCTCTTTCAACGAAATTCTACGATGTAAACGGAAACTTCATTTATGAGTATGGGAAAGAAAAGCGAACAAAAATTACGTATGATCAAATTCCAAAAGTGTTGGAACAAGCGTTTATTGCGACGGAGGATTCTAGATTTTACGAGCATCAAGGTATCGACATAAAAAGAACTGCTAAGGCGATTTTTGTGAACGTTACCGGCGATTTCGGCTCTCAAGGGGGCAGTACGATTACCCAACAAGTAATCAAAAACTCTTTTTTGACGCCAGAAAAAACGTTGAAGCGAAAGGTACAAGAATGGGATTTGGCCAATCAGTTGGAAAAGGAGTATTCGAAACAGGATATTTTAATGATGTATCTAAATAAAATATACTTGGGTAACCGCTCTTATGGGGTGGCAGCAGCAGCAAAGAACTATTATGGAATTGAAGAAAAGGATTTAAATAAAATGACGTTGGCACAAGCGGCCATGATAGCCGGATTGCCCCAGAGTCCGAATAATTATGATCCTACTAAACTGGAAAACATCGAGGCAGCTACCCAGCGCCGTAATATTGTCTTACGGTCAATGCTTCGGGAAGGTTATATATCAGAGAACCAAATGGAAGAAGCGTCTAAAGTTCCAGTTACGGATGGCCTTGTATCCAAGAATAATCAACAAAGTATGCCTTATGAAGCATTTTTAGATGCAGTTGCAAAAGAGGTAATGAGTAAATTGAGAGAAGTTGACATTAGCACGGATGGGTTATCTATTTATACAACCTTGGATCCTAAAGCGCAGGAATATGCTGAAAAAATGTTGAACACGGATGAGATTATTGCCTATCCAAATTCAAACTTTCAGGGAGCCTTCGTTTTTTTGGACACTACAACGGGTGAAGTTAGAGCAATTGGTAGCGGAAGAAACGACTATAAGGCGGAATTTCTAGGGCATAATTTTGCAATCGAAATGAAACGCCAACCGGGTTCGGTATTTAAACCGATTTTTGATTATGGTCCTGCCTTCGAACATTTGAAATGGTCAACTGGACATTTAATCGATGATCAAAAAACGACGTATTCAACAGGTGAACCAATTTCGAATTGGGATCGTCAATATCATGGAATCATGACTATACGAAAAGCCCTGCAAAACTCTTACAACATTCCGGCACTGCTCACATTAAGGGCGGTAGGGGAGGAGAAAGCAAAGACTTTCGCAGAACAACTAGGCATAACTTTTAAAAATGATAAAGTTTATGAATCCTACGCAATTGGAAGTAATACCGTGAGCCCATTGGAAATGGCAGGAGCTTACAGTGCTTTTGGAAATGGTGGGCAATACAGAAAACCGCACTTTGTTCAAAAAGTCGTATTTCCTGATGGAAAGGTTGTTAATTTTAATGAGGAGAAGCCCAAGCAGGTGATGGCGGATTATACTGCCTATATGGTGACAGATATGCTGCGTACGGTTGTAAATGATGGAACAGGTAAACTTGTGAAAGTACCGGGGCTTGATATCGCTGGAAAAACTGGGACAACAAACTTTGATGAAAAAACAGCGGCTCAATTTGGATACCCGGATAATGCAACCAATGATAGCTGGTTTGTTGGATATACACCGCAGTATACAATGGCAGTCTGGACCGGCTACACTGAGAACGGTCAGGGTAACTATATGACCGGTAATACAACGAAAATTGCACACTATATGTTCAAAGCGATGATGCAAACTTTTGGAACAGACGCATCCACTTTCCAGCAACCCGATAGTGTTTATAAAGTGAATAATGAACTTTATATAAAAGGTGTCAGTTCGGCAGAAATACCAATAATACCGAGTATTAACAAAGACAAAAATTGGTCTGAAAATGGAAAAATAAAATGGAAATATAGAGAAAAAGAATTGAAAGAAAAAGAATTGAAAGAAAAAGAGTGGAAAGAAAAAAGAGACAAAGGGAAGGGAAAACATAAGCATGAGGATTAGAACGATTTGAAGCAAGGGCTGATGACACTCACAACAAATCGAATGAGTGTCATCATTTTTTTATTCATTTAGTTCAGATGCTAGAGTGTTCGCTTTTTGCAGCAGTTGGTCCCATTGTTGAAGGAAATTCTCAGGTGCTAGGGGTGGACTATAGAGATATCCCTGCACATGAGTACACTGTTTCTTTCGTAAAATGTCCATTTGTTCTGGCGTTTCTACTCCTTCCGCAATTACATCAAGCTGTAAATGTTGCGCCATCGAAATAATAGTGGATACAATCGTATCATCCTGTTCGTTTTCTGCAAGATCCCTGATAAACGATTGGTCTATTTTCAGGCGGTGAATCGGCAGATGTTTTAGGTAATTAAGGGAAGAATACCCTGTTCCAAAATCATCTATGGCAATTTTACATCCTAAATGTTTGAGATCTTGTAAGGTTTTTGATGCGTGTTCCATATTCATCATCATGCTTTCTGTAATCTCAAGCTCCAAATCCCCGGGTGGTAATCCTGTTTCTAGAAGAATTCCTTTCACCGTTTCGATTAAGTCTTGCGAATAAAATTGGCGAGAGGACAGGTTCACGGCAATTTGAAGGAATGAAAGCCCTTGATCGTGCCACTCTTTTATTTGTCTGCATGCTGTCCGAAGCACCCATTCTCCAATTGGGATAATAAGTCCAGTATTTTCGGCGATGGGGATAAATTCGGCTGGAGAAATGAAACCGTAGCTTGGATGGTGCCAACGAAGCAACGCTTCTACTCCTTGTATTTGACCGGTTCCAATATCTACCTGGGGTTGATAGACCAGACGAAGTTCATTTCTTTGCAAAGCATGATGCAAATGGTTTTCCAAAACAAGACGGTCGAATGCTTTGCCATCCATAGATGGTTGGTACATTTGAAAAGGAACCTGTTGTTGTTGTGCTTCCATAAGCGCCATGTTCGCGTGTTTTAAAAACTCGTCCACCTCAATTTTATTGTTATTATAAACAACACTACCTATAGTTACAGACACGTTTAGGAGAAGATTCTTAACCTGCAAAGGTTCGTTAATTCGACTTTGTATTTGTTTGCACACCGAGATCCACTCGTCTTCTTGATTCAAGCCAGGGTAAATAATTGCAAATTCATCCCCTGTAAGACGTCCAACAAATACATGGGATGGAAATTGTTCTTTTAGTCTGTCTGCAACCGATTTTAGGATTAAATCAGCGATGGAGTGCCCAAGAGCTTCGTTGCTTTGTTTAAATCGATCGACATCAAGAATCAGAAGTGTAAATGGTTTGTGACTTTGCATTTCCTGTGTCAGTTTTTCTTTTATGTAACGAAGATTAGGTAGTTTTGTTAAATCATCGTGGAACGCCATGTATTCAATTCTTTCTTGATATTCTTTCTGTTTTAAAATAGCCTTTTTTTGATTCTCTTTCATTATATTAAAATTTAATACCAATTCACCAATTTCATCCTTGCTTGTTATTTCAATCGGCTCTTGTGTATAGTCTCCACGGGCAATTAACTTTACCTGTTCTGCTACTTGGATAATGGGTTTCGTCATTTTTTTTGAAAACCACAGAATGACAATTACACCAGCAAGTAGTGAGATTCCTAGGGTAAACAACAATATATATAGTACACGATTCGCTCCGGCGTTAAAGTCGGGTAAATACGCCCCGGCACATACAATCCAATCCCAATTTGGATCCTTTTCCGCATAGGTGATTTTGGGGATATGTACATTAGGATTATCTGGCAAGGGCCATTCATAGGTGACAAACCCTCCACCGTTGTTGGCAGCCCTTACGACTTCTTTGGTTGAATAAACACCGTCCGTTGTCTTTATTTCCCATACATCCATTCCTTCAAAGTTTGGGTGTGCAAGTTCAACCCCTGCTGAATTTATAATAAATATAAAGCCGTGTTTTCCTAAGTTCAGGCGTGGATTGATAGGGCGATTCCCGTTCGCATCTTTTTTTCCCAAAATTGCTTCTTTGACTTGTTCCTGGGCATCCTCCAATAAAACCTTTCCTGTTTTTACTTGTTTATCTAATGCTTCAATCATTTCAATAGTCATCCGTACATCGGTTTGTAGGCTTTCAGCCCCAAGAGTTTTTAAACTATTTCTAGAAGATTGATAACCAATAATTCCAATTAATAGGCTCGGTACTGCTAGAAATAGTAAGGACATGATGATAAGTTTTATACGAATGGGCATTCTCTCGGAATCCTCCCTTGATTATCCAATTGATCCAACTACTTCTATTGTAACTTGCAAAAAGAATAATAGAAATAGTTAATAATTATCGTCTGGCGTCCAGTACATTCTGAATGTTTTTTATCCGTAACTTCAAACCGTGCCCCTAACCCTTCCCGCGCTATATGTAACGATTCGGATTCTTTTTTCCGTCGAATGGCAGGATAATTTCTTTAATTTGTCACATGTATTTTAACAATATATGAACCCTCTCCAATTGCAATTTCAAATTGTAGATAGGTATTTTAATATAAAAATAGATCGATCGATAAGCTTTTTCCATATGGAGAGTGTATGTAATATGACACAAATTGATGTACTTTATTCTAATTTTTATAAGGAACTATTCCTATATGTACAGAATAGGATGAAAGACCCTGATTTAACAGAGGAAATTGTCCAAGACATTTTTGTTAAAGTCTGTGAAAATAAAGAATTAATGAAAAATTTAAAAGGCGAACAAACAAAGGTTTGGCTTTTGAAAGTGGCTCGCAACCATTGCATCGATTATTGGAGAAAATCCCAAAAAACTAAGGAGGAAAGTGTGAAACGGGAATTTTTCCATTCTAGTATTCACTTTTTAGATGAAACGATAGAGAGAAAAATTTTTTCGGAAGAACTTAAGAACTTTCTTTTTAATATGTTAAAAAAGTTAAAAAAAAGTCATCAACAAGCCTTGTACCTCTTTGATATTCAACAATTTAGCTACAAAGAAAGTGCAAATCTTTTGGGAATCTCCGAAGAAGCATTTAGTTCTCTTATTAGGAGGGCAAGAAGGGCACTTCTTGAGCAAGTATTGAAAGAGTCAAACCCAGATGTTTTAAAGTTGCCATTAACAGGATATGAATTGAAAATGCTGCTTACATGGTTTGATATTACGGACTTTCCTTCTAATATAGAAGCGAAAATTTCATTGAAGACAAAAGACTTCTTTAATGGTTTCAACCAGAACTTTGACCCTTATAGACAAAAATGGTATCCGAAGGAATTGGAGGATTATTTACTCTCGTTTGTTCTTTTAAATAAAAGGATGATAGCTGCTGATTTTGGATGTGGAACAGGGACTCTTACTAAAAAGCTCAGTCCTAAAGTTTCAACAGTATATGCAGTTGATAATTCAAGGGAAATGTTAAACAAATTAGCAGGATCAGTATGCAAACGGGGCCAGGGGAATATTTATCCCTTGTATGCGGATGTATGTGAAGAAATGAACAAAATACAGGAATCCATTGATATTGGCTTTTGTTGTATGGTGCTTCATCATATTTTTAACCCGCAAACAGCATTAACAAATATTGCTAAGACTTTGGTTCCTGGAGGGAAACTCATTATCGCGGATCTTGTGTTTACAAATAAAAACTGGTTGTTCAAGGAAGCCCATGATTTCTGGTCTGGTTTTAAAGTAAGTCAGTTACGAAAATGGATTAAGGCGGCAGGTCTTGAAATTGTTGATATCAAAGAAAATCATTCCTATCATTTTCAGTTTATGAATCATGAAGATGAAAATGATTTAATTCAAGTCCCTCTACTATCTGCTTGTTGTGTAAAAAAATAATAATTCTATTAAGCTCTTTCAAGGGAGTGAACATGCATGAATATGGACAATGATCATGAAAATCTATTAAACAAAAAAATGACAAGAAGAACGTTATTAAAAGCAACTGGTACAGTGGGTGTTGCTACTGCTATCGGTGGTGGAAGCTATCAGCTTATTAAAGATGCGTTTGATGATCAAGCAAAAGCTTTTGGTGCTGAAATTGAAAGTTTTGAAACATTCCGTTCAAGTTGTTCAATGGAATGCTTGCATTGCAATTTAACGGCGTTTGTTAAGGATGGTAAGTTAATAAAGGTAGAAGCCAGTGAAGATTTTAATGTGAAAGGCTGTCTGCGGGGCGTTAGCCGCTCACAGTGGGTAAATAATCCTGATCGGTTAAAAATGCCCTTATTAAGAACCGGGAAAAAAGGTTCAGGCGAATTTAAAGAGATTTCATGGGAGGAAGCTTTAAGCTTAATCGAGGATAAAATAAAGGAAACGATGAAAACAATCGGTAATAAAGGCTTGCTGTTGGAGACAGCTTCGGGAAATATGGATGCGATTAAAAATTCTATAGCCGGCGCATTTTTTAATTTTCTCGGTGGAGCTACGCGTCCTGAAGGTTCGCTATGCTGTTCGGCAGTGGCTGCTGCGATGAACCCGATGGTGGGATTTCGTTACGTTGATACTCGTGATACGATTCGTGACAGTAAGTACATTATTTGTTGGGGAAACAATCCTGCTGTAACAATGCAGGCTTATTTTAAAGAATATGAAGAAGCAATGAAAAGTGGTGCAAGGCTTATTGTGATCGATCCACGTTTTAGTGAAACGGCTGCTAGAGCAGATGAATGGATCCCGATCGTTCCAAGTACAGACACCGCTCTTGCATTAGGAATGGTAAATATTATGATTCAGGAAAACTTAATTGATCGTCCTTTCCTAATTAACCATACTGGTGCGGTCTATTTGGTAGATGAAAAAGGAGGTCTGGTTCGCGAAAATTCAGAGGATCCAGATTCATATCTTGTGTATGATACGGAACGAAATGCACTTGTGCGACATGATGTCAGTGGGGTTAAGCCAGCTTTAAGCAAAGATGAAACAGAGCTTCCTAATGGATATAAAACAGTATTTGATTTAATAAAAGAAGAGGCTGCACAGTGGACGACGGAAAAGACGGAAAAAGAAACAGAGATTCCAAAAGGTACCATTATACGTTTAGCACGTGAGTATGCAATGAATAAACCTGCTATGATTATCCAAAATATGTCTGGTGCACAAAGGACAGAGTACGGTACTTATGTAGCAGCAAGTCAATTTTATCTGGCCTTGATTACAGGAAACATTGGAAAACCAGGTACTGGCGTCTGTGACGCTGGCGGAGTAACCCAATTTGTAAAAATAAATTCTCCTGTTGATGCACCAAAACCGACAGCGGAAATAAAGAATATACCAGTTGCCAAAATAGGAGAATCTGTTTTTAATAGTGATCCAACAGAAATAGGTTTTTGGTATATTATGACAACAAGTCCAATGACACAAATACCCAATACAAATATGGTACGGAAAGCTCTAGAAAAGGTTCCATTTGTCGTAGTTGCTGATAATTTGATGACATCAACAGCTCTTTATGCAGATTTAGTTTTACCAGTTACGACTATCTTTGAGGATACGAGTTTGATGGCAGGTATTCGTAGCCACTACATTCAATTAATGGAAAAGGCGGTAGAGCCACCAGGAGAGGCAAAGCCTGATTATTGGATTTTCACACAGTTAGCTAAGAGATTCGGTTTTGGAGAAGCTTTTGATAAACCGATAGAAGAGCTTATTCAAAATTGCTTAGTAGGAACAGGAATTACAATTGAGCAATTAAGGAAAGGACCGGTTAAGCCAGTGCCAACCCCATCAGTTCCTTTTAAAGATGGCCAATTCCGTACGTCAACAGGAAAGGCACACTTTTTCGTTGAAGATTGGGAGGCTAAGGGCTATAGTCCAATCGTCACCTATATTAGGGCCGATGAGTGTATTAAAAATAAGGATAATAAATTAGTGGAAAAATATCCGCTGATGGCTGTTCAGTATAAAATGCCTAGAAGTATTCATTCCAGTTTTAGCACACTGCCATGGTTAAATGAAGTACATCAAAGTCAACCGGAAACACTAATTCATCCGAATGATGCTAAAAAACGAGGAATCAAAAATGGCGATAAAGCAGTTGTCTATAATGATAGAGGGGAACACCGTGTCGTTGCAGTTGTAACTAGTCATATAAAAGAAGGAATCATAGGTTTGCAAAATGGATGGTGGGAGCAGCAAGGCGGAAGCAGTAGCCATGTTACAAATGATAAGGTTGAACCACTTGGAACGGGGCAAACATGTAATAATTCTCTTGTTGAGGTAAGGAAGGAGGGTTAAATATGACACAATATGGTTTTGTTATTAATCTACAGGATTGTTATGGATGTAAAACATGTGCGGTTGTTTGTAAATCAGAAAATCAGACTGCTAAAGGGGTGCAATGGAGGAGGGTAAGGGAACTTAGAACAGAGAATCCAAATACAATAAATTTCCTTTCAATGTCCTGCAATCATTGTGATGAGCCGCAATGTTTAAAGGTGTGCCCTGTTTCAGCCTATACAAAAAGGGACGACGGAATTGTCATTCAAGATCATGAACGATGCCTTGGATGTAGATCCTGTGTCATGGCATGCCCTTATTCTGCGCCGCAATACGACCCTGTTGAAAAAAAAGTAAGTAAATGTGATATGTGCGTAGATTTAGTCGATCAAGGACTTAAGCCAAAATGTGTGGAGCTTTGTCCAGGTAATGTTTTGAAGTTTGGTGATATTGAGGAAATTCGTGCTGAGTATGGTAATGATATTAACGTAATTGAGAGGCAGTATAATTTGCCATCTCATAAAATAAGCAAACCAAATGTTGTAATTATTGCGGCAAATTAGTAGAAAAGGAGGGCAAAAAAATGGATGCATATGAAATTCCTTTAGTGGTATTCACTGTTTTTATTCAATGGGCAGCAGGAATTGTAATAGCAATGGTTTTACTTGAGTTCTTAAAGCCCAAATTTATGGAGACAATTGGAAAAACGTCTTTAAAAAAATCGATGTATATAGCCTTTACGGTTTCAGTTATCGGAACCATTGCTTCAGTGTTTCACTTAGGAAATCCATTAAAAAGCTATACAAGTCTTCTTGGATCCTCACACTCTTGGTTAAGTAGAGAGATTATAACAGTAATCTTATTCAATGCATTATTACTACTATCAACATATATCTGGTGGAAAATGTCGGATAAGGCAAATTTAAGGAAGGGAATTGGCACACTAACTGCGGTCATGGGAATTATAACAGTGGTCGTTTCTGGAATGGTTTATTTTTCAATGACGTTGCACCCAGCATGGAATAATTGGACAACCTTTGCCAACTTTTTGCTAACGGGATTACTCCTTGGAGCCCTAACAGTTTCCTATTTCGCACTTAAAGGAAAAAACGATGAAAACGGTATGGGGGAGAATGTAACCAAAGTTTTAGGAAGTTATCTTGGGCTAATTGTAGTGGCCTTAGTTGTAACGATTGGAAGTTCTTTCATGGCATCAGGTAATACCAGTGAAACCACAGCAGTTGCCGCTGTCTCGGTATCTTCAGTTTTATTCTGGATTCGTATTATAAGTAGTTTATTAGTTCCGGCAACGTTAATTATTTATTTTGTTGTCGCGAAAAAGGTGGATATTGTAAACTACGTTTTAATGGCAGCGTGTTTTGTATTAATAGGAGAGTTATCTGGTAGAGCGATGTTCTACTACTCAGTTATGAAACAATATCCGTGGTTTTAAGAATCAGCCTGAATAGACTAAGCCTTATTTCAAAGGCTTAGTCTATTCTTTTTTTAAAGCAAATGTGAGTTGACTTCTATGAGCTTTTTAGGGAAATAAATTGTCTTGGAAACAGTAAAAATGGCAATACTTGTTACTAAAAAGATTCTGGAAGTGGAATGAATTGAAGATTTTAAAGAAACGTTTACATATATTGGTTATTCTGATTTTAGTAGCCTTTTTTCTATCTTATTCAAACTCAAAAGCTAATGATCTGGAACAAACGATGAATGCAGAGCTTGATCAGTTTTTACAGCATGAGCCAACTTTAAAAGGAGGGCTTGTAGGAATTAGTATCCGATCTGCAAATACCGGTGAAATTATATTTGAGCACAATGGGGATACCCGTATGAGGCCAGCTTCAAATATGAAGAACCTAACTGCGGCAACTGCCTTATCGGCTTTAGGAGAAGGCTATCGGTTTAAAACTGAAGTCAGAACAAAAGGTAAGCGAGACGGAAGTACACTTAAAGGAAATCTATATCTTAAAGGCTATGGAGACCCAACACTATTAATAGAGGATCTTACCCAATTGGCAAAGAAAGTTGCCAGTTCGGGTATCACTGTTATTGATGGGGACCTTATAGCTGATGACAGCTGGTATGATGATGTTCGTTTGCCCCCTGATTTGGTATGGAGTGATGAATATGCTTACTATGGTTCTCAAGTTTCTGCGCTCACAATTTCACCGAATAAAGAATATGATTCTGGTACGATCCAGGTTAAGGTAACTCCAGGAAAAAGGATTGGGGAATCTGCGCAAATTCTACTATCACCTAAAACAAACTATGTAAAAGTCATCAATCAAACCATGACTATTGCACCAGATGGGAAAACGGAGCTGTCGATTGATCGAGAACATGGAACAAATATGATCATCGTGAAGGGGTTTATTCCTATTGGTGCGAAGACTAAAAAGGAATGGATAGCCGTCTGGGAGCCAACGCATTTTGTTCTTGATCTTTTTCAACAAGAATTAAAGAAACAAGGGATTAAACTTATGGGAGATTATAGAGTTGGTGAAACACCCCATGATGCTGATGTTCTTACTAGTCATCAATCCATCCCCTTGTCTGAACTTCTTGTACCATTTATGAAACTAAGTAATAACGGACACGCTGAAGTTTTAGTGAAGGAAATGGGGAAGGTAAAGAAAGGAGAGGGCAGTTGGGAAAAAGGAGTTGAAGTATTATATGAGGAACTTCCGAATTTAGGAGTGAATCCTAAAAATTTAGTAATTAGGGACGGTTCAGGAATTTCACATGTGAATTTAGTCCCAGCTAATGAAATTTCCATGCTTTTGTTTCATGCGCAACAGCAAAAATGGTTTCCTGCATTTTTGGATTCATTGCCAGTTGCCGGTATTAGTGACAAGATGGTAGGTGGAACCTTGAGAAAAAGAATGCAAACCTTAAATGTTAAAGCAAAAACAGGCACTATTACTACTGTTTCTTCCTTATCCGGTTATGTCGAAACAAAAAAAGGGGAAACGCTTATTTTTTCCATTCTTATAAATAATCTTCTTGAGGATGATAACGGGAAAGTAATTGAGGACAAAATTGTTGAAATAATAGCAAATTATTAAAGAAACAGGAGAGGCGGTCGGTTCTCCTGTTTTTGTTTTTCACTTGTTTCAACGCGTATTACATGAGGAGACACAGAGATTATGATATATTTTTGATTAAACACTACACAAATAATGTAAACACACTCTAAAGGAGATAATTAAATGAATATAAAGTCAATTGAGCCAACTCCAAGTCCGAATTCAATGAAAATAATATTAGACCAAAAGCTTCAAGAGGGAAAACGTTATAATTTTACAAAAGAAAATATGAATCAAGCTCCTGAACAAATTAGGGAAATGTTAAAGGTTGAGGGTATTACATCAATCTTTCAGGTTACGGATTTTCTAGCTGTTGAAAGAAATCCACGGTACGAATGGCAGCCTATATTACAACAAGTAAGAGGAATTTTTGGAGAAAAAGCAGAAAAACCAAATGAAGAGATGGTTGAAAAAACAAATGTAGCATTTGGAGAAATAAAGGTTCTAGTACAATTTTTCAAAGGTATTCCAATACAAGTCAAATTATTAGATGGACAAGAGGAAAGACGATTTGGGATGCCGGACAAATTTAAAAAAGCTGCGGTGGATGCGGCTACAACAGAAAATATTGTGATGGAAAGAAAGTGGGTAGAGCAAGGGATTCGCTATGGAACTTTTGAAGAAATCGGAGAACAGGTTGTGGAGGAACTCTTAGCCGCGTATCCTGATGACCGCTTAGAAAGTATTTTTAATCAAGCCAAAAATTCAACGGTGGAAGCGATAGAAACACAACTTAAAACAAAAGTGAAAATGGAAATAACCCCAGAAATGCTGGATGTACCGGATTGGAAAAAACGGTATGCTCTTTTAGAACAACTAGACCCTGAAGAAAAGGATATTCCGCTTTTAAAGAAGGCATTAAAGGATGAAAAAGCTTCTATCCGCAGACTGGCTGTCGTGTATTTTGGTATGATTGAATCGGAAAAAGTACTTCCTTATTTAGAGGATGCTGTTGTAAATGATTCTTCGGTTACAGTAAGAAGAACAGCAGGAGACTGTTTATCTGATATTGGGAATCCAAAAGCAATCCCGACAATGATTCATGCACTAAAGGATAAAAATAAGCTCGTGCGTTGGAGAGCAGCCATGTTCCTGTATGAAGTGGGAGATGAAACTGTAATCGAGGCATTACGTGAGGCTGAAAATGATCCTGAATTTGAAGTGGCTATGCAAGTAAAAATAGCTCTTGAACGGATTGAAGGTGGAAGAGCAGCAGAAGGCTCTGTGTGGAGACAAATGACGGAAAGCCGGAATAAAGATAATTAGAGCCGGAGTTCCCGACCCTCTGTCCCAATGTTATACTTAAAGGAAAGTTGTTAAAAAATTAACCTGCAATTGTGGAGGGGATATTATGGGGATTATTAAAGCTACTTTAGATGCTGTAAGAGGCGGTCTAGCGGATCAATGGTTGGAAGTTATCGAGCCTCAGGCTATGAGTGATACAACAGTTATGTCAGTAGGTGTTAAAGTTAGAGCAAAGGATAAAAGGAACAGTAATTTCAAAGGCACAGACACAACAGTTTCTAACGGCTCCATTATTCATGTTTACCCAAATCAATTTATGATGTTGGTGGATGGCGGAAAAATTATTGATTATACTGCCGAGGAAGGGTATTACAAAGTTGAAAATTCTTCGATGCCGTCATTGTTTAATGGTGAATTTGGAGAAGCGTTATATGAAACGTTTAACAGAATAAAATTTGGCGGAGTGCCATCTTCTGCCCAAAAAGTTTATTTTATAAATCTTCAGGAGATCAAAGGGATCAAGTTTGGTACTCGAAATCCAATTAATTACTTTGATAATTTTTATAATGCTGAATTATTTTTGAGAACGCACGGAACGTACTCGATAAAAATTGTGGACCCACTTAAATTTTTTGTGGAAGCAATTCCACGAAATAAATCCATTGTTGATATAACCGAAATCAATGAACAGTATCTGTCTGAATTTATGAATGCGCTGCAAACAGCTATTAATCAAATGTCAAGCAACGGCATTCGAATTTCATTTGTTCCTTCTAAGGGAATGGAACTGGCAAAATACATGTCAACCATATTAGACGAGGACTGGACACGGATGCGTGGGATGCAAGTTGAGTCAGTCGGAATCAATAGCATTTCTTATGATGAACAATCTCAAAAGCTTATCAATATGAGAAACCAAGGTGCTATGCTGCAAGACCCAACAGTAAGAGAAGGCTTTGTACAAGGCGCGATAGCGAGGGGATTAGAAGCTGCTGGTTCAAATGAAGGTGGGGCTATGCAAGGATTCTTAGGTATTGGTATGGGTATGCAAGGTGCAGGCGGTTTTATGGGAGCGGCCTCAGAAGCAAATAGATACCAAATGCAACAACAAGCACAACAAAACCTACAAAAACAACAGCCTGTAAGTGCTCCATCTGAACAGTGGAAGTGTAAGTGCGGACATAGTAACACGGGCCGTTTCTGTTCAGAATGTGGTTCACCAAAGCAAACACCAGAGCAAGAAACTTGGAACTGTCAATGTGGGCATCAGAATCATGGGAAGTTTTGTGCAAACTGCGGTAGGAAACGACCTGATGATGATGGCAAATTAAAATGTAAGAGTTGTGGATTTACACTATTTTCTAATGAAACCGTGAAATTCTGTCCTGAATGCGGAAATAAGTTTTAACGATGAAACCCTACATTTGCTAAACCAACAATGAATGAGGTGGTCAGCTTGGAAGTAGTTGTTTACAAGTGTATTAATTGCGGTGGGCCTCTTGTCTTTAAGGCAGATACACAAAACTGGATATGTGATTATTGTTTAAGTGAATTTACCGAACAGGAAGTTAAGGCTTTTATTAATAATGAGCAATCGAACTATGAGTCTACGATGAGTGGCGAGTCCCTACAGGAAAAGAAACAGCTCGATCAAGAATTTGAAGAAAAAGCGGTCGGGTTTATTTGTAATAGTTGTGGGGCGGAAATCGTGACGGATGACACAACAGCGGCAACCTTTTGTTATTATTGCCATAACCCGACCATCATTCCTAGGCGTTTGGAAGGTGAATTTAGACCAAAGAAAGTCATTCCGTTTAAGTTAGATCGTGAGAAAGCCACAGAACGATTTGTCAACTGGTGTAAAAGAAAACCGCTTCTGCCTAAATATTTTACATCCACCTCACAGCTTGAGAAGTTAACAGGGATTTATGTTCCATTTTGGCTATTTGATTGTAATTCCAATGGGGAAGTTGCTGGTGAAGCAACGAAGGTCCGGGTTTACACTAGGGGCGATACCCGATATACGGAAACCAGATTTTATCATGTCAAAAGAGAGGGCAAGGCCGGTTTTAAAGCTGTACCAGCGGATGGATCGAAAAAAATGGATGATGAACTCATGACCATTCTAGAACCCTACGATTATCAGGATTTAACTGATTTTTCAATGTCCTATTTATCTGGTTATTTAGCAGAAAAATATGATATGGACCAAAACGATGTATACGGTAGAGTTTCCGATGTTATCCGAAAAAATATGGGTTCATTACTTCGTGAAACGATTCAGGGTTATAGCTCCGTACGTATACAGCATTCAAATGTCCAGTTAAAAGAGGTCGATGCAACGTATGTTTTATTGCCGGTTTGGGTATTTACGTACCAATTTAAAGGGAAGACCTATCTTTTTGCGATGAATGGACAGACAGGAAAAATTGCTGGGCGCTTGCCGATTAGTATGGGAAGAGCTGCATCATGGTTTGGCATGATATCAGGTGCTACTTTTGCCGTTCTTTCGTTAGGGGGGCTTTTCCTATGGTGATTTGTAAAAGGTCACTTTTTATGATACCGGTTATCATGTTAATGATTTTAACTTTAGGTATCGGTGTATTCGCATCGGAAAACAAAGTTTACGATTTTGCTAGTTTGTTCACCGATATTCAAAAAGAACAGCTGCAAGAAAAGGCAACCTTGCTTAGTGAGCAATTAGAGATGGATATTATCATTGTTACAATCAATGATGATGAAGGAAAATCATCAAGACAATTTGCAGATGATTTCTACAAGGAACATGGTTTTGGATTTGCGGGAACGTCTGACGGTATTTTGTATCTTCTTAATATGGATAGCCGTGAAGTTTATATTTTTACAAGAGACCGAATCGTGGATTATTTTCCAGATGCGACAATTGAAGCAACGCTTGATGAGTTTTATCCATATTTGGGTGAAGGAAAATATAGTGAAAGTGCGGATGTTTTTTTAGATGAAGTGGAAAAAGTAATGCATGAGGGACTACCTATTAGTGCGGGAAACGGGCCATCAACAAGCCAAATTCCTAGCACAACGGTTGAAACTGTTCATACAACAAGTGATTCGGAGTTGATAAAAGAACTCACCCTTTATTTACTTATATCCATTGGGCTAGGTGCTGTTACAGTTGGTATTATGGCTATGAATAATCGTGGCCGCTCAACAGTCAATGCAAGAACATATTTAGAAAATAACTCCTTTGTTGTTACGAATACGGAAGATCAATACGTTCGTACAATGGTGACCCAACAAAAAATACAAAGGAATACAGGCAGCGGTGGAAGTTCGGGATCCTCTTTTGGTTCTGGTGGCGGTCGATCCGGTGGTGGCGGAAGGAAGTTTTAACGGCAGATAGTGAGAATCGATCTGAGTGAATGGTTTCTGAAACTAGGGCCGTTCGATGACGGATAATTTGCTTTTATCCGCACCAAATGGAGTTCAAGCCTCGTTTGATGCAAGATAATTTGAAATTATCTGCATGAAAGCGAAAAATGATTTCCAAGAATCGAGTTAGGTGTGAAAAATGGGAAACAATGTGAATAAATGATAAGTGATTCCTATAAATTGCTATTTCTCGTAAACTATGCCTATACTAATATATAGAAATCAAATAATTAATAATTCGACTAGGGGAGCATGAAAATGCTGAGAGAGATATGATCGACCCTTTGAACCTGATCTAGGTAACACTAGCGTAGGGAAGTGGAACTGGAACTGGCATTTTATGTGGACTATTATGTCTGTTTACCTAACCCATCTCTATTAAACTAGTGATGGGTTTTTGTATTTTATCGCTCCCAATGTTAAAGAGGTGAGAACATTCCATCAAATATTTTAGTAATGTTATATCGGAAACTGTCTTAAATAGAAAGGGGATAATATTTTGACGAACTTATTTACGGATCGATTATGGAACCGAATAGAGCCGATTTGGAAGTCATATTTGGAGCATCCTTTTGTGAAAGGGCTTGGAGAGGGCTGGTTAGAGAAGGATAAATTCAAGCATTATATGAAGCAGGACTATGTTTACTTAATTGAATATTGTCGACTTTTTGCTTTGGGAAGTGCTAAAGCACAGGACTTAAAAACGATGACTAAATTCGCGAAACTTCTTCATGGCACGTTGGATATGGAAATGGAACTTCATCGTCAATATGCCGCTCGATTCGGAATTTCTCATGATGAGCTGGAAGCAACAGAGGCAGGCGCTACAACAACAGCTTATACAAGCTACATGCTAAACATAGCACAACTTGGAGGAATTGAAAATGTAGTCGCATCTGTCCTTGCATGCGCTTGGAGTTATAGCTTTATCGGTAAAGAACTAGCATCATGGCCGGGAGCAATCGATCATGAATTCTATGGTGAATGGGTAAAAATGTATTCATCCGATGAATTTACTGAATTAGCTGAGGATTGTATGAATCTGATAAACGAAATGGCGGAGGGAAAACCAGAACGAGAATTAGCTAAACTGGAGGAGATTGTAGTTAAAACAAGCTACTTCGAATATATGTTTTGGGATATGGCGGAGAAACAAGAGGAATGGCCCGTTAAACTATATACACAAAGCAGGCTTATAAAACCGATGTGAAATGGGAATAATAGGGAACATAGTAAGAATACTACAGATTGTCTAGGGTTAATCATTGAAAGAAGCGCCTAGGTACGTTATGCTTAGTATAGAAATAAGAATTTTTAAGAAAAAATAGAATAGTTATAATGCAGTAAAAAAGAGGATGCACCAATATAATTCCTTATCGTGCATCCTCTTTAGCTTATGGTCAACAGATGTTTAATAGGAGGATTATTATAATGAATACTAAAATTAGAAAAGTAAAATTCAACAAAGAAGGAAAGAATCCCGTTTACAAGGTAATTCTTGAGTGTCCTGAAGGAAAAGAATTATATACACACTTTGATTATATCCTTGAAACCAATACATATTCGGTATTAAAAGTAAAATATGATGGGCTTGATAAAGATGCAAAGCTTGCTTGGTATACTAAAGATGTTGAAAAGCTTCCCGTTGATAAATTCTTAGATAAAGTAAGCCAAAAGATCAATAAAAAATATGGTTATGTATTAGAAAGTAAAAACTAGTTTACATAAAATTTTTATGGTTAAACTTGAAGCTTAAATGTCGAAGTGCCCGGCACTTCGACATTATTTTGTCAGGGGAAAACCCCATCAATCAATTTTTGAGTCAATTTTGGATGTATCTGCACTTTCTCCAAACCATTCTTGTAATTTTGCTTTTGCTTTATTTTTAATATCCTCATCAATATATATTGCCACTTGCACTAATGCCAATCCAACTGCACTCAAATCATCGGTATACCCTACTCCTATCAGAGCATCTGGAATTAAGTCGATTGGAAGAATGAAATACCCTAATGCTCCAATAATCGTTGCCTTTGCCTTTACTGGAACCTCTGGTTTTTGAAGTGTGAAGTATAGTAGCAATACAATATACACAACAGATGAACCAGCTTTTTTAGCAAAAACCTTTAACTTTTGCCAAAATTTTTTATCAGAGAAATGTTCGGATGCAAATAATTTCATGTTGTTTCCTCCAATAGTTTCTAGTACTCACATCATAATATATCTTAATAAATAAAGGTAACAAAAAGGTAAAAGTTATTACACGTCGAAAAATCCCGACAGGTTTTGTCTGTTATTGACGCACGTATTTTATTGTATTTCCTATTGCCCTATGGTTTAATTAACCATATTGATATTTTATAAGAATTCTACAAAAAATAAACTTTACTAGAATATATGAATAGGAGGTTGATATAGAGGTCGACGGAAAATACATATCTGTAGAAATCATACGTAATCACTTTGGCATTTTAATTTATTATCTAAAATAATTCATAATGAGGAGTTATTAAAATGGTTATTCAAAATTTAGTTAATACGAAACAATATTTTGTAAATGAAACAAAAATGAACTATTTTGTGGTTTATGAAAAATTCGAAAAAGTTAAGGCCTTTATTAAGGATAAATATATAGAAGAATGGAATGCTGGAACAGAGGAACTTATACATATTTTTTATGCTAATAGTAAATCTGATTCCGTACGAAGTCTTCGAAGTTTCAAACTTAATCAAGAGAAGATGTCGATTGAGGATACACTTCAGACTATAAAGCAAGAACATAAAGAGATTTTCAAATAATCTAGAAAAAATAAGCCAAGGGTATCTTTGGCTTATTTTTTATGAATAGATATTATGCTCTGTCCTAATGCCATTTCTGGTATACTATTTTTATATGATGAAACATATATTCTTATTTTCAAACTAGTTGGTGATTTAATGTTAAATGATGTTCATATATCTGTGCGTGGTCTTGTTGAATATGTATACCGGGGCGGTAGTATCGATTCGCGTTTTCTCTCCCAGCCTACTTTACTAGAAGGGACAAGGATTCACCAAAAAATCCAAAAAACCTATCGAGAAACGGATCGGGCCGAAGTTTATTTGCATACGGAAATACCTTATAACGGTCTTACCTTTATCATTGATGGTCGATGTGATGGGCTTTTGTTTCATGATGATGAAGTAATTGTGGACGAAATTAAGTCTTATTCTCTCCCGCCCAGCCAACTACCTGAGGAAGGGTACCCAGTTCACTGGGCACAAGCGAAAATGTATGCGTATATATATTCGAAGGACCAGAGGTTAACGGAGATTGCTGCTCAACTTACCTATGTCCATGTTGAATCGGAAGAATGCATAATCTATAAAAAGAACTTCACTTTTTCCGAATTAGAGCATTTTGCTCATCAAATGGTGGAAGGCTTCACACCATATGCTGGTCTTCAGCAAAAGCATCGCACCAGCAGGAATGAAAGTATTAAAGCCTTAGATTTCCCGTTTGATAGCTACCGACCGGGTCAGCGGAAATTAGCGGGAGCGGTCTATAAGACGATCCTGGATGAAAAAAGCCTGTTTACAAAAGCTCCAACTGGTATCGGTAAAACAATATCTACTCTGTTTCCAGCCGTTAAGGCAATCGGAGAGGGCCACCTCAATCGTATTTTTTACCTTACCGCAAAAACGATTACCCGGACAGCGGCAGAGGATGCGGTTAACCGGATGCAATCCAGCGGATTAGATCTTAAAAGTATTACAATCACGGCCAAAGATAAGGTTTGCTTTAAGGATAAAACGATTTGCCAAAAGGATTATTGTGAGTACGCCAATGGGTATTACGACAGGATTAATCAATCCATTCTAGATATTCTAAGCCATGAAAAAGCGATTACCCGTGAAGTGTTGGAGAAATATTCGCATAAGCATAGGGTTTGTCCATTTGAATTCTCGATTGACCTTGCCTATGAAGTGGATGCTGTCATTTGTGACTACAATTATATTTTTGACCCAAGGGTATCATTAAAACGCTTACTCGGAGAGAAAAAGAAGAATACAGCTTTATTAATTGATGAGGCACATAATTTGGTTGACCGTGGTCGGGACATGTTTTCCGCCTCTTTAAATAAAAGGACTTTTCTTCAATTAAAAAAGGATTATAAGGAAAAAGGGAGCCTAGTTTCTGAGTTTGCTAAGCAAATCAATGCCTGGTTCATTGCTTTGAAAAAGTCGAAAGAAGGAATGTGTGAATTTGTCCTGGATGCATTGGATTCTGATTTAAAGACTCTGCTTTATTCTTTTGTAAAAGCATGTGAAGGGGGACTACAAACAGAATTCTCTGAAGACCTTTTGGATGCGTATTTCAATGTGAAAAACTTTTTAAAAATTGCGGAACTTCTTGATGATTCCTATATCATTTACGGCGAGCAGGGAAAAAATGATCTATATATCAAATTGTTTTGCATCAATCCAGCTAAGCTTCTTCAGCAGATGGGGAAGGGGTATCGTGCTAAAATCTTATTCTCAGCGACACTTTCTCCACTGCCGTATTATCGGGATATACTTGGCGGTCAAAAAGAGGATTATGTACAGTCACTACCGTCACCATTTTCAAGGGAACAAACGGAGGTCATCATCAAACCATTGTCAACCCGTTATCGGGACCGTGATCGCACAAAGGCTGCCATTGTATCGTTTGTCCAATCACTGCTTGAAAAACGTCCGGGTAATTATTTAATCTTTTTTCCTTCCTATCAGTATATGATGACAGTCTATGACCTGTTTAAAGAATTGGACCCGGAAACCAATACACTTCTTCAAAGTACAGGGATGATCGAAGAGGAAAGAGAAGCGTTTCTGGAAGCTTTTAAGCCTAATCAAGGGGAAACATTGTTGGGTTTTGCGGTCCTTGGTGGTATCTTTTCCGAGGGGATCGATTTAATAGGCAACCGTTTGAACGGAGTAGTGGTTTTGGGAGTTGGATTGCCGCAGCTTTGTTTTGAAGTGAACTTGATAAAGGATTATTTTGACAAACAGGGAAAAAATGGCTACAACTATGCATATGTCTATCCCGGTATAAATAAGGTGCTGCAAGCAGGAGGTAGACTGATCCGTTCAGAAAATGACCGAGGAACGATCGCCCTTATTGATGACCGCTTTTTACAAAAACAATATCAGCAATTATTGCCGGAGGAATGGAAGGAGCGTGTATGAGATTATGACAAGAATAACGTTGGTTGGCATTGGAAGACTAGGTAGCTCCCTAATGAAACAGTGGGATCAGACCAATGAAGAAATAGGTGTTTTTCATCCGTCTGAGGAAAAGGTAAAAGGTTTTATTTCCAATTATAAGAACGGTACCCCTGTATCAATAAAAGGGTTACCCAATACGAATACGATTATTATGGCTTTGCCTGCAACTAGGATAGCCGACTTTCTTAAGCAAAATCATCATTCCCAAGTTACCTTCGTAAACATGGCAACTGCCTTGAAAACGTCAGATCTCCAAAAAGAATTCCCTGAATTACAAATTGTTAGTATGAAGTTTGTAGGGCATTCCGTGGACCTTTTCAAAAATGGAGAAGGTTATTTCATTACGGAACAACAATCTCCTGATGATATCGTAGATCTATTTACCAGAATCGGAGAGGTTAGGAAGGGCGACCCTGAAATTGTCAATGAAATCAACAAGTTGGCTACTTATTATGGTATAAAAGCGGCAGTAGAATTAGAGAACGAGCTCAAACTAAAAAATTATGACCAATCTTTAATTAATCGTGCTCTTTCAGCGATTACACCAGAAGTAATTAAGTCTTACCAAAGGAAGGATCTCGGTCATTTTGCTCAAAGTGTTGCTGATGAGGTTAAGGAATCATTTAAAAGATGACTATTTTTAAGGTATTTTTTACTTGAGATAATATTAAATCCACATTCTTCTATTAAAACCTCTGGATTCCTGTTAAGATGGCAGTCATTAGCAATATGTTTCCAAGCTGGTGTTAAAAGATGCTGTAATCCTGCACAAAATGGCTGTTCCATTTTTATATGCTCTAAAACTAGTAATTTTCCGTTTGGTTTAAGAACTCTTTTGCATTCTTGTAATACTCGCTCCATATTATCAACCGAGCAGAGAACGAGTGTTATCACAATTGTATCAAAATGGTTATTGGGAAAGGGTAAGTGCTCAGCTTTATTATACTATAATAGGAGAGAACATTTAAATAATATAGAAAGCAGTAAAGATAAGAGGGAGCAAATGACAACAACCAAAACTTATATAAAAGAATGGCAGCAAGCACTGCATCAAGAGATAAATTACTTAAAAAAGTTTGGCGGAAGCCGATATTCAGTGACAAATGGCAGGCTGTTATCAAATGACGGCACTTATAGCTATTATTTTGATACAGCTTTCTTATTAAAGATACCAGTTGGTTCCTCTATAAAATTGGAGTGGGGAACGATGAAAAGTACTGGCAGAATGCTTTCCTCCGAGGGAAGGGGAGTCATTCTGGCAATAGAACAGAACTTTGGCGATCTTATTCAGGATGCGTTTCTTCTGCATGACCCTTGGGAACTGTTGGAGCAATTAATAGAGCGCTTGGATGAAATCAAAAAAAGCAAACAAAAGCGGCTTAGAGTGAAAAGATTGATGAATCCTTCCATGGAAACTAAGCATCCTGTAGCAAAAATTAAAAGTAATGTCCATGAACTAGTTTTGCGGTCCAAATATAATCCGGTCACATTTGTCTGGGGACCGCCGGGTACCGGGAAAACCTACACCTTGGCTAGAACAGCTGCTAACAAATATATTCAGAACAAAAAGGTGTTGATATTGTCACATAGCAATCAAGCTGTCGATGTATTGATGGGTGAACTTACTGATTTTATTAAAAAGAAAAAAAGATTTCAAGAAGGGGATGTGCTCCGCTATGGTGGAAACATCGGGGATACTCTATCTACCCATCAGGAGATTACCACAAATCTGCTTATTGAAAAGCAGGACCCGCTCCTTGCCAAGGATAGAGATAGACTAATGGAAGATAGGCGCCACTTAAAGCAGGATTTAGCCCATTCCTTCAGTAAACGAGATTCGGATCACTTGCTAGAACTAGAGATAAAGATTGCAAGGGTTCTGGAAAAAGTAAGGGAAAAAGAAGTTGAATTAGTGAAAGATGCGTTAATTATTGGAACGACACTGGCAAAAGCGGCTAGTGACAGTGCTGTTTATGAACGAGAATATGACGTCGTCATCATTGATGAAGCAAGTATGGCCTATGTACCACAGGCAGCTTTTGCAGGAGCTTTGGGAAAGCGAGTTATTATTTGCGGGGACTTCAAGCAATTGCCTCCGATTGCTTCGAGCAGGGACATATTTGTGGCCAAATGGCTAAAAGAGGATGTATTCCATCATGCTGGGATGGTGGATTGGTTGCATGAAGGGAAGCTTCACCCGCAGCTTTTTTTACTAAAAGAACAGAGGAGGATGCACCCTGATATTTCTGAATTTACAAATCGGTACATTTACCAATCACTGGTTGGAGATCACGAAAGTGTCAATAAAAGCAGAAATAAGATCGTAAGTCAAACTCCTTTTAAAGACCATGCTGCTGTCCTGCTGGATACCAGTTTCACAGGCTTGCATTGTATGAATGATAAAAGCACCAATTCCAGATTCAACCTCTGGCAATTGTTGCTGTCTTTTCAATTAATGAATGAAGCATACGCAAGTGGAGCTAAATCGATTGGATATGTGACACCATACCGAGCCCAAGCGAATCTTATGGAACTGCTTCTTGAAGAAATTTATGAGAAAGAGCGCAGCCACGCGGATATTATTGCGGCCACTGTCCACCGATTCCAGGGAAGTGAACGGGATGTGATGATATTTGATACAGTAGACTGTGACCCGCAAGACCGGGTAGGTATGCTGTTAATCGGCAAGGACAGTGAACGTCTGATTAATGTAGCGATTACTAGAACGAAGGGGAAATTTATTCATGTCAGTAACAGAAATTTTATCGAAAAGCACATTTACCAAGGAAAAACGCTACGACAACTCGTTGACCATCAGGTCCGGAACAAACAAGGGGTTACAACAAAAGATATTGGTTCATGGATTCGAAACCAACACTCTAAGTTAAGGTGGATTCATGCACGAAAATTGGAGGGGGTTTTTCAGGACCTGCAATCGGCAAAGTCATCGATTACTATCTCCTTGCCGATGGGAACCAACTTACAGGAAGAATGGAAAAAGCAGTTACTAAATAAAGAAAAACGAGTAAAATTAACTATTATTTCCGATCGCTTTCCGTTTCCGTTTGTAATGATTGATGAGAAGGTTTTGTGGCTGGGACTTCCACTTGAAGGAGCCAGAGGGGTTCAGTCCCCTTATGTAGCAGCAAGACTAAGTTCAAGCCAAGTTTGTGAATACTTGTTAAAACAGATTTAGATGGGTCACGGGGTCGGGAACTGTGTCCCGTTTTGTGACAGAGAATACATAATTATAGGTCCACTCCTAATAAATGTTAAATATATTGTATTTAACAAATATTTTGAACGGGGTGGATAAATGTATTTTTTAAGATCAATTTCAGATGATATTCAGGTTGCCCAATTACAGTTTCGTAATCTTACAAAAACAAGGATGCTTGTTTTAGGAGCTTTTCTCGCTTGTCTTGCTGCTGTACTTCAGGCAGCGGGTGGTTTTCTGCCAGGGATTGGATACTTTATCAGCCCATTTGCCACTTTACCGATTCTGATCTGCGCTATGTTTTCGCTTCCGGTTGGTGTGATGTCCTATTTTCTTACTATTCTGTTGTTATTTATTTTGGTACCTAGTGAACTAAACGTGTTTCCTTTTACAACTGGGTTGTTAGGAATAGGAATAGGAGCAGCTTTTTCCTTTTTCAAGAAACGAGTAAGTATTATTTTTGTTGGTGCCATTCTCTTAACGACAGGTATTATTAGTTTACTCTATATTTTCCGCTTCCCTGTTCTTGGTCCAGCTGTATCCTATTCCTTTTCATACCTTACTACAGGTGGTATCTTCTTATTTGCCCTATTTTACAACTGGCTCTGGGTTGAGATTGCTCTATTCTTTTTCAAAAGATTAAGGGGCTTTATAATTTAGTGACCATCTGAATAGGATTGTCGAGTACTTGAATTAATCATTGAAGACACCGACAATTTGTCCAGGGCATATGGATAAATGTGTTGAACTATCTAAAAGGGGGGGTGTTTTATGGCTAAGAACGATGTACAACCATTTTGCGCACAAATAATGGATAAAGCACCTCTGTTTGTAGCAGAAGCTTACGACAATATCGAAAAGAAAATGAAAGATATTCATCTAGAAAGTTTTCGTGGGAAATGGGTGATCTTATTTTTTTATCCGAGTGATTTTACATTAGTTTGACCGACGGAGTTGGCAGCGGTCGCTGCTATTTATGATCAACTGAAAGTCTTAAATACTGAAGTGCTGGCCATAAGTACGGATAGTGTATTTTCTCATAAAATTTTTACCGAGGTTTCTCCAACTGTTTCTAAGATAAAGTTTCCGCTGCTAAGTGACAGAACACAAGAAATAAGTAGAGCATATCGAGTGTTAGATGAGAAAACTGGTGCAGCATTCAGAGCAACAATCATTATAGATCCAGAAGGAATGATGATTGCCGAATTTGTTAATCCTCCGGATGTCGGGAGAAATATTTTCGAAATAGTAAGGATCATTCAAGGTCTGCAATATAATAGAAAGACTGGGGAGGTTGTTCCGGCAAATTGGGTACCGGGTCAATCGGGAATTACAAGAGATACAAAGTACATTGGTAGAATTTAAAGTTTAATTGAATATGATGGGCTTTCACCAAAACAGTTGGGTTTGTTTTAATAGGAGGATCAACATAGGGACGGTTCTTGAATGGTACCGGAAAAAATCGGGACTATTTCAGTGTCTAGAACCGTCACCGTAATTCTCATTTAACTCGATATAGTACAACATAGCCGTTCTCTCTAGCAATAAATTTGCGGTCCTTTTCTTTTTTATTCAGCACTTTCTGAAGTTTAAAAAGAGAAGCTTCTTTTGCGTTTTCTGGGGTACTACCATAATTGTAAGCGGTTACACTTTTGATCGTAGAAGAGACAATATACCTATCGCCGTCAAGCCAAATACGTTGTCTAACTTTTCCGTTTTGATACCAGAAAGAATCCCAAATTTTTCTAACCATTATGATAATCACCTCGTTTTTTAAACTATATTTATAATATACTGTGTTTATTCTTTTAATGCCAGTTTTATTTTTTGAAAATACAAAATTTTATGTGATAACTAAAATATGTGGAATGCTGAATCTCCATTAATGAGTCACCGTACTAATAGAAAATTTCAAATCATATTCTTATACGAGGAACAGCATAAAGGGGTGTGAAGTTAATTGGTGAAAGTTAAAGTTCGTTTACAGCCCATTGTTAGTCATATCAATTTACCAACTGTTTTGAAAACAACTATACTTCCAGGTGACTCATTTGAAAGATTATTTATTGCAACTCAGGTAGGGGAGATCTTTTATGTAGGAAATGGGATGATAAAAACTTTTTTAGATATTCGCTCGCGAATTATAAAACTAGGTACATCTGAACCAGGTGTTTCTCGTGGTGGATATGATGAACGGGGATTGATTGGACTAGCGTTCCATCCCCAGTTTTATTATAACGGTCTGTTTTATCTTCATTATTCAGTAGCTGGAACACAAGGTCCAGGTGCCCTTACCGAACGCTTTACCCCTAATCCGTGTGATCCCAAAACGTTAAATCTGAGGTGGATAAATAGAGAAACTCAATATGATCATATTGATACAGTTGAAGAATGGATTTTACAATCGAATGGTCAACCTCAAAAACGACGAACATTACTTAACTTAAGAAGGCCATTTTTTAATCATAACGGCGTTAATAGCTTGAATTTTTCACCTGAAACAGGAAAAATGGTTTTAACAACAGGAGATGGTGGATCGGGCTATGATCCATTTAATTTAAGCCAGGATGATATGGAAATAGCCGGTAAAATAATTGAAATTGATGTAGATAAGATGCCATATATTCAAAATCCACCTGTTGTCACACGTTTTGAAGAACTCCCTGTACCTATTCAAGAAACGCTTACGGTAATTGCCAAAGGGGTTCGTAACATAACTGGTATATCATTTCAAAGGTTTCAAAATGGGTACATCAAATATGTGGGAAATGTCGGACAGGATTTGGTCGAGTCGATTTTCTCATTCGCATCTTATAAACCAATACCGGTTACTCATCTTGTTCAAGCTTCCTTAACGAATTCTGTACCTGACCAAAACGGATTTATTAACTTAGGTTGGCGGGGATGGGAAGGTGCTTTCCCCACTTCAATTATAAGGGGTTGCTCTGAAGACTCGACTATGGATGAGAAAACAATTGCCTATTACAATGAGACATTGGTCACTTCCATTCAGCGTATTCCGCCTCTAATAAGTTATTTTCATAAAGACCCCCGCCCTGATAAATTTGAAGGAATTTCACTAACAGGGGTGCAAGTTTACATGGGGAATAGTATCTCCACTTTATCGGGAAGCGTTGTGTTTACTGATTTTGTCCGTAGTCAAAAAACTCAAACACCAGCTAGAGGGGTTTTAGCTTACACAAGGATAAGAACAGATTGTAAACTAAATGATTTTCATGTTATTGAAACCGATTATAATTATGGAACTCAATCAGCCTATTATGTTAGTTTGGGAACAAATCAGAATCAAACCAGACTTTTTTTAGGGGTTCATGGTTCTAGAAATGTAACAGATTTTAACAAAGGTACCGTTTTTGAAATTATTCCATAATTCATAGCCTTGAAGTTTGATACTATGAACACACATACGATTTATAAAACAACGATCGAGGAAACTCTAATTATCAGCGAAACAAGTGGAAGAATAGATATAAAACAAAACCGTCGTTATTTTCAAATAGAAATAAAAAAGGCCAATCTATCTTGGAGGCTGCTCTTGAACAAAAATTATCTCTAAATTATAAGTGTAAAAAGGGTACTTGTGGAAAATGTAGAGTAATGGCAGTGAATGGTCGTAATGATCTTCAATAGACAAATAGCCTTGAGATAAAGAAATTAGACAACTTAATTGAAAGCGGATTTCGTCTTGGTTACCAAGCAAAGATTAAGTAATGGTACAATTGTAATATTTTTGGAACATCGACACACTCACAAATGTTGAAATATCAATGTTTGTGAGTGTTTTTTAGTTACTTTTGATCGTACTATTTAATAATTGTAAAAAAAGGAGCAATGACCACCACTAATGCAAGTGTAAATACAACGATTGACCCTACTTTACTTTTTTCCTTCCATAATGTAACTGAGAATCCAGCAGTATAAAGGAATATGATAATCATCATCACATAAACAAAGATTTTCATTTTTAATCACGAACCCTTTGATAACTAGGTAATTCACTTTGTCGTCCAAATTCACCATATGTAATATCTACACTAATTTCTATTACTGCATCCGGATATGATTTCATCCAATCATATTTTTCCCATTGCGGAATGGTTAAAAAATGCTTTCGTGCAGCTAATGAAAAGCCGAATGGTTGCCCTAGAAATTCTTCTTGTGTCCTTTTAACAAGTGCAGCAATACGTTCTTGAATCCTTTTTTTCATATGCTCCTTTAATTCATCTCTTTTATCTTTATTATTGGCATAATTAACCATGCTATGGTCTGTTAAAACTTCAACCAATAAGGGAAGATTTACACGTATTTTGGGAGTTTTTTGTGTTACGTCAACTTTTATTTCAGGGTCATTTATTTGTGTATACCGGGCAGTAATCCAATAGCCCTCCATAAAAGGATCAGGAAAAGACTCTAAAAAACTAGGCATTTCCATGGCTGTATTCATTAATTCAGCAATGCGAGTTTCCTCCACGGACAATGTTCCAATCATTCTTCCTTCCTTAAAAATTGCAGAGCCTAAAAATTGTGCCGGATTAGTATTTCCGGTTACCTTTAATTTTCCCGCTATTAACTCCGGGTCAGAATTTAGTTCTGCAGTATCTTCGTCTTGCTCAGTCGTTGCATAGGCAGTTATAAAAAGATCTGCATCTGCCTCTGTTATTCGAAAGAAATTGTGGATGGTTGAATCAGGTATTAAACCTATTTTAATTGAATCCTTAAACATTATTTCAAAATATTCATGTCTTCTCGTTTCAAGTTTTGGTTTATTATTTTCGATAAATTTATTTGCCATTTCTTTTGTAATAATAAGTCTTGTATCCCTCCTAATGTCACGGTCTTTTGTAGCATCATAAATCCAACGAATAAAATCTTTGTCTTTTGCAAAATCCTCAGAAACAACAAAGAAATCTAATATATCATATGTAATAGTCTTTGCAATCACAGCATTAGCAATATTTTGAGATCGTATAAAATCCGGTGCATTAAATGTTATAGTTTCATGTGTTGGTTCCTGTGAACCTCCGCCTACCTGGGTCGATCCAGCCTCGGGATTAGAGATTAAATAGGTGACCTTAATAATGCCTTTATAACTTGTTTTATCTAATCCAATTCCTAGAACATAGGCCCTTTGATCAATTTCCTCTTGATCCCAACAACCTGTTAAAATTAAAAGAGTTGTAAATATTAGGATTGGCTTAATGGTGATTTGCTTTATCATGTTTAAACTCCCCTTTTAATTTGGCAATTAACCACATGAAGCAAGGAAATAACAGAAACACAGGGCTAGTAACTTCCAATAGCATTTCCCTTAAAGTAAAAATAGTAAAGGTAGGGGCATCAGGTGCCATACCGATAATAACGGTAATTGTTGCAATTGTTGGGATTAGATATTCAAAGTTTTTGATATTACAAATCCTACCCAAAAAAAGTGCAATTAAATACAAATAAAAAGAAAATCGAATAAATGTGGCAACTACCCAAAATGGAAAGAAAAAGGTTTCAACGTTGGTTAAAAATCCAAGGCGAATTAAGCGTATTAATTCATGAAAAGGGTAATTCACCATATTTAAACCTTCATAATCAAATACAAATAAATAAATAAGAAAGGAAAAACAGATTAAAATCGATACGATACATAATCCGGTAATCGTCCCTTTTTTAAAAGCTTTAGCTGATACAAGATAAGGCGCGATAAGTCCCAAAAAGAAAAAATCAGCATAAATTGACACATGGGACGTACTTTCTTTGATGACCTCCCATGCACCAGGACCGAAAATAGGAAATATCAAGTGTCCATTGCCATCTTGTAGTGAAAACAATAGAGCCATAAAAATGGAAATCAAAAGGTAGAAAAGAACTAACCATGAAATAGTACCCAGATGCTCTAACCCTTTTTTTGCAATATAAGCACTAGTAGTCATTAAGACGGCAAAAATTATTAATGGTGGTGAATTGGTAAAGTACATTGTACTAATAATATCAACATAAACCGCAGAATCGACGATTAGAGCACAAATACCGAGAAGTAACAAAATCGTAGATAAGCTGTTGCCAATATATTTTCCAAATAAATGAATGATACAATCATGCAAATTTTTATTTTTATATAATGTAATAACCTTAATCATTAGATAAATTGGGATAAAAGATAAGATTCCATTTATCAGTGGTACCATCCAGTACGCACTACCTAATGGTTCAACTAAAATGGCAGGTGTATCATCTGCGAGCTTCACACCAACTACAAGCAGAATGATTGCGACATATTCTCTTATCCCAATTTTCCCAACTGTTTTCTCCATAGAGTATCTAATTCCTCTGCTTTTTGATATGATCCTTCGGTTTCACATAACCCGGACGAATCTTTTCATTCTTTAATAATTGTCTAATAATGGTGTCTTTTGATGATGGATATTTCGGTGACATTGGAGCCAAATAAGGAACACCGAATGATTTGATTGATACCATATAAGCAAGGCCCATTGTAAATAAAGATGCCATACCATATATACCAAATAATCCTGATGAGAGGATAAAGGCAAACCGAATAATTCGAATGGCGAAATTCATACTGATATCACTAATGGTGAATGAGCATAGCCCACTTAATGCAACAACAATGACGATAATTGGACTCACGATATTGGCTTGAACGGCTGCCTGACCTAGAATGAGCGCCCCGACGATTCCGATTGTCGGTCCAATTGGGCTAGGTACTCGTAACCCAGCTTCTCTAATAAGCTCAAATGCTATTTCCATCATTAAAATTTCGAAAAAGGATGGAAAGGGGACCTTTTCACGCGTTGCTGATATCGCTAATAGGAGGTCAGTTGGCACCATTTCAGAATGATAATTTGTGATAGAAACGTAAATTGCTGAAGCAAAAAGTGTAATAAATAATGCTGATACACGAAGAATTCTAATAAAATTACCATAGATAAAACGTAAATAGTGATCTTCGGGATTATGAATAAAGGCCCAAAAGGTCGCTGGTAGAATTAAAGATGCCGGTGAATTATTCATGAGTAGAACGATATACCCATCTTCCAAGAATGAAGCAGCACGGTCAGGTCTCTCCGTGTATAGAATACTTGGAAAAATAGAGGCTGGTCTTTCCTCTATATACTGTTCTAACAAGCTAAGATTTTGGATTGCATCAACCTCTAATGCACTGACCCTCTCTTTAATATTTTTAACCAGCTTATCATTTGCAAGATCCTTTATGTATAAAATATATAACTCATTTTTTGAGCGTACTGAGACTTGCGTTGTTTCTACTATAAGATTTTCATTTTTAATTTTCTTACGAATCAATGAAATATTTGTCGTTACTTTTTCATTAAATGCTTCCTTTGGTCCTTTTACAACATTTTCATTTTCAGCTTTTTCAACAGATCTACTTTGAAAATTGGAAGTCCCTATTACATATGCTCGATGATCACTATCAACAAAAAGGACTGTATTTCCTTGATTTGCACCATCCGTTACATCCTTTATTTTTTTTATCTCAGAAATTGATTGGACCTGTATAATATCTTTGATTGATTTTATAGAATTTTCATTGCGTAAAAGAGGCTCTATAATATGTTCACTGATCACCCTTACGTCAGAAATAGTTGAAATAAATAAGAGTGCAGCCTTTTTATTTAAACCATTAATAGTGAAATTATGGATTTTAACATCACTATTTTCTGGTATTGAATACATCTTTTTAATTATTGAGATATTATTTTCAAGTACAGAATCAATATTCTGATTCTTTCTTTGAATATCATCAAGTGATGATTGTTCGGGATAATCCTTTTGGTCTTGAAACTTATCCTTGTATTTTTTATATAAATGATTTAGCATATCGGCACTCCAGACCCCTTTTTACATAGTTTTCCTATTGTTTCATAATTCATACTATGTCTTGGTAATGATCAGACAGTATTGATTGCACCATTCAATAAACCCCAATAATATAAAAAGCCTAAAATACGCAAGCAGTTCAAAATGCTTTCATATTTTAGGCGTCGATTGTTCAACTGGCTTGATTCACTTTTCCACCATGGATAACCTGAAATTTTTTCTTTTAATTATTTTCAACTGGTGACACTTGATAATCCGCTTTTTTGACTGCATTGATGACAAGCCCAACGAGTCCTCCAATAATCGCTGGCAAAATCCAACCTAATCCTACCGAATACAGTGGAAGAATAGTAGTAAATAGATCATTGATGACCTGTACCTTAATGCCAGCCGCATTTAATCCATCAAATACACTTACAATACCAGTTAATAACATGCTAACTTGATAGACCGCTTTTTTGCCTTTAAATAGAGGGTAAAGGAATGTTAACACTAGTAGGCAAATAGCTAACGGATAAAGAGCGACTAAAACCGGTACTGAGATAGAAATTAATGTTGATAAACCAAAGTTTGCAATGACTGTACTAAACAATGTGAAAATGATTGCCCATCTTGTATATGAAATACTTGGTACTAATTTGTTGAAATATGCTGCACATGATGTGATCAAGCCGATACTAGTTGTTAAACAAGCCGCAATTACAATAATAGAAAGTAACGCATTTCCGTATGAACCAAAGTAATGAGCGGAAACTGCCGCAAGAATGGCACCGCCATTATCTAACATGCCTAGTTCTGAAGCACTTGTTGCCCCCATAAAGGCAAGGGAAGAATAGATTGCCGCGAGTAATCCGCCAGCAATAAGCGCAACCTTCAAACTGGAAGTCATAATTTCCTTCTTCGTAACTGCACCACTATTCTTCATTGTATTGATGATAATGATCCCAAATACAAAAGCAGCAAGTGCATCCATTGTTAAATACCCTTCTTGAAATCCTTTGAAAAAGGCATTATTTAAATAATTTTCAGTTGGTGCTTGAATTTCCCCAATTGGATTAAGGAAAACAGCAACAATAAGAACAGCAATTGATAGTAGTAATATAGGTGTTAACACTTTTCCGACAATATCAACTAATTTAGAAGATTTTAGTGAAAAGAATAAAGTAATCGCAAAAAAGACAATTGAAAAAATCAGTAAAGGTAAGGACCCTGCATTGTCTCCAAAGAAAGGTTTAATTCCGATTTCATAAGATACTGTTGCCGTTCTAGGTATTGCAAAAAGTGGGCCGATTGAAAGATAAAGCGCACATGTAAATAAAATTCCATATATAGGATGAACTCTACTTGCTAGAGATTGCAAGTCGTTTTTCCCAGAGAATCCCAATGCAAGAACGCCTAGAACTGGTAATCCAACTCCGGTTACGATAAAGCCAGCATTTGCAGCCCAAACATTTTCTCCTGCCATTTGCCCAAGCATAACAGGGAATATTAAGTTTCCAGCTCCAAAGAATAGCGCAAATAACATAAAACCTACTGAAACGACAAATGAGAATGAATTTCTTGATGCCATAAATAAGACCTCCATTAATAATAAAAAATATTCAACTATTTTAATATTGAAATAACAATATAATTATTTTATTTTTCTGATAACTGAATCGATATTATTTTGTTAGAATATTTTTTAATTTTTCATGTGATTAGAATATATCACTAATATAAAGGTTATGCAATAGATTTCTGAAAAATCTAATTATATAAAAATACCAAAATTGACAATTTTCTGACAAGTAATCTTAGATTTTTGCTTAATGTTATTCTTTTATAGATGTTTAAATATAATAGTATTACTATATTATTAAAGTGATTAAGGTAATTTGAAACACTTAATAACCATAAACCAATCATTGATGTTAATCTAGCGAGAAATTATTCTTCATGATAAATTTATAGAAGTAAATTTAAAGTCCGTTTTAAATGAAAGGAGGCAACCTAGTGAAAATTAAACTCAATCAAAAAATCATCAAAGAGCGTTGTGGGGCTGTCTCCTTTAAAAGAGGAGAGGCCTTTTATCGTAACGGAAAAGTAGTGATAGAAGAAGTAACTCCTACTTCATTACAAGCTATAGTCCATGGAGTCGAGTATTTCCAAGTTCACCTTGAGAAAGATTCAGAAGGATTTCAAGCAACCTGTAGCTGCCCTTCACTTTCTTCTATAGATAAAGATTGCCAACATGTTGCTGCGGTATTACTTGCTTGGCAGCATCATCAGCAAGATATGAAACAAGGAGAGCATACTGCCGCTGACCAAACAGAGGGAGAGCTATCGGAAGGGTTGCTACAATTATTTGAGTCGAAACAACCATTAAAAAGTGGACAACAACTCCATTTTGAAAATAGACAAGTACTGGAAACAATTATTTTCTGTAAAGGCATTGCCGCTCGGGGAAATACCCGATTTGGTATCGAAATTTCCATTGCAGCACAGAGAGTAGCCGATATTCGTGATTTTCTAGAAAGTGTTAAGGAAGGAAGATGTCACACCCTCTCAAACGAATTCCAATACGACCCAAATAAACATTGTTTTGATAGTGTAACCAACGCTATTATTGATCAGCTCATTCTTGTTATAGATGACGAAAAAATGTATCATCAGGCATTACCAACTACCGCGGTTCATCAGGACAAAAGGATGTTACTCGTTCCGGCATCATTCTGGAAAAATGTCGAACCGCTATTAGTACGTGCCCCACAAGTAAACTTACAATATAGTGGAAAAAGCTATCAACAATTCCGTGTTACCGATGAACCGTTGCCGTTAACATTTGAATTTACGGGTACAGAAGAAAACGGGTACCAACTCATTATTCACGGTCTGAGCCAGATGATGATTTTAAAAGAATATGACACCGTCCTTTTTGCTGGAAAAGCCGTTGTTATAAAAAGAGGAGAAGTGGAACGGCTCCATGAATTAAAGCGAATGCTGGAGAATTCCAGAACGAATGAAATTCTAATACCCAGTCATCAATTGAAATATTATTTGGAAAAACTATTGCCAATCTTAAGAAATATAGGGGAGGTTCATTTATCCGGGGATATTACCGCACAGCTTCATAAAACTCCGTTACAGGCAAAGCTCTATTTAGATCGTGTGAAAAATCGCCTGCTAGCAGGACTAGAGTTTCATTATAAAAATGTTGTCATCAATCCACTAGATTATCGGCAACCAAAAGTAGGATCGATGGTTATTCGAGATATGGAGAAGGAAGAAGTCATTCTTAAACTGATGGAGGAGAGCCAGTATAGCCAAACGGAAAGTGGCTACTATTTACAAAATGAAGAATTAGAATATAACTTTTTGTACCATGTATTACCGAAATTGCAGAAAGTCGTACAGGTGTATGCGACAACTGCCGTACGGATACGGATTGTACCAAAAACTACAATACCGAAAATCAAGGTGAGGCATTATAAGGAACGGAACCACTTGCTTGAGTTTTCGTTTAAGATTGACGGTATTCCCGAGACGGAGATCAAAGAAGTCTTAGCAGCACTGGAAGAAAAACGGAAGTACTACCGCCTGCGTGATGGTGCGTTGCTATCTTTAGAGACGAAAGAGATGGAAGAAATCAAACGTTTCTTGCATGCTGTCCCTGTTCAAGACGATGAATGGGAAGAGCGCTTCGAAGTACCTGTTGTCGAAGGACTTAGGCTACTTAATTATTTTGAGGATAATGATGTTGTATCACACGAAGCATCATTTCGGGAGTTTATAGAGAAACTTCAACATCCAGAACGATTGCAGTTTAACGTTCCAGCGCAGCTAGAGGGAATTTTGCGAAACTATCAAAAGCACGGGTTTAATTGGATGAAAACTCTTGCTAGTTATGGATTTGGAGGAATTCTGGCAGACTCAATGGGACTTGGGAAGACGGTTCAAAGCATCGCCTTTATTTTATCTGAACTTTCGATTATTAGTGAAAAAGGACAACCGGCCTTGATTGTGTGTCCTTCGTCTGTTACGTACAATTGGCAAAGCGAAATTATGAAATTTGCACCCGATATTGGGACGGTAATTATGGATGGGACCAAGTCTGAACGAGTAAAACTGCAAACCGAACTTGACGGTATAGACGTGCTTATCACAAGTTATCCTTTATTACGAAGTGATCTGAGTTGGTACGTGAAGCAGGAATTTCATGTTGTATTTTTTGATGAAGCACAAGTGTTTAAAAATCCCCTTACCCAAACCGCTCGTGCTGTGAAAAAACTACAGGCAAATCATCGTTTTGCTTTAACGGGCACACCGATGGAAAACGCGTTGGAGGAACTATGGTCTATCTTTCATGTCGTTTTTCCCGAATTATTTCTAGGATTAAGAGAGTATAGTGAATTAACGAATAAACAGATTGCGCGGAGGATTCGCCCCTTTATGCTGCGTAGGGTCAAAGAGGATGTTCTTGATGAATTACCTCGGAAAAAGGAAGTATTGGAAATGAGCGAATTACTACCAGAACAGAAGAAACTTTATGCTGCTTATCTGGCAAAACTACGTCATAAAACTCTAAAACATTTGGATAAGGAAACGATAAGGAAGAATCGTATTAAAGTCCTAGCTGGTTTAACGAGACTGCGTCAAATTTGCTGTCATCCTCGACTTTTTGTAGATGGTTATACAGGAACTTCGGCAAAATTTGAACAGCTACTGCAGATTGTTGAAGATGCAAGACGTTCCGGACGTCGTCTGTTGATTTTCTCTCAATTTACGAAGATGCTACAAATGATAGGGCAAGAACTAGCTATTCAAGAAATCTCTCATTTCTATTTAGATGGGCAGACTCCATCAGAGGAGAGGCTTGAGTTATGTAATAGGTATAATGCTGGTGAACGTGACATATTTCTGATTTCCTTAAAGGCAGGTGGGACAGGACTTAATTTAACCGGTGCAGACACCGTTATCTTTTATGATAGCTGGTGGAATCCTGCCGTCGAAGAACAAGCGGCAGACCGCGCACATCGCATAGGCCAAAAACAAACAGTTCAGGTAATCAAGCTTGTAGCCAAAGGGACAATTGAGGAAAAGATGAATGAATTGCAAGATAGGAAGCGGCATCTGATAGAGGAAGTCATTGATCCGAAAAATGGACATTTGGTGACACTTACAGAAGAAGATATTCGGGATTTGTTGAGTTAGCTTGTTAGCCATCAACCGAAATGGAACACGGGAACCGAACTGTCACCGTGTTCCTATAAAATAAAATACTGAACAAAAGTAAAAAATGCTAAAAAAGAAAAGTTATAGAAACTAAATGTTAGTAAATACTTTTTTGTCTCTTTAGGGTTTACCTGAATATATAGTTTGTAAGAGATGACGCTGGCCATCGAAGCGATGATCGTTCCTAATCCCCCGATATTCACTCCCAATAATAATGGTTTCCAATCGGTCGTGAATTCTGCAAGAAGGATTGAGGCAGGGACATTACTGATCAATTGGCTTAACAAAATAGAGCTGAAATAGACTGAACTTGAGTCTTTTAGACTTGCACTAGCAACCGCCTGTACAGCATTTGTATGCGAGATGTTTCCAACAAAAATAAAAAGACAAATAAAAGTTAAAAGCAAAGAATAATCGATCTTCATCAATAATTTTTTATTAAAAAGAAAGACGGTTACCAAAGTGACGACGAACGCAATTTGATCACTTATGACCCCGAAAATAGACATAATGATGACAGCTAAGACTAGTCCCCAAATCATTGCTGCTTTTCGATTCTTGACCTGTATTGGAGCCAGATTCACTTTCAATTGCTTCCCATGAAGTCTATCAATCAAAAAATAAAGAGCTACAATTCCAAGAACTGCGATGGAGAAGGCGGTGTTAAAAAAAGTCGTCGGGTTTAGCCCATAATGAGCATAGATAAATAAATTCTGTGGATTTCCCATGGGTGTCAAGCTGCTCCCAATATTGGCAGCAATGGTTAGCAGAATAATCGTCTCCATCATGGGCGTACTTGTCCGTTTGCTGATAACAAGGGTCAATGGTACAAAAGTCAGTAACGCCACATCGTTTGTGACAAACATTGAACTGAAAAAACATAAGAAAATGAGTATAGCTGAAACAGATTTACTACTATTACATCTACTTATGATACTGATCGCAATTTTGTCTAGTACTCTATGTTCATCCAGTGCTTTAATCGCAATCATAAGACTAAATAAACTGACCAAAACATGAATATTAACATACTCCAATTTTGGAGGATGAATGAAACAGCTTGCAATCGCTAATAAAAGCGAAATCGTAAACACCTTGTCTTTTATGAAAAAGCTAAAATTTATATTGATTTTTTTCTTATTTTGAATGAGTACAGATTCTTTCACAGCCCACCACCAGCAACTTTATATAGTACGAAAACAATGATATGATTCTACCATGTACTTTTCAGGTTGGGAATAAGTTAAATGCAAGTGATTTATTTTGAAAAAAAGAACTGATGAATTGTGAAATTTTTAAAACCATCTGATATTTTAAGTGGAAATACGTTTAGTTATTTAGAAGTTTTCAATGTGACAGATGGGTTGGCGCTTGGCACTAAAGAAAAAGGTGTACTATATTATATTGAAGATCTTTATTGCATGAATCCTAGCTGTAAATGTAATGATGTTGTTCTTATATATACAGAAAATAAGGAAATTGAAAGTGAAAAAGGAGCTCATTATGCAGTTAGACTATCATTAAAAAAGAAAAATTTCGAGATTCTTGATACGAATGGGGTTACTAAGAAAGAAGTAGAAGATCTTATTAAGAATTCCATGAAAAATAATAACGAAGCAATAGAGTTTTATAAGAAGCTTTATCTAGAAATGAAGGAAGCGGGAAAGAAAGTTTTACACGGGGGAAACTCAGATGACAACAACATAACTGAATCTTCACAGAAAACACTTAAGGAACAATTACGTGAGCTACAGTCTAGCAGTATCATATGGATAATTGAAGTCGTATAAGATCGAATTAGAAAGCAACGTTGCCGGTTAAATGAGGCTGATATACAAATGGCGAATGGACAGAAAATTGTCAAACAAGGAATTTACGAAGAAATTATCAATACAAAACTTAAAAGCGAACTAGCTACATTAGATATAGATAATTACGAAGTAGGGAAGGAGTCACTTGATCCTGAAGAAGCCAGAAAACTACTATCATCGTATATATCGGCCGTAACTAGGCGTGCTCTTAAATTAAAGAATTAAAAATAGAAGAGGAAGGCGAAGTGCTTACCTCTGTCTATTCAAAACTGAATTCGATTAGAAGCATCAAAGAAAGGTGAAGTGATTCGTCTCGTTACGCCGATTTCGCAAAGTTCGTTATTTACCGGCTCTAATTATGAGCTGAACATGCTGGGAGAATTGAAAAAGGAAATTCTAACTGCTGATTCTATCGATCTGCTCGTTTCATTTATCAAATGGAGCGGCTTACGTTGTATTATAGAAGAACTCCAAACTTTTACTAATCAGCCAGGCAAAGAACTAAGGGTCATAACTACATCGTACATGGAAGCCACGGATTATAAGGCGATCATCGAACTGAGCAAGCTGCCAAATACTGAAATCAAAATTTCTTATGATGTTGATCGCACAAGGCTCCATGCCAAAGCTTATATGTTCAAAAGAGAAACAGGCTTCAGCACTGCCTATATCGGCTCATCCAATCTTTCAAATCCAGCTTTAACGTCAGGGCTTGAATGGAATATTAAAGTAACTGAAAAAGATTCATATAATTGAGGTGTATAAGGTGGATTTACAATTACAAGGAAAAAATGTACTTATTACTGGCGGATCGAAAGGAATTGGAAAGGCGATTGCAAAGGTTTTTCTTACAGAAGGTGCTAATGTGGCGATTGCTGCGCGCAGTGTTGATTTTTTAAAAAAGGCAAAAGAAGAATTGGGTGATGGGGTTACTATTTTTCAGTCAGATATTACAAAAACTGAAGAACGCGAAAAGCTAATTCGATCTTTTGTCGAAAAGAAGGGCTCCATTGATATTCTTGTTAATAATGCTGGTGGTAGTAACGGTGGAACAGTAATAGAAACAGACCTGGATTTATTTCATGTAGCGATGGAGCTGAATTATTTTTCAGCTGTTCATTTAAGTAAATTAGCTGTTGAGCAGATGAAGAAAAATGGCAGCGGGGCTATCATTAATATTACTTCGATTTTCGGAAGAGAAAGTGGTGGGAAGGTTACGTATAATAATGCAAAAGCCGCTCTTATTAGCTTTACCAAGTCGCTCGCTGATGAAGTGATCCGTTACGGTATTCGCGTAAACAGTGTTGCGCCAGGAAGTATTCTTCATGATACGGGAAATTGGAAAAAGCGAATGGAAGAAAGTCCGGAAAAAATTAAGGCATTTGTGGAAAATGAAATTCCTGCAGGACGTTTTGGCGCAGTTGAAGAAGTTGCTAATGTTGTGGCTTTTCTTGCTTCTGAGAAGGCCTCTTGGATTGTTGGAGCAAGCCTCAATGTGGATGGTGGACAATCAAGGATGAATTTCTAGGTCTAAAGTACCATATTCACAAGTATTTACAGGTGAAAATGTCTTTATATACATGTTATATTGTATTTACGCGGTACGAAAGATACACAATATCGCAAAAATTATCCTGCATTGTACGTGACTCATTCTTGTTTAAAACCGTACTATTTTTTCGGGATTCCAATATGAATTGACTGATGCCATGCCTGTATTTCAGGATCGCAGACAGGTCAAACTGCGGAAACCCACCTGCGAGAGCGGGTTTATAAAACAATTTGGGATAAGGCATAGGTGGGACTCAACTTTTCTAACGACATAATTATATTTAGATAATAATTCCATACCGTGGTAGGCGGGGAGCTAGCGGTGCCCTGTAATTCGCAATCCGCTTTAGCGAGGCTGAATTCCTTTTCTGCTGTATGACAGTGTAAGGTTTGCCTTATGTAAGCGGTGTTGACCTTCGGAGTCCTCGCAACAGATACCCATCAGATTGGTCAGGTCGGGAACGAAGCAGCCATAAGTGGTCATTTCTGTGTGTCGAAGGATTGCTCTGAATGAGCTTGCTGCATGAGTAACACTTATATTTCGATATCAATGATAGGTTCACGGTTTGTTTAACTTTACTTAAGACTTAAACGCTAGTTCTATTTAGGAATTAGCGTTTATTATTTTATTTAATGAATTAAAAGCAGGATTTATTAGATATTTGTCGAAATTTAAATAACAAACACGATCTCCACTCTAAATTCCACTAATACCATCCGAAACAGACCTTATTCCAAACCATTTTCAAAATAAAGAAGTTACGAAACAATTTCATATGAACAATGTTCTAAAATCCCATGTATTTGTTTAAAGTTTTTTCGTGTTACAATGAAGTAAATATTGACGGAATTCGAACGGATTAGACAAAAATATTTTTGAAGGGAGAAAAAAGATGAATACGGAACAAATGTTTAAGGAATTAATGAATGAAATTAAAGGCATGAAAGAGGATATAAAAGGTCTTAAAGAAGATAATCAAAGTATCAAATCTCAATTAGAAGAGAATACACAATTAACCAAAGCTATTCACCATCGCCAAGAAGAATCTGACGCCAAATTGGAAAATCTTTCAATGGACATGCATCTTATGCGTGGCGAACTTTCATCTCTTAAAGAAGGACAAGAACGGCAGGATAAAATTCTTGAATCCTTAGCTCTGCGCTCCCTTGAACAAGAAACAGAGCTACGGGAATTGAAAAGAATTAAATAAGATTTTCCTACAATACTTTAAACAAAAATAAGGAGTGTTAGAAATGGCAGTTATTTTGCAGGTTGATTTTAAAATGGAGGGACCATTTGGTCAAGAGATGGCTGAAGGTTTTGCTGGTCTAGCGAAGAGCATTAATGAAGAAGAAGGCTTTTTGTGGAAAATTTGGACTGAGAACAGTGATGCTAAAGAAGCCGGCGGCATTTATTTGTTTGAGACAAAGGAAGCAGCCCAAAAATATTTGAACATGCATACGGAAAGGTTAAAAGGCTTTGGCATTGATCCTGTTAACGCTAAAATTTTTGAAGTGAATGAGGAGTTAACAAAGATTAATCATGGGCCACTCAAGTAGACGTAGTGGTTGAAAAGCGACAATAATGAAGCAATACCTCCGAATACAAAGGACTATTCTGTATTCGGAGGTATTGTTTTTTGTTTTTGGCTGTTTTCGTAAACTTTGTTCTTTATGGAAGAAAAGCAGAGGTTTATTCATTTAGAATTAGAGCTACACTACGAAAAAGCTGGCACCCCCTTGGAAGGGTAACAAATAGTTTTCCGGTTATTTGCAAAATGGAGCTCATTTCGGATTAAATAAGCGGAGGTTTTCCTGTTATTCAAAGAAAAGTCGCCCAATTTTGCGGTTTAAAATCAAATTGGCGGAATGTTTCCGTCTATTTATTAGAACGAACCTTAAAAAAGGTAGCAAAAGGCAAAATATCTTAGATAAGAGCCTTGTTTTTAAATCAGTAATGAAATATATTTAAAAATTGATTTCTATCAAATTGATAATGATAATCGTTATTATATAATTAATTTAGAAAATAACATTTCTACTATCTATACTAGGGGTGGTTAGAATGGAAAAGATCCTGATGGTTTATTGTAGTATGACTGGAAATACTGAGACAATTGCTGGATTGGTGGAGGAAGGTATTACAGAGAGTGGTTTTGATATAATACGAAAGGATGCGCTTGAGGTTGATGCACATGAGATCAACGACTACGAAACAGTTATACTGGGTTCCTACACATGGGGGGATGGAGAAATCCCAGACGAATTCCTTGATTTTTGTGACGGAATACGTGGATTAGATTTCACAGGCAAAAAATTTGCTGTATTCGGTTCGGGTGATACATCTTATGATGACTTTTGTGGGGCGGTTGACATCATAGAAAAAATGATTGAAGAAAATGGCGGAATAATAGCATTGGAAAGCTTGAAGGTGGAACAGTATCCGGATGAAAACGATGAAGAACGGTGCAAGGAATTTGGAAAAAGATTTGCTGAATCGGTAAACAGTATTTAAATCATGGCTCGGCCCCTGTGCCGCCATGTGATTTAGAACCCTTAATTTAAAATTTGGAAAAAATTTATCTATTTTTTGTAAAAGTTTCCCGTATAATAAATTTAAGTAGGAGTACTACAGATATCTGCAGTGCTCCATTTTTAATATGTAAATAAAGGAGGAGAAATCATCGATGTCTAATGATAATGAGGTTGTATTAGATAAAGAAAAACAAAATGAATTAAAAAAGATGAAGCTTGAAAGGAAAGAAGGAGAACCCACTTCAGCCTTTAAAGGCGCTTCTTGGGGAGCACTGTTAGTAGGTGTTTCGGCCTATCTCATCGGTTTATTTAACTCGACGATGCAACTGAACGAGAAAGGTTATTACTTTGCAATTTTAATATTTGGACTTTATTCAGCGGTATCTTTACAAAAAGCGGTAAGAGATAAAGACGAGGGGATCCCAGTTACGGGTATTTATTATGGAATCAGTTGGGTTGCACTTATTGTATCAATATCATTGATGGCCATCGGTTTATACAATGCAGGAAGTTTGGTTTTAAGCGAAAAGGGATTTTATGGGATGGCGTTCGTCCTTAGTTTATTTGCTGCGATTACGGTCCAAAAGAATATTCGAGATTCACAGAGGGCAAGAGAAAGAGATTGAGTGATAAAAAAGCGTCGCTAATCGCAGGGTAATTAGCAACGCTTTTTCGATTTAAGCAAACCTCTCAATCATAAAATCAATAAAATACCTGCTGGAAAGTGGCAGGATTTTTTTATTTTTATACGCAATTCCAATCGTTCGGATGATTGGCGGAGAGATTTTCTTCTTCACTAATTCGTAACTGACTCGATTAAGGACCAATTCGGGTAAGATGGAAATGCCAAGACCGTTTTCGACCATAGACATAATTGTATAGTCGTCGTGGACCCGGTATTGGGTATTCGGCTGCAATTCATTTTGTTTAAAGATTTCGAGGGGCTCGCTTAATTCGCCTTCGTCCAAAAGGATAAATGGCTCGTGTGATAATTCTTCTAAAGTGACATTTTCTCGGGACGCCAGTGGATGATTGCATGGTAGCACAGCCAGCATTTCGTCGTCTTTTAAAGGAACTGTTGGTAGGTCCGTAACAGCATCAGGATTGACGAATCCAAAATCGACACTGCCATCCTTGATACTTTTAACAATACTTGTGTATTCCCCTTGCTGCAATTGAAAGTGAACAGATGGATAGATCACTTTAAAGTCTTTGATTAACCGAGGCAGCCAATTACAGGAAACACTTGAGAAAGTTCCAATGCGAATGAGCCCGCCTTCAAGCCCTTGCATTTCTTTTTTCTTCTCCAAAAGCTCCCAATAGGCATTACTTACGTTCGTAATATATGGTAGAAACTGTTCGCCATCAGGTGTTAGGCTGACCCCTTTTCTGGAACGGAATAATAGTGTTGTCGAAAGCTCATCCTCTAGGGTTTGGATCAATTGGCTAACTGCTGATTGTGTATATCCTAATTCTTCAGCTGCTTTTGTAAAGCTTCCTTTTTCAATTACCTTCATAAAAGCTTCATAGTGTTTCATCCGAACTAAACCTCCGTTATTTACATAAGTAACTCTAATGCATTAATCATATATATTAATTTTACTTATTGTCAAACTATGTGATAAAATCAGAACAATTTGGTAGATTTGATGATTTGGAGGATATTTTGATGACTTCGAATATTAAAGAATGGAAAAGGGGTGTTAAGGACGGCATTCCAATTGCGCTAGGCTATTTGGCAGTTTCTTTTACGTTTGGAATTATTGCTAAACAAGCAGGGTTAAATCCGTATGAAGCTATTTTCATGTCGGCAACCAATTTAACTTCTGCTGGCCAATTTGCTGGTCTTACCTTGATTGCTGCAATGGCAACGATGGTGGAAATTGCTGTCACACAGCTCATCATAAATTCGAGATATATTCTCATGTCTTTCGCCTTGTCGCAAAAAATTGATTCGAATACGTCGTTGTTCCATAGATTGCTAATGGCATACGGAATAACAGATGAAGTATTTGGTGCGTCAATGGCCGTTAGAGGGAAGCTAAGTCCTTATTATGTATACGGCTTAGTTAGTGTAGCGATGCCAGGATGGGTTTTGGGTACATTTCTGGGCGTAGTTTCAGGGAATATTTTACCTTCAAGAGCAACCAGTGCATTAAGCATTGCACTCTATGGGATGTTGATCGCGGTTATCATTCCACCGTCAAAAGGGAACAAATTGCTATCCGGAGTTATCTTGGTGTCGATGGTGGCAAGTCTACTGTTTGCAAAACTTCCAGTATTTCACACCATATCTTCTGGAGTGAAAATTATTGTGTTAACTATAGTAATAGCAGGGATTGCGGCAGCATTGTTTCCTGTAAAAGAGGAGGCTATACATGAAGGCTAGCGTTGTATTATACATTTTAATGATGGCCACGGTGACCTATATCATCAGGGTACTGCCGTTAACACTGATTAGGAAAGAAATCAAAAATACGTTTATTAAATCATTTTTGTATTATGTACCCTATGTAACACTGGCGGTCATGATTTTTCCAGCTATATTGAATGCAACTGTATCCCAGTGGTCAGCCTTAATTGGATTTGTTGTTGCTATTATATTAGCCTATTTGGGCGGTAGTTTGATTAAGGTTTCTATTCTTTCGTGTCTAGCTGTGTTTGTTGTTGAGCTGTTTATATATTAAGTGGACAAGCTTATTCATAGTATAATTTGTTCCAATTTTAAACAATATAAGGGGGTATCTTAAATTACCTACTGGAGGATTAAAAATGAAATTAGCTGCACACGAATTGCATGATTTAAATGAATTAACAATGAGTTGTGTTAACTCCATCACGAATATGGGATATATGCTGCATCATGTACAGTGCCCTGAATTTAAGCAAATTCTTGAAAGACATTTTCCATTCCATGTACGGGACTATAACATGAAGGTTGAATTTTTAAATAAGACAGAGGGTGCGAAGCGGGAGCTCCCCTTGTTAAAAGAAGATAGACAAGTCCCTGATTCCTACATGCAAATCGTGGCACCGGCTCCAGCCGTTCAGCCAAGAACGATGATCGAGAATATGAATGACCGCGAAATGGCTACGGCCTACCTTTTAACGTTAAAAAGAGCAGGGCGTGAATATGCTTGGGCAGCAATGGAGATGGTTAATCCAGAAGTTCGTTCATTCTGTCAAACAGCATTTATGATGAGTTGCGCTCATGCCTATGACATGTGGCAGTATATGGCATCAAAAGGCTATTATCCGGTTGAAAATGCAAACCCTACTGACATCGCTAAAATTGGATCTATGTATCAGGTTATCCCGGAAAATCAATCGCAAATCCAGCAATATATGGTGAATTATCAAAATCCGATTGCAGGAAATAGTGATCAACTATATCAATAAGTGGGCTAAAGCCTTATTTCCAAGTTGTTGATCTGTCTTCGGACTGAATTTAGGTATTGAGTGCGTCTTCAGTCCGAAGTGAAATATTTATCACAAAATCTAAGGTGCTTCGTCCCATGACTTTTTAGATTGTAGTCATATTGCATCCTCTTTTTTCGATTTTACAAAGAAAAATATAAAGATTACCAACGGAAGTGCAATTAGAAAAATGCTTCCCTTTGATGGTTGTAGAGTTGGAATATCCGTTAACGCCATTATATATCACTCACTTTGTCAATTTTTCAACTAAATTAGGGTCCACATGAAAGTGTCGATCGACGATTCTTTGAAAAAAACGATATTCATTTTTCATTGTAGGAAGGTTTGGCTCAGGCATAGGAACACCAAATATTGGACCTCCTACATTAATAGTAAATGATCCCGGTGCAATAAAGCTACCTGTTACACGGAGTTCATCGCCTATTAATAAAAGCGCGAGAACGATATCAATGATATCGATAATTAAATTCACAGTTTGACTGCCCGTTTTACTTTCTATTCTACTCGCCCCTGTTAGGGGTCCCCCTAAGGAAGCCCGAAATCCTCCCGGCGTAACAAAAACTCCAATAATGGTTATTTGCCCAGTTAATAATAACACGGCTGTAACGATCGCAATTTCACGCTGAATTGTTAAAATGATTTGTTGATCCTTTTCTAATTCATCGTTTATTTTCATAATCGTTACACCCTCCCAATCTATGTTATTCGTCGTTTAGTCGGATGTTGCGACCATATTTTTAAAAAAAATATATATGGGGCTTGTTTTCTAACGAGTTTTTTGATGTATAAACCTGTCCTTCTTATTAAATAAGGGCATTTTTTCCATAATAGCTTCATAAATCTTAACCGGAGAGGTAAATTATTTTGGAAACAGGACCAAGTTTCCCTGTGGAGTTGAAAAATATGCAAAACCTTTTGAGGATTTTGGAAGTCGTTCAAAATTCAACAGAAAAGTGGATCATTGCAACGATTATTAATGTTGATGGATCAGCGTACCTAAAGGAAGGTACATTGATGCTGATATCGGAAAGTGGTCAAACGGTAGGGATGATTTCACCGGGATGCTTAGAGGAAGACCTCGTTATAAGGTGCAAAGAGTTATTCTTGTCAAAACGTCCACAAACAGTCACGTATGATTTAAGAAGTATTGATGACATTGGATGGGGGCAGGGTATAGGCTGCAATGGGGTCCTCACCATTCTTTTGGAACCAATCGATGAAAAGCTAAGAAAGGAGCTTTTATTTTTAAAAAATTCATTAGAAAACGGGAAAACTGTACTGCATGAAAAGGAATTTTCGAACGATTCCACTTTAAAATCCTATTCATTTGAGATTGATCACGGACAAGAAATTATTGAAAAAACTAATATTACCCGCATCCAGGAAGGCTTCAAATATACTAACTTATTTACACCACCTCCAGTTCTTCTCATATTCGGCGCAGGGGAAGATGCAAAGCCGCTTGTTACATTAGCTGCCAAAATCGGTTTCTTTCTAAAGCTTTGTGATTGGAGACCTGGCCTTTGCAATGAATATCATTTCCCTTCTGCCAACCAATACTATATTGGGGGATACCCACAAAAAATTATGGATCAAATCACTCTTTCAAAAAATGATTTCGTTGTTATTATGAGTCATAATTTTTCAAAAGATGAAGAGTTTCTGAAAAACATAATAAACTATGATGTTCGTTATATTGGAATATTAGGTTCTGAGACAAGAACAAAGCGGTTATTAAAAGGAAAAGAGTATAAAAACAATCTTTATTATCCAATTGGTCTGTCTATTGGGGCAAAAGGCAGTGAGGAAATTGCTGTTTCGATTATGGCGGAAATCATTCAAATATTTCGGCAGAGCCATTTGAAATGACAGCAAATCATCGCTCTATTGTAGGTATCTATTTGGCGGCAGGTCGGGGTTCAAGGATGGGTCAAAATAAACTTGTCCTTCCATTAGGAAACCACCCCTTAGGGAGCTACGCCCTTCGAACTGCGTTGCATTCCGAGCTTGACCATATTATCGTGGTTTTCCCTGATGAAGAATGGACGCTTAAAGCATTAAAACCTTATTTCACTGAAAAAATCACCGCGATCCAATGTCCCAATTCCCATCTAGGGCTCTCTTATTCACTTAATTTTGGAATACAATCTTCCCATACCACTGACGTCGCTGGAGTGGTCATTTTATTAGCTGATCAGCCCTTTATTCATTTCGAAATGATTAATAGTCTAATAAACATATTCCGACAGGAAAAAGTAGACTATGTCGCGTCAAGCTTTAACAATATTATTAGACCACCATTTCTTATTGGGAAACAGTTATTCCCGCTTTTACAACAATTAAAGGGAGATAATGGCGCTAAGAAATTGCTAACAGGTAATTCAGTTCTTAATGGAAGAGTCCTACCCTACGAAAATGAAAGGCTGTTTTTTGATATTGATACGATGGAAGAGTATGAAGAGGCTTTGAAAAGGGGTGAAGCAAATTGCATATCCTTGGAAAGGGAGTAATTCGTAAAGAATCTTTTGAAAAAGTGACCGGAAATGCAAAGTATACTGGTGATTATTTTATAAAAGAATCGCTTCACGGACATCTTTTAATTAGTCCTTATGCTCATGCCCTTATTAAGGGCTTAGATGTAACGAAGGCTGAAAAACTCCCCGGTGTCAGGGCCATTGTCACGGGAGGAAATTTGCCACTTACAGGGGAGGAAATGCGGGACCGGCCACCGATTGCGACAGAGCGGGTTCGTTTCCATGGTGAGGTAGTGGCTATTGTTGTAGCGGATACACCGTATCAAGCAGAGCAAGGGGTCCATGCTATTCAGGTTCAATATGAACCGCTTCCTGTAGTTAATTCCCCTTCCGAAGCATTGAAGTCCGATGCACCGCTCCTTCATCCGCGAATAGAGGAATATGAAAAAATCCAAGGGGTTTACCCTGTACCGGGCACAAATATTGCAACTTTGACGAAGATTCGAAAAGGGGACCGCGAAAAGGGCTGGGAAGAAAGTGAAGTGATTGTAGAGGAGAAATTCGCCTTCAGACCTTCCGATCATGCGGCAATGGAAACGAGATGTTCAATTGCGCAAATACACAAAGATGGAACTGTTGAAATCATATCCTCCTCACAAGCTCCATTTATGATTAAGCGATTAATTGGTCAATATTTTAATATACCTATAGGAAATATTACTGTGAATACGCCGCTTGTTGGTGGAGCCTATGGTGGGAAAGCATCTGTGCAACTCGAAATATTAGCCTATTTGGCTAGCAAAGCGGTTAATGGTAGAATGGTAAAAATTTTGAACAGGCGCGAAGAGGATATGCTTACTTCACCAGGTCACATTGGACTGGAAGCAACGGTAAGGCTTGGCTCGACAAAGGATGGAATTCTAAAGGTTGCTGAACTGCATTACCTTTGGGATGGCGGTGCATATTCAGATAAATCGATTGATTTAAGCCGGGCTGGAGCAGTTGATTGTACAGGTCCTTACAATATTGAGCATATTTGGTGTAATTCCTATTGTATGTATACAAATCATCCATATGCGGCTCCCTTTAGAGGATTCAGCCATTCCGAGGTTCATTTTGTCTTTGAAAGAACAATGGATGTCCTTGCGAAAAAAATAAATATCGATCCCTTGGAGCTTAGGAGTAAAAATGCGATTTTGCCGGGGAATCAGACTCCTACTCAGGTTGTCTTGGATTCCAGTACGGTTGGTAATTTACCGAAATGCATAAGTAAATTAAAAGAGTTGATCAATTGGGAGGAGGGCCAGGTCATTACACTTGATGATTATAGAGTTCGAGCGAAAGGAATTTCCTGCGTCTGGAAAAATTCAACCATTGACCCCAACGCCAGCTCCGGCGTCATTTTGCTTTTTAATTATGACGGTAGTATCAATTTGATTTCTGGTGTTGTTGAAATTGGAACAGGAACAAAAACGGTCCTTGCACAAATATTGGCTGAAAAACTAAAAATGGACATCAATGATATCCATGTTCAATTTACTGTCGATACATTAAATACGCCGGAACATTGGAAAACAGTCGCAAGTAGAGGAACGTTTATGGCGGGAAGAGCGGTACTGGAAGCAGCAAACGATGTAATTAGACAGTTAAAAACGATTGCCGCGATGATTCTACGTGCATCAGAAGAGGAATTAGAGGTAGGTTATGGAAAGGTTTTTTTAAAGGCTGATTCGAGTACCTTTATTCCCATTAAAGATATTGCCTATGGCTATACTTATCCAAATGGAAATTCCATAGGCGGACAAATTCTCGGTAGGGGCAATCATATGACAAGGGGGATCACCTATCTGGACAAGGAAACGGGAGCCGGGAAACCAGGACCTGAGTGGACGGTTGGTGCCCAAGGCGTGGAAATTGAACTGGATACGAAAGACTATACGTATAAAATAATTAAGGCTGTCTCTGTTTTTGATATCGGGCAGGTACTCAATATAAAAGGGGCAACCGGCCAGGTCAAAGGCGCAATGAGCATGGGGTTGTCATTCGCGGGGCGAGAAACCTTTCATTTTGATCCACATGGTCGGGTTCTTAATCCACAATTACGAACATATCGTCCGATCAGGTTTGGAGAGCACCCAAACTATGAGGTTGCATTTATTAAGACCCCACACGTCGATGCTCCTTACGGGGCCAGAGGGATCGGCGAGCACGGGCTCATCGGAATGCCGGCTGCTCTTGGAAACTCTTTATCTACGGCATTATCAGCCCACATTAATTTTCTCCCAATCATTCCAGAGTTGCTTTGGAAGATTAAGGAAGGTGGTGAAGACAAATGCTGACGGGTAATATTGAGTACTACAAGCCCGCAACTATGAAGGAAGCTGTGGAGCTCTTTTTTGCTTTAAAGGAAAAAAATAAACAGCCTCTTTATTACTCAGGGGGTACAGAAATATTGACTCTTGGGCGCCTAAATAGGATTGAAGCAAAATCCTTTATTGATATCAAAGGTATTGTAGAATGTCATATATTTGAGTTCAAGAATGATTCATTAATTACTGGCGTGGTCCTTCCGCTAACCTTTATTGAAGAAAAAAATTTATTTCCATTGCTAAGCCAAACTTCAATGGGTATAGCTGACCATACAGCAAGAAATAAAATTACACTTGGTGGAAATTTATGCGGAAAAATTTATTACCGTGAAGCTGTACTCCCATTTCTACTTTGTGAAAGTAAGGTTATCGTTCTCGGTAACGACGGGGTAAAGGCAATTCCGATAGGGGAAATTTTTCATCGCTCCTTTCAGCTTCAAGAAGGGCAGTTTCTCATCCAGCTTCACACGGAAAAGAAATATATCAATCTGCCATTTAAAAGTATTAAGATACGGCAACAATGGGAGACTGGCTATCCTTTAATAACAATTGCCGCTATTAAAGTTGAAAATGAGTTACGCTTTGCTTATAGCGGGTTATGCCGGTTTCCTTTTCGTTCAAAGGAAATGGAGGAAGCGATAAATCAATCAGGCTTGCAGCTTGAGGAAAGAATTGCTAAGGGGCTGGAGTATTTGCCAGCACCAGTTCTTGATGATATCGAAGGTTCGAAGGAGTACCGACTATTTGTCTTAAAAAATACTTTAAGAAAAATCATTGTGGAAATGGAGGGGAAGTAGTGATTCAAAAGCCGTACACAAAAATAAGTGTTCCCATAGAAATCAACGGAGAAGTCCGCCAAGTCGATTTCCGTCCGGCAGATACGCTTCTTAGTGTACTTCGAAATCAGCTTTCATTAACTGGATCTAAACCAGGCTGTCTTAATGGTGACTGTGGTGCTTGCTCCGTTATTGTCAATGATACGGTATATAAATCCTGTATTATGCTGGCAATTGAGGCCATTGACGCAAAAATCACGACAATAGAGGGTTTACATGATACACCCATTCAAAAAGCATTTGTTAAACACTTTGCTTTCCAATGTGGTTATTGCACGCCCGGGTTTATTATGAATTGCCATGCATTACTGCAAAAGCATCCTCAACCAACTTATGATGTGATCAAAGAATGGCTCTCTTCCAATATATGTCGGTGCACGTGCTACCAGGAAATCGAAGAAGCGGTGTTAGATGTTATAGAAAACAGAGAGTAGTGGGTGGGGTGAGCCACGGGGTCGGGTTCTCCGTCCCCATTGGGTCACTCTACCCGACCCTGTGTCCCAAAGTGACTTTCGCAAAGTTCCAATTAATTTAATTAATTTCGAATTAAATAATCAAATGCCCCTAAAGCCGCTGTAGCACCTGATCCCATTGAAATAACAATCTGCTTATATGGATTTGTTGTGCAGTCACCAGCAGCAAAAACACCAGGGATGTTTGTTGCACCACGATTATCAACGATGATTTCACCCATACGATTACGTTCAACAGTTCCTTCTAGCCAATCTGTATTTGGTACAAGACCAATCTGTACGAATACTCCAGCTAATTCAATATGCTTTTCAACCCCTGTGTCACGTTCAATATAGGTGATACCATTGACTTTATCTGTTCCTGTAATTTCCTTTGTTTGGACATTCTTAAGAACAGTTACGTTCGGAAGGCTAGTTAATCGTTCTTGTAAAACGGAATCAGCTTTTAGCTCTGGCATAAACTCTAGAACTGTTACATGCTTAACAATACCTGCAAGGTCAATGGCTGCTTCAATACCAGAATTACCTCCACCAATAACAGCCACATCTTTACCTTCGAACAATGGACCGTCACAGTGAGGGCAGTAAGCTACGCCTTTGTTCTTATATTCCGTTTCGCCCGGTACGCCGACATTACGCCAACGGGCCCCAGTTGAAAGGATGACCGTTTTGCTCTTTAGAACAGCACCGTTCTCCAGTTCAACCTCAATAAGGTCTTTCTTTTCTAAACGCTTCGCACGCTGTAAATTCATGATATCAACATTATATTCTTTTACGTGCTCCTCAAGACTTGCTGCAAGCTTAGGGCCTTCTGTGTGCTTAACACTTATAAAGTTTTCAATTCCTAATGTATCCATAATTTGACCGCCAAAACGCTCTGCAACAATGCCTGTACGAATACCTTTACGTGCTGCATAGATGGCTGCACTTGCTCCTGCAGGACCGCCACCGACAACAAGAACATCAAATGGCTCTTTGTCAGCAAATTCAGATGCATCGGGTGCAGAGCCAAGCTTAGCTAGAATTTCTTCAAGAGACATACGTCCGCCTCCGAAGTTTTCCCCATTTAGGAACACCGTTGGTACGGCCAGGATGTTTCTGCTTTCAGCCTCTTCTTTATAGGCCGCACCATCGATCATTGTATGTGAAATATTCGGGTTTAGTACACTCATGATATTCAATGCTTGGACAACGTCGGGACAATTGTGGCAGCTTAGGCTAACAAATGTTTCGAAGCGATATTCGCCTTTAATATTTTTAATTTGCTCAATGACTTTTTGATCAACTTTTGGAGCTCGACCGCTGACCTGTAATAGAGCCAACACTAAGGAAGTGAATTCGTGACCAAGAGGGATCCCGGCAAAAGTAATACCCGTATCTTCACCAATTCTATTAACACTAAAGCTCGGTGTTCTTTCTAATTGAGTGTGTTCGATTTTAATTCTAGATGACATAGAGGATAGTTCTTCCATTAAAGCTAACATATCTTTCGATACGTCGTCAGAACCTACGCTAACTTTAAGTAGAATTTCTCCCTCCATTAATTGAAGATATTGTTCTAATTGCGCTTTTATATCGGCATCTAAAATCATTTAAATGCACTCCTCCCATAATATATTCAAGAAACTCCTCAGAAGTTAGTAACAATAATTATTAGTTATTTATAATAATTATAATTATAAATTTATTATTATATATTTCTAAACTATTGTCAATAAATATGATTGAGAAAGGGCCCTAATAATTAATAATATGTAAAATCATAAAAAAGTCACTCTACATTATGTAAAATTAGTAGAGTGACTTTCGGAATTATGCATTGAATTAGATTTTACCTACAAGATCAAGGCTTGGCTTAAGTGTTTGAGAGCCTTCTTGCCATTTTGCAGGGCAAACCTCGCCTGGATTATTACGAACATATTGAGCAGCTTTAATTTTGCTAACAATCGTATTAGCATCACGACCAATGCCACCAGCATTAATTTCAAGTGCTTGAACAACACCGTCTGGATCGATAATGAAAGTACCACGGTCAGCAAGACCATCTTCTTCAATTAATACATCAAAGTTGCGGCTAATTTGGTGTGAAGGGTCACCAATCATAATATACTCGATTTTCTTAATAGTATCTGAAGTATCATGCCAAGCTTTATGAGTGAAATGTGTATCTGTTGATACAGAATATACTTCAACACCAAGTTCCTTTAAAGTTGCATAGTTATTTTGAAGATCTTCAAGTTCAGTAGGACATACAAAAGTAAAGTCAGCAGGGTAGAAACAAACTACACTCCATTTTCCTTTGAAATTTTGTTCAGTTACTTCGATGAACTCTCCGTTATGAAATGCTTGAGCTTTGAATGGTTGTACTTCTTTTCCAATTAAAGACATAATAAAATTCCTCCTAATATTTTTTTGTAAACAATATGTTGTTTTAGACAAATGTCCAAAACTTATTAAATAACCAATAATTAGTTATTTATAATAATTATAATACAGTATTTATTATTATATATTTTTAATTCCTTGTCAACAATAATACTTAATTTCATCCTAAAATTTATAATAATTTTAAAAAAATGGATTATTACATTAAATGAATTAAAATTGATCCTAATGGTTAATTATCATTTATTCATAACATTTCTCATTACTGTATGTAACGAACAATTAGGACTAGATTCAAATATACAATTCCCATTACTTTCTATATTAAAACCTAATAAATATCTTTTTTTGATAGAAAATAAAGAAAAACAGAATGGGAGGTATATTATTGTGAAAAATAGTCAGGATGCCTTTACAATTGTGGGGACCAATATTAATGAAGTAAAAAGTCAAAATGAGAACTCAGGCTTGTCCTATAATGAAGTAAAAGAATGGCTGGTCAAAACATCGAGCGGACATGGCACCGGAAATTATAGTGATACCGATATTCAAGAAGTGAAAAATTCTATTCAAAATCCCAAAGGATAACATTTAAATAAAAAAGTTGTCTAATTTTTTCGAATTCCTTATTGACTCCAAGCTAATTCTAGGTAAGGATAGTAGTATATTTTATTTTTTTGTTGGAGGATATTATGAAATACATTAGTACACGTGGCAATGTAAATGAAATTGGTTTTATTGATACAGTTTTAATGGGACTTGCAACCGACGGCGGGCTTCTAGTTCCGGAACAAATCCCACACATTCCTGCAGAAAAGCTGCAGTCTATGTCCAAGCTGTCTTATCAGGAATTAGCATACGAAATTATTTCCTATTATGTTGATGGAGAAATTCCAGAAAATGAACTTAAAGAATTAATTAATAAAAGCTATGGAACGTTCCGTCATCCAGAGGTGACACCTGTTCAAAAGATTAAGGATAATATGTATGTGCTTGAATTATTCCATGGTCCAACCTTTGCATTTAAGGATGTGGCGCTGCAATTTTTAGGGAATTTGTATTCCTATATTGCTAAGAAAACTGGAGTAACGATCAATATTCTTGGTGCTACTTCTGGCGATACAGGTGCATCTGCGATTGAAGGGGTAAGAGGAAAAGAAGGAATTCGCATTTGTATTTTGCATCCTCATGGAAAGGTAAGTAGGGTTCAAGAACTGCAAATGACAACTGTCAATGATCCAACGGTTTTAAATTTAGCAATAGAAGGAACGTTTGATGATGGTCAAAGAATTATCAAGGAAATTTTCGCGGATTTAGAGTTCAAAGAAAAATATCATTTACGTGCTATTAATTCTATTAACTTTGCTCGTATTTTAGCACAAACAGTTTATTATTTTTATGCGTATTTCCAAGTGGCAAAAGAGCAGGATATTAAGAATTTAAACTTCAGTGTGCCAACTGGAAACTTCGGTGATATTTTTGCCGGTTATTTAGCGAAGAGAATGGGTTTACCAGTAGGTAAGCTTATCGTTGCTACAAATGAGAACAATATATTAGAACGTTTTATCAAGGATGGAGTGTACCAGCCAGGTGAATTCCGTGGTACTTATAGCCCGTCAATGGATATACAAGTGGCGAGCAACTTCGAGCGTTACCTATACTACTTGCTAGATGAAAACCCAAGCGCTGTACGTGAATTAATGGATCAATTCAAGTCAGAAGGAAAAATTGTTGTGGGTGAAGAGCTTCTTCGTCAAGTACAAGTGGATTTTGCAGCCCATGGCGTGAGAAATGAAGAATGTCTGCAAACGATTAAGACGTACTATGCAGACACAAATTATTTGCTTGATCCTCATACATCTTGTGGAGTTGCTGCTTATGAAAAATCAAGTATACCTAATGAAGTATGCGTTACATTATCTACAGCACATCCAGCTAAATTTAATGAAGCAATAGAATTATGTAATATAGAGCAGACATATCCAGAGCAAATTCAGCAATTGTTTGATAAACCACAATTCCTAGAAGTTGTTAGGGCAGACAATGAGGAAATCGCTCGTAGATTAAAGAAACTTTTCAGTTCTGCACAATAAAAATCTATAAGATTATTGATAACAGGGTGCCCCTCTAAGTTATATTTGGGGCACCTTCTTCCTTATTAATTTTATGTAATAATTTTTTTCCATATATTATTAATAATGTCACCCCTGCTTAGAACACCAATGACTCGTCCAGCTCTATTAACTACCGGAAGTTTTTTATAATTATGTATAGATAATAAGCGCATTGTCATTTCAAACTCATCTTCAGGTGATACGGAGAGGATATTTCTTTTTGTCATGATTTCTTTGACAGATGTATCCAACTTTTCATGTAATACGTTTTCTAATTCCCCATCCTCAATTATGTAAATAAGTCCAGCAAATCCAAGACGCTTTGGAGATAGGTAGCGCAATACATCTCCATCTGATACCATTCCTACTAGATGCCCCTTATCATCAACAACAGGTACACCTCCAATTCGATTGGAATTGAGTATATCTAACAGTTCCTTGATCGTACTCGAAGGTTTTACCGTAAAAACTTTCGTAATCATGAAGTCTCTTACTTTCATTATAATTCCCTCTTTTGATGTTGGAATAGCAAACATTTTTATGTACCCATATCTTAACATAAACATTGCTTTACTAGTAATTTGAAAAAAAAACATACAAAGGGAGCTTGTATGTTCTTCTCTTTAAGCATTATGATATTTATACAACCAAAGAATACCAGATTTAATAAAGCGCGCAAATCTTCCTGTAACAGGGCGTTCTGCTACTAATCCAAAACCATGTTTTTTTCCTAGAGATCCAAGAATTCCTTTTAGTTTGATTGTTGGCATTGATTCCGGTAATTCCTCGTTATTCCAGCGCTTTAATAAGATCTCAACGATTTGTTCTGCCTGACCTTCTGCCAATTGCGCACTTGGTGCATGGGGTAGACTTGCACAGTCACCAACTACATACACATGTTCATTATTTGGAATATTGTGGTGTGGTGTAATTACTATCCGACCATGACCGTCCTTCTCTACAGGCATTTCCCTAACAATAATATTCGGTTGAACACCTGCAGTCCAGACAACAGCATCACTGTTAATAGCTTCATCATGATTGTACAGTAAATTTGGTTCAATTTTTGTAATATTGGATTCACTTACAATTTCAACGCCATTTGTATTGAACCACTCTTCTACATACTTACTTAAACGAACAGGATATGAAGATAAAATATGTTTACCACGATCAAATAATTTAATGTCCAAATCTAGACGGCTTTCGCGAAGTTCACTAGCCAACTCAACACCGCTTAATCCAGCACCAACAATGCTAACGGTCGACCCGGGAGGTAGATCATTCAGAACCTTGTAGGTTTCACGTGATTTTTCGATGGATTGGATACTGTAGGTGTTCTCCGCTGCACCAGGTACATTATGATAGTTGTCTTCACAACCCAATCCAATAATTAAATCATCATAAGGAACCGGCTTCATGTCTTTCAAAAGCACCTTTTTTTCTTCTAAATCAAATCCTCTTACTTCACCATATGCAATGTCCAGCCCTGGGTGTTCAGGAAAAGCCACACGTACATCTTGGTCTGAAATAGTCCCCGCAGCTAAAGCATAATATTCCGTTTTCAAGCAATGATAAGGATTCCGATCAATTAGTGTAATTTTTACGTCATCAGGAAGTTGATTAGGCAAAAAACGGGCAAGTATTCTCATACCACCGTAACCGCCACCTACAACCACGAGATTTTTCATTTTTAAGTCCCCCTTTTCGTGTCTCTTTTATACTATAACAAAAGCTCTTCATAGATATTTTTTATATTTAAAAGTTATTTAATATCAAAGAAAGTATAACGAAATTATGTCAAAATAACAACAATTCTGTGACGAAACTTAAAAAGAGATTTCATTTCCAGATACTGAAATAATTGTTAAAATGAATGCAAATGGATAAAGGAGGCACCCTTATTGAATTTAGATAAAAGCACTTTCTTAAATGAGTATCATTTTACAGAAGATTATTTAAATCAAAATAATATTGATTGGGAAAACCTAATGCTTATTTACAATGACTATCTTAATCTGAAACCCCAATTAGAAACACAAGCTAACTATATTGCGGATGTGTTCCGAAAACATAAAAATGTTCATACGGTTAAATCAAGGGTAAAAGAACCAAAACACTTGGTAGCTAAACTTATTAGGAAAACCTCTGATAGACAGGGGACCTACGGTAAAGAATTTCAATTTTCGGTAGACAATTACAGAAGAGAAATAACAGATTTGATTGGTGTACGTGTTATCCATATATTTAAAGAGGACTGGGAGAGTATACATAATTTTATTAAAGAAACTTGGGAAACGATCGAAATAGTTGCCAATATAAGAGATGGTGATAATAAAGAACCCTATGAAAATTTGGGATTATCCATAAAATCAAGAGAGTCAGGCTATCGTTCCGTTCATTATTTAGTTAATTTTACCCCAACACGTCAAAATGTAATTGCGGAAATACAAGTTAGGACTATTTTCGAGGAAGGGTATGGTGAAATTGATCATCAACTAAGATACCCAAGTAATAATATACCGAACGTGTTAGCATTAAATCTCTTAGTGCTTAACCGTCTGGCTGGAAGTGCAGATGAACTATCATCTGTAGTTAAATTACTTAACGATAGTTGGAATGAAATGGGGCATGAATATAAAGCGATTATTGAAAAAAAAGATATGGAATTAAAAAAATTAAAATCAAGAATAGAAAAACTTGAAATCGATGAATCAGAAAAAGCATCACTTGTTTCGGATATAAGTAATATTCTTGTTCAAGAACTATCTGATGATATCTTAAGTTTTTCAGACAAACTTAAAGATTTTACTGGATAAAAATATGAAAAAGATTAGCATACACTGCTAATCTTTTTTCATTAAATGAATTAGCTTATATCTACTTTACCTTCTCTACATCCACTCGTCCTGAAAAGAACGTTGCTCCGCCGCCGATATCTGCGATGCGGTCAGGTGTGAGAGAGTTGAGGTGATGCTTCGTTCCAGGACGGTCGCTCCACAATCCCTGTGTGGCAACAACCCCTGGCAGCACATTTTCACCTACTGATACTTTCAACTCACATTCTCCACGCTCGTTCCAAACACGGACTAGATCCCCGTCCTCGATATTTCTTAACAAAGCGTCTTGCATATTCAAGTGCAATTTCGGTTCTTTTTCCAAACTTACGTGTTTCTCATTGTTAGAAAAAGTAGAGTTTAAGAAATTGTGATTAGGTGCCGGGACAAATTGAAATGGAAAATCCCCGTCATCACATAATGGGATATAAGTCGGCAATGGTGGAAGCCCTGCATTGGCCATCTTTTGTGAATAAAGTTCGATTTTCCCGCTTGGTGTTTCCAGCTTACCAGGGAATAATGGCTTCATGTTTGCTTTCACATATTTCTTTTCTACCAACATTTCATACGTAATGCCTTCAATATAAGGATTACCCGTATTTTCAAGCGCACCTGTAATAAGTTCTACGTCTGTTTCAAAAAGAGCGGGATCGTCAAAGCCCATTTCTTTTGCCAAGAGCCTGAATACATCTGTGTTTGATTTTGATTCACCATACGCTTCGATAACCGGCTCCTGAATTTGGACGTGGTTATGCCAATAGGAACAATAAAAATCCGTATTTTCATAGGAAGAGGTAGCAGGTAAGATAATATCTGCGTATTTAGCCGTTTCTGTTAAAAATAAATCATGAACGACTAAAAACAAATCTTCCCGTTCAAGTCCTGTACGTACTTTATTTCCAGATGGTGCAACAACGGCTGGGTTACTTTGGTAAACGTACATAGATTTAACCGGTTTCTCCAATGAAAGCAGGGCCTCACCAATGGCGTTCATATTAATAATACGGGTATTCTTATTTTTTAATAAATCAGGTCTTTGCAACCATGTTTCATTATATCCCAAATAACTCGAATTAGATTTAATCGCACCTCCACCTTTATGCAGCCATTGGCCTGTCAAAGCAGGGAGGCAGGCGATCGTTCTAACGCACATGCCGCCATTATCATGGTGCTGAATGCCATTTCCAATTCGAATAAAGGAAGGGGAGGTTTCAGCATATAACCTTGCAAGCTTGTAAATATCCTCATCTGGAACTCCAGTAATTTTAGAAACAGTAGATGGATCATATTGAACCACATGGTCCCGAAGCTCTCCATGACCAACTGTATATTCCTGTAAAAATGCTTCATCTACCAGATTTTCTGCGAATAAGATGTGCATCATTCCTAAGGCAAGCGCTGTATCTGTTCCTGGCAAAATCGGAATAAACCAATCTGCCATTCTACCAGTTTGGTTTTTATGGACATCAATAACTACAATTTTGGCTCCATTTTTACGGGCTTTTTGGGCTATTGCCCATTGGTGCATATTCGTGCTGACTGCATTGATTCCCCAAAAGATGAACAGTTTTGCATGAATCGTATCTACGGGGTCAACTCCAAAGCTGCCGCCCATCGTATATTTATAGCCCATTGCACCAGCTGTGCTGCAAATCGTTCGATCAAGCTGTGTGGCACCTAACCTGTTAAAGAAGCGACGGTCCATTCCTTCAGCACTGAGATTTCCCATATTTCCGTAGAAGCTGTATGGAATGATACTTTCAGGACCTTCCGTTTCGATAAGCTGTTTCCATTGGGAAGTGATCGTTTGGATCGCTTCGTCCCAGCTAATCCTTTCAAATTTTCCCTCTCCTTTTTTACCAATACACTTCAAAGGGTATTGTAATCGCTTCTCATCATACAGCCGTTCAGCGACATTTCGTACTTTATTGCAAATGTTTCCTTTTGTAACAGGGTGGTTTGGATCTCCCTCCACTTTAATTATTTTTCCATCCTTTTTATGGATAAGTAGTCCACATTGATCCGGACAATCAAGGGAGCAGACTGATGGAAAAACCCCGTCTTTCTGACTAGCATATGTATTCATGAAAGCTCTCCTTTTTATAATTTTATTAGATTATTAACATTTCATTATTTGTAATAGTACAAATTATACTACAAAAAATAATTCTTTGTTGCGACATTGCATAATATTTTAATAACAAAAAACGGATGAAACGGCTATTCCCACATATTAATTTATTAGGAGGTAATCTACAGTGATGAAAATGAAGCTTCCAAATTATAAGAACAAAATTTACTCCGCCCATTTTTAGAGCTATCTATGTATTACGGCCCAAATTGATAAATAAGCTTTCCCAAGCCATCGACTATCCACTTACGTTTATTCATTTAAGATTTCTTCCACCTCAAATTCCTTTCGTATAAGTTTAAATAAGGTAGTGGAAAATTTCCATTACCTTATTTATGTTTTTAAACATTTTTTTAGCCAATCCATAATAATCTAAATATGAGAGGTGATTCATATTTCATATTCAGAGGAAAATGCCAATAAAAAAGTAAAAGCACCCCTTACAAAAAGAGGCAATAAAACAAGACAGAAGCTGCTCGTTGCTGCTGAGAAGGTTTTTGGAGAAACAGGTTATTTTCAAGCTTCGATTGTTGATATAACGAAAGAAGCATCGGTTGCCCAAGGAACTTTTTACATTTACTTCCCATCAAAGTATGCCATTTTTGAAGAATTGATTACGCAAATGAGTAAGGATTTTCGCAGTAAAATAAAGGGCGAAATTGGCGGGGTCAAAGATTACCAGCAGGTGCTTCGGATAGGATTTCGAACATTTTTCTCTTGGGTAAAAGAACATCGCAACCTTTATAGTATTGTGCAACAAGTTCTTCTCGTAGATGAAAATTTATACCGCAGCTATTATCAAAGACTTGCTGAAGGTTATATCAGAGAATTAAAGGAAGCCGCAAAAAATGATGATAGTTTGATTGATCTTGACCCCGAAACGATTGCCTATAGTTTGATGGGGATTAGTCAATTTATCGGAATGCGCTGGGTATATTGGGACAATGCGGATGTACCTGAACCTGTTTTCGAGGATGTGATGGGAATCATCTTCCATGGAATAACTGGAAATAAAAAGGAGTGAAAAAGTTGGAGGGTATCCATTATTGGATTGAGAAAAGAGCGCAACTTGCCCCTAATAAACTTGCCCTAATTGGTGAAAATGATCGGGTTACGTACAAGCAAATGTCAGAAAACATTAATGTAATTGCGCAGTGCTTACAGGAAAGATTATTGCTAAAAAAAGGCGATCGACTGGGTCTTCTACTCCCCAATGGGATTGAATATGTGATGATTTTATTTGCAGCTGCGAAGATTGGAAGTATTATAGTACCATTAAATACACGTTTAACAGCAACTGAATTAGCTTTTCAAATGAATGACAGTCAAACGACAGCATTCATAATCGGGAAAGAGTTTGAAGACTTGGGGAAAAATATTCTCGATAGAACAAAGATCACTTCCGTTATGTTGCTTGATGCGGGGGTAAAGTCTTTACAGGAACTAGTCCAAACAACTCAACGTGAGGAAGCTTCCTTACCGGAAGTAGATGGCAGCTTACCTTTCATCATCTGTTATACATCTGGGACAACTGGCCGACCAAAGGGGGCCGTTTTAACACAAGAAAATATGTTTTGGAATGCTTTAAACAATCAATTATCTTTAGATATTACATCCAACGACGTTACCCTTACACTACTCCCATTATTTCATATTGGCGGGATTGGGCTTTTTTCATTGCCGGTATTATTTATGGGTGGAACCGTCGTTATTCCTTCCAAATTTGACACTTCGCGAGTCTTAAAACTGATTGAGCAATATCGGATAACGCTTATAATGGGTGTTCCTACTATTTATGATTCTATCCGAAAAGATCCTAATTTTAATCATACCGATTTAACATCTGTCAGATGGTTTTATAGTGGTGGCGCTCCATGTCCGCTGGAACTCATTTCATTTTTTACTGATAAAGGCCTGCCGTTTGGGCAAGGCTTCGGGATGACGGAAACGTCTCCAACCGTGTTTTTGCAAACAAAGGATAATTACTTAGAATCTAAAGGTTCAATCGGTAAAGCAGCGATGTTTACAGAGATAAGAGTTGTAGATCATTTAGATAGGGACGTTGCCCCAGATGAGGTTGGTGAACTTTGGGTAAAAGGGCCAAATGTTTTTAAAAAATATTGGAATTTGCCAAAGGAAACGGCAGCTTCATTTAAAGATGGGTGGTTTTTGACCGGAGATTTAGTAAAAAAAGACCAAGATGGCTTTGTCTACATCGCTGGTAGAAAAAAAGAAATGATTATTTCGGGCGGGGAAAATATTTATCCTCTTGAAATAGAGCAGGCCATCGCAAAACTGAAGCAAGTACAGGAAACAGCTGTTATTGGAGTTCCCGATGACAGATGGGGAGAGATTCCAATCGCTATTATTGCTTTACATGAAGGATCAACCCTAACGAAAAAAGAAATTCAAGAGTATTGTAGACAGTATTTGGCCAAATACAAGGTTCCAAAGGACGTTTATTTTGTAAACGCTTTACCTAAAAACGCAACAGGAAAAATCGATAAAGCGTTAATTAAAAAACAATATACAAGGAGCTGGCATCATGATTGAAAACATTGGCATCACAGCAACCGGTATTTTCTTTCCGGAAAACATTGAAACAGCAAAGGATTTAGAGCTGAAAACCGGTATTCCAGAAGACGTTATTATTAATAAATTCGGGCTTTATCAAAAACATGTTTCCAACGCAAATCTGCATGCTTCAGACATGGCGATTGAAGCGGCGCGGCCGATTTTAACCAAGATTGATCCATTAGAGATTGATGTGATTATTTATTTTGGCAGTCCCTTTAAGGATTATGATGTATGGCCATGTGCTGCTAAAATTCAACACGAATTAGGAGCCAAAAATGCCTATGCGTTTGAATTGATGAATGTAAGCTCGTGTTTCCCAATAGCGTTAAAGGTTGCAAAGGATATGTTGGTGTCTGATGAATCCATTCGGAACATTCTACTAGTAGGAGGATGTAAGGAATCTTACCTTATAGATTACGAGAATCATAGATCAAGATTTATGTTTAATTTCGCAGATGGGGGTGCGGCTGCCTTAATTGGAAGAAATGGGAAAAACCGCCCATTAGGGTCGAGTATTATAACGGATGGCTCCTTTCACGATGATGTAAAAATTCCAGCGGGAGGTTCTGTACTTCATTCTTCAGGAAATTCTATTAAAAATAGACTTCATTATTTAGATGTGACTGATCCGCAGGATATGAAAGAAAGGTTAGACTTGGTGAGTGTTCCAAACTTTGTAAAGGTAGTAAACAAAGCCGTTCAAAAAAGCGGCTATAAGTTGGAAGATATTGATTTATTGCTGCCTCTTCACACTAAAAAATCGATGCATCAGGAATTGCTGAAGCAGTTAGGGCTACCCGAAGAGCAATCCATCTATTTGGATCATTATGGGCATATGTCTGCACTTGATCCTTGTATTGGCCTCCATATTGCACAACTGAAAAAGCAGCTTAATGCTGGGGATTTAGTCGTCGCTGTTAGCGCAGGAACTGGATATACATGGGCCGCAACCGCCATTCAATGGGGATAACTCTGATCTGATGAGCCACAGGGTCGGGAACTCCGTCCCAGTTGTTTTTTAGCAAAAATTAAGGAGGAATGTGAAATGAAACGTAAGGGGAGAGCGTTTGGTTGGCTAGGAATGTTGATGATCGTGATGATGCTTTTCGTTACAGCGTGTGGTTCCAATTCAACAGGAGGTAAAAATTCGGGCACGAACAGCGATCAAAGTGAGCCGAGCAGCAGCAATGATAAAAACGGAAGGTCTGATGAAAAAGGAACGATCAAAATAGGAGTTCTTGCTTCTTTAACAGGAGCGTTAGAGGCGTATGGAAAACAAACATTGAAAGGCTTTGAACTAGGATTGGATTACGCTACAAATGGAACAATGGAGGTCGCTGGGAAAAAGATTGAATTTGTTGTAGAAGATACTGAGACTAAGCCAGATGTCGCTGTTCAAAAAGCTACAAAGCTATTAGATGAAGGGGCAGATTTTATCGTTGGTTCCAGCTCTTCTGGTGATACTTTAGCCGTACTCCCGTTAGCAGAAGAATACGAAAAAATAATGATAGTTGAACCGGCCGTTGCGGATTCAATTACAGGAGCAAACTGGAATAAATATATTTTCCGCACAGCTCGCAATTCTTCACAGGATGCAGTTGCAGGAGCGGCAGCGATTGCAAAAGAAGGTGTGACGATTGCAACATTGGCTCCGGACTCTGCATTTGGCCGGGATGGAGTAGCAGCGTTTAAAACTGCGGCAGCAGATTTAGGTGCTAAGGTCGCAGTTGAAGAATATGCTGCACCTGATTCAGTCGATTTTACTTCTAATATTCAACGAATTATTGATACAAAACCAGATTATTTATACGTTATTTGGGCTGGTGCTAATCCGCCATGGAAACAATTATCAGATATGAAGGTTCAAGAAAAAGGAATCAAGCTTTCAACAGGCGCTCCAGATATAGCGGCCTTAAAAACTATGCAGGATGCAGTAGGAATGGAAGGTTTTACAGTTTACCATTATACATTACCTAAAAATGAAGTGAATGATTGGTTAGTGGAAGAACATCAAAAACGTTTTAATGGTGAAACACCTGATTTATTTACTCCAGGTGGTATGACGGCTGCGATCGCAATTGTGGAAGCGCTTAAAGCAACGAACGGCGACGCTAATGCTGATACTTTAATAAATACAATGGAAGGAATGTCATTTGAAACACCAAAAGGAACGATGACGTTCAGACCAGATGATCATCAAGCATTACAAACATTATATGCCATCAAACTTGAGAAAAAAGATGGCTTTGATTATCCGGTACCGGTATTCATTAGAGAGCTCTCACCAGAAGAAACCGCACCACCAATTCAAAATTAATAAGAATTGACCTTGCATAAAGGGAGGGCCGTGGTGTCCTCCCACTTAAAATAAAGGATGGTGAAAAATATGGATTCGATCCTTGAAACTAAAAATCTTACAATCGCCTTTGGCGGTCATGTCGCTGTCCATGATGTAACGATTAAAGTGGAAAAAAATAAACTAAAGTCCATCATCGGTCCGAATGGCGCAGGTAAAACAACGTTTTTCAATTTATTAAGTGGACAATTAAAACCGACAAATGGAAAGGTTATATTTAATGGAAAAGAGATAACCAATCTATCCCCAACCTACCGTACACGCCTTGGCATTGGTCGCTCCTTTCAAATTACTAACGTCTTCCCAAATTTAACATGTCATGAAAATGTACGTCTTGCAGTGCAGTCTGAAGCTGGTATTCGCTATAACATGTTTTCTCATTTTCGAAAATTCAAGGAAATTAATAAGAAAGCAGATGAGTTGCTTCAGCTTGTCCTTTTAGATAATAAAGCGAATGAGCTAGCGATGAATCTTGCCCATGGAGAAAAAAGAAAGCTAGAGATCGCTATGCTTTTAGCGTTAAATACTGAGCTTCTATTATTAGATGAGCCTACTGCTGGAATGTCACTGGAGGAGGTCCCGAAAATATTAGAGGTGATCCAAAATATTAAAGAACAAAGAAATCGAACGATTTTATTAATTGAACACAAGATCGATATGGTTCTAGATTTATCAGATAGCATCATGGTGCTTTTTAATGGAAGGCTGTTAGCGGACGGGGTGCCTGAATATATTATGAATAATGAACAGGTCCAGTCTGCTTATTTGGGAGGTTTGTACGATGTCGCTACTTAAAGTAGATGAAATTCATACACATATCCAGCAATATCATATTTTACAAGGTGTGTCCTTTGAAGTGGAAGCGGGCGAAGTGACTGTTTTACTTGGGAGAAATGGAGCCGGAAAAACAACCACTCTGCGTTCAATTATGGGATTGAATCCTGTATCTAGAGGTGTGATATCGTTCAAAGGAGAACAAATCCAACAATGGAATACACCAAGGATTTCTAATAAAGGAATTGGCTATGTACCAGAGGATCAAGGTATTTTTAATGGATTAACCGTCGAAGAAAACATGAAAGTTGCAATGAAGAAAAAGGATGAGGAAACAGAGGATCGTCTGAACTACATTTTAAATCTTTTTCCAGATTTAAAAACATTTTGGAAGAAAAAAGGTGGGTATTTAAGCGGCGGACAAAAACAAATGCTATCGATAGCACGAGCCTATGTGAACGAAAATGAGCTACTGTTAATCGATGAACCTAGCAAAGGGTTGGCTCCGATTATTGTGGAGAAGGTGATGGAGTCAATTAACGAAATGAAGAAAAATACAACGGTAGTGTTAGTGGAACAAAACTTTATTATGGCAAGTACGATTGGCGACCGTTTTTATCTAATCGACGATGGCAGAACCGTTCACCACGGGATGATGCAGGAATTAAAAGAAAATAAAGAGCTCCGCGAGAAGTACCTCGGAATTGCTTAGGTGTAGAAAGGAGGTTGGCTGGATTGGATATCTTGGTAAATATCACGATTAACGGATTAGCAACAGGAATGCTTATTTTTCTTTTAGCTGCTGGATTAACGTTAATTTTCGGTTTGATGGATGTTTTGAATTTTGCCCATGGTGCATTGTTTTTATGGGGAGCCTATGTTGGGATTTGGACCTATGGAGAAACAAACAACTTCGTAATTGGTATGATAGCAGCAATTATAAGCGGGGCTCTTTTGGGCTATTTATTAGAGCGCTTTATTATAAAGCCAGTCTATGGAAACCACATTCAACAAATTTTGATTACATTGGGCGCTATGCTTGTCATGGGCGAGCTTGTAAAAGTAGTATGGGGTCCCAATATCATTGAAGCTAAGGTTCCTCCCTTTTTGAACGGCAGCTGGGAATTTGGTGATATTATTATCATCAAATATCGGATTTTTATTATCCTTGTCGGTTTTATTGTTTTTGGCGGGCTGTTATTTTTACTTAATAAAACAAAGCTTGGTTTGATCGTGCGAGCCGGTGTTATGAATAAGGAAATGGTCCAGGCATTAGGAATTGATATTAGGAAAATATTTTTATTTGTGTTCATATTGGGTGCGGCAATGGCCGGTTTGGCTGGTATTTTACTTGGTCCATATTCGGGTGTTATCCATGCTGAGATCGGATTGGAATACGGGATTTTAGCGTTTATTGTGGTCATCATTGGTGGGATGGGTAGTGTTCTCGGCTCAGCAATGGCAGCTGTTTTAGTTGGGATTTTAGGAGCGTATGCGGCTTATTTTGTACCTGACCTTGCTGTTGCAGTGAATATGTTAATTATGCTGATTATTTTAATTTTTAAACCATCCGGATTGCTAGGGTCGGAAGAGGTGGTGAAGCAATGAACAAATTACTTACAGCTAAAGGTTCGAAATATAATTTGTTTTTAATACTGATCTCCTTATGTCTAATTATTATGCCATTTGTCTATAATTCCCGAACCGGCCTTGTGGTGATGACAAATGTGTTTATTTTCGCGATTTTTGCAATGAGCTATGACCTTTTATTAGGTTATACCGGAATTGTCTCGTTCGGTCATGCAATGTTTTTTGGAATCGGGAACTATAGTATCGCTATTTTTATGAGGAAAGTGGATGATTCTTATTTTAATGTATTGCTAGCGCTCCTCGTAGCGGTCGTGCTTTGTACTTTATTGAGTCTATTAATTGGTATTTTGACTCTTCGTTTAAAAAGTCACTTTTTTGCGATGCTGACACTTGCTGTCGCAGGTTTATTATTAGTACTCGCGGAAAAATGGCGTTCCCTAACAATGGGAGGCGAAGGCTTTACATTTCCGATTCCGGATTTATTTAAGGATCGAGTGTCCTTGTACCTAATTGCGCTCATCTGTATGATCCTAACCTACTTATTTTTAAAAAGATTTACAGATTCACCGCTGGGGAAGGTGTTAGTTGCTATTCGTGAAAATGAACGCCGGGTTGAATCACTAGGGTATCGGATTATTCACTATAAAATTATCGCAAATGTCATTGCAGGTATAATCGCTGGCTTTAGTGGTGTTTTATATGCGATTAGTCTTCGTTTCGTCAATACGGCTGTTTTTTCAATAGAGGTAACTTTGGATGCTTTAATGATGACGATCATCGGTGGAGTCGGAACGTTAATAGGAGCGATTGTTGGGTCTGGTTTAATAGAGTTTGCCCAACATAGTTTAAAAGATTTGGCAAAGGTTCATTGGATTTTCGAACGCTGGCTGATTATTTTTGGGATCATCTACATTCTTGTTGTTATGTTTTTCCCGAAAGGTATCGTTGGAACAACTAGACAGTGGTGGGCTGGTAGGAAAATGAAGAAAAAAATGAGGGGTTCTTCCTCCCACTCAAGCAATGATGTTTCAAAACAAGAGTCTGGTTTGGAGATGAAAAAATGACGAAAAATAAACAAGGATGATGTTGTTATGCTGGTAAGTGCCGATATCAGGTATGTTTAGGTGTAACAACGATCCGCAAAGGAGGCTAAACGATTGGAAATCTCTTTAAAAACGGTTATGCTGGCAAATGGTGAGACGCTAGGCTATCGAGAGCGGGATGGGGGAGATCGTGTTCTCTTATTAATCCATGGGAATATGACCTCATCCAAGCATTGGGATTTAGTTATGGAAGCATTACCGGAAAATTTCAAAGTATATGCGGTTGATTTACGAGGTTTTGGAATTTCAACCTATTATAAACCAATAGAAACGATTAAGGATTTTAGTGATGATGTTAAACAATTCGTAGATGCATTGGCGCTAGAGTACTTTTCTATCTGTGGCTGGTCCACTGGCGGGGCAGTGGCAATGCAATTTACAGTAGATTATCCGAAAGCTGTAAATAAAATAATCCTGTTGGCATCAGCTTCAACGAGAGGCTATCCGTTTTATTCTGTCAATGCCTTTGGACAACAAGTTCGTTTAACGAAAAAGGAAGAAGTCTTAAAAGATTTTACAAAAGCGATTCCTGTCCTATGTGCTTATCAAAATAGGGATAAATTGTTTTTACGTAATATGTGGGATTTTGTGATTTATAACAATAACAAACCTAATTCGGCTCGGTATGAGGAATATCTAGAAGATATGTTAACCCAGAGAAACTTAGTCGACGTCTATCAAGCTTTAAATCTATACAATATAAGCGGAGTGCCAAATGGTATAAACGAAGGTACCAATCAAGCAAAGAATATTAATGTACCAACTCTTGTTTTATGGGGTGAGAATGATCTCGTCGTTTCTGAGAAAATGACAAAAGAAATAGTCGAAGACCTAGGTGAAAATGCAACACTAAAGGTTTTGCGAAACTGTGGTCATTCCCCATTGGTAGATGGCCTCGATCAATTAGTAAATGAAATGGTTACCTTTTTAAATGAATAAATTGGGCCAGAGGGTCGGGAACTGTGTCCCGCCAAAACCGGGACACAGTTCCCGAACCCGCGACCCACTGGAAAGGAGAGATTGATATGTCATGGGAAATAGATTGGCTGAAAAATAGAGCAGGAATTACACCCAATCGGATTGCGGTAGTTGATGGTGATACGAAAGAATGTTGGACCTACGCCCAATTAAATGATAGAGCCAATCAGCTTGCGGCTTATTTTTTAAGTTTAGGAATTCAGAAAGGAGATCGAATTGTTTTAGTATCTCCAAATCATATCAGTTATTTTGATTTATATTTTGCCTGTGAAAAAATAGGGGCCATCTTTGTTCCACTGAATTGGAGATTATCGAATGCGGAAATACAATATATCATACGTGATTGTTTGCCAAGTTTAATTGCCTATCATTCGGATGTGAAGGAATTGATTGGAAATATTGTTGCCTTTTCAACATTAAAGGTCGATAGCCAAAGCTACGCCGAGCACTTACTTTTTGAAAAGGAATTTCAATGTACACATCCAATTCAAAAGGAAGATCCTTTAGCGATTATCTATACAGGGGGAACAACAGGTAATCCAAAAGGCGTCGTGCTCACACATCAATCGATCTTTTGCAATTCGACGAATACAATTTTAAGCTGGAACTTGAATGGAAATGATACAACATTAACTGTGTTGCCAATGTTCCATACTGGAGGGCTTTTTTCCTTAACGATTCCGCTCTTGCAGATTGGCGGAAAAGTTGTTTTTACAAGTAAATTTGATCCGGAAAAAACAGTTGATTTGCTCAATGGAGAGTTATGTACGATTGTCTTACTTGTACCAACAATGCACCATATGGTAATAGAAACAAGCGCTTTTCAACATTCGGAATTTCCATCGATGCACACATTTTTATCAGGGGGTGCCCCTTGTCCCCATGTAATCTATCAAGCCTATGAACAAAAGGGACTTACCTTTAAAGAAGGATATGGGCTAACAGAAGCTGGACCAAATAACTTTTATATGGACCCAAGTGATGTTTCGAATAAGAAGGGATCAGTCGGAAAACCAATGCTGTTTAATGAGGCATTGCTAATAAATGATGATGGAACAGAAGCAGACCCAGATGAAGTTGGGGAACTACTCATTAAGGGGTACCATGTTTTTGATCATTATTGGAACAATCCCGAACAAACAAAAGCAACAAAGGTAAAAGGATGGCTCCACACTGGTGACTTAGCGAAAAAAGATAAAGATGGATATTTTTATATTGTGGGACGCAAGAAAGATATGATCATCACTGGCGGTGAAAACGTGTATCCATTGGAAGTAGAACATGTTTTAGCTGAACATAAATACGTCAGTGAAGTTGCTGTTGTAGGTGTAAGCCATGATAAGTGGGGAGAAATTGTTGTTGCTTACATCGCCCCGAAGAGGGAGAATACTATATATGAAGATGAATTAAAAGCATTCTGCCAACAGAAGTTAGGCGGCTATAAAGTACCGAAAAAATTTATTTTTGTTGAGGAGCTTCCGAAAACACATGTCGGGAAAATAGATAAAAAACAACTAATGGGGATTGAAATTTTTGACTTAGATAATGGCTAGGACATTCTTTTTTACCCCCGTTAAATCGAAAATAGTCTTAGTAATTTTTCACGCCTAGACGGATATAATAGTTTGGTGTAACAATAACGGGAGGGTAGACTTTGGCTAAAACAAAAATAAGAATTTCTCCTCATAAAGGTGATCGGGTGCAATTATTCTTAGAAATTGAAGGTATCTCCAAGGAAAAGTTAATTGAAGTAGATAATTCCTATTTATTAGAGGTCAAAAATGTTTCGAAGAGTGGAAATGAGCTCCTGTTTACAATTTTCTTTAATAAAAGATTCTTCACTAAAAAATTGGTGAAAGAAGGAAACCCTAGGATTACCATGGTGCCAGCTAATAAGCTACTGACGATTCAAATTACGACTGACTTTCATGAATCAGAAATTGGGAAAAGTGGTTCACGTTTACTCATTGAAAAAGAGGTTGCTGGTGAAATGCCCCTTACAATTAAGTTCAATGTTACTGAAAAGTACTATCAAAAGAAAATCGCCGAGAAAAAAGAATATGAATAAGGGAAAGACCCCTGCAAATGAGGGGGTCTTTTATTAATAAGCCTATTTAGTCTACTTAATCGTTGCGTCTTTCCTCATAAGATTCATGTCCATCGTCTTGTTCTGATTGTGGCCTACCCCAAAAGAGCCCCCACGGATCTCTTCTAGGTCTTCTTGGCATATGATGAGGTTGGTGGTCATCATTTCGTTCATGAATAATTTCTACTTCTTTCGCGTGTATGATTAACTTATCGACGTGGATTACCTTAGCTTCCCTGCGTTCAGACATTCCATTCCCTCCTATAATATAATTTAATTCCTTTTATTTTTATTCGAAGAAGATGCATTGTGTATAGGCTATTTGATTAAATGCTCATTTTTCAATTCGCTCGTATTCCACTTATCCCCTGATTCATTCGTCCTTTCGAAAGCATGTATCAAAGCATAAGATGTCATATGGTACGAAAGAAATGGGGGTGAATGAATGTCAGTTGGACATTACCATGCATTATGTAATCGACATATGGGCAAGGCTGTTGAAATTAGAACCCATGATGGACGAATTCATAGAGGAATCATCCATCGTGTTACTGCTAACAGGGTCTATTTGCAGCCACTTGGTGGACCAAGAAACTTAGGTGGATTTGGATATGGATTTGGCTGGGGATGGGGAGGATTTGGTGTAGGAATCGCCTTAGGAGCCATTGCTGGTTTGGCTTTAATTCCATGGTTCTTCTGGTAATAAATGGGTTCATAAAAAAGGTGTATGCCCTTACAATAGTTTTCTAAAAGCATAAATTAAATTGATATTTTAAAAATAATTGAAGGAGGAAAAAATATGTTTGGTTATGGTGGATTTGGAATGGGCGGCTTCGGTGGAGGTTTTGTAGGTGCACCATGGTGCCGTAGACCAGTTGTAGCACCAGTTGCTGTAGCACCTTGTGGGAATGTATTTGTCTTAATCGTAGTTCTATTTATTCTATTAATCATCGTTGGCGCAGCTGCTTGCGGATATTAGACATTTACTAAATCAAGAGAAAAACCCTTGGTCCTGCTAGCAGCGTGACCAAGGGTTGCATATATACTATTTATGTTATTATTAGCACCATCCAACGTAAGCTGACCCTACGATAATTAATAAGATGAACAATATTACGAGTAACGCAAATCCGCCACCATAGCATGCTCCACCTGCAACAGCACCCATCCATACACACCTCCCTAAACATTTGTACAATAACATATGTGGAATTCCCAAAATTGAACTGGATAAATCCCCAGATTATTGATATTTGGGCTCAAAAATAGTCAAGGAAATGGTCTTGCTATGTGATACAAGTCATATTCCTTTTCTTTTATCTATATATTTAAATGAGTTCATTTTCAATAATAGGGAGGATGACGATGCAATTTTATTATGGACAGCAGATGCCCTTACGGATTTTGGATGAAGCTGAATTTTGGAAGGAACAAGAACGAGAGCACACTGTAGTAATTCGGGTTGCTCTTAGTAATTTAGAGCGGAAATATGTAGATGCATTAAAAGAATGGGAGCAAGCTCTCGGAAAAACTCATCAAATCGTTGTAAGTTATGTAGAAACTGTGGTTCGTAACACTATGGTTTATGAGCAACTTCAACAGCAGGTTATTCAGCTTATAGCTTTCTGCTTAGACGAAAGCATGAAATTTATTGAATTATGCCGTCAGATTAAAACCAATAGTGTAGCGGCAAAGGATAATATGATTGCACAAACTGTACTTGATCATATTATTAGGGAATCGGAATACTTTATTGGGATAGCCCGGACCATTTTATATGGAAACAATCCTAGTTGGGGATAACACACGTAAAAAAGCAGGTAGCAAAACGTCGTTTTCTTATATGAAAACGACATTTTTTTTGGTCCATGATACAATGAGGAAAATAAAGACGACTATATACATATATACGGAGGTGTACTCACTATGAATTTAATTGATTATGCAATTGAATTTGCTGCAACAGCACATCGCAACCAATTCCGAAAAGAAACGGACATCCCCTATATTAGCCACCCTGTTGGTGTTGGTATGATCTTGCAAAAAGCCGGATGTAGTGAAGAAGCGATCGTTGCAGGAATTCTCCATGATACACTAGAGGATACAGAAACTACGGAAGCTGATATTTTGAATAATTTCGGTGAAGAAGTGCTTAACATCGTTAAAGGTTGTTCGGAACCTGATAAAGGTGCGAGCTGGGAAGATAGGAAAAAACATACGATTGAGTACTTAAAAAGTGCGCCTCTTTTGATTCGAGAAGTGGCATGTGCCGACAAACTCCACAATCTTAGATCTATCAACCGTGACCTTACAAACCTAGGGGAAGCCACTTGGGAAAAATTCAAAAGAGGACGAGAGAAGCAAGAGTGGTATTACAGGAATATAATTGAGAGTCTTGGACATGAAAGTCATTTTCCGCTCCTAGATTTATTGAAAAAAGAAGTGGAGGACGTATTTGGTCCGTCTTCAGATAATTAGATAAAACAACAGCGTTTGGAAGCCAATCTATTCCAAACGTTTTTTAATGACCAATGCCGGGAATTAGTTAACATAATAATATTATGGTTATAGAATAGAAGAATATTTTATTTGTTTTTTGGAAAAATATAAAATTTCCGGGTTTGATAATCTAATTACCAAGACATAATAGGTAGTGGAAAATACATCCTAAAGTAATAAATTAGAAAGTGAGTGAACAAGATGAAAAAGTTTGCTATACCTTCCGTACTTTTTATAGTTGGTATGCTGCTCCTAGCGGTTGTATTTTTGCCTAATAGTTTTATTGGTGCAGCTAAAGACAATGGTGCAAAGGATAATAAGAATGTGGCAAGTTTTCCTACTCCATCCACTTATAATTATTCTTACACTTATTTTACATCCAACGGCAGACAGCATAAATTCATCACTACATATCTTGAATTGTACAACACCAAAGGTGACGTTATTGGAGTTGCCGGTTTAGTACAGATGGGTAAGCAGGTAATAGTCAAAGTCAATGTAGGTGGTCTTACTCCCGGCAAGCACGGTTTTCACATTCATGAAAACCCAATAACAAACGGTGATTTTACGACAGCTGGTGGGCATTTTAATCCGACTGGAAAACAACATGGACATGATAACCCTAAAGGAGCACATCTCGGTGATATTCAGAACCTTGTTGCTGATAAAGATGGAAAAGTCGATCAAGCCATAGTCCTTGACGGTCTATCACTTGATCATGGCGTAACTAACAGCATATTAGGAAAATCTTTAATCATTCATGCCGAAGAGGATGATGAAAAAACGGATCCGGCCGGCAATTCAGGAGTCAGGGTAGCTGGTGGAAATATTCCACAATAATGCAACAAATAGCAGGGCAATTCAAACCCGAATTCGCTCCTGCTATTTGTTTGTATTTCCGTGCTCGATTGACCAAAGCTCCGGGATTGTTACAAAAGTATATCCTTCCTCTTTCAGATAAGGTATGAGTTCATTTAAAGCTAGAACAGTACCTGTTAAGTCCTGTGTCCAATGCCCAGCACTATGCATTAGGATAATTGCTCCGGGGTGAATATTGTTCAGTATATTTTGTTTTATTTTAACAGATGATAAGCTTTTCCAATCCTCTGAATCCACGGACCACCCGGCCCCGCGATAACCCATTACATCCAATTGTTTAACAAGCTGTTCGTTTAGAGCCCCATATGGTGCACGGAATAAATTTGTTTTCACATTTGTAATGGATAAGATTTTTTTTTCATTTTTTTCAATTTCCCAAATCATATTATTTACCCCGGTTTTTGTCAGCTGTGGATGCCAATAAGTATGATTTCCAATCACGTGCCCTTCATTATAAATTCTTTTTGCAACATCTGGGTAGGTCTGAACTCTTGTACCCAATAAAAAAAAAGTTGCTTTCACATCATATTTGTTTAAAATATTTAATATTAGAGGCGTAAACCGTTGATCGGGGCCATCATCGAATGATAGGGCAATCACTTTTTGTGTTGTGTGAGCTTTGTAAATCATTACTTCCGGATATTTTGCTTGCAACGGATAGCTTGTGGCATGGGCTGAAATAGGAAAACAAGCTAATCCTACAAACACCAAAAAAAGAATCTCTATTATAAGAAAGCAACGAAAAAACCGCATTGAAATTCCCTTCTTTCATGGTATTCATTATAGTTTTGCGATAAACAGCACAAAATATCCAAATAAAAAATTGTAAAAAATATAATCTACGGGGACTCCCTTGTGTTAAAATAATTACATAAAAAAGGAATAATATGTAAATGTTCGAAGAGAGGAAAATAATATGGCAAGTGCAAAGCAAAAAACTATTAAATTAAAGATAGTTTCACGAGCATTATTGGTAATTATAGGGGGTATTATAACGGCATATGGACTAGAATCGGTATTAATCCCGAACCGTGTATCAGATGGTGGTGTGACAGGTCTAAGTATCGTTGGTTCCCAATTATTTGGATTACCCCTAGGGCTTCTAATTGCCCTATTAAACATCCCCTTCGTCTATTTAGGATATAAACAAATTGGTAAAAGTTTTGCTATTTATTCAGTTATTGGGATAGCCACACTAGCGGTCAGCACGAGCCTTATGCACCATATACCAACCATTATCCAAGGTGATACATTGTTAGTAACCGTTGTAGGTGGGATTATCATCGGTTTTGGAATGGGGTTGGCTTTACGTAACGGTGGTGCTTTGGACGGAATTGATATGTTGGCCGTATTACTTTCTAGAAAATCCCCTTTTGGAACAAGTGATCTAATCCTATTTTTGAATATGTTTGTGTTTATTGTTGTATCAACTGTGTTTGGCCTTCAAGGTGCCTTTTTATCAGCTATTGCTTACTTTATCGCATCTAAAGTGATTCCTATTGTTGAGGAAGGATTGAGTGGTTTGAAATCCTTTAAAATTATCACAACGGAACCGGAGTTAATGGTTGAAACAATTCGTGACCGATTAGGGCGCGGGGCAACGTATTCATTGGCACTTGGCGGTTATTCAAATGAACAATTCAAGGAAATTACTTGTATCATCAACCGCTTGGAAGAAAGCAAAATGAAAGAAATCATTCAGGAAATTGATCCAAGGGCCTTTGTTGCTATTTATGATGTAACTGAGGTTAAGGGTGGTAACTTCAAAAAGCATGATATTCATTAAAATTTGTCTCCCTATTCCTTTGCAGTAGGGGGATTTTCGTTAACCATAAAGAAAGAGGAAGTATCATGAAAAAATTAATAGAGGAACTGAAGCCGGAGATTTTGAATATATTCCAGCATTTACATGAAAATCCCGAAATAAGCTGGAAGGAATTTGAAACAACAAACTATATTTCAAGAATCCTTGAAAAGAATGGACTTGAGGTCAAGCGGTTTGATGACATACCCGGGGTCATTGGGACATGGTCAGGGAACAAAAGAGAAGGTAATATTACGGTAGGCATCAGAGCTGATATGGATGCTCTTTTTCAAGATGTGAACGGAACATTCCGAGCTAACCACTCCTGTGGACATGATGCGCATATGACGATTGTTTTAGGTGTTCTATTATTATTAAAAAAAATGGAAGCAGTGCTGCCAGGAATGGTAAAGTTTATTTTTCAACCGGCTGAAGAAGTCGGGGAAGGCGCATTAAAAATGGTAGAAAAACAGGTGTTGGAAGATATTGACTTCCTTTATGGTGTTCATCTGCGTCCTATACAGGAGTTAAGGTTTGGTCAAGCCTCGTCAGGTATCATTCATGGATCTACTACAACTATAAATGGCGAGATTCATGGTTTCGACGGACACGCTGCCAAACCGCATCTTACGGTCAATGCTATTGAAGTCATTACCGCTATTGTTGAACAAATGAAAGGAATTCGCCTCGATCCGCTTGTTCCATATTCCGTTAAAATGACACATGTTTCAGCAGGCAGCAGTACAAATGCAAATATTATTCCAGGTTCAGCTAAGTTCAGTCTTGATTTACGTGCACAATCGAATGAAGCAATGGAACAATTGATTGAAAAGGTAGATCACATCATAAAGAGTTTGGCTTCTTTATATCAATGTGAATTAACGATTGAACAAAAAGGTAGAGTATATGCGGCAGTAGTAAATCCATTCGCGGAAAAACTTTTGGAAAAAGCTATAGAAGATACCCTTGGAATAGGAGGGCTTGTTGGACCAATCATGACTCCGGGTGGAGAGGATTTTCATTTTTATACGAAGGAAAAACCAACAATCAAGGCAACGATGCTTGGCCTCGGCTGTGATTTAACCCCTGGCCTTCATCATCCTAACATGTCATTTAACCATGATGCACTTTATATAGCCATTGAAATTATCACAAGAGCTGTACTTGGGACTTTTGAAGGGACCTGCATTTAACCTTTTGTAAATGCAAGTCCCTTTTTTCATGCAGTACTTGGTAATTCAAAGAAACTTGTTTAGGATGTTGTCCAAATTAAGCCCCACATGAATTCCTAAAATCATGACAACCGCGAGAATAAAAGGATTCACCTTATTTCACATCACCTTCTATTGATATTTTAAATATTTCAGCGCTATTATGGTTATAAATATTAAGGAAATTATAAATAATTTACAAATTTATGTCAAATACAAAATTGTAATAAAGTTATAAAATCGTGTCAGACAAATTGTGAGTTTGTGATTTGGCATTTCCGTTAGTTAACATAATGTTATTACGGTCATATGTGAATTTTTCTATCGCCCTTTTTGCCAAGAATAATCCTATCGCTTTGTTTCTTTCCCAAATCAAAGGGAAGGAATCGAGAGGGAGGCTGCTATCTTCAATCAATGAACCAATTTCCACCGTAAATGCTGTTTTTTCAAATTCCTCAATAAACCAATCTGTATAACCTCCGCCTTGCTGAAAGGATTTAGGTACTTCTAACTTGTACCTAGTCATATCAGCAACTTTTTCAGCAATTTTGAAATAGTCAATTGCAAAATTTGTTGTATGTGTCAGACCCCACTCGTAAAATCCCCAAAATAGCATATTGCCGGACGAGTGATAACTAACGGCAATTTCAGGTTTGATTTCATATGTAAAATCAACTAAAGCCTTTACCTCAATTGCTTCCAATGGGCTGGTCCCCTTGTAAAATTGATAACTAGGCTTATTACTAACACCTTTTAAATTTTCCCAATTGGCAGGATATTGACGATTGAGATCAATCCCATTAAGATTTGCCTTCCATCTTATAAAATTCAGCGAGCCTTTATTCATCTTAACAAGACTTGGGTGGATGGAGCTTGGAAAAGCGAATAGGCCCATTTGCTGTAATGTAACACCATCCGGATTCACCATCGGCACGAACCAAATCGATGCTTCTTCTAAAATGTTTGATTCGTACCCTCCCACTTTTTTATCTTTTTTATACGAATCAGCATATGTCTCAATCATTTTCATCAATAGAGTGCTTGTCATCCATTCACGGGCATGGTGGGCGCCATGTATTAATACTGTTGGCTTCCCATGACCAATCTTCACCGCCCAAATTTCTCTTCCATAGGGGGTTGTTGTTAATGATTTGTATGTTATTAAATTAGGATGCAGTTTTGAAAGTTCAAGTAAATCTTCTGTTAATGATTCGTAGGTATAAACTTCGTCAGTTTCTACAATTTCAGCATGTATGATTAATGGACAAAAATATAAACAAAAGAAAAACACAATCAAATTGCCTTTCATAAAAAACATCCTTTTCATCTATTTCATATTGATATTTTGGACAATTTGTGGACGTACATACTATTAATATTTACAATAAAATAGATATTGTTACGGATTTAAAGGAGTTGGAGAAACAATTATGAAGCTTATATCATGGAATGTAAACGGTCTTCGGGCCTGTGTCCAAAAGGGATTTCTTGATTATTTTCACGAAATGGGCGCGGATATTTTTTGTGTTCAAGAAACTAAATTGCAGGAAGGACAAATAGATTTAAACCTTGAAAACTACAATCAGTACTGGAATTACGCTGCTAAAAAAGGGTATTCAGGGACAGCCGTTTTCACAAAAATAAAACCGATCTCAGTTTCGTACGGATTGGGAGAACATATGGAAGACCATGAAGGCAGAGCGATCACATTAGAGTTTCCGTCGTTTTATCTTGTTAATGTATATACCCCCAATTCACAACGGGATTTGGCAAGACTAAGCTACCGGTTGGAATGGGAAGACAATATACGTAACTATTTATTAGAATTGGACAAAGTTAAGCCGGTGATTTTATGTGGGGATTTAAATGTTGCCCATCAAGAAATTGATCTGAAAAATTATAAAACTAATAGAGGGAACTCCGGTTTTACAGATGAAGAACGCGAAAAAATGACAAGATTGCTTGATTCCGGGTTTGTCGATAGTTTTAGATATCTATACCCAGATAAAGGAGATGTGTATTCCTGGTGGTCATACATGAATAAGGTAAGGGAAAGAAATATCGGGTGGAGAATTGATTATTTTATTCTGTCAAAAGGATTAAGTAGCTCGATTATCGATTCACAAATTCATACAGAAATCATGGGGAGTGATCATTGTCCTGTATGTCTTGAGCTAAATGGGTAAACTGAAGATAACATTGTAAGAGTGAATGAGGGAGGTATCGGAAATGAATTCATTATTAAGTTTTGATGATGCTTATATTGAACGCATTGATAAAGAAACGGAAGAGGTTCTAGCAAAAGAAACGACAGAATTTTTAAAACAAACGATTGGATACTTTAAAAAACACAAAAATGAGTTTCTGTTTGTTGAATCAAAATCGTTTGATAAAGTTAGGACTGACTCTGTTTCTTTTGAGGTTGATAATGCTTTTGGCACCTATGATGTGATGTTAGGTCTAAAATTTCCAAAGAAGTATGCATCCAAAATAAAGGAACAACTAAAAAAACAGTTAGAAACGGAAGAGGCGCCATTTGATCTAATGTTTAACGGTGATGATGGCTTGTGGGATTTGAATTTTACTTTTAATTATGTATCTGGCTTTAAAGAAGATATGACAATTGGGGAAGCTTATGGCTTAATTTTTTCTTTTTTACATAAATTAGTTGGGGCAGTAGAAGAAAACACCGAGTGAATAAAAATGTCATTTATATAAAATTATGGTAATCTTAAAATAATACGGGAGAGGAGTGGTAGGTTGTGAGAAATGCAATTCCGGAGATTACACTTCATGATGGATTAACAATACCTGTTATGGGTTTGGGTACATATTTACTTAAAGGTAATGAAGGGGCATATGCTATTAATAATGCTATTGATATTGGCTATCGTTTAATTGATTCCGCCTACAACTATGAGAACGAAGGTACAGTAGGGGAGGCTGTTAGGCGTTGCTCGGTTCCAAGAGAACAATTAAGAATAACATCTAAATTACCCGGACGCTATCAATCTTATGAGAAGGCTGTTATTACAATCGAAGAATCTTTATACCGCGCAAATTTAGATTATTATGATTTATATCTAATTCATTGGCCTAATCCAAAGCAAGACCTGTATGTAGAAGCATGGCAAACACTAATTGATGCCAAAGAGAAGGGGTTAATCCGTTCGATTGGGGTTTGTAATTTCCTACGTGAACATATCGAGCGTTTAGAAAAAGAAACAGGCGTAAAGCCGAGTATTAATCAAATTGAATTACATCCGTTCTTTAACCAAGCGGAACAAAGAAAGTACCACGAAGAGAAAAACATTGCAACCCAATCGTGGAGTCCATTAACAAGAGGATTTAAAGAATTGCAAATTGATACGCTTCAAAAAATTGCCGTACAGCATAATAAGACGATTGTTCAAATTGTTTTACGCTGGCATTATCAACTTGGCGCTATTTCCATTCCAAAATCCGCTTCACTGGAACGCCAGTTAGAAAATATATCTATATTTGACTTCAGCTTAGACGAGACAGAAATGAAGATAATTTCAGAATTAAGCCGACCTGATGGCAGAATTAATAACCAAGATCCAGCTGTATATGAGGAATTTTAAAGAAATTTATCTATGGTATCTTATCACATCACATATTATAATAAGTGATGTGATTTTTTTGATTAAATCTGATAATCCTTATTTGACAACTTGGTTTTAATAGAGTAATATTTTCGAGTATACGAATATAATAAAATATTAAATTGTTTTATTTTCAAAAAGGAGAATTAAGATGAATAACGGACTTATCATTGTTAATGTAATTGTTTTTCTTTTGTTGATTGGTGTATTAATTATTATGCAAAAAAAGCATATTTCTTTTTCTAAACGTGTGTTTACAGGTTTGGGATTAGGTATTGTCTTTGGATATGTCCTTCACGTGATTTATGGGGCGGATTCCGACGTCATTTCTAAAACGATTGATTGGTTGAGTATTGTTGGGAGCGGCTATGTTAAATTACTACAAATGGTCGTAATGCCGCTAGTTTTCATCTCCATTGTTGGAGCCTTTACAAGATTAAAAATTACTAAGAATCTAGGGAAAATCAGTTTCCTTGTAATTGGACTTTTATTATTTACAACTGGAATTTCAGCAGCTATAGGGATTGGTTCAACAATCGGCTTTGGTCTTGATGGGATTCAGTTGACAGAAGGTGACGCTGAAGCAAGCCGTAATGCTGAACTTGTAGATAGAGTTATTCAGGTTGAAGGTATGACAATCCCGCAGCAAATTCTACAAATGATTCCAAACAATCCATTTGCAGATTTGACAGGAGCTCGTCCTACTTCAACAATCGCTGTCGTTATTTTTGCTGCCTTCATTGGCGTTGCATCCCTTGGTATAAAACGGAAACAACCGGAGGAAGCTGAATTATTTGCGAAAATTATAAATTCGTTGTATGCAATCATCATGAGAGTGGTTACATTAGTTCTCCGCTTAACTCCATATGGAATTTTAGCGTTGATTACAAAAGTAGCTGCGACAAGTAATTATGAAGCGATCGTTAACCTTGGAACATTTGTTATTGCCTCTTATGTAGCGTTAATTTTAATGTTTATCGTTCATTTAATCATGCTATCAATGGCAAAATTAAGCCCAGTTCTTTATCTGAAAAAAGCAATGCCAACTCTAACTTTTGCTTTTACCTCACGCTCAAGTGCAGGAACACTGCCGTTAAATATTAAAAGCCAAACAAAAGATTTTGGGGTTTCAGAAGGAATTGCTAATTTCGCAGGCCCATTTAGTTTAACAATCGGTCAAAATGGATGTGCAGGGATCTATCCTGCAATGCTTGCAGTTATGGTAGCACCGACAGTAGGTATTGATCCATTGAATCCATCATTCATTCTTTCATTGATTTTAGTCGTTATGATTAGTTCCTTTGGTGTTGCCGGTGTCGGTGGTGGTGCAACATTTGCATCTTTGATTGTATTATCAGTAATGGGTCTTCCAATTGAAATTGTTGGATTGTTAATCTCTGTTGAACCATTAATTGATATGGGCCGTACAGCATTAAATGTAAGCGGCGGAATGACGACTGGTATTTTAACAAGCAGAATCACCGGTGAGTTCGAAGAAGAAGTATATCAACAAAAAGAAATTGTTGAAGCATAAGTAAATAACTTAAGACAAGAACTAGACCTACGCTTTATATGTGCGTGGGTCAATTTTTTTATTTTGTTAGTGGATTTCCTGGGTAAGCGCAGGAACTGACATATTGTCGGGGAAAATAAAAGAATTCGAGTTAGTGAGTTGTGAGTCTATCAAAAATTGTAAGTTTTTGTTGAGTGTATCATATGATAGCAATAGGATATAGAAGTGATATCAAAATGATAGCAGTAGCTACCTAACTAAAAAAACCTTTGTAATGATTAGATAATAAGAATATTTTGAAAATAAAAAAACTATAATAATAGTGCAATACATTTTGCTGATGAAAGGAGGTGTAATCATGGGATTACGTTTCCTTAAAATCTCCGTTGTATATTTTACGATTGCTGTCCTAATTGGACTTGTAATGGGAATTATTCATAACTTCACACTAACTTCTGTACACGCACATTTTAATCTTTTAGGTTGGGTTTCTATGGCTCTTTTCGGAATTATTTACTGTATTTTTCCAAGTGCAGCACAAACAAGATTAGCCAAAGCCCATTTTTGGCTGCATAATATCGGCTTACCACTTATGCAAGGCGCATTGTTTATTGTTCTAGTAACAGGAAACCCAGGTTTAACAATTGTGACCATAATTGGATCGTTGCTTATTGTTCTTGGCGTAATATTATTTGCTATCAATATTTTAAATCTAAAATCGAACCAAAATCGTATTTCTAATTAATGTATTTCAATATGATTTTTAAAAAAGTTCCCTAGATTCGAGGGAACTTTTTTGTTTTTTGAGGGAAACTAATGCTATACATAAAATGATAAAATAAAGCAAACAAGCGATCTGTAAAGGAGCTAGATACAAAATGAACGGTATTTTGGCTGATTATTATTCAAAAGCAGTCGAACGGGCAAAAACCATGGTCATGGATGATATCGATAAATATCTTGAGACGAAAGAAGACATTCCTTCCTATGAACAATATATTCGAGAAAGGGGCCAATTTATTGGTCAGATTTGGTTGAACGCATGGCTTAATGCAACCTCAAGTCATGCTTCTATTAACGAAAAAGTATCATACCTTACTTCCAAAGGATTTGATGTTGAGGGCGTAAAACGAAAATTAATTAATCAGATGTTTCGAAATGAAATTCGTGAAGAAGAGTCTTTTGATGTAATTTGTTGGCTCGATACGAAATTTTTAATTCAAAAGGAAGTGTGGGTACAGCGATATAAGAAAGTTAGGGAATCTCATTTATGTAAAAAGGCTATTCAAATAGAACGAGAATCAAAAAGAAAATTATTTTTGAAGCTTGAATACCATATTGAACAGCTGTTGGGTGAATATTATGAAGAGTTTTATCTATACATCCGATTTTTACTTGGCAGTCAGCTTGCGATAGAGATTGAAAAGCAAGGGGTAATCCAACCAATGGAGGATGTTACGTTTTCGTCTTATTTATACGATGAGCAAGAGTCAGCCTATTACAATTATCGATTTGTTGAAGAAATAACAGAAAAATATGAACGATTGATCTCGACCTATTTATTTGATTTCGGTCCTAATTGGCTTAAAAATCATCTACCTTCAAATTTATTTGATGAATATAAAGAATCATTTGGAAAACCACTTTCCATCGATATTTTAAAGGAAGTCTCTTTTGAACCTCTTGCTGATCTTAGCTATGAAATTTTCGAGGATTTGTTAAATGAATTGATGACTGATCTTATCAAACTGATTGATATTCCGTTTGATCTTGAGAAGCATCGCGAGATTTTTAACCAAGATATAATGGAACGAAAACGAAAAGAGATCGAAGAACAGGAAAAAAGACAACGGCAAAAAGAAGAGGAAGAACGGAGAAAAGAAGAAGAAAAAAGAATGATTGAAGATATTTTCGGTATGGAATACAGTCCACCCCCAAGCCGGAATATCCAGTATATACTCCATGTTGGCGAAACGAATACGGGTAAAACTTTTCAAGCAATTGAAAATATGAAGGCAGCTAAAAGTGGAATTTATTTAGCCCCGCTCCGCCTACTTGCATTTGAAATATATGACAAACTGAATGAAGAAGGTGTACCTTGTTCCTTAAAAACGGGGGAAGAAGAGAAAGTGGTAACAGATGCCACACACTTTTCCTGTACGGTCGAGATGTTTCATGAGAAAGATTATTATGATGTGGTTGTCATTGATGAGGCTCAAATGCTTGCAGATAAAGACCGAGGATTTTCTTGGTATAAAGCAATAACAAAAGCCAAAGCAAAGGAAGTTCATATCATCTGTAGTTTTAATGCTAAATCGATGATTTTAGATTTGCTTGGAGAATCCGATGTCGATGTTTTTGAATATAGAAGGGATATACCACTTGAAGTGGAACAACATTTGTTTCGTCTAAACGATACTCGAAAAGGAGACGCACTTGTCTGTTTTTCAAGGAGACAAGTTCTTGAAACGGCATCAGAACTACAAAGAGGTAAACGGAAAGTAAGTATGATTTACGGCAGTATGCCTCCCGAGACTAGAAAGAAACAAATGCAGCGATTTCTAAATGGTGAAACGACTGTTATTGTGGCAACAGATGCGATTGGTATGGGATTAAATCTACCGATAAGGCGAATTGTTTTCTTGGAAAACGAAAAATTCGACGGGACAAGAAGAAGGCGGTTAACATCCCAAGAAGTCAAGCAGATTGCAGGCCGTGCAGGTCGAAAAGGGATTTATGATGTTGGAAAAGTTGCCTTTTATAGTGATCCAAAGACAATGGGGCGGTTATTAGAACAAGAAGATCAAGCACTGCACGGCTTTGCGATTGCTCCAACAACGGGTGTTTTGGAAAAATTTCAAAAATATTCACGGCATCTAGGTTTATTTTTTTACCTATGGGATAAATTTAAAATCCCGGAAGGCACGAAAAAATCGCCATTGTCTGAAGAAAAGCTGCTTTATGAAATGATCGAAGGTACGATCGTGGAAGCCAAGCTTTCTCTTACAGACTTGTATGGATTTTTACATTTGCCTTTTTCAACAAATGAGCCAACTCTTAGGGTGCAGTGGAAACAAAAGCTTGAGGCAATCGTCGCTGGTGAAGAAATTCCTGATCCTATTATAAAAGAGTCAGGGCTTGAAGAACTTGAATTATCGTACAAATCGATTGGACTGCACCTTTTGTTTTTATACAAATTAGGAAGGGCAACAGAAGCACAATATTGGGAAAGAATCAGAGAAGAAATAAGTGATAAAATCCATGATCAATTAAAATCTGGAATCCAAGTGGCGAGGAAGGTATGTAAAAGCTGCGGGAAAGACTTGCCGCTTAAATACAGATTTAATTTGTGTGATGATTGTTTTTATGAGAAACGGAGCAGGAAGTACCAGTTTAATGAATGGGAATTGAGACTGAAATAAAAAAGTGACTTTCACAAGATAGATGGAAGTCACTTTGGAGTTTATGCTTACGAAAATATTTATCTCGGATAAAAACCGCCATGTCCATGGTGGAACCCTTGCCCAGGATTATAACTGCCGTGTCCATGATGGAAACCGTAACCTGGATAATAGCCGCTATGCCCATGATGGAACCCATACCCAGGATAATAGCTGCCATGCCCATAATGATACCCATGATCAGGATAAAAACCGCCCTGTCCATAATGATAAACATTGCTTGGGTTAAAACCACCCTGCCCTTGTTGAAATCCAAAATTCGGATTTAGTCCGTACATTCTTTCCATATTAAATTCGCCTCCTTATCTTATCAAAATAGTGTATGCATAAGCCTTTATGTTTGTTAGAAAAACAACAAATTGCTACTATAAAATTATGAATAGAAGTAATAGAAAATTGGAAAGGAAACACGATAAAAATGGCAAATATTACTATACCAGTATCTGTTTTAAGTTTAGTTCCGGTGCGGCAGGGCGAGGATGCAAAGGATGCTATAGATGCAATGGTTGATTTGGCCCGGGCAACTGAAAAAATGGGCTACGAACGCTTTTGGATTGCCGAACACCATAACACATCAAGACTTGTAAGCTCTGCAACAGCTATTTTAATTAAACATACTCTTGAGCATACTGAACACATTCGTGTTGGTTCAGGCGGAATTATGCTACCAAACCATTCACCGTTGGTAGTTGCTGAACAATTTGGAACGATGGCCACAATCTATCCAAATCGTCTGGACCTTGGACTTGGCCGGGCACCTGGAACAGATATGATGACGGCGAATGCCTTAAGACGCTCGCAGCATGATTCCGTCTATACATTCCCTGAGGACGTTCAGGCCTTACTAAACTATTTTGGACCAGATGAAAAACAGGGTGTAGTAAAAGCTTATCCGGGGGTAGATACAAACATTCCAATTTATATCCTTGGTTCCTCGACAGATTCTGCCTATTTAGCGGCACGATTAGGCTTGCCCTATGTCTTTGCGTCACACTTTGCACCAACCTACATGGAGGAAGCAATTTCCATCTATCGGAACCGCTTTAAGCCATCAGAATACTTACAAAAACCATATATGATGGTTTGTATGAATGTCGTTGCTGCTGAAAGTGATGAAGAGGCTCAATTTTTAGCGACAACAATGCACCAATTCGGACTGAATATTGTCAGGAGAACGCAAGCTCCATTAATGCCGCCCACCCAAAATATGGAGGAGCTATGGAGTCCGTTGGAAAAACAAATGCAGTTAGAAAGAACTAGGATTTCATTAATAGGAAGTAAAGATACCGTTCGTGAACAGATAACGAAATTCCAAGAGCTATACAATGTGGATGAAATCATGGCTGTAACTTATATTTTTGATCCGGAAAAACAAAAAAGTTCGTATAAAATCTTGAAAGAAATAGTCGAAGGAAAAAAGTAAAAGAGGTGCTAGGATCTTGGATGAACTACAAATAAAAACTGAAATAAAACGAATTATGAGTGAGCATCGGTTGGGAACGTTAAGTACGATGAAAGGGGATCAGCCGTTTGCCCGCTATATGATTTTTCGAAATGATGAGGAAGACTTCATACTCTATACAATTTCAAGCAAACTAACTGAAAAAGTACAGGATATCGAAAAAAATAATAAAGTACATATTCTGTTGGGCGGTGGATTCGGAAAACCGTTTATCGATATCGTTGCAGTTGCAACGATCCACGATGAAAAAGAATTAAAGGACCGTCTTTGGCATGAAAATTTTCTAAAATATTTAACTGGCCCAGAAGATCCAAATTACATTGTCATTCGTTGTGAACCCAAATATATTCGTTTAATTAGCCATCCGGATCTTGATGGTCCTTATACTATATCTTTTACGTAAACCTTTATAAAGAAGGAAGCAAGAATCATTTCGAACACTCTTGCTTCTTTTTTATCTATTAAACAAAAAACAAACCACATAAAATATACAACACTGCCGAAATGGCTCCTCCAATGGCAGATAGCTTGAGTTTATATCGGGCATACTCAACAAGTTCCATATCCAAAATGGAGGCGGTTGTTATCGTCGTGTCGCCTAATGGTGAGGTTAACGCTCCAAATGCTCCGCTAGCAAAAACAGCTCCAACTGTTAAAGGGATGGAGGCATCAGTGGAGACCGCTAACGTAATCCCGAGTGGCATAAACAATCCCCACGTTCCCCATGACGATCCAATAAAATAGCCGACAACAGAGCCGATTAGAAAAATCGTGGCCGGTACCATATATGCCGGTAAGAAGGCTCCCAATGTTGAACTGACAAATGCTGAAAAGCCAAGATCTTCTGCAGACATTGTAAGTGCCCAAATTAGGATCAGCATGCTGATCGCCTGCATCATTTGGTTGCCGCCATCATAAAAATGATACAAAATTTCGTTTAACGCTTGCTTCCGCACAATATAAAAGACAAATGTGAAAATAAGTGTGATAAATACTGCTAACAGCATTACAAAAGTGGCATCGGCCATCGAAAAGGCTTCAAATACCGTTTTAGCCCCTAAATCTGTCCCGTTTTTCCATAAAAGAAACAAGGATAACGCTAGGAGTAAAAAGACAGGGACAATTAAATGCCATGGTTGAGCGTTTACTAATGATAGTTCTTTAGTTATACAAGCCCTGTGAAATTCGTGTTCCTCATCCTCAATGTTATCTTCATGTTTTTTAGATGTAGTAGTCTTTTTCTTTGAAGGCCAAAATGTTTGAATAATGCCAATGATTAACATGATAAGCGCATAAAAATTAAATAAAATACTTAATAAAAATACCTCGTAGGCTGACATGCCTAAATCAAGGTCGCGAATTCCACCTTCCACAAGTGAAACCATAAATCCAACAAATGCGGTCGCAACCGGTAAAAGAACGATGGTTGATTCCGTCGAAATATCCATTGTCATACCGACTTTTTGCTTTGATAAGTTCATTTTTTTGATCAAGGATTTGATGATCGGAGCGATCATCATAATTCGAAACATTGGCATCATGAATGTAAAAGGAAGTGTAAGCCATATAAGTCCGAGGATTCCTTGTTCTGTTTTAATTTTTCTCCCGACCCACTCTGAGAAGCCTTTAATCCCACCAGAAATATTCATCATTCCAACCAAGCCGCCAAATAAATAAAGGAAACTGACGATTTTAATATTCGTTTCATCCGACAATGTAGTTATAATGTAGGAAACAGATTGCTGTGTTCCGGTTAAAACATCAGATGCCACCATAATTGAACCAACAAGAAGTCCAACAACAAGTCCCGGTAAAATGTCTTTTAACCAAATGGACATGGAAATAACAATTAGAAAAGGCAATAGAGAAATCCACGAATATGCCACAACCATCCTCCTAAATTGCAAAAATCACTTCTTAGTATGCCAATAGAGTGGATGCATTATCACGAAAGGGAATTGCTTGTTTTTTGTCTGATAATGTTTTATTTTTCTGTCATTATTCCGAACAGAACAGTATAAATCTTACTATAGTAATCTGCTTTAAGAGGTGAGCCTATGAGCCCTGAAAAAGTAGTAACCGAATATTTTGAGAATCTGATTCAAACTAAACAGCCGGACTGGTCTTATTTTGCAAAAGGACCGAATTTTATTATGAAAAAGCTTTATACAGCGGGTGCGAAGTATTTTGAGAAATTTATCGGTGCGCAATTATTAACTGAAAACGAAAATAAAGCTGTCGTTCTTTACGCCATTACGAATACTAAAGGAGAAATCCATCGTTTCGCTTGCACATTAAAGAAGGTAGACGGGGAGTGGAAAATTAAAACATTTGATAATTATGATATAGGTTAAAACCTCTCGTTGAGCCCTTGAGAGGTTTTTTGTATTACATTATGCAAAAATTCATGAATTTGTAATATATAAGCAATAAATAAGAAATCCCTATTGATAGTTTAAACGACTCTAAACTATAATTTAATATATATATATAATAAAAACTTATAGAGGTGATAAATATAAGTTATATTAATTATCAATATGACGAACTTTATGATGCCGGTCCAGACAGCTGCGGAGAATTAATTGTTAAGTTATTTCTAAGGATGAAAAAAATGGATCAAGGCCAAGTGATCAAAGTGATCTCCTATGATCTTGGAGCAGTTGAGGATGTACCAGCATGGTGTCGCATGCAAGGGCACGAACTACTAGTAATGAATGAAGAAGGTTTATTAATCACAAATTTTTATATTAAAAAATGCTAAAGGGAGAGATTTATAATGTCAAAGCTAGCTGTTAGTATTACAAATGCAAAAAATAATACAGATTTATGTACGTTAGGTTTTGTTGTAGCGAATGCATCCGTTGCTTCTGGTGTTGAAACGGTTGTATTTTTAAACTCAGAAGGTGCTTATCTTGCTGAGCAAGGCTATGCCGATGATATTCATGAAGAAGGATTTGCGCCAATCAAGCAATTAATCGATTCATTTGTAGAAGCAGGTGGTACAATTTGGGTATGTTCACCTTGCTTTAAGAAACGTGGACTTGATGACGGAAAATTAATTGAAGGTGCAAAAATTGTTGGAGGAGCAACATTGGTTGAATTTTTAGCTAATGGTGCAGCTTGTATTACATACTAAGGAGTGGCGTCAGTGATTATTCCACAAGTTGATGCAATCTGTGATGGTGGAGATTTGGACTGTGGCTCCGGATTGTTGTTGATTATTAAGAAAAATATTGATCCGCTAGAGGTTGGCGGAGTTCTGGAAATAAGGAGCAGGGAGGCATCTGTTGAAGGTGACCTCCCGGCTTGGTGCCGAATGGTGAAGCATGAGTTTTTAGGGATGGCTGATGATGAAGGCGGTTATAAAAGATATTTTGTAAAAAAAGGAAACGGTAAAGAAGAGCGCTCATTGGAGGCTGACCTTGAAGCAGCAAAAGGTTATAAGTGGACAGTGCGCATCCAAGGTGAAAAAGGGTTAACAGCCAAAGTACATTCCCGTAACCATACATTTTTAGTTGGTCAACCTGCTGAGTTTAGCCCTAAAGTTGATGCGCCCAGTGCTGTTGACTTTTTCATCAGTTCTTTAGGTTCTTGTTTGACTGTTGGTTTTAAAATGCTAGCTTCCAAGAATAATATTACAATCGATGAATTCGAGGTAACGTTAAAAGGACAGTTAGAAAATGTCCTGTATCATATGGAACTTGAGGATATAGGCAGTCCTAAGATTACGAAAATAGCTGGAACAGTCTATGTTTCTTCTCCAAGTGATGAAGATTTACTTTATCAAATTTGGGAAAAGACTTTAGAGCGTTCTCCTGTTTATCAGACACTTAAAGATCAAGTAGATTTAGATATTAAGTTTTCAATCGTATACTAAATTTAAGATTGATAATTGAGGTGCATTAATAATGAATTTACCGAAGTTCCCAACTACAGTCGTTGGAAGCTGGCCAAGAAAACGCAAAGTATTAAGAGGTTTACGTGATAAGCGGGAAGGCAGAATAACGGAAGAACAGTTTAATGAAATTGCTAATCAATCAGTTTTAGAGTGTCTTAAATACCAAGAAGATGCAGGAATCGATATTGTGTCAGATGGTGAACAAAGACGGGACAACTTCATTTCGTTTGTCGCTGAAAAAATTGAAAATGTAAAAATGTTAACTGTATCTGAACTATTAGACTATGTTGAAGACAAAGCTAGTTTTGAAGAAATATTGGGAACGCTGGATGTACCTGCGTTTTCGTTAACGAACCCAGCAGCTGTAGGAAAAATAAAAAGGCGCCACCCCCTTGCGGTTGATGAACTTCACTTTCTTAAACAACATACATCAAAGCCGATAAAAGTTGCGATACCTGGTCCTTATTTACTATCTCGTTCAATGTGGATTGAAGGGTTATCACAAGAAGTTTATCCGACGAGGGAAGACTTGGCTGTTGATATCGTTCAAGTATTGCGGGAAGAAATTGAAGAATTAATCGCGGAAGGTGCTTGCTTTATCCAAATGGATGAACCAGTTTTAACCGAAATCGTGTTTACTCAAAAAAATGCGAACCGCACCTTTATGTGTGGGGCACTGACGGCAAAAGCAGATGCCGAAGAAGAATTGAAATTTGCAACAAGCTTAATTAATCAAGTTACAGAAGGGATGAGAGGCCGGGGTACAAAAATCGGCGTCCATGTCTGCCGTGGCAACTGGAGTACGGACGAAACAACATTGTTACACGGACCGTACGATCCTGTTATGCCTTATTTTAAACAGATGGATATTGATCAACTAATCCTTGAATTTGCAACACCAAGAGCAGGTGAATTAAATACATTAGCTCAGTTGGCTGGTAAAGATGTGGAACTCGGCCTTGGTGTAGTGAACCCGCGAATTCAACAAATTGAAACACCGGAAGATATTGTTGCTAGAGTAACCGAAGCATCAAAGTATATTCCTGCAGAAAAGATTTTCCTAAATCCAGACTGTGGCTTTGGAACATTTGCGCAACGTCCGATGAATTCAGAGGAAAAAGCGTTCGAAAAATTGAAGATTTTAGTAGAGGCAGCGAATTTGTTGAGAGGAAAGGAATAAGAAAACTATTGGGGACAATTATGTCCCTTTTTGTGCGACGGGCAG
>NZ_AJLR01000115.1 GCF_000307855.1 Schinkia azotoformans LMG 9581 | reverse complement strand
TCATTTCGTTCGTCGTGTTTTCAGCGACAAGATTTATCTTAACATCTTGTTTCGTGGAAGTCAACAACTTTTTTTAAAAAATATTTTTCAGCGTTTGCTTAACGCCGGAATTTCATAATACCAAAAACAAAACAACTATGCAACACCTTTTTTAAAATCAAGCTTTAAACACAAGCTAATTTTATAATCCAAGTTACTAAAATATATTTTATTTTTTGGTCAGCGAAAATTATTGTATAATTTATTTTCATAGAAATCAACTACTTTTTCAAAAAAAAATCAAAAATGTTAATTAAACGCTTATTTAATGAAGAATCAAGGCTCCTAATGCCTTGGAGCCCAAAGCATAACAGAAACCCCAATTAAACAAACAGCCGCCCCAATCCAATCATAAGTATCGGGTGCCTTTTTATCTACTCCCCATCCCCACAAAACAGAAAGAATGATAAAGACACCACCATAAGCTGCATACACCCGTCCAAATGACGGGAATTTTTGAAGTGTAGGGATGATGCCGTATAAAACTAGAATAAGTCCGCCTATGATTCCGTACCAATACGGCTTCCCTTCACGCAACCATAGCCATACTAAGTAGCCTCCGCCTATTTCGGCGAGCCCAGCAAGTATGAATATAAATATTGAGTAAACTATGTCCCTCTCACCCTTCTATTGTAACTTTAGATTGAAAAATGATTATGCCGGCTCTAAAAGCCCCAATTCCAAGCATGTACTAACTGAAAGATTTTTTACACCCGTTTGAAAACGCACCTCGATCGTGTCTTCACTGAGCTTAACGATTTCACCATGACCAAAGACCCTATGTTTGACTTCCCGACCTTCTACCAATTCCGCCTGATCTTTTATGGCATTAGGATTATAAGGAATAGTAGTGTTCCCCACCTTGATTTTCTTTTTAACCTGTACATCTTCTTTGATATTTTCAGTAGGAGGCGGATCGATTATATTTTTGACATAGGATACAAATAATGAATCCTGGGTCTTTTCTCCATCTCTTTCTTTATATCCAATTAGTTCAAGGTGCTTTTTCGCCCTTGTCATCCCGACGTAAAAAAGACGTGTTGCCTCCTCAATTGCATCACCCTCCACCGTTCCACCTGTATAATCGTCAGATGAAGGAATGATTCCATCAACTAAATCAATCATATAAACCCATTCAAATTCAAGGCCCTTTGCACTATGGAATGTTGAGAATGTCACCGCATTCTGACCCTTCCTCGACTTTGCTTTCTTCAGTTCAGCCTCAAGTGATTTGAGTCGACTCGCAAACTCCTCCATCGACTCCAACCCGTCCGCAATTTCCTCCAATGTATTCAGAATCCCCAAAAGGTTATCTTTACGAAAACCAAGGCGCTCACACATTTTCTCAAGAGTCTTCTCGTAGCCTAAACGATCACGGATGACCTGAATGGCATGGAGCGGCGGCATCCCTTTCATCTGCTGGAAGGTCTCTTTGCTTTCCTTTAAAGGTTTCACTTGATAATCCTGGATCTCCACAAATTTGATCAAGTTATCAAAAACCGATTCATTATTGTTTATTTCTTTCAATGCCGCCATTTGTTTTTTGCTAATATACCCATTAAATTTTAGATGAATTTTTTCTAAAATATCTGGCCGCTTGTCGGTATATGTCATCCGCATGAAGTTTAGGATATCTTGAACTACCCAATGTGAAAAAAAGCGATTGTCAGCATCCTTCATAAAGAATGGAATGCCTGCACGGTCAAATTCATTCATCAAAGCGATAGATGAAGAATTATTCCGATACAAAATGGCTACTTCCCTAAGGTTATATGTGATATCCTGGATTTTTTGTACTAAATATTTAGCTTGATAGATGTAATCCGGCAAACTTCGAATCTGAATAGGCTCCTCAGCAGGGTTTTCCGTAAACATGTTTTTATCATAACGGTTTTTATTTCGCTTTATGAATTGATTTGCTGCATCAACAATACCCTTCGATGAGCGGTAATTTTGTTCCATAAACAAAATCTCTGCATTTGGATATACCTGTTTAAAGTTAAGCAAATAAGACGGCTCCGCGCCGCGCCAGCTATAAATGCTTTGGTCGTCATCGGCTACTACACAAAGATTCCCGTGCTTTTGAACCAACTTCTCAATGATAGCATGCTGCACCATTGAAGTATCTTGGCTTTCATCTGTTAAGAAATAATCATACCGTCCTTGATAAGCTTGAAGAAGCCCGCTGTCTTCCTTTAATGCTTGATTGGCAATCGTCAACATATCATCGAAGTCTAGCAAAAGCTGATGGTAGCCCGACTTTTTAAAAGCCTCATACTCTTCAAAAATTCGCTCAGCTTCAGGAACATCGACCTTAACCGTCGACCACTTTTCTTTTGACAGCATTTTATTTTTAATAAAGCTTATGTATGTTGTTAACTCGTCCATTTGGTCCTCGGTAATAGTTTCCCTGACAATAGATTGAAACAAGTTTCGTAAAATGATCTTCTTATGTAGTGGCTGCTCCTTCCAACTACTTTTTCCTTGCTTCCCTAAATCCACATCCAGATCACCTTCAATGATGCGATAGGAAATACCCGCTTTACGAAAATAATCCCGGACTACCTGAAAGGCAAGGCCATGGATAGTTGAAAAGTCAACGGGCGGAAGTTCCGGAAAAAATCGTTTAAACCGTTCCTTCATATCAATAGCTGAAGCCCGGCTAAAGGTAACCGCCTTGATTCTTGTCGGATTTACACCCTTCACTTCAATAAGATAGCCGATTCGCATAATAATCGTAGTCGTCTTCCCTGACCCAGGTGACGCAAGAAGAAGAAGCGGACCTTCAGTTTGAAGGACTGCCTTCCTTTGGATCTCATTCAAGGAAACTCCTAATTCTTGTTTTTTACGTTCAAAAAAATCATTACTTCCGTTCATTTCAGTTTACTCCTATCGAATGCCGTTCAAAACTATGCTCCCATTATAGCATTTTTAAAATAGGAAAAACCGCTCAGACTTGAGCGGCTTTTTTCTTCAAAAAATATATTTTCCCTTCAGAAACAAAAAGACCTGCCAATGTAAGAATTGTACCTAACGCAGCCATCCCCGTTATTTTTTCATGTAATACTATCATGGAAGTAACCACTGTAATGACAGGAATCATGTAAATATAAATACTCGTTCTAACCGCCCCAAGCACTTTCAAAGCAAAGTTCCATGTAACAAAACAAAGTGCAGAAGCACCCAGTCCCAAGAATATAATATTAAATAAGTTCACAGGGTTCGCAAAACGCTCGATGCCTAGTCTGAAATTGTATAAAAATAAAGCCGGTAACATAAATATAATTCCATAGAAAAACATTCTTCTTGTAATTTGAATTGTATTATAGCCGTAACTGCTTATTTTTCTAGTAAATAAAGAATAAAACGCCCAAACGATTGTAGCGCCAACTGCCAATAAATCACCTAAAGGATTTAGTTGAAAGTTGGAAGTCCCGCTAAAACTAATTAGGGAAATCCCAACCATTGCAACGACAAAGCCAATGAAGAAATTACCTCGCAACGGTTCATCCTTCAAAAATAGGTATATGAGAATAGCTGTAAAAAATGGAGCCAACGAACAAATTACACCTACATTCGAAGCCATTGTATAGGTTAATGCGATATTTTCCAAAAGGTAATATAAAGTTACACCGCATAACCCTGCTCCTGCAAATAGCAGCTCATGTTTTTTATCCTTCACTTTCAGCCGGTGTGGATACACAATTATCAAGGCGATCAATCCCATGATAAATCGGAAAAAAAGGATCTCGATTGGCGTAAAATCATTTAATAGTAGTTTAGTAGAAATAAAAGTTGTTCCCCATATAGCAATAGTTAGTATGGCAACTATATGACCCACAGTATGTTTGTTTTCCATCATCTTATCCTTTCAACCGCGCAAATTATTATAATAACACCTCTTATTTTATATCTTTTAAAATATATTAACTATAATTAAACGTTTATTTAAATGAGAAATCCTAACTAATTAATAATTTTACTTCACAACTTCACGATTAATTGCATAATATTTACGGTATTTAATAATAAAACAATGGTAAGTGTTGCTTAATTGTAAACATTTACCTATAATTAGTTTTTAATCTAAATTTTCAGATCATAATTTGGGGGTGTTATCTTTGAATGGAACAAAAGAAAAAAACATTATTATCCCGGAAAACCCTGTTTCAAAGTATTTGTTTTCCAGTGTCTACGCAGCTTGGATATGGCTGATTATCCGACTTTATGTTGGATACGCTTGGCTTACTGCAGGCTGGCATAAGGTCCAGAGCGATGCTTGGACAGGAGAAAATGCGGGTGCAGCTGTTCAGGGATTTATCCAAGGAGCATTAGCTAAAGCCGCGGATGGCAAGGACGTAACCGGCTGGTATGCAAGTTTCTTAGAAAACACTGTACTGCCGAACGCAAAAATCTTTGGATTTGTCGTTGCGTATGGTGAACTGTTAGTAGGGCTTGGTCTTATCGTCGGACTTTTAACTGGAATTGCAGCGTTCTTTGGCACGATTATGAACGTCAGCTTTCTTTTCGCAGGAACACTAAGTACAAATCCAATTTTGTTTATACTGGCGACTTGGCTTGTACTTGCTTGGAAAAACGCCGGTTGGTACGGCTTGGACCGTTGGGTACTGCCACTACTCGGTACACCTTGGCACCGGGAATCATCTAAGAATAGTGAGCATTCTGCAAATCTATGAAAAAATCGGGACGCAGGGTCGGGAACTGCGTCCCACTTTTATAAACAAATCATGCCCACCCACAGGGACGCAGTTCCCGACCCCGCGTCCCTGTAAAAGACCCCATTTTCACAAAATATGCACAAATGTTTCATTAGATATCCATACCTTTTAAATTATATAAGAATTATGATAAAGGTACAGGATCATTTAATAGACTAGGGTCCATTTTATAAGAGATTCAATATATTTTTAGAAATGAGGGGGTGTTACATGTCCATTTTAATTAATAAATAGTATTTAATTAGCCCAGTAGAAGGAAGGAGTGTTGATGTATGTCTAGCATTTCAGCCAAATTAAAGGGTTTTCAAAGTATGGATTCACACAAAAAGAGTTCAACAAAAAGTGAAAGTGCTGATAAGAAAAAGCAAAAATTAAAAGCCATTTTCTTGCTGGTAGCTTTCCTAGCTCTTATCGTTATTTTAATGTTGCCAACCCCGGAAGGATTATCAGTTGCGGGTCATCGCACGTTGGCTGTTCTAGCTTTTGCTGTTATTTTGTGGGTAACCGAAGCTGTTTCTTATCCGGTAAGTGCAGCACTTATTACCGTTTTATTAACTTTGCTTTTAGGATTTGGGCCAAGCTTGGAAGACCCAACACAGATAATGGGTACTAAAACTGCCTTAACGATGTCACTCTCTGGTTTTAGCAACTCAGCTGCCATTCTGGTAGCAGCTGCACTATTCTTAGCAGCGGCGATGCAAGCGACCAAGCTAGATAAGAGGATTGCACTTACCATTTTGTCAAAGGTAGGCTCTCAAACTAAGAGCATTCTCATTGGTGCAATTCTTGTTGGAGTTGTCTTAGCCTTTTTTGTACCTAGTACTACAGCCCGAGTGGGAGCCATCGTACCAATTATTCTAGGGATGGTAGCTGCATTCGGATTGGAAAAAAACAGCCGCTTAGCCGCCCTATTAATGATTACTTCAGCGCAAATTGGTTCAATTTGGAATATCGGTGTTAAAACAGCCGCTGCACAAAACATGGTAGCCATCGGATTTATTGAAGAAGCCTTTGGCAAAAGTGTAACCTGGGGACAATGGTTCCTTTATGCTGCTCCATGGTCAATTGCCATGTCCGTCCTTCTTTACTTTGTTATGTTAAAAGTCATACCGCCAGAAATGGACAGTATTCCGAACGGAAATGAAATGGTTAGAAAACAATTGGATGAATTAGGAAAGATGACTAAGCCCCAAATCAGATTAACCATTATCTCAGTAACTCTGTTATTCCTTTGGGCTACAGAAGGTACACTACATGACATCGACACTACAACCTCTACACTCCTTGCCGTAGCCATCATGCTTACACCTAAAATTGGCGTATTTAGTTGGAAAGAAGCAGAATCCAATATTCCTTGGGGAACCATCATCCTGTTTGCAGCTGGTATCTCTTTGGGAACAGTCCTGCTTAAAACACAAGCAGCAAACTGGATGTCATCTGCCATGTTCAGCAGCATCGGAATCTCTACACTATCAGTACTTGGCATCATCGCTGCCGTTGCTGCCTTTAACTTCCTGATCCACCTTGGCTTTGCCAGTGCAACAAGTTTAGCTTCTGCTTTTATCCCGGTGGTTATTTCCCTAACCCAAGGGCTAGAAGGATATTCTGTCGCAACGCTTATAGGTATCGTATTGATCCAACAATTTGTTGTAAGCTTTGGATTCCTGTTACCAGTGAACGCACCGCAAAACATGGTTGCTTATGGTACTGGTGCCTTTACTACAAAAGACTTCTTAAAATCTGGGGTTCCTTTGACCATCATTGGCTATCTGTTGATTCTTCTCTTTGCTGCAACCTACTGGAAATGGGTAGGATTGTTATAATAGAACACGGGAGAGGCCTTGTTGCGGAAGCAATACGGTCCTTTCCCTTTTTTTATATAAAAGTTATAAAACATTCAAATTTGCCCAGGCTCGCCAGTGTTTATATTATGTATAATTATTTTTGTACAACAATTTGTGAATACTTTCACAAAAAATGATATGGTAACGGAGGACTTTCTTATGCGTTTACAAGAAAAGGTTGCGATTATTACAGGTGGTACATTTGGAATTGGCGAAAGCACAGCATTACTATTTGCTAAAGAAGGCGCAAAAGTAATCATTGCTGCCCGTAATAAAGAAAAAGGAGAAAATGTAGTCCAGAAGATTAAAGAACTTGGCGGGGAAGCTATTTTCGTTAAAACCGATGTGTCAAAAGAAGAAGATGTAAAAAATCTTGTTGAAGAAACAATCAATACTTTTGGTAAAGTGGATATCCTATTTGCTAATGCAGGTGTTGGCGATATGGGAGACCTCGACACAGTAACCCTAGAAGATTGGAATTACACTCTTAGCGTTGACCTTACTGGTGTATTCCTTTGCAATAAATATGTTATCCCACATATGGAGGAGATTGGCGGCGGCTCCATTATTAACTGTGCCTCAATCCTAGGACATGTCGGACAGCCATCTGTGACTGCTTACGCTGCTGCGAAAGGCGGCGTTGTGAACATGACTCGTACTGCTGCCGTTACATATGCAAAGAAAGGCATTCGCATCAATGCAATATGCCCAGGATATATTGTAACAAATATCCTAGATGGACTTTCTGATGAGATGTTAGAGCATTTGAAATCCTTACATCCAATCGGCCGCCTCGGCAGACCTGAAGAAGTAGCCAATGCTGTATTATTCCTTGCAAGCGATGAAGCATCGTTTGTTACCGGTGCTAACTTGTTAGTAGACGGCGGCTATACTGCTCAATAAGAATTTTTCACTTTGAAGGTATTAAAATGGGACGCAGTTCCCGACCCCGTGTCCCATTTTGTTTCTAATTTACGATACCGATTCATGTTGGACAAGTTTGGCAATATCAGCAGAAATAGCCGAAAATTCATCCGTTGGCTCGTATCTTTTAATAACCCTTCCCTCTTGGTCAATTAAGAATTTTGTGAAATTCCATTTAATCTCGTTTCCTACTAACCATTCTGGGTTTTTATCAAAAATCATCATTTTTAACAACTTTTCATTGAAGTTATTCTCATCAAATCCTCTAAATGGCGCTTGATTTTTTAAGTATTGAAACAATGGATGTTCCTCAGGTCCATTCACATTAACCTTTGCAAATATAGGAAAATTCACACCATAATTAAGCTTACAAAAAGCCGCTGCCTCTTCATTTCCACCGGGTTCCTGTTCTCCAAATTGGTTGCAAGGAAATCCTAAAATTTCAAAATTATTATCTTTATGTTGCTCATAAAGCTTCTGCAAATCATCAAACTGTGGTGTGAATTTACATTTACTAGCCGTATTAACAATTAGCATCACTTTACCCTTGTAGCTTTCCAAAGACACACTTTTGTTATTTATTCTGTCCGCTTCAAAACGATGCACACTCATTTTGACCACCTTTTTATAATGAATATTTTTTAATAATTATTATAAACTATTAAAAATATAAGTCAAGCCATAATGAGACGCAGAGTCGGCGGGGCGCAGTTCCCGACCCCACGTCCCACCTTCATTTGTCAAGCAGCTAATGATGAATTATCTGTGCGATACACTCTTAGCCTCGGGCTACTCACCATTATTCCCGATCAAAATACCGAATGGGACACGCTATACATTTTATGTGACAAAGCCCTTTATGAAGCAAAAAATAAAGGCAGAAATCAAGTCGTTCACTATCAATACTCCCGAGAATCAAAAAATCCCGCTAGATTATAACAACTTTTGCGGGATTCTCTATTTGCAATCCCATATGGAGTGGGAAGCGGAACCCGTGTCCCACTTGTTCCATTACAAATTGACTTTAACCTCTAAGTCTGTTCAAGATATTATTGAGTTCAGTATCATGTTTACCAGTTTTTGAACTTAGATATTCAATATCTATTTTTACACTTTTAATTTCGTCAGAAACCACATCAAAAACTTTACGATGTTCATCTAATTTATCATTTATATACCTAAAATTACTGCGCATCTCTGATAGTATATTTTCTGCTTTTGAATCAAGACTATCTACCTTAGAATCTACGTTGGTAACCTTTTCTGCAATTCGTTCTTGTCCCTCTTTTAAATTATTGATTTCATTAAGAATTTGCTTTAAAATTTCCTCCAACTTAACCAACTCCACCCATGATTTTAATTAAATATAACACATAAAGCACCAATATTCATACGTAACCTAGCTTAACTTTTTAGTGATAAAATCCTTTTTCAAAGTTTTTGTTTTTATCCACCGTTGATTCGAAAAAATGAACTATAAAACAATTTGACTGCTGAGATACAGATACCATCTCCATCATAATATCTGGGAATAGAAGGCTTTTAATTTTCATAATTTCATCAAATGTTGGAATCCGATTGGCGTGGCTAATAGAGTAATGCCATCTTCCGTCATTCCTGCTGACAATAATGGCACAATCCCCGTAATCATACGACTTAATATTATCCGATCCATTCTTCTTCATTTGTTTGACAACGAATTTCGGAAGCTTTACTTCTATTATACTTTCAGTTTTCATTTTTAACTCACCCCGATTGTATGTTCTGTTTTTATTATATCAGAACATTAGTTCCCAATCAATAGTACGGGCTATTTCTTTTGTATAAAAACAGGGACTCCGCTTTAGGATAACGTATATTTTTACATTTAATTAAACATTTATTTAATTAAAGTCATAGAAAAAACTGAACCCCTTTGGATTCAGTTCGCATAGCATGTTGAAGAACAACTTAACCCATATTTTCTATTAATGATATCCGCTTCCGTTCAGTTATGGATAGGTTATTCTTTATTTCATCATACTTCTCTTTCAATTGAGATAAAGTGGTGGCAACCTGATTTAAAATTTTTGAGGTTTGTTCATATGAATCTTGAATATGTCCATGAACGAACCAATCCACAATAATCCCGTCAAAAAAATAATCAACAAATGTTAATAGACCGCTTATTTTAAAATTGCTCTGGTTAGCCTTTTCAACATCTTTAAGTTCTTCCTGGAAATGCCGCAGCGCCCTTTGTGCATGATGAATTTCATCACGTGAATCATTAATATGGCTATGTTTGATCGCTGTAGAAATCATACCGCCACCAAACATGTCGAAGGTTGACCATCCTTTCGCACTATCAAGCGATTTAAGAGCCTTTTCAAGTGAAGAACTTGCCTTTTCTCCAGCTTCAATGGCCTCTTCATGTTCCTTTAGGTTTGAATGTAAATCTGTTTCCAGTTCAAGAAGTGCATCCAGTTTCTGACCTAGAACAGGATCTTGGCTATGAATTAATTTTTCTTTTCGCATTAATAAAGATTGATATTCAGTTTCAATATTAGCAACTGTTGAAAGCTTTTCTTGAAGCTCCTTACTCTCCTCTTTTAAGTCAGTAGCGGTCTTGGTCGCTTCTTGTAATTTTAAACGAGCTGCAATCAGCTCCTGATTTTCCTTATCTAATTTTTCAAGTTTTTGACCAATAAGAGCATAAAAAATGCTCGCTACACTTAACGATTCAAGTCGGTCAACATCCTTTTGCTCTTTTTCAAATTGGTGCTGTACATGTTGTAGTTTTTCTTCTTCGTCCTTAATTGTCTCTAGTACATTTTTCAGCCGCGCTTCCCATTTTTCTTTTTTTCTCATTTTTTCCTTTACTACTTTTAGTTCCGTATTTAATTGTTGAATCATTGGTTCCACCTCACAAATATCAGGCAATTCCCTTCACACAACATCAAAGATATTTTCTATTAATCTTCCCAACCCTCTTAGCAACCAAAAAATAATTCTAAATGGCAGTAGGACCAACTCGGGTATCCAGATAAGCACATCAATAAGGAAATCACCAAACGAATATTGATCATTGTGTTTCTTGCTTTTCCTCATCTTTTCTTTCTTTTTGTTCCACCATTCTTTCATTTTTGGCACCACCTCTAATTAAAATAACTTGGGAATGCCTTTATATACGATAGACCATTGATTAAAGTTTCATTCATTTTTATGGTTTATCTGCCGCTGGAAGTGGGACGTAGTTCCCGACCCCGTGTCTCACAGCTATTCTAGAGAAAATCCTTTCCTTTCAATGAATTCACGCATATGCAGTCTTCGCTTTTCTTTCATGAAATCAGCCATTGTTTTCGTCCAATTGGTTTCCTTGTTGTTGCTGGTTCTGGCTTTATAATAATCGTTCATAATTTGATCATACTCATCCAAAATCGTAAGGTATTTCTCCTCATTGTATTCATTTTCGTGGATGATCGCTTCGAGCGGCAGTCTTGGTTTGACTTCGTTTCTCTTTGCAGGAACCCCCAAGCATAACCCAAATAGCGGGAATACCTTATCAGGAAGGCGAACTAATTCACTAATCTGTCCCGGATTATTACGGACACCCCCAACATAACATCCGCCATATCCCAAGGATTCAGCAGCGGTGATTACATTTTGGGAAATTAAAGCCGTGTCTATAACTGCTACCATAAAATTTTCAAGGGTATCATGTTCAATTGCGATTCCATGTTTCTTACATGCGTACTCCAACCGTTTTAGATCCCCGCAAAATAGTAAAAAGTCCGAGCAGTCACTGACCTGCTTTTGGTTACCAGTGAGTTCAGCAATTTTGTTTTTCTTTTCCTGATCAGTAACATGAATGATCGAATAAGCTTGGACAAAATGGGATGAAGGAGCACCTTGTGCAGCCCGAATAATTTCGAGTAAATGCTCTTTAGGAATAACATCAGTAGTATAACGCCGAACAGAGACATGATTTCGCATCAAATTAACTGTTTCCGATAAAGAATTTTGCTTTGTCATGAATAGTCACCTTTTTCTAATTGTTTTATCAAGCGGGACGCAGTTCCCGACCCCGCGTCCCATAATCTTCTTTTCAACATTTTCTATAACTGAATTAATATTTGCGTAGCCATGATAACGAACATGCATGACGTATTTCCCTCTAGATGCGAAAACTTCTTTAAGCTCCTCTTCCTCATGAATAATCAATAGATCAAAGTTTGGATGCTTTGTTTTAACATAATCTTCAAAAGGATCTTCATACCTATACCATTTTATTAAATCAAAAATTAGATTATCCGCCATAGCTGGAATTCTCAGTTGATAAAACCTTGTTTCAATACTTGGTGAATATCCACCACTCCCGTCCTTCCACGATTCCCCAGGAACTACCCCGTTTTCATCAGATTTATATTGCACCGGTGCAAATGGGCTCCAATCATACGTATATCTGTTTGCCCAATCAACATTGTCACTCATATACGCGGGTTCTCCCCGAACTAAGGCAGGATTCTGCTCTATATCTGCTAATCTGACAATTGGTAGGTCCAGACTTACTTCTGGCAATGTTTTCGTGTCACCTTTTACTAGGTGTAAAACTGGAAGGATTATACTCAACCCAACAACTAGTGTAAATAGGAAAGCTATCGTTGAATTTCTTCGGAAGAGTTTCTCCCAAGGGGCATGATGATCAATCGGTTTTCCTTTGATTAAATTTTTCCGCAAAGTACGAATGAAAATAGCCGCTTGCAGTGATTTATAGGCCAAATATCCGATGAAGAAGGTTAAAATAGTTTGTTGAATAGCCTGCCCTTCAACTAAAACTAAAGTAGGTGTACCATCTAAAAACCAAATAGAAGTAAACATCCCGATCATTAAGAGCATTGAGACAGCAATTACACTAGCATTCATAGCTAATTTCTTATCCAGTTCCTTTAATGTATGAGATTGCTCGGCAGGATCTGTATAAAGCTCTTGTGCATCAAGCTCCTCTGATGATGAAAACACTTTAAAAAATTGGTAGCCTGTCACATAGTCCCATCCGCTTTCTGCATACATCTCTATTTGTTCAGGTGAAATCTTCTTTTTCATTAATACATCTATTCTATACCTCATTTTCTTTGGTTCACCTTTAACAAAATGAGCAAAATATATTCCCATTTTTTTGAGATGGAATCCCTTAGCCGCCATGTCTTGGAACCAGCTTTCATGCTCACCGATCCGCCAATAATCACTGGGACGAAGTTTGAGGACTGTCTTATTCATTCTCATCACCCTCCTCTAACTACAAATCATTTAACACTATAACTTCCCCATTTGACCCATTCACCCCATATTCGCAATCTAATTTTCCGCAAAGCACATATTGTTTTTGTTCAAAATCGTAGACATAGTAAGATTTAAGCTCAAACCGTTCCTTGACTTTTTTATATGCTTCTTCTTTCGTTATCCTTACTTTATCAGGGGCTTGAAATTGATTAAAAATCTCCAACATCGCTTGGTTATCCATGTAATTTAACACTTCAAAACTCTTCGCATCAATCATGATCATCAGTTTCCGTTGAAATACTCGATTATCTTGTTTGTTCGTTCTCAATATGGCATGAATGTACCCTTTATCACGGTGAAGTGTTTTTAAAGTCCATTTTCCGGTTTCATTAAGATATTCTTGCCTTAAAAAGTCCTTAACTGACGTTATACATTTTTCCTGTTCCTCTGTTGTGATTGGAAATGAATCCGGAGAGGGCTCGGAAGAAAATGCTTGCTCAACTGATACATCCTCAATCCAATTAATTTCTTTTTGTTCAAACGTTTGATTAATAGGTTTATCCCAATAAATCGTTTCGTCTACTTTAAAATATGACCTTGTATCTGCGAAGACTTCAAATGGAATGATCGACATTTGATCATTTCTCACATATATCTCTTCTACTACAAAAATGGGAAATAATCGCTTTTGTTTATAAGAAGGAAATTCAATTAGCTTAAGCTGTTCTTTAGCAATATGTACTACTTTTTCTAAGGTAAGTGTATACAGCTCTTCCTTTACCATTTCCTTTGGAGGAAAATGACCATGTATCGAGAAAAAAGTGAGTTTCCCTTTATGATCAAATTTAATTTCAATATATCCTGAAGGGGAGACTGCAACTCCATCGATGCATTCTTTATAAAGGAGACTCCCCTCCTCTTCCTTATGTAGTTGAAATTGCTTTCCATATTTTAATCCTATTTCAACTTCAACCCATTTTATAATGTCTGCCTGATTATTTTGAGCAAACTTAACCCCATTTTTTGCATATGTTTTCCCCTGTACAAAAATAGCACTTTCAACTTTATGACTCCTCACGTTTATATCAATACAGGCTGTATCCAAATAACAATCGGAACATGATCTGGTATAGCATCAATTTCCGCAAGAGTTTTGGAAAATCTCTTTTCATACTCTTTTTCGATAAAATCATTTGGATAATTCAAATGATCCCGCAGCCATTCGTATCTGCGCTTTCTCCCCACTTTTTCAGGAAGCTCCTTTATGGGGCCAACTGCAAAAAAGTCTGGAAACCCAATCACTTTATTCTCACGTCCCAAACCTACACGCAAATATCCCGCAGGAGATTCACCACATACGAGATGTACCGTATTATATTCTCTTTCAATGTTTCTATTATTTTGCTGAAATTTATTCACTGACTGTACATCCCTTTCTATCGCACTCTTACAAGCATCAGAAGGTAACTGAGTAAATAGGCAAAGCATGTAACACCAAACAAGGCAAATATGCCGGGAGTCATGGCCATATACAAACTAATTGGCAATGCCCATAGGAAAGCAATTAACATTAAAAGCTTTTTAGACATTATAGACGAAGTGATTGCTAAACAAGCAGGAAGAAATAACATGATGAACGTATTTATTATGGGTTCAATATCAACCGCATTTGAATAAGGATTAAAGAAGCTAAGGGAAATCCATAGACAAATTGACAATAGACCAGAAATTAACCCCAACATTGCTGATACTTTTTTAGTCATGTACGCCTCCTTATCTCGAATACACCTCTTCATACGCAAGCTAAGAGCTTGTTCATTCTGTTCCTTGCTTCCCAAAGCCTTCGCCAAATTTTAATGAATGTAACTGTCCATCAGTTGCCCAATTTTCACGTTCGTATTCATCAAACAATACTGTAATCCATTCCTTTTTAACATTTAAAGTTTTTACTGCTTCTTTTGTAACAGCTTCGACAAATTGCTGTTTTTGTTCAATCGTTCTACCTTTCGCTAATTTAACAGTTATAATAGGCATTTTACCCACCCCAGAATTTTAATTTATATGATCACTTTCGCTACCTCTAATTTTAACATAATTTCCCTGCCCCGTTTTTAAATAAATAGAAAAGGCGTTTACGCTTTTATTGCATAAACGCTACCCGTTATCCTTGAATAAGGATATCACTTTAACGAATAAATGATTTCACTATTCGCAAGAGCATCTTTTAACCATCGAGGATGCATTTTCAGTAAATCATGAGGTAGGTTTTGTATTTCAAAAAATTTGATTTCAAGTGATTCATCCGAATTACATCTAAGTTCTCCACCTGTAATTTCAGCAAGAAAACAAGTTGTTATAAAATGTACTACTTTACCACTTGGATAAACAAACACCTGTGAATTAGGGTCAGAATAAACACCAATTAACTTTTTAATTTTAATATCTAAATTGGTTTCCTCTTTTACCTCCCTTATAGCTGTTTCAGAAACTGTTTCTCCTATTTCTACATGTCCCGAAGGAATACCCCATAATCCTACATCTGCCCTTTTCTGTAATAAAACTTGATTTTCCTCATTCAAAATAATTACAGCAACACCAGCTTTTAATTCGTCAATTCTTTCCATACGATTAACCTCCTTTTAAAATAAAAAGGTCCGAAAAGAAAGGTTTCAACGCATAACAAATACGCTGAACCTTTCCCCTCGGACCTTTTATGTCAATAGGTGCCTTTTACATTTTGTAAAAGATGTAGACCTCGGTCACAGCCCTATATAAATAGCGGAACCCTATCTACAATTTTCCAGTTCATAAATGAAGATTATTATTTTTACTACATTTAATATATTACAACAAATCATTAAATAATTGAAGGGGTCTTGTACTAAGGACTGTTTACTAGAATAAGCGAGATGTTGAAGATGGTTGTTACTTAATTATTCTTTAAATGTATAACACCATCACTTCTTACAACACGGAAAGTTAAATCATCCTCAGCACTAAACACAGAAGCAGAAGTTACACCCGTTTTATTTTCACCGGTAAAATATAGGCCATATCCATTATTTTCAGGGTAGCCATACAAATAACAAACCACTTTTCCATCCTTCATAAAAACAATTTGGTTCATTCCTTCACTTACCGTTTCGCTAATATTGTCCCATTTATATCCAACTGTAGCATAGATCATATCCTTTGATGCGTATGGATCAAAGGAGTATGCTACATCCCATTCAAATGGAGTTAGATCTGATAAATTGACTGTTTCAACAGATTCTCCAATCGTTAATACTTCTTTTTTCAACGATTCTGCATTAACATCCCATAAGTCCTTCTTTAATAGATTTATCAACACAAAAATAGACAATATAATGGTAACTACTGTCGCAACTGTCCTTTTGGATTTCATTTCAATATTCCCCCTCTATATTTAGTAACAAATACGAAAAATGGCAATCCCTCCTCTTCGAAGAATCGCCGTCCATCCATACCAATGCGAAAAAGTACTATTCGCTAAATTCTATTTCATAAGTTTTATGTAACAAATATCTTTGCAGTCCTTTTGAATGCAGTATTGCCTTCTCCGCATAGCTTTTAGCATCCAATAAGTTGTTAAGCTTTTTTTCCGTTCGGCTAATAAGGCGTTTTTCATCCACTTCGATGAAATTTTTTCAATGGCATTATTAGCACCATTGATATCGCCATCTTCTAATAAAACAATAGCTTGATAGTAGGATTGATAGGAAGGATTCTTAATTTGTTCAACTTGCGATCGTATGACTGAAAAATTTTTAAAATACAAGGCTTCCGCAATTTTATAATGGGCTTGACGTGATGGTGACTTATACTTTTTTAAAAGTTTTTCTGTTAAATCTCTAACATCCTCATCAAGCCGATTTGCCATTGCATATACAATATAAAAATTTGGATTTCGTTTATTTTTTAATAGAAACTTTTCAATCTTATCAATATCCGTTTCCAAAAGAACAGTATACAGCAACGGAAGCATAACCCCCACTAATATTAAAACCATTACAGTACCAACTATGAACACATTGTCAACCTGAAAGAAATCTAGCACGAAAAAGCTTATTAAACTGATAACAAATGTATTGACATATCTCAAGCAATCACCTCCTGAAAATCATTTTAGTTGCTAACATAGAGCTATGGGCATTAAAATATTCGTCGATAATCTCTCTAATTTCATAAAATACATCTTGATTTATTACTCCCGTTTTTCGCTGTTTAAATGTCTCTCTTTAATTTAAGTGTGTTACTGTCACGATATACAATCAGAGTAATTACATTTAATATGATGGTAATGATGAGAAGAACTTCCGCGGCAAATACAACAGCACCCATTGTATCCATAAGGGCAGTCCAATCCTTACTCTTTACCAGATGATAATGATAGAAAATCTGGAAATATAGCGAAATAGCACAAGCACTAATACTCATAATGGATAGAACAAACCAATTATTATGGGCATTCTTTTTGTATCGCATTAGGTTAACAACAGGAAGTATCCAAGCCACTAACCCAAGCACGAGACTGACAACGTTAAGCCAACCAATCATATCTAATCCCCCTAGTAATTTTATATTTCTTCCTTCTTGTGCAGCAATTCCACAATAAAAAGAGGGGAGTTCCTTTTAAATGTGACTTTTTTTAACATATCCACTCTCTCCACCCTAAACACATATATATCATCACAAAACTCGTTAAATAAGGCGGATTCCTTCATGTTATTATTTAATATATTCCTCCTTCTTTAAAGCCTTTGGCTTCACTGAAGGCTCTACCCCAACTGTGTATTAATTGAACTCGACTATGGGAAACGTTTTTAAATGTTTATATTCAATGAGCTCTCCGTTAGAACTTACTATGACTATATCCTCGCCATACGTGTTATGAGCACGATAATAAGGGAGAACCTTTAATGTGATCGCATAGGCTCCACCTACTCCATTCATCTGCTTTATCTTCAGAATTTCCGTATCATATGAAGCCCAAGTAAGCCCCTCTGGTGCATTCTTATCATCTTGATAAATTTCAGCTATTGCTTTATCAATCGGTTCTCTTAGGGTATTAATTAAGGCATATTTCAACGTATCGCATAGTTCCGTATCAGCTTCATTTAGTGTTTGTGAATGAGCTGGTGTATTGTAGCCTACTAAATATAATCCTAACAAAAGTAAAACAATCAATTTTTTCATTATCATCACCTCAGTTTAGTTTGCGGAAACTAAACTAGCCTTATACAGATGCAGTGATACCCCCCTCTTAATCTTGCTGGCTATTTAATAACTGTTCTACTTTCTTTTCTAAATCTTCAATTCTTGATTCTTGTTTCATAAAAATTGTAATTAATACCGCTAACAAGAATGCTATAAAAATAATTAAAGCCCAAACATTATTTAGAATTAGACCGAGGAAGAAAGTAGCGGCAAACCAGCAAATAATGATGCAAAAAAGAAATATTCCAATAAAATCTTTCAATTTTAAATCCCCGCTTTAGTTGAAGTTTTTAATATGCAAGTGCAACGAAGTTACCCTTATTTTAACAAAATAAAAGGAATATTTGGAATGTAATTACCAATTAATAAAAAACACCATCTCCTTTAAGCTCAGGAAATGATGTTCTCCAACCCTTTCTAATCAACTATTCCTCTATCCATTTTGTAAATTGACTAAAATGGGGCTTAATTCTTTCTGGTGGGGTCATGTCGGGATATCCAAGGTAGAGAAATGCAACGATTTCTCCATTTTCTGAGAGTTTGAAAAGGTCTCTTACCATTGGGTGATAAGTTCTTGCGCCCGTTCTCCAAATAGCGCCAAGACCCAGACTATGGGCTGCAAGTAACATATTTTGTATGCAGCTGTTCACAGCGGCATATTCTTCTTTTATTAAAACCTTTGGCTTCTCTGACGGCTCTACTCCAACTGCGATGACGACAGGTGCTCTTAATGGTTTATTTTTCAGCTTTTCTAATTTTTCCTGACTGTTCTCAAGTTCACTTTCCGGAAGTTTTGATTTTTCAATCTCAACAAATACATCCCCCAAACGCTTTCTCCCTTCACCTGTTAAAACAAAGAATCTCCATGGATTAGTATGGTGATAATTCGGAGCATCTGTACCTGCTTCAAGAATTTTCTCAATCATTTCCTTTGGAACAGGAGTATCCTTCACTCTACTTATACTTCTTCTCGTTTTGATTGCTTCCAATACATCCATTTAGTTCTCCCCTTTTTATGAATCAATATAATAATTCTATGTAGTATATCTACATTAATGACTTTTCCATTTGCTTTTGTTTTAAATCATTATAATTGGCATATCTCCAATATGCTATTCATATCCTCATCCTTATTCTCAGATAATATTTTTTATAGATATTTTTAATTCCCCTTGACCTTTACGCAACGTTAAGGTTTATCATATGAATTGTCAGGAGGGAGATCTGTTATGGAATATACAGTGAACAAATTGGCGCAGTTATCAGGGGTGAGTGGTCGGACACTTCGTTATTATGATGAAATCGGGCTCTTGAAGCCTGCAAGAATAAACTCATCTGGTTATCGAATTTATGGTCAAAAAGAAGTAGATTTACTTCAACAAATTTTATTCTATCGGGAATTAGAGTTTAGTTTGGAAGAAATAATAGACATCATCAATCAGCCTGAATTTAATCAAACAGAAGCTCTAAAAAGCCATTCTGCCCATCTTAAGAAAAAACGAGATCGACTCAATAAACTAATTATAACGGTTGAGAAAACAATAGCCGCTAGGGAGGAAAATTTAGAAATGACAGATAAACAAAAATTCGAAGGTTTTAAAGAAAAATTAATCAAAGATAATGAACAAAAATATGGCAAGGAAATTCGCAACAAGTATGGCGATGAAACAGTTGATGCAAGCAATGCAAAACTAAGGGGAATGTCCCAAGCAGATTATCAAGCTATGACAAACTTAGGTGAAGAAGTTTTTGAATTACTTGAAAGAGCGTCTGCGACTGGTGACCCTGCGTCCGAACTGGCGCAAGAACTTGCAGCCAAGCATAAAGAATGGTTAATGTATTCTTGGGCTGACTACTCTAAAGAAGCCCATGCCGGACTGGCTGAAATGTATGTAGCCGATGAAAGATTTACAGCTTACTATGATAAAAAGGTTAAAAATGGAGCGCAATTTCTACGGGATGCAATATTAATTTATGTAGGAATGCAATAAGGCTTACGGATTTTCTTTGGGTCAATTTTCTTCATTCAAAAATAATAAAATAAATTCAAGATTAAAACGGTGACTAAATAGGGCGAATGGGGATTTCCAGTTAAGTCCCTGTCCCCGTTTCCGTTATTTAACGGTTTGAAATAAAAAGTTAAAATTGTCCCTCGCCCCTCCTATTAACGGATATGCTATACTGGAATCAGCTATTTTCTATTTCGGAGGGATTAGAGATGAGTGAAAAAGGACAAGATCAAGCAAAAATCCATATAAAAGAACAAGTTCTTACATACGATGACTATGCAACAATTAATGATGGAAATCGTTATGAATTAGCAGGTGGAAAATTAGAGTTAATGAGTCCCGCTCCTTCAGTTACTCATCAGTTACTAAGCATTGAAATGATAAAAAAGTTCACACAAAGTTGTGAATCTGACTACATCATTTTGGATGCTCCAATTGATGTCATTTTAGCTTCTACTGAAGTCAGACAGCCTGATCTTGTTCTCGTTCATCGAAACCGTATTAATATTTTAAGTAAGCGTGGCGTTGAGGGCCCCCCAGATTTAGTTGTAGAGATATTATCTCCTTCCACACGAAAACGAGATAAAATTGATAAATTAAAGACCTATTCTTATTACGGCATTCCTGAATACTGGATTGTCGACCCTGCAATTTTCGTATTAGAGCAATTTATTTTACAAAATGAACGATATGAACTAATTAATATTTTCCAAGATAGTGAAATTATCACTTCTCCAAACATCCCTTGCATTTCCTTCACAATGGCTGAAATTTTGAACAAAATCCCTCCTTCATTAATTTAAGGTGGGATTTCTCTTTCGATAAATTAACAAAACGTCATTTCGATCAATTAATGTGAAATGACGTTTTTTATGTTATCCCTTGTACGCTTTCTCCAACTCCGCCAGATCAAGTTTCTTCATTTTGAGAGTTGCCTTGTTTACACGATCAATTTGTTCCGGTGTGCTCTTACTGATCATCTCGTCCATTGCCTTCGGTACAATCTGCCAGGACAATCCATACTTATCTTTTAACCAACCGCATTGCTCAGCTTCGGGAACAGCAGACAACTTATCCCAGTAGTGATCAATCTCTTCTTGTGTGTCACAATAGACCATAAATGAGATAGCCTCATTGAAACTAAATTTATGATCATGTGCACTATCCATTGCAGTGAACCACTGATTTTCAAGCATGAAATCAGAAAACATAATGGTTCCTTCTTTATCAGGTTCCATTCCTTGAGGGTAACGGGCAATATGGCCTTGCTTTGAATTTTTAAATACAGATAAATAAAAATTCATCGCCTCCTCCGCTTTGCCGCATTGATCACCGACAAACAGTAGTGATGATATGATCGTAGGCCGCTCCTCCCCTTCAGGATTGGTAAGGATTAGCTGCCACGACAAACCATACTTATCTTGAATCCAGCCATACTTCTCACTAAACGGATACTTATCAAGTGGCATTAATACTATGCCATCTATGGATAATTTGTTCCAAACCTCATTGATCATTTCACTCGCGTCCTTTTCTCGTGACGGGTCAAAATTCACCATGAAAGACACCGACGGATTGAATTTAAAATAAGGCCCTGCACTAATTGCCATAAACTTCTGCCCCCACAACTCAAAGGAAACTAAATCCGCGTCACCTGAAGGTGTACCGTGGAGTGTTGTTACATTCGTCATTCTTGAATCCGGGAAAATGGAAGCATAAAACTCCGCTGCTTCTTTTGCCTCTTTGTCATACCACAAATGTGGAACGATGTTGATGTTTTGAGTTATTTTTGCCATAGTGATTCCACCTACCTTTTTTGTCTCTAACAGATTATAGCTTTATTCTTTCTTCCCTCAAATATAACACTTATATTTGATTACATCATTTGTAGTATGGAAATATTTCCGTTACACTAAATTTAAAAAATAAATGGGGAAACGGAAGGAGATTTAATAAATTAATGGAGGCGCAAAAAACAGTTTTAGATACTGAACAAAGTAAAAATAAAGAAAAGAGTCGGATTTTATTACTTATTGGAATATTATTAATTGCTTCTAATCTACGTACTCCTTTAACATCTGTTGGTTCGTTAGTTCCCACTATTCGTGATAGTTTAGAAGTAAGCAACGTAGTTGTTGGTTTTATTACAACGTTACCATTACTCGCTTTTGCATTAGTTTCTCCTTTTTCACCAAAGGTTGCACATCGGATAGGTATGGAAAAAACAATTTTCCTATCCATGATCGTACTGTTGATCGGAATAATGATGCGTTCAGTTACCGGTGTCGGTACCTTGTTTATCGGCACCGCCTTAATCGGAATTGCCATATCTTTTGGGAATGTGTTATTACCAAGTTTTGTAAAGACAGGGTTTCCTTTTAAAATCGGTCTAATTACGGGGCTTTATTCTGTTTTTATGAACATATTCGGTGCATTAGCATCAGGATTAAGTGTACCACTTTCAAATATAGGTAATTTAGGATGGCAAGGAGCCTTAGGCGCTTGGGCAATTTTAGTTATTATTGCACTCTTTTTTTGGTTTCCAAAACCCAAAGCTTCCAAAAATCCATCCAAATTTAACCAAAGCAACAATAGAAAGAAAACAAATATGTGGACTTCTTTTACTGCTTGGCAAGTGACCATTTTCATGGGATTTCAATCTCTTATGTATTATACGATGTTGACTTGGTTGCCAGATATTATATTATTTAATGGATATTCCTTGAATGAAGCAGGGTGGATGCTCTCTCTTATGTTATTTTCTGCGATTCCTCTAACGTTTATCATGCCTATTATTGCTGATAAAATGAATAATCAAAAATTATTAGGTGCCATTACAGGTGTTATTTTTCTATTAGGCGTAATTGGTTTACTTAATGGGAACCAAAGCTTGATTATTATTTCAGCGATTTTGCTTGGAGTAGGTTGCGGTAGTGGGTTCAGTTTATCGTTGATGTTTTTTACATTAAGAACAAAAGATGGGTATGACGCTTCGGAACTATCCGGGATGGCCCAATCATTCGGTTATTCACTTGCTGCGCTGGGACCTGTTTTATTTGGTGGAATACATGACCTTACGGGAAGTTGGACTGCGCCTTTGTATATGCTAGTTTTTGTTTCTATTATTCTTCTTATTGCTGGATGGCTTGGTGGTAGAAGGGTCATAATTAATGAATAAAGCAAAAGATATGCCAGATAATGTGGTGGGGTGGGACACAGTTCCCGACCCCGTGTCCCATATTATTTTAGCGTGAAGCTTTAGGAGGTTGGCAGACATCACATTTACGTTGGTGATTATTTTTAAATTTCGTAAATGTTTTTTCAAAATTATTACCACATGCACATTGAAATAGTAACTTTTGTGAAAAACCGTGGTATTCCGTTGTTAGTAACTTACTATCCGAATTCTTTTCAACAAATTCTTTAATTTGACCGATCGTCCATCGTTTATTCATTCTCTTCCTCCTCCTGATCAAACCACAAACGTTCTTTGTCATCAACATCACCATTATAATTAATTAGAATCTCATCTCCGGCTTTTATATCTGTATAAGCATAGAAGTCAAATGTGTGATTTTTAAAATTAATTTCATAAGTGGCATTCGGTTCATATGAATGATTAAACAGCATTCCATAACCTAGAAGGATTGCAGAATGATTGATCCCATACTCAAAAGCATAATCAGCAAGTAAGGTTTTCTCAATGTATTGATGCTGGTCGTTTGGATAAGAAATGACAGGGGCTTCATGTATTAGCTCCCCTTTTTTGATATCACATGTAGCAAATACCCCTCTATTAAATTCTCCATCACTTAGTGGTGATTTTTTTATCTCAATCATGTTGTTCGCCTACTTACTTTTTAATTTTTTATCTAAGTGTAACAATAACATGGAGTTCTATGGATTGCCAGTAACTTTAACGGGACATAGTTCCCGACCCCGGGGTCCACCCGCCCGACCCGCATCTCACTGCCTATAATCTTGCTTCATTTCGCTTTATCCATAAACTAGTTCCACAAATAATCACAAATAATGCCAGCTGCGGAATAAATGTTTCAAGGGATGGAAAAAGACCGATCCAATCGATATGTGGGAAGTCGTGCAAGCTGTGTGTTGGAATAACTCCCGCTACTTGTAGAGAATGGATACTCATTCCAAGAATTTTAAATGCTAAAAAGTAAATCAATACAGTTGCTACTATGAAAAAGGGACGAATAGGAATATTTACACTATAACGAATAATTAAGAACCCGATCACAAGTAAAATAACAAAAGCAATGGCAATACCAAGTGATAATTGACTGAGTTCCATATTAGGAGCCATCCCTGCATAAAAAATAATGGTTTCTGCACCTTCTCTAAAAATTGCTAAAAAGCTGATGGCACTAAAGGTAACAAGACTTCCTGTAGCAATTGCTTTACCCATATATTTTTGAATATAGTTATTCCATTTTTTAATATTTGTATTATTATGTAGCCACATTCCAACTGTAATCATCATAATAACTGCAATAATACCAACAATACCTTCGATATATTCGCGACTTGATGCAGCTGTGAGTTTAGAGAATAGGAAGGTAATGAGGATAGCAAACAACGCACTCGCACCTACACCGGCAGCGACACCGCCCCAAATCCATTTTTGCTTATCAGCATGATTCGTTTTTCTCAAAAACGCAAGCAGGGTTGCCACTATTAATAGAGCCTCTAACCCTTCACGAAGCAGTATAAGCGCCGCATCCCAGTAAGAATAACTCATCGAAGTTAAGAGCGGTTCAAGCCGTGTTTTTAAATCCAATAATACTTCAGTTGCCCTGTCAGTGTCTTTATTTGTCGAGCTTAGCAAACTAATAACAATTGGAATCTTCGTTTCCATATCACTATATAGTTTGCTGTCCCTGGTTGATACTTCCCCTTCAACCATTGGCCATATTATTAAGGATTGGTTCAATTCTGTCGTGGCCTTTTTAATGTCATTCGATTGGATTGCTTCAATAGAGACACTAATGAAGTCCACCACGTCTCTTAGAGTATAGCTTTCATTTGAAGCTTTTTTTGTTTCTTTTCCAGTCAAAAAGTTATTAATTGCTGTAGTAAGTTCAGCCAAGCTATTAAGTGCCTTTTCTTGGTCCTGTGGCTGTTGTGTGATAGCAATTCGTAGGAAAGCCATTTTTGTTTCAATTTCGCCATAGGTTGCAACACTTTCGGCGCGAACTATTTTTTCAACAGCTGTCCATTGTACCTGTAAGTTTTGATAATGACGATTGGCAGTTCCATAATCCTCTACTTCAACTGCCGATTTGAAATCCTCCATGATTGGAAGTAATACCTTCAGCTTTTGTCTTTCTTTTTCTATATCAACCGGATTTTGTTCAGCATCATAATTGACTAAAGAAGTGGAAAGTGTGGAAAGCGCCTCGCTTATTTGTTCTTTATTCTTTGTTTCCAATGCAGAATAGACTGCCTTTAGCTGATTCTCAACCTGGGAAGCTACTTTACTCTCTTTGTTTTTCACCGTTTGAAAGGCTTCCTCGAATTGTTTCATATTTTGATAGATGGAGTCCCAATCTTCTTTTTTTGCTTTCATAATAGAATCACCGATATAAACAAACAATTCATCATGATTTTGAGCCGCATAACTATTCGAGGCTTGAAAAAACAATCCATTCAATAAAAATACAAAGGCAAGAAAAATGGTTGCCAGTTTGTTTCGAGTTAAACTTTCCATTATTATTCCACTCCTTGTAAAATGTAGAAAAAAACTTTGCTAGCTGCAAAGTTTCATTGTTATCCAAATAATGTCTGTCCGATGTATTCTCCTTTTTTAATTCCTGGAAAAATAGCAAAAATGGCGCTTCCACGGTGTACTGTATATTCATTAAGCTTATCGATACGGGACAATCGTTCCTGCATGGGTATGAATGAGGTTGACGGGCTTTGTTGGAAGCTTAAAAATAATAGTCCTGCATCAAGGCTACCTGTTTTAGGATCCATTCCATCCGCATAGGAATAAGGGCGACGTAAAATCTTTTGTTTACCATCACCAAAGGCAATACGGGCATGCGAATCTTCGGGAATTACATAATCGCCCTGCTCATTTTTTCGGGCCAAATCCATTTTTTCGTGTTCTTTTTCCTGACCTAACGGTGCACCCGAAGCACGGTGTCTACCAAATGTATTTTCCTGTTCACGAAGCGTGGTACGATCCCATACTTCTATATACATTTGAATCTTACGGACTATCAAATACGTACCATTTGTTAACCAAGCCGGTCCATCTTCACCCTGTACCCAGACATGTTTATTCATCTCTTTATCATCTACTACATTGATGTTAGCCGTCCCGTCTTTGAATCCAAAAAGATTTCGAGGTGTTTCTTTATTGGCATCTGCCTGCTTGGTCCGTTGAAAACCTGCCTGTGCCCAGTGAAGAATGGCTTTTCCACGAGCAATTCGGAGTAAGTTCCTTGCTGCATGAAAGGCCACCTGTGGGTCATCCGCACAAGCTTGAATACAAATATCGCCACCTGTCCATTCTTCTTTTAGAGCATCAAGCGGAAAAGGAGGAAGGTCAACTAATTCTTTAGGTTGCTTTGATTTAAGACCAAACCGATCCTTTCCATCTTTTACGAAAAGACTCGGACCAACTCCAAAAGTAATTGTCAAATTAGCCGCTGAAAGACCCTCCGCTTCGCCTGTATCCTTTGGCGGTACATAGCCATTTGTTAAAGCCTCTCCAACGGGCTGTCCTTGCGTCATCAGGGAAGCTGCGACTGTCCATTCTTGAAATAATGATTTCAAATCATCTAATGAAGAAGCTGTCACTTCTAGTGATGCAAAGTACACATGATTCTGAGCCTCCGTTGCAATACCAGCTTGATGCTTTCCGTAAAATGGAACGATATCATTTCCTAAAGAAGGCGAAGCATCCATTTTTTTTGCTTCGCCTTCTACCAAGTTCAAAACGCTTCCTGCTCCTGTTGCTCCAATGATTACACCAAGTCCACCAACACCGGCTAATTTTAATAAATTACGACGTGATATAGCATTACCCTCTCGCTTCGTTTGTTTGTCAGATTGATAATCTGCCACTTAAACTCCCTCCACAACGATACCGATTTGTGATAGCGGTTCAGCAAGTGCATCAAGGGCTTGACTTAATGCTTTTACTTCATCTTTTGTTAATTCCGTATAAGATACAAAACTATCACCTTGTTTATGCTCTGCTAATAATCGATAAAGTATTGAAAACTTATCACTAATTAGTTTTGAAAGGTCAGCATCTTTGACATCTAATGCTGGTTTTAATAATAGGTAAATTTTTTCGGCACCTTCCACGTTTGCCATGAAGTCATATAAATCTGTATGAGAATAACGATCCTCTTCACCGGTTACTTTTGATGTTGAAACTTCATTAAGCAGATCTACAGCACCAGTAATTAATAAATCAGGTGTTACCTCAACGGTTTCAACCTTTGCACGGAGCAAATGAACATCCTTCATTAGCTGATCCGCATAGTCTTCATAGCCTTTTGTCGTGTTATCAATCCATAATCCTTTTTCTAATCTGTGGTATCCGCCCCATTCATTTTCAGGAACATCACCTTCACGAGCATCAATCTTTGGATCCAAATCCCCGAAGACCTCTGCAATTGGCTCAGCCCGCTCATAATGAACACGACTTGGTGCATAAAGTTCTTTTGCCTTTTCTAAATCGCCGTTTTTGATTGCCGTTGTGAATTCTTCAGTCGCTGTAACAAAAGCATCAATTTCTCCAATTGCATATTCACGATATTGCTTAGTCACTTCCTCAAGCGGATTCGAAGTCACCGCTGTTGTTTCCTGTTTAACACCCTCTTGAGACGATGGCTTTACCGTTTCATCCGATTGAGCACAACCGAATAGTAGAGTACTAGATAAAAGAATGACAAATGTTACTGATATTTTTTTCATAAAATAAAACACTCCCCTTATGTATTTTCAAACTGATATTGATATTCATTCTCATCTGTATGTAAATATTATACACTTTTGATAACTGTTTTCAATAACTTTTTTATAATGGGACACAGTTCCCGACCCCGTGTCCCGTTCTTCTGGTAGCAAAAACGTTGAAGCCTAATGAGCTCATTAGGAATGGAACAAGAATCTGATAATACATTTGTGCGGAATAGGAGTTCCCGGACAAGCGGGTCCAGATGATAACATTTTGTTTGCACCCAATTTAAACTGGAAAAACATCGATTTACAAAAAATTATCGAGGAGCAATTTCATATTCCAACGAAAATTGAAAATGAAGCAAATGCCGGGGCACATGGAGAACAACTATATGGGCTGGAAAAAACGTCAACAACCAAGTGTATATCAGCATTGGAATGGTAAATATCATTAACACCTTTAACCCATAAGTCAAGTACAGAAATCCGTTTTTCCCTTTTAGGCAACTATTCTACTGCCATTGGAGCAGCTTCTTTTGCCATTGCCAATTTCTTTTCAGAAAAAAAAATAATACATGTTTATTGAAATTCTATTTAACTATATAATGTTTTTAACTTAAGTTTGACAGAAGACACCACTATAACCCTTGTAAACATTGAGTTTTCAAGGGTTTAAACGATGGTGTAACACTATGCTTTTGCCAGAAATTTCAACAAAAAAAGTTACTAATTTAAGTAAAGATTTATAAACAACGTGAAATTTGGTTTAATGTATCAGTTTATACAAAACTATATATAAATATACAATTTATATTTCTTCTTTAAAAATGTTTGCTGCTTCCTGGGCGGAGTACCACTTGACAACTTTGCCCAGGATCTTTACGTCTAAACTTTTTGTATAAACCATTGGAGACATGTTGTTGTTTTCTGGGATAAGGACGACTTTCTCACCTTCTCTTTTAAAGCGTTTAATTGTCACATTGTTGTCCACCATGACTAATGCAACTTCCCCGCTCTCTACTACTTGCTGCTGTCTGACGAGAGCATAACCACCGTTTTCTATTCCTGCATTGATCATCGAATCTCCTTTGATCCGTACGATAAAACAATCTTTATATTTTTCTTGAACTTCAAGATAACCTTCTATGTAAGGAATCGCCTCCATTGGTGCTCCAGCTGCTGCTACGCCTAACACTGGTAATTTAATCATTTTACTTTCATTACTATAGTTGTAATCGGACTTCTCAATTGTTATTTTTGAAGTATTATTTTCAGCTTCATTTTTATTTCTAGTTGATTGTCTTTTTATCATTAGTTCTGCGCCTTTAATAACAAAAAACAAGTCTTCTCTTTCTTTACGGCTTAACTCATTGAAAATAGAAATAACTTCATTGATGAGAAATTCATCATCAAGTTTTTTTGTCTTATAAGACAATTCGTTTATTTTATTAATCGCAGGGGCATTTCCTGTGATAAGCCAATCAATACTGACTCCTAATGTTTTGCTAATAGCGTATAAATTGTCGGCCCCAACGACTACAGCCCCTCTTTCAACTTTACTTAATGCACTATTTGACATACCTGTAGCTTCCTGTAAATCGTGTAGCGTCATATTTCTTTCTTTTCTAACACTGCGAATGCGTTCTCCTAATTCTTTTATCAAGATGTCCGACATATTACATCTCCTTTCGCACTTTAAGACATCTTTCGTATTTTAAGAAAAAAATCATTGACATTCGTCCTAAAAGACTATAATATTCAATTGTAAGCAACCTGCTTCTTAGAATATTTATTTTCACTAAGAACTCTTATATGCCTAACCTTTTTCCGGCAACAGATGTCGGTATTTAAAATGCTTTAAAAAATTGTACCAACTTGAAAGTAAACTAACCTTGAAAGAAATTGAACGTTACAAACAAGATTAGGAGCCTTACTTGAGCAATGCATCTTTGTATTTATGACGGAGTTATTGAATAACAAAACGGATCAACAATTCCTTGCTCATTAAATCTATCATCTACTTACACAAACTTTTTTTAACATTTCGTAGTTTTAGTCTTCGGGTGAGATCATTTGCCAATGACGCGATTGAAGAAAGGAAACTTTACCGTAAAAAAGACAGACCACAACCCGTTAACATTTTTCGGTTATCTCATTATAATATACCAAAAAATCCTCCGAATTCTCTGCTGGTAACGATTATTATCTTTTTTTAAATTGAGTTATACCCTGGACAAGGTCCGAATGGATCCCATTATCAAGTTTTAAACCACTTATTTGAAAAACCCACTAGCAATTGTTTCACCAAATAAATTACCGACTTTAGTGATTTTTGTTCAGAAATCTCTTCTTGTCTGTAATCATTATAAAGTATTATCAATTTTATCAAAAATATTGCGACATGTTTTTCTCAAATTACATTACAACAGGTAACTGATGAATTCGCTTGTTGAGGTCTAGTAAAAAGATACTAATTACTTCACATTGTCATTACTTTAAATGTTAACATCCATAGGAAAAATATAATCCCCATACCATTTTGTTACTTTCTTTATGACTATTGGTCATGAAAAATATGACTTTTCGAAATTACAATTAAACTGTATAAACCCCATTTTTCTGGGAGCAATAATAAAAAAGCTGGAGGAAAGTAAATGATGAAAGTATTACCAACTAGGGAAGGCAGGATTGATTACAGTAAAGATATGATAACCATTAAAAAAGAAGTAGAAAGGGCGGCAATAATGACTATTGAAACAAATTTAGTGCCATATCCTAAAAAAGTAAAACAAATTTTTCTAAAAGCAATTGAACAGAAGCAAATTTTGGAGTTTCTTTTAAAATTACTAATTACAAACGATAATGGGCGTATCCATTTTTATAGATATATAAAAACGTCTATATATGCAATAGGAATTGGCATTAACTTGAATATGAATACTGAAGAACTCATTTTACTTGCAAAAGCTACTTTAACTTTTGAAAAGAACAAAAATGCTTATTGATGTTATTTACAATTAAATGTATCTATAGTCCTTAAAAATTAATGTGTTAGAGGGGGATAAGATGGACATTAAAAATAGCAACAATACAGGAGAAGACCAAAGGTTATCAATAAAAAAATTCAATCAACATCAGTTGGAATCCACTATTGATTTTCTTAATAGACGATACTTTGAAAAAGAGTTACAAAGTGCATTAATAGAGGGGAAAATTGATTTAGTGTACCAGCCTCAATACTGTCTAAACACTAACAAGATAATTGCTGCGGAAGCATTAGTTCGTTGGCATCATCCAACTATTGGAAAAATATCACCTGGACAATTTATACCATTATTTGAAAAATCTGGACTTATTATTCCGTTGGGGAAGTGGATTTTCGACAAAGCTTGTAGACAGTTGCAATATTGGCATTCAAACGGATATGAAGTGAAACTATCCATTAATTTTTCTTTTGCTCAACTACATCAAGAAAATTTGATCGAAACGATTATTCAGACTCTTACAAAAAACAAAGTTGATCCAGCATTTTTGGTATTTGAGCTAACAGAAACAATGACTATTCATAATATCGCGAATTTTATTTCAATTATCGATGATATAAGGACATTAGGGATTCACATCGCATTAGATGACTTTGGAACGGGTTATAATTCTTTAAGTTATTTGGCACAGCTTAATGTCGATGTATTGAAAATTGATAAGTCCTTCATAAATAAAATAAATAATAGCAAAAAAGACAAAATCGTTTTTTTATCAATTGTTTCTCTCGCTAAACAATTAGATTTACCTATTGTTGTTGAAGGGATTGAAACAAAAGAACAAATGGAGTTTGTAAAAAAGGTGGGTTGTAATATTATACAAGGCTTTTATTTTAGTGAACCAATTGGTGGAGAAGATTTTGGAAAGTTACTAGTAAAAATGAACTAATAGAAAATTGTATATTGAAATCGGCACAAAATTAATATTTATAGAGGGAGGAGTGTATTATGAATCAAAGAATACCGATTTCAAAAGTTAAACCGGGAATGATTTTGTCGATGGATGTGATAAATCATAATGGGAGCATTTTGCTTAAAAAAGGTGTAATGTTAACTGATAAAACAATTCAGATCTTATTTAATAAGTACAGTATCAGTGAAGTTGTTGTTAAATATGAACACAATGGAGAGGCTAAAAATAACAATCATAAAATGGAGATAATCGGGGCAAACCCGCAACGATATACTAATATTATAAACCAGTTAAACCATTTAGATAGTACTGGACTATTGGATATGATTAAAAATGATGCAATAAAGGTCGGAAAAATGATGCTTGAAACTAATTTTATCCAGCATACAAAAAAAGTAGAAAGTATTTTTTTTCAAGCAATTGATCGGACCGAAATATTAGAATTACTATTAAAATTTCGTGTGATCAGTGAAAACGGCAGGGAACATTTTAATAGATATATAAAAACATCATTACTTGCAACTGCAATTGGTATTAATTTGAATTTGAGTAATAGTGAACTAGTTTTACTTGCAAGAGCTGCCTTATTATACGATATCGGAAATTGTCTTGTTGATCAAAATCTTTTAAATAGCGATTATGTTTTACCTAAAAACGAAAAAAAGAAATTGAATGAACATGTGATTATTGGTTTTCAAATATTACAAGAAAAATTTCCAAAAGAGATTAGTTTGCCCGCTTATCAACACCATGAACGATTTGATGGATCGGGTTATCCTAATGGTTTAAAAAATAATGATTTACATCTTTTCTCAAGAATCATTGCTGTTGTAGATGTTTATACTGCATTAAGTTACGCTCGACCTCATCGACCTGCATATCCAACGAGCGAGATAATTGAGTTATTACTTGGTTCTGGAGATATTCTATTTGACTATAAAATTATTTCGGAATTTTTAGAAGTTATAAATATTTACGCTGAGGGAAGTCTGGTTTTGTTAAATAATGGAGATGTTGGGATTGTTACAGAAATCAAGGGTAAACCAATTGGCAAGCCTGTAGTGAAACTTATATATGATAAAAAATGGAGAAGTCTACATGGCAAAGAAATAGATCTTAGTACAAACAACTTGTATTTTATAAAGAAAGTGATTGATTAAGGAAAAAACTAGGACAGTGGAGAGAATGAATCCAATAACAATATTGATTGCAGATGATCAAACATTAATGAGAGACGGTTTGAAAACTATTCTTGAACTAGAAGATTCTAAGTTAAATGCCCTTTCCAAATAGGCATTCATCAATCATTTAATGTCTCGGGACCCCAAAGCATGATGGAAACTCCGCTTAAACAAAGAATCCCAGCACTTCTCCAATTTTGTTTAAAATCTTCAAGCAAAAAATTTATTCATGTTGCATATCGGTTTCTTGATAAAGCTGTGCTTTATTTCTCCCCGTGTCTTTTGCATGGTATAATCCTTTGTCAGCGCGTGAAAGCAATGCCCCATGGATTCCCCATGATGGTAAGTTGCCACACCAAAAGAGCAGGTATTTCGATGAACAACTGGGAAATCATGTGATTCGACACTCGAGCAAATGTACTCTGCCAATGGTAACGCCTCTATTTTTGAAGTTTCTGGACAAATTAATAAAAATTCCTCGCCGCCCCAACGCCCAAAAATATGATTTTTCGGAATGAGTTCAAAAATCATGGGATGGAACGGAATGATATACAAAAAGCTTAACGCCTGAATAATAACTGTTAATAAAAGGATTGACCATGCAATAACATAAAAACGGGCAATTC
>NZ_AJLR01000114.1 GCF_000307855.1 Schinkia azotoformans LMG 9581 | reverse complement strand
CAGCGCCTATCGCCTAGCAAACTTCAGGTCTCCTCCCTACGATAAGTCAACTAAGAATTGCTAACGTAATTCAAGCTTCCTTTATCGCTGTCGTTGTCCCCTCCAGTTTGTACGGCGATGAGCAAGGCGCTTCCGCTTTTCTTGTGTGGTTAGGACTGTTTTCTTGTTTCTCGACGTAATATTATCGTATTTAATGGCTCCATTGTCTCGCCGTTAACTTGACTCCAGGCATGCTTTGGATTTGCATGTCCTTTTATAAAAGGATTCTGATATCGGTTGTTATAGAACTTTTTATGTTGAGCCATGAAAAATCATCCTCCTTTACTCTTCTGGACGGTTTTCGTTCGACTTACGCATACGTTCTTGTGGATGAGTATTGATTTGCCCATTTGCTCTTAGTGAAGAATATTTTGCTTTAGCACGCGGCTCACCTTTAATGTTCATATGGGAAGGAAAATTGTTTTCTTTATTCCGGACCATTCGGAACCCCTCCTTACATGTGTGTGAATGTCCTTTTGAACATCCATTACATAGTATGGATATTTTCATCAACCTTAATTCTCTGGAGCAATTACTAATTTTTTCATCAATTTTTCTTCACTAAAAATCCAACCAGTATAGGAGCTCACAATATTTAATTCTTGATCTAGCTGGACAACGGCAACGAATGGATAGTATCCTTTAGAGCGGTACCTTAAATCAATAAATCTGACTTCATAATGGTCATTATATTCATCAATTTCCCAGCGATAAACTGGAGAAAACGATAAAAATGCCGAAAGATTTTCGTCCTTCATCGCTGCTTTCATTACTGACGTATCGGGAACAGGAATTTTTTCATATTCATCTAAAAAGTTAATTTCATTATTAACAGCACGAGCAACGTAAAATCTAGTTTCACTTGAAATAGCTAAATGCCACTGGTTGAATCGGTAGGTTGGTGAAACAATAATTTGCGTAGCATCAGGAATATGCTTTTTAACTTTATGAACAATCAGCCTTTTCGTATTGTAACGAACTAGGTAGTAGCCGGCTAAGACGATATAGACACCTAAGAAAGTATAACCCGGGTGTGTTCCGTAACGCCAAATGGCAATACCAACAATATGGGCAAAAAAGATAAATGGGTCGAACGTGTTAATAATACCTAAGGCTACCCATTTTTTGGAGAATGGCCTTAAGGCCTGGGTTCCATATGCATTAAAAATATCAACAAAAACATGCAAGATGACGGCAATAAATGTCCAAACCCATAAATGAAATAAATCAGAGCTTGGTGAAAAAGCATAGATGATACCTGTTATTAACAATGGCCATAACAATACAGCGGGAATAGAATGAGTGATACCTCGATGATTTCTAATGTACTTTGCATTATTCTTAAGCTTCATGATTGTATCTAAGTCAGGTGCTTGAGAACCAATAAGTGTTCCGAACAATACTGCCTGGGCAGTAATATCATGGTTTGCAACAACAGGATCGAGGGTTGCTAGTCCTCCTAGAGCAATACCCATAACAACGTGGGTGCCTGTATCCATTAGCGGAGCCTCCTATGTTTTTTACTATAATAATCATTAGTTCACCTGTATTATACTTCAAAAGGTGGGTTTTAATTTGTAAAACAATTTACAAATTTTTGTATCCTATACTTTTATTTTAACACCGGGGAGGTACTTCTGTGGAAGCCAAATTAGAAAAAATATTAAACAATTTTGATAAGTTAAAATTTCAATTCGATCTTATACAATGGTTTTTAAATGAACAACGGATATTGCCTTGGCGGCAGGATAAAGATCCTTATAAAATTTGGGTGTCAGAAATCATGCTGCAACAAACAAGGGTGGAGACCGTGATACCGTACTTTACTAATTTTATTGAAAAATTTCCATCACCTGAAAGCTTAGCAAAGGCCGAAGAGGAACATGTATTAAAAGCATGGGAAGGCTTGGGCTATTACTCAAGAGCACGTAATCTTCAAAGTGCCGTAAAAGAAGTTGTCGCTGAATATGGCGGCAAGGTACCCGATAATGTGGAAGAATTATCGAAGTTAAAAGGTGTCGGACCTTATACTCAGGGTGCAATCTTAAGCATTGCCTATAATATTCCTGAGCCGGCTGTAGACGGAAATGTAATGCGGGTCTTATCACGAATTCTTTTGATTAAAGATGATATTGCAAAAGTCAGTACAAGAAAGTTATTTGAAAATATCGTGAGGGAAATTATTTCGGTTGACCAGCCTTCCGAATTTAATCAAAGCTTGATGGAATTAGGGGCGTTAGTTTGTACACCCAAATCCCCTTCCTGTTTATTATGTCCGGTTCAAAATCATTGCCGGGCATTTAGTGAAGGCATTCAACATGAACTGCCATATAAAACGACGAAAAAAAAGGTGAAAGAGGTTTTCATCACCGCCTTAATTTTAAAAAATAAAACGGGAGAAATATTAGTTCAGAAAAGACCGAATGAAGGGCTCTTGGCAAATTTATGGGAACTTCCAAACCATGAACTTCAATTAAATAGTATGCACGGAGAGAGTGAACAGATACAAAGATTTATGAAAGAAAAATACAATTTGGATGTGACGGTTGGCGACCATTTTATGAATTTAAAGCATGAGTTTTCTCATTTGGTCTGGAAAATAGATGTTTACCCTGCTTATACAGATGGGGCGTTACCAAAAGCCGACAACAGCCAGTTTGTGTCAAGGGAGGAATTGTCCAAGCTCCCATTCCCTGTGTCATACAAAAAAATTATTTCTGAAATCCAATGGTAAAGATCTCCTGTATAATAAGATTATAGTAATGAATAGAGTTTTATCCACATAGAATGCCCATAGAGTATTACGCAAAGGCGTATTTGATAGAGAGGGGAATGGGTAGTGGTAAAAAAGGGTCTGTATTCATTCATTATTTTCAGTTTAATTACTGTAATGTTCATGCCATTGAAAACAATTCAGGCAGCAGAAGTGGAGACAAGCTCCTACCTTATTATTAACAAGGCAGTTAATGAACTGGCCTATTTTAAAGATGGGGAATTAGTTAGAGTCTTCGATGTTGGGACAGGGAAAAGCAGGAAGCTAACGCCGGAAGGTACATTCAAAATTATTAATAAGGTGAAAAACCGCCCTTATTATAAAGAAAAGATTCCTGGTGGTTCACCGAAAAATCCACTGGGGGACCGCTGGATGGGCTTGGATGTACCTGGAACATGGGGACATACGTATGGGATCCATGGCAATAACAACGAAAGGTCAATAGGCAAGTATGTTAGCGCCGGCTGCATTCGTATGCATAATGAAGATGTCCGCTGGCTATATGATCAGATTCCTAACGGAACAACAGTGTTAATCACACACGAAAACAAAGATTTTCAATCGATTGCTTTAGATCATGGCTTAAATGTTAAATTACCTAAGATTGAAAAAGTGGATAAAAAAGTAACCATATTAGCTGAAAAGAGTTTGTATGAAAAACCTATTCAATATAAGGGCTATGTAAAGGCAAAAATTGCAGCCCAAACTGTTACAGCTTTTGAAGAAACGGATAACGGCTGGTACCATATTTATACCTGGTTTGGGGATGCTTGGATTTCAAAAGGAAACACTGTTGAAGGTCAACTTGTAAAGAAAGAAATGAAAGTGGCATTAACGACAGTAACCTCCTTATACGCTTCACCAAATGTGACGGCTGTTACGGTTGGAGCATTAAATCCACAAACAGTAAAATCATTTGAACAAATAGGCAACTGGCACCATATTTACACCTGGTTCGGTGATGCCTGGGTTTATATCGAATAGATAGAAATAAATTAAAGCAAAAGGCGGAAAGAGGCTGATAACCTCGCCGCCTTTTGCTGTCAATTTGCATTAGCCATCTAGACCTCCACGTGTTTCTATTTCTCTTATGATATCGTTTCTTATTGTCACTCCTTCAATATTTAAATAAGGTGCCATTTGCTGCAGCGATTTGTGGAAATAGGCTAGCTCGCTATCATCCCATTGCTGCATGGACATCATTGATAATTCTGTCATATCACGACCAGCGTACATAAATGTTTGGCCTCCTTTTAGATTCTTTCCTAATTTATTTTTTAATTGATCAGTGCATTTTATTCAAAATAAAATGTATAAAAATTTTTCGTATATAAAATAGACAACAGAACAAAATATACTCGTACAAGTCAAACAGAGGCTTGTAAAATTACTTTGGAGGTGCCTACGATGGCAAAAAGAAATAGTTTTTCCGGAACTAATATTCAAAATGTAAAACAACAAAACGCACAATCAGCAGGTGCTGGTGCAAATGCTGGTCAATTCGGAACAGAATTCGGCAGCGAAACTGATGTACAACAAGTGAGAGAGCAAAATGCTCAATCACAACGAAACAAAAACCAAAGTGTAACTGACGTAACTGAGTAATTAACAACAAAAAGCATTCCCTCATAAACGATGAAGGGAATGCTTTTTCTTTTCTGAAATAATCGTCTAATGCTCTCGTGAAAAAATAGTAGTATAATAAAAATATAAAACATTATTTTTCAGTTATTTTCAATTCGAAAGGATTTATTTATATGCTAGAAATGTTAAATAAAGCATTATTGAAATTCATGCCGATTATGACACCCACTAGTGTTATAATCGGTATACTTTTTACTGAAACTTTTAAACCTTATGCATTTTTAGTACCATGGTTGTTTGCTTTTATGACGTTTTCGGGGAGCTTAAATTCAAAATTTGCGGATATTAAAACCGTCATCAAATATCCTCGTCCACTTTTTATTTGCTTAACTATTTTACATCTTATTATGCCATTACTTGCCTTTGGTGTTGGGAATGTAGCCTTTCGACATGATCCTAACACGATCATTGGGCTGGTACTAGCCTTTTTAATCCCAACGGGAGTGTCCAGTTTAGTATGGGTAACCATTTACAAAGGCAATGTGATCTTAACACTTGCTATTATTCTAATTGATTCTTTACTATCACCTATAGTTGTACCAACAATCCTGCATTTATTTTTTGGAACAACAGTTCATATGAATGGCATGGAAATCATGCAAGGATTAATTTGGATGATTGTTCTCCCTTCCATTGCTGGAATGCTATTGAATGAAGCAACAAAAGGAAAAATTAATAAGGTTCTAAAACCGAAGCTTGAACCGTTTTCGAAAATTTGTTTAGGGTTGGTTGTCGGACTGAATGGTGCTGTCATCGCTCCTTATTTTAAAGAAATAAATGCAAAGCTATTATTCATTACAGCTATTGTATTTATAGTTGCGTGTTCAGGATATATTGTCAGTGGGTTAATTGCAAAGCTATTTAAAGAAGAAACCGATATCCAAATCGCCCTTATCTATAATGGCGGGATGAGAAATATTAGTGCTGGAGCTGTTATCGCGATCACCTATTTCCCGGCAGCAGTTGCTGTGCCGGTAATAATTGGAATGTTATTTCAACAAATTTTAGCTTCTTTTACCGGTACAGTTTTATCACGACAGGTAAAAAATTATACCTCTTTTGGAAATTTTTAAATAAGAATAGTTTTAAATTAGGAGGTAAACCGTTATAATATAGTATAAAAGTGGGTAAGTTTGCTTATTCGTAGAGAAAGGAAAGATAGTATGTTTGTCCCCAAGGCAGGAAGTAAAATACAAATACAAAGCTATAAGCATAGTGGGACTATACACCGTGTTTGGGAAGAAACTACTTTGTTAAAAGGGAACCGAACTGTAGCAATTGGTGCCAATGATCGGACACTTGTAACTGAATCAGATGGAAGGACATGGATAACAAGAGAACCTGCTATCTGCTATTTTCACGCCGACCACTGGTTTAATATTATCGGTATGCTTCGTGAAGATGGTGTGTATTATTATTGTAATCTTAGCTCACCTTTTGCTTGGGATGATCAAATTCTAAAATATATAGATTATGACTTGGATATTAAAGTATTTCCTGATATGACCTTTAATATTTTAGATGAAGATGAGTATGAATTGCATAGTAAGCAAATGAATTACCCAATGGAAATTGATTATATTCTTAAGAAAAACATGAATGATTTAATCAGGTGGATTCGAGAGCGGAAAGGACCGTTTGCACCTGATTTTATAGATAATTGGTATGAGAGATATTTAACGTACCGTTCTTAAAAGTACATATGGTATGATGAAAGGGGCTGGGACACAGCCCCTTTGCGTTTTCAGGGATTGGAGGTTTTTCATCTGGATAGTATAAAAAGGTATATGAAATTTGTTTATCCATATAAATCGAAAATTGTGATTACAATCATTATTGGATTATTAAAGTTCGGTATACCTCTACTTATGCCATTAATTTTAAAATACGTTCTTGATGACATTATTGGTAGTGAAACAATGGCCACTGATGATAAAATTCATGAACTGTTTATCATGATGGGAATCGCTTTTCTGATATTTTTGGTATTGCGCCCGCCGATTGAATATTTTCGCCAATACTATGCACAATGGGTGTCCAGTAAAATTTTATATGACATCCGTGATCAGTTGTTTTCTCATATTCAGAAGCTTAGTCTTCGCTATTATTCAAATACAAAAGCCGGAGAGGTCATATCAAGAGTAATTAACGATGTAGAGCAAACAAAGTCGTTTGTTATCACAGGTTTAATGAATGTTTGGATTGACATGATGACGATTTTTATTGCGCTTGGGATCATGTTTTGGATGGACGTCAAGTTAACGATTATTGCTATTATTCTATTTCCATTTTACGGATTTTCCGTTAAATATTTTTACGGAAGACTGCGTCATTTAACCAGGGTCCGCTCGCAGGCATTAGCGGAGGTTCAGGGACATTTACACGAGCGCGTCCAAGGGGTTCCAGTGATCCGCAGCTTCGCCTTAGAAGATTATGAACAAAAGGAATTCGATAAGAAAAACCAAAAATTCCTAGATAAAGCGTTAGAGCATACAAGCTGGAATGCGAAAACATTTGCGGTTGTTAATACAATCACTGATATTGCCCCGCTCATTGTCATTGCTTTTGCAGGGTATGCTGTTATTACAAAGGATATCTCGGTTGGTACAATGGTGGCATTTGTCAACTACATGGATAAACTATATAATCCATTACGACGCCTGATTAATTCATCAACAACCTTAACCCAATCCATCGCATCGATGGATCGTGTCTTTGAATTTATCGATGAAGAATACGATATTATTGATAAGCCAGATGCTGTTGAGCTAAAGAAAGTAGAAGGCAAGATTACATTTGACAAAGTTAGCTTTAAATATAATGACAATGATGCACTCGTTCTAAAAGAACTCTCCCTTGATGTTAAGCCGGGAGAGACCATTGCCCTCGTTGGAATGAGCGGAGGCGGAAAGTCTTCCCTTGTCAGTTTAATCCCGCGTTTCTATGATGCGACATCAGGAAGTATCTTATTGGACGGCACAGATATTCGTGATTTCAAGGCCCGGACTTTAAGGGATAAAATCGGAATGGTTTTGCAGGACAATATTTTATTTAGTGAATCTGTGAAAATGAATATTTTAATGGGGAACCCGCATGCCACTGACGAGGAAGTCATTCAGGCGGCAAAAGCGGCTAATGCACATGATTTTATCATGGAACTCCCGGATGGGTATGACACAAAGGTAGGTGAAAGAGGGGTCAAGCTTTCTGGTGGTCAAAAACAACGGGTAGCGATTGCCAGAGTATTTTTAAAAAATCCACCGCTGTTAATACTCGATGAAGCTACATCCGCTCTTGACCTAGAAAGTGAGCATTTAATTCAAGAGGCTTTAGATAAATTAGCTAAAGATCGAACCACTTTTATTGTTGCTCATCGGCTTGCAACGATTACGCATGCGGACCGTATTGTTTTAATAGAGTATGGGGAGATTACGGAAGTTGGAACCCATGAGGAATTAATGGAAAAACAAGGGGGCTACTACAACCTCTTTAAAGTACAGCAATTAGATGATGGTAAAACAGAAACAGAATCAATGGTGCAAAAATAGACAAAAGCGTTGAGACTCATGTAGTTTCAACGCTTTTTTGATCTAATGGAATCCTTATTGTAAAAATACTTCCTTTACCGGGAGTACTAGTGACCGTAATCGTTCCCTTATGTTCATTAACAATCTCTTTTACAATCGGAAGTCCAAGACCGTTCCCGGGAATAGTAGAGTTCCGGGATTTATCTATACGGTAAAACCTTTGGAATATAAAAGGAAGCTCTGTTTCCGTAATACCAACTCCATAATCTTTAATTTCAAATAATAACGAATGATCCTCTTCGAACACTCTAATTTCTATAGGTAAATCAATATTATTAGAATATTTAACTGCGTTATCTATTAAGTTATAGATGGCCCTTTTTAAATATTCGGGGTCAGCCATTATCGTCGATAATCCATCTGCGACCATCACATAGAGGTTATTTTCTTTTCCATCATAATGATTCAATAAGTGCCTGAAATATTCTGTTGGATTGACTTTCTGAAAATTATACGAGCTTCTTTTTGATTCTATTGTACTTAATTCATAAAGCCCTTTTGACAAATGCTGGATTGAATTTAAATGACGATAGATTTTGCTTAAATAGACATCGATTTTTTCCTCTGGTATCAAGCCGTCGTTAATAGCCTCAATGTAACCCATGCAAATGGTTATCGGAGTTTTTAAATCATGGGAAATATTTGAGAAAAGTTCAACACGTGTCTCATCTATGGACTGCAATAATAAATTGGTTTCGGAAAGGGTGCGATTGGCTGACTCAAGCTGTTTTGTTCGTTCTATTACTTTATTCTCTAATTGATTATTCAACTTGATATAATCACTCATTAAATTGTCTAATGCTGCTGACATTTGGTTGAATGCTTGGCTGACTGCTTTAAATTCTTTTAGATTATCAACCATAATGGTTGTATTTAACTTCCCCGCTGTAAGGGCATGTATACCTAATAATAAATTTTGCAACGGATTTGTTGCATAGCGCCATAATCTAAACGATAACATCATAATGATTAAAATAATAACTGCGACAATCGAGATAAACTGTCCAATAAATTGATTACGGTTTTCGTCAATATGTTCATTGGTTATTTCCTTAACGGCTGATATAATTTCTCTTTTTGGAATAACGTATATGAGTTTCCAAGAAGTATCCTTAATGGAGGAAAGCAGCAAATATTTTTCCTCATTATTTATTATTGAAGAAAAGGGTTTAGTACTGTTATATAATTTTTTTCGATAATCAAATGTAAAGTAATTTAAATCATCCATGACCTCATCTTGATTGGCTATAAAGGTTAAGTTGTCATTCATTAAGACTGCATAAGCATCTTTTTCACGAAATTTAAAATTGAGAATGTGATTTAATACACTTGGAATCGTTATATCGACACCAATGATACCAATTTTCTCACCGTTTACGATGATAGGAGTTGATAGTGTAAAAACTTGCTCCCGGTGCGTAATGTCCTGATATACATCGCTGATGGAAACCGTTGGAGAATGATTATGGATATTATCAACTGCAATTTGATAAAAGGTTTGTTTCGTAAAATCGATATCAGGTTTTAAATATCCTTCTTTAACTTCTTTAGAAAAGTCCAATGCTGGATAAATTCTCGAAGCGGAGTTGGATAAAATTAAATACATGGCAGCCATATGCGGTGTTGATGTGACCGTTTCTTTAAAAAAGGGTTCAAGGTAAGCAGTTCTTGATAAATCATCTAATAATTTAGGGGTTACATCTGTCCGGGCACTAATGATAATGTTCGATTGGTCTAAAGCTGGGCTCGTCCAAGAATATCCTTCTTTTTCCTTAATAGGGTGCAGGTCCGAAATAGATGGGTAGCTTGATTGGTATTGAAAGATATCCTCAGCCATTTTTCGCCCCATTAGAACCTGCTTTTTTGCCTCGTCAATTTTATATTGAATGAGGTCCGCCTGTGTATTAAGATGGGATTGGTGCAACCGGATAATGTCGTTGATCATTTCCTCTTGAATATCGGAGCTTGTATTTATTACGACTCTTTGAACGCTGTGATATGTATAAAGACCAATTAAAAGGAGAGGAATAAATGATAAAAACAAAAAAGAGAGCAAGATATGTGATCTAAATGTCTTAGGTAATATCGGTTGTAAATATTTATAGATAATGTTTGAAAACTTCTTCATTGAATTTGTAACCTGCTCCTCGTATAGTCAAAATAATCCTTGGATTTTTAGGATTATCTCCAATTTTTTTTCGAATATTTCCGATGTGAACGCTTACTGTTTTAGAGTCAATATCTGTATTGAATCCCCATATCCGCTCAATTAAATGTTCAGGATTAAAAACCTGAAAAGGATGCATCATAAAAAATTCTAACAGCTTAAATTCTTTAGCTGAAAGAATTGCACTTTCCCCGCAAACACAACAATCAAATTGGTTCGTATTAATTGTTATAGATTTAGAAGACAAAATTTCTGCCTTTTGATCCATAGAATTAAACCTTCGCATTTGTTGTACTCTTCGTAAATGGGCTTTTATACGTGCTACAAGTTCATTAGGACTGAAGGGTTTACTTATATAATCATCTCCACCAACCGTTAAACCTAGAACTTTGTCCAATTCAGAATCTCTGCAGCTCACAAATAAAACAGGTGCATCAGTAAGATCTCTGATTTTTGGGCAGATGTCAAAACCACTGGAATCAGGAAGTGAAATATCTAATAGGATTAAGTCTGGGGAAAATTCTCGAATTTTTGTTAATGCTTCTTTCCCGTTCCTTGCTTCAATGAAATGAAACCCTTCCTTAACTAGATACATTTCTATTAATTCACGAATTTCTTCCTCATCGTCAACTACAAGTATCGATCGTTTCTCCATATCACACTCTCCTTCCAGAAGGTAGCTCCGCATAAATTATAGATTTATAGATTAATTTATATAGATAATATATCAAAATTTATAAAAGATTGCGAATTTACTTTATTTTTACTTTATATTTCAAATATTTTTAATCTTCTACCTTAGAATAATGAAGAAATATACAAGCATGAAAGGGGAGTAAAAATGGACCATATTAGACCAATTAACCGTAAAGGCCAAAAAGTAGTAAGAAGTATTGAAGAAAATGAGCAAATGGATGTTCATGGCTTGCAGCTTCCATTTGGTTGTACAACTGTGTTTGACCCAGGGTGGGAAGCTGATTCTTCAGGTATTAGCGCCGCTGGTGGCTGTCAACCGATGGAACGGGATTTATATGGATGCTATGGGGATTGCTGGTGGGCAGCCCAAGTGCCGGATGGCATGACTAAATATCCGGACTGGCACCAAGCCTGTCCTGCAGCAGTCCGTGATTGGCAAAAATTAAAATTTGTTGACGAATAAAAGGAGGAAATAGAATGGGGGGTAAAAAGATTTGGATTATTTTCCTTTTGGCTGTTGTTGTTCTTATTAGTGCAGCATGTACAAATAAATCGACAGAAAAGACAGTTACAGAGGAAAAACAAACCCAAAAAAATGTAGCTAGTGCAGGAGAATGGAGTGATACATTCCAGAAGTCATGCTTAACATGTCACGCTGTTGATGAAAATGGAAAAGTCGCACGTATCAGTGACATGAGAAAAACTCCAGAAGGCTGGGAACAAACGATATTAAGAATGAAAAGAGTCTGGGGATTGGATTTATCGAATGAGGATGCGGCAGCTATTGTTGCTGAATTAAGTATGAAAAATGGTCTTGCCCCGGAAGAGACAGACAAAATTATGTACTGGTTGACAGATACTGGTTCGATTATTGAAAATCCTCCGGAAAATGAATTGATGGCAGAAAGTTGTATTCAATGTCATGCAGGCGCCAGGCCGCTTGCGCAATATAGAACAGAAGATGAGTGGAAAAAGATTAAAGATTTTCATATAGGCATGAATCCATCCATTGTTTATATCATGAGATCTATGGATTGGGTCGATAATGCTGAAAAAATAGCTGAATATTTGGCAAAAACAAATCCAATGGAAACAGAAGCGTGGAAAAAGTGGAAGGAAAGTGGAAAGAAATATGATATTACCGGCGAATGGAAAATAATTGGCTATAGTCCAAGTATGGGATTATATTCAGGCGATGCAACGGTAACTGCTAAAGATAACCATTTTTATGAAAAGAGATCCCTGATGAGGGAAGGAAAAACAACGAACTACGAAGGCAATGTTAATTTATACACCGGTTATTCACTTCGCAGCAGTCTGGGTAATGAAAATGAAAAACTCCGTGGTGTCTTTAATGTGAATGAAGATGGAAAGTCAATTGCGGGCCAATGGAGTCAGGTGAATGACATGGGTATTTACGGCAAAGAAACCTACTACAAAAAGGGTGAAACCCAGTTGCTGGCAGTTTGGCCAAAGTCGATTAGTAAAGGCAGTGAACAAACGCTTACCGTTTTTGGAACGGATCTACCGCCTGGCTTGAAAAAGGACAACTTTACAACAAATGGTCTCCAAATTACCGAAGTTGTAAAACAAGAAAACGATGAATTACAACTGAAAGTAAAAGTATCAGATAATATCGAAAACAATGTGGTGGAAATTTCCTTAGCTGGTCAACAAGGTACTGTATCTCTAAATGTTTTTGAGAAAGTTGACTATATAAAGGTTACTCCTGAATATGGACTTGCACGTTTGAACTATGATGGACGGAAGCAAAGCGTCCAGTTTGAAGCCATTGCTTATGCAAATGGAAAAGATGGAAAAGCAAATACAGACGACGATGTTGAGATTGGTCCAGTAAATGCGAAATGGAATTTACAAGAATACAAGTTAATGGGAATAGAAGATGAGGATGTTAAATACGTAGGATCATTAAATGAAACAACCGGACTATTTATTCCAAGTGATGGCGGTCCAAACATGAAACGCGAGTGGAATACGAATAATACTGGAAATGTAACCGTTGTCGCAACATATACAGATCCAAAAACTAGCGAAAAGGCTGTTGGAGAAACATTCTTATTTGTAACAGCTCCTGATTTTGTTTATGTGAAATAGCTTAACTTTTTTCAGCGGAATTCTCCCACATTCATAAGTGGTGAGATGAATACAAATTAGCATTTTAATTCAGTGGGGATACAAACCCCGGCTGAATAAAGTTAAAGCCTCCGGCGAGCCTTGCGATTTTTAAAGGTAGTTTTTCGAGCAAGCTCGAAAAAAATCTGGGCGCAAATACGCCAAGGTGTATTTGATAATAATGAGAGGAAGTGTATTTAGTGCAGCCAATAAACACTACTAAAGAAAGTATCTTAAAAATAACGAATGCTCTTTATTTCGAAGTAGATGAAAAAACATATATTTATCATGGTTTAAGTGGGATTATAACCGAATTTGATAGTGCTAGTGCCAAGGTATTAAATACATTTCAACAAAATGAAATACTTACAAGAACTGAAATCATTGAGAAATTACAGGGTGAAATTGACGAAAAAACGATTGAACAAGTGATTGATGAATTCATTCAAATGGAGGTCATAACAGAAAACCATGTAAAAGGTGTTCACAGTCAAACACCGGGTATTCCAGTTGGTGAAAAATGGCCTGTTCAGACTTTAGTCCTTCATCTCATTAATGAATGTAACTTGAGCTGTACGTATTGTTATGCAGGTGGCGGAGATTACGGCAAACCTATGAAAACAATGACGATGGAGACAGCTGAAAAAGCGATTGACTTTTTAATCAAGGAAAGTAAAGATCGTCCAAATATATCGGTAGTTCTTTTTGGAGGGGAGCCTACCATGAATTGGCCCCTATTAAAAAGAATCGTTTCATATGGAAAAGAGGCTGCCGAAAAGGCCAGTAAAACAATCGATTTTTCAATGACGACGAACGGAACATTATTAAATGAAGAACGCATTAAATTTTTGGCAATGAACAATATCGGGGTCACAGTCAGTATGGATGGACCTGAGGAATGGCAAGATAAATTCCGTATCTTTAATAATGGCACAGGTTCATATGAAATTGTCCTAAAGAACGCCAAAAAATTAATAGAGATGCGCCCCAAAAAGCCTGTTGCCGTAAGGGTAACGGTCAATAAAGGATTTCCGTCTGTAAAAGATTTGTTTTATCACTTTATGGATATTGGCTTCCATGAGGTTGGCTTTGCTCCTGTTTCTGCCCAAGATGAAGCCTTTGTACTAAATTCACCTGAATTATGGCGTTTACTTGATGACTTTGAACAATTAACGGAAGACTTCGTCCAAGCAGCTATTCAAGACCGATATTTAGGTTTTTCAAATTTGGTCAATATTCTTGTTGAACTTCATTCAGGTGTGAACAAAGGCTTTGCATGTGGGGCAGGATTAGGATTTATGGCCGTCAGTCCATCGGGGGATTTATTTCTATGCCATCGCTTTAATGAACAACAAGAATACAAGATGGGTGACATTTTCAACGGAATTAATCAAGATTTCCAGAAGGAATTATTGGGGTCGCTCCATGTCGATAATAAGACAACCTGTTCTTCTTGTGCATTAAAACACACTTGTTCCGGTGGCTGTTATTATGAAGCGTTGGAACAAATGGGGGAAATAACCTCTCCGAATCTGCATTATTGCGGGTGGCAGTATCGGTGGTACAAGATCGGGCTGGCCGCCTATGTACGAATTATGAAAGAAAACCCCACGTTTATAGATCGTATAGCTGGACTTACACCAATCTGCCATACGAGTTAATGAAATTGCAATGAAAAAGGAGGTAAACAATGAATGAAATGGAGTAAGCTGAGAACCGCTGCACTAACTGTTATTGTTCTGTGTTTTCTCGTTACGACAGTTGCCCAACCGGGAAAAGCTCAAGGCACAAAAGAAATGCTATACATTGGTGGATATGACGTTGTCTTCGCTGTAGATCCGGAAACGAAAAAGGTAACAGAAATTCCAATAAAAGGTCCGAGTCGGGATACAGTATGGACAAAGGATGGACGCACCATATTTATTAACAGTGGGGGCAGAAAAGAGGTAACCGTTATTGATGCAACAACAAATAAGGTTACAGATACCTTCACGTTTAGTACGAAAGAATATAAAGCGAGTATATACGGGATGGCTGTTGATCCCAAGGGCGAGAAATTTTATGCAACTTTAATGCGTTCTAAATTGGAAGGAACAGAATTTAAAACATTGAACCCGGTTATTCAAGTTATGGATTTGAAAACGAAAAAAGTTGTTAAAGAAATCGATGTTCCTTGGGGAACACATACGCTGCAATTCTTTGCAGATGGGAAAAGTTTGCTCGTTTGGTCAAAAGATGTCTATGTCTATGATATCGAGAAAGATGAATTAAAACTTCATACACTAGTTACGAATGCTGATCCGAAAGATGGGTTAGGAGGCTATTTGTATTTTTGGGTGCGGGGGGAAGATAATCATAATGTAGCCCTCGCTACAAATTATAAGTTCTATCCAGAGACAAATAAAGTTACTGAAGGGGTTATACTCTTTGATTTGGAGAAGGGTGAGTATAAAGAGGTAGAATTTGATGATATGATTGGTGCTTTCTCAGGTGCTTCAACTAAAGATGGGAAAACGGCCTATGTCGGGCAAAATTATATTGGAAAAGTAAATTTAGAAACTGGAAAGTATGAGAAGGTTGTTCCGAATGTTCCAGGGACATCTTATGGATTTAATCTAAGCGGTGATGAGAAAACATTATATGTTTCGGGAGCGGGACCGGATGTTAGCTTTTATGATGCCAAAACCCTAGAACTCAAGGAAACTATTGAACTATCAACTGATACCATGGATGTTCGTGTAGTTCAAATTCAACAGTAGGAGAAGTGTTGCTTATGGAATTTGCACTTGCTATTCAATCTACCGATCAAATAACATGTCTGGATCAACCATGGAATATAAGCGATCATTCTCTGATTGAACAAGAAACATTAGGAAATGTACAAAATATTTTACAGTCATTTTATGAATCGCCCACATTTACACGTCTATATATTGGATCTGAGTTTTGTCAATATCGACTCCCGAAGGTCCATGATTTAGTGAGAACTTATCACAAAGCGGTAAAGTCGGGGTTTTCATTTACCTTTGTAACTCCCTATGTTACCCAAGCGGGCATGGTGCAGTTAAAACAGTTGTTAGCTGTGCTCCATGAAGAGGCACTGAAAAACAACGATACTATTGAAATTGTTGTAAATGACTGGGGAGCACTATATGAGGTGAACCAGAATTACTCACAATTTCAACCAGTAGTCGGGCGGCTATTAAATAAAATGATTCGTGACCCACGGGTTGCTCATTTATATGACAGGGAAGATGCACCACAAAAAGCAAATGCAGTTTTACAGACACCTGCTGTTTCAGTTTCATATTTTAAAAGATTTTTACAGACCAATCAGGTAAAGCGGATTGAGTTTGATAATCTAATTCAAAATATGGGAAGTCCATTGGGAGAAGAAGATTTTTCTTCTTCTCTCCATATCGGCTTTGGCGTTATTGCATCGGGGCGGTCTTGTTTAGTTGGTACACTGCATAGACCAAAGGAAGAAAAGTTTAAAGGTGAAGTGAAATGCAAACAACAATGTCGTCATTATCAAGTTGAACTCGTGTCCAAAAAAGAAAGGCTAGGTGCACTTCCAACCCGTAATATTCAAAAAGGAAACTCAGTCTTTTATCAACAAACGGAGGAATTATTAGTAAAAGGGATTCAATGGGCGCTTGAAAAAAATGTAAATCGGCTTGTCGTAAGTCCAAAAATACCGGTATAGGGGGGAGAATATGAAGGTATTGGCACCGATTAGTAGTGTGCAAGAAGTAGATATGCTTATTTATAGTGGTGCGGAAGAATTTTATGTCGGTTTTATCCCATATGAATGGATAAAATCTTTTACAAGCGGGATTTGGATGAATCGTCGGGCTCCACAGGCTAGTATCCCCTCCCACGAAGAATTTGCAAGTTTGGTAGACCGTGCACATAGGCATGGGGTTGATGTATTTATGACATTGAATGCCCCGTATTATGTGGAGGATCAGTATCCGTTACTCTTGGAAATTGTTCATCAAGCCTTTCAAGCAGGAACGGACGGTTTTATTGTAAGTGATATAGGATTAATGTTGGCGATAAAAGACCGTATTCCGGACGCCAACATCCATGTTAGCAGTTTAGCAACACCTATAAATAGCTCAAGCGTTCATTTGTATCGTGAACTAGGTGCCTCTCGTATTGTTTTCCCGAGGAGTCTTTCATTGGCTGAAATGAAAGAAATTATCGACGAAGGTGGAAGTGACTTAGAGTATGAGCTTTTTATCTTAAATGACGGATGTATTTATGAAGAGGGATTTTGTTTTACTACTCATAATCAGGTTGGTGCCTTTTGCTCTACTACAAATTGGGATTTTCAATTTATGTCTACAAAAGGCAGTAAGCAACTAACTTCACTTGAACAAAATGCGCTGGATAAACATCTAAAAGATTATCAAGACTTTGTTTGGTTCACACATAGCTGCGGATGTTCCGTGTCGGATCATGGAATGCCGCTTGGACCATGTGGATTATGTGCCCTCCCTGACATTTACCGTTTGGGTATTGATTCTTTAAAAATTGTCGGCAGGGAGGCGGATTCTTATCGAAAGCTTGCAAGTGTTCAACTTGTTAGTTCGGTGGTCAAATCTGTCCGTGAAGGAATGAATGATGGAGAGGTTAAAGCGAAAGCAAAACGAATTCGTAAGACACCTGAGCATTGTGAATCAGGGTACATGTGCTATTACAGATGAGGACCTTGTTTTCCCTTAAATGGATCATTCCGTTTATTAAACCATATAGAGTTGTATTAGCATTCATTATCTTGGTTGCGATCTGCAGCACAACTTTAAGCTTATCCTATCCATTTTTATCAAAGATTTTAATTGATGATGTGTTGATTAATAACAAATATGAACTACAAACCGTACTCCTAATTGGCGTAGGAATGATGATGACTGGTGTCCTTCTCCAGGCAGTGAATAGTTTCATTTACTTGAGGGTAACCCTGTTAATTTTAAAATCCCTCCGGGTTGATTTTTTCGGGCGGATACAAAGGAATGTGTATGATTTTTTTATTCGAAACAAAGTTGGGGATATCACAACTCGTCTGAATGGAGATTTGAATGAAATTCAAAGCTTTGTAACAGATGGTGCCCTGCAGTTTATTACGAATCTACTTACCTTATCTTTTATTACTGGAATGCTTATCTTCTTAGATTGGAAATTATTTTTGTATGCGCTTATTTTTATTCCAGTCCTACTAGGGTCACTTCTTTATTTCCGGCCGAAAATAATAAACTGGACGAGAAAAATTCGTGAACATCACAGTGATATTCAAGCACATATGATTGAAACTTTTTCTAACATTCGCTTAATAAAGTTATCGGCAGCGGAACAACAGCAAGGTGAGAAATTAAATCAAAAGATTACAAGATTAAATCGTGATACTTTATCGCTTTCAATCATTCAAAGCTTAGCAGAAGGAATTCCGCGAACTGCAATTGGTTTTTCAACAGGCTTTGTGTTTTTAGTAGGTGGATCAAATGTCATCGATGAATCTATGACACTTGGAAGCTTGTTAGCTTTTATTACTTATCTAGGACGCTTTTACAGTCCAATCCAAAGCTTGGCAGGTTTATATTTACGTTTTCAAAGAGTTCGCGTTTCAGTGGATAGAATTCATGAGTTTATTTATAACTCTGAGAAAGAAGATACCAAGACTAAAGAAACTGTTTCCTATGGAACAAAAGGGATTAGTTATGATTTTACTTTACTTGAATATAATCAAGTATCTAAATGGACAGGAACTGCCGGGCAGACACTGATTAATGTTAATTTAAATTTAAGGCCTAATGCAATTGCAGCTTTAATTGGACCAAGTGGAGCCGGTAAAACAACGTTGGTTGATACAATGGTTCGTTTAACCCCGATAACGGGTGGTACAATCCGTTTTCAAGGAAAGGACATATCCGAGATTCCGCTGAGCCGCTTACGGAGAGAAATTGTGATTGTATCACAAGAGCAGGAAATGCTTAATGGAACGATTATAGATAATTTACTAATTGGTTTTTCGGACTTGGAAAAAAGGCAATTGACACAGGCAGAAATTGAAAGATGCTGCGAGCAAACTGGTATTTTAGGTGTTATTCAATCATTGCCTGAGGGGTTCGAGACAGTTGTTGGACAAAGAGGAAAGAGGTTATCCGGTGGTGAAAAACAACGACTAGCAATTGCTGGAGCATTGCTGAAAAATCCTATCCTTCTCATATTAGACGAAGCGACTTCTGGACTCGACCAGCTATCGGAAAGACAGCTTTTTCTAGCACTAAAAGAATGGATGGGAACGGGTCCAATGGGAAAAGGGATTTTGATTATTTCACACCGGCTTTCATCTATGAAATTAATGGATCAAATCTTGCTTTTTGAAGATGGGCAAGTTGTAGATCAAGGAAAACATGGAGCACTTGAAGAACGTTCAATCTTATATCAGGAGTTGGTAAAGAGCGAATTTAAAAGGGAGGTGCCAGCAAATTTTGACTGATGCTAACATCATAAAACCGATAAATGTTCACAAAATAAATACTTCTTATACTGGGAAAGGTGTAACGGTTGCCGTTATTGATAGTGGAATTAATCCATATCATTCCCATGTAAACGGTGTAGAGGGAGGCATTCAAATTCGTGTGAACCGGGAGCAGTATATCGAATATCATCATGACTATCGTGATCGACTTGGGCATGGAACCGCAGTGGCAGCAGCGATCAGAGGAGTAGCGAAAGAAGCTGATTTATATGGCGTCAAAATCTTCGATGATAAATTAATGACCTACCCATCTATTCTAGCAGAAGCGATTGAGTGGTCAATTGAAAACCATGTCCAAATCATCCATCTAAGTCTTGGGCTTACTCAAGATCATGCCGGGGTTAAAGACGCTTGTAAAGCTGCGATAGAGAACAATATTACAATTGTGGCTGCGATGGACCGTGAACGAGGAATGATTTATCCTGGCTCCTATCCGGATGTATTTCATGTTCAATCTGGGGAGGTGGGTCGTAATGAATGGGCTTTTCATGAAGACGGGTCGTTCATAGCTTGTGGTTTTCCTCGTGAATTACAAGGTCCTACACAATTGTATAACATCCATGGACATAGCTTTGCTGCTGCTCATTTCACTGCTTATTTGGCTTTGTTACTTGAAGAGCATCCGGAATGGACCTGTCGCCAGTTATGGGCATATGTTGAAACATTAAGGTCATATGAATAATCAAAATAAATATAAAATGGGGGAAAAATGTATGGTAAAAGAGTACAAATTATTTATTGATGGACAATGGGTAGATGCTGTTTCTGGAAAGACTTTTAAATCCTATAATCCAGCTAATGGAGAACTTAATGGGATTATAGCTGAAGCGGACCGTGAAGATGTTGACTTAGCTGTAAAGGCAGCAAGAAAAGCATTTGAGAGCGGTCCATGGGCACAAATGGCTCCAAGTGACCGTGGAAGATTGCTATATAAAGTAGCCCAAAAATTATGGGAGAATGTAGATTATTTAGCGGAAGTTGAATCAAAGGATAATGGACTTACGATTAATGAAACAAAATATATTGCGATTCCGGCCTCTATTGATGTTCTAGAGTTTTATGCAGGACTAGCTAATAAAATCCAAGGGGATACACTAAGTTCACCTGGAAATCGCTTAAATATCACGCTTCGTGAACCATTAGGGGTTATTGGTGCCATTGTTCCTTGGAATTTCCCAATTATGCTAACAATGTGGAAGCTTGCACCTGCGTTAGCGGCTGGAAATACGATTGTCATTAAGCCATCCGAAGAAACACCTATTAGTGTTTTAGAGTTGGCTCGCTTATTTCAAGAAGCAGGTATTCCTGACGGTGTAATCAATGTTGTCAATGGCTATGGCCATACTGCCGGGGATGCATTGTCCTCACATCCAGGTGTTGATAAAGTCGCATTTACAGGTTCTACACATACCGGAAGATTGATTATGCAAGCGGCAAGTAAAAATTTAAAGCCTATTTCCCTAGAGTTAGGCGGAAAATCACCAAATATCATTTTTGATGATGCGAATATTGAAGATGCCGTTAATGGGTCATTATTTGGAATTTATTTTGCCCAAGGTCAAGTTTGTGCGGCAGGTTCTCGTTTGTTTGTTGAGGATTCTGTATACGATAAGTTTATGTCAGCTTTTGTTGATAAGGCAAAATCGATTCGTGTTGGAAATCCACTAGATCCAGCGACACAAATGGGACCACAAATTTCAGCTGCCCATCTAGGCAAGATTGAAAAATATGTACAGATCGGATTAGACGAAGGAGCAAAGCTAGTGACAGGTGGAAGTCGTCCTGACTTAGGGGTAAATGGAAATTTCTTTACGCCAACTATTTTTGAAAACGTATCTAATGATATGACAATTGCCCGCGAAGAAATTTTCGGACCAGTTGTTTCCGTTATCCGCTTTAAGGATGAGGAAGATGCATTAAGAAAAGCAAATGATACATTATACGGTCTTGCATCTGGTTTATGGACGAATGACGTAAAACGAGCATTCCGCATGGCAAAGGGCTTAAAGGCTGGTACTGTCTATGTGAATACATTTAGCATGCTTGATAGCACTGCTCCTTTTGGAGGAACAAAGCAAAGTGGATTTGGCCGCGAATTAGGTATAGAGGCTCTTAGCATGTATACCCAAACAAAACATGTATGGGTCGATTTAAGTCCTCAAGCGTTAAATTGGTATGGTTTATAAGAAAAGCGAAAGCACCCAGTATTTAAAAAAAGCGTTGAAAATTTTTAAGTTTCAACGCTTTTTTTTTATTGGATAGAAGTTGTTGAGCATGATTATTGTCTATCAATCGACAATTAGATAGACTTACTTTGTGTGTGTTTGAAGAAAGGAAGAACAAAATGGACTATATAATAGATGTTGAACATTTGCGAAAAGAATTTAAATCCTATTCAAGCCGCGGCGGATTAAAAGGGGCCTTTCGTGACCTTTTAAATCGAAAGTACAAGATTGTTCCAGCGGTAGAGAATGTCTCGTTAAAAGTTAAGCCAGGTGAGATGGTCGGCTATATCGGTGAAAATGGAGCCGGAAAATCGACAACGATTAAGATGCTAACAGGAATACTGGAGCCAACATCTGGTAAGGTTCGAGTGAATGGCATGAATCCGCACAAGGAGCGGGAAAGATTCACGCAAACAATTGGCGTTGTCTTTGGGCAAAGATCGCAATTATGGTGGGATATTGCTGTTCAGGAATCATTTCGGCTTCTGAAAAAGGTGTATAAAGTATCGGATCAGGATTATAAAGATCACATGGAGCATGTAATTGAAACGCTGGATATCGGTCCGTTATTAGATAAACCGGTCAGAAAGCTTTCACTTGGACAAAGAATGCGCTGCGAACTGGCTGCCGCTTTAATTCATAATCCGCCCTTATTGTTTTTGGACGAGCCTACAATTGGGTTAGATGTATTAGTGAAACTGAAAATCAGAGAGTTTTTAAAAGAAATTAATAAAAAATACAATACAACAATTTTACTGACTACCCATGATTTATCCGATATTGAAGCATTGTGTGAACGTGTCGTCATGCTTGATGAAGGTAAAATTATTTATGATGGAAGCTTAGTGGACCTCCGTTCCAATTGGGGCGACCGGAAACAAATCCAGTTTCAATTCGTATACCCAACGACAATTGAGCACTTAGAAAAAATAACAACAGATCTTGAAGTCGATTGGCAAAAAGGGGAACAGGACAATAGCTGGATCGCAAATGTAGGTAATCAAGATGACACGGTTTCAACGATTATTACTAGAGTGGTTGCCAATAATCAAATCAGCGATATGAAAATTAATGAAATTTCCACAGAAGAAATAGTCCGAAATATTTATGAACAAGGAATTAAGGTGCAGATATAGATGTCAAAATATATAGAAATGATTCGTATTCGCTTTTTAATGATGCTTGCTTACCGGACTAATTATTATAGCGGGATTTTAGTTTATAGCATTAATATTGGGGCTTACTATTTTTTATGGACCGCCATTTATGGGGATAAACAATCGATCGAGGGGTTGTCTGTTACACAAATGGTCACGTATATTGCGGTTGCTTGGATGGCACGCGCTTTTTATTTTAACAATATCGACCGTGAAATTGCCCAAGAAATAAAGGATGGGAAGGTCGCCGTTGAACTCATTAGACCTTACAATTACCTCACGATGAAGATGATGTCAGGGCTCGGAGAAGGCATGTTCCGTTTATTATTTTTCTCCTTGCCGGGAATGGTGATTGTTAGTTTGATTTTTCCACTTGATTTTTCAAGCAGCCTTAGTACTTGGGGGTACTTTGGAATGTCGACTGTTTTAAGCTTTATTGTTAATACTGAAATCAATTTATTGACAGGCATGATGACCTTTTTCATTTTTAATATTGCTGGGCTGTTACGTGCGAAGCGGGTCATTATTGATTTGTTTTCCGGTTTGCTTTTGCCTATTAGTTTTTATCCGGGCTGGGCGCAGGAGATTATGGGATTTTTACCTTTTCAAGCAATTAGCTATATTCCGAGCATGATCTTTACAGAGGGTTTACAAGGAAGTGCGATGTTCCAAGCGCTTTTCTTCCAATTGATTTGGGCGCTATTACTTCTCGTACCCATTCAGACTTTGTGGGTTGTGGCTAGGAGAAAGCTTGTTGTACAAGGAGGGTAAAATAGAATATGTTTTATGTATCGATGTTTTTTCAATATATGGGCCAATATATGAAAACTAGGCTGGAGTACCGGGCGGATGCCGTTGTCGAAATTGGCTCTGATCTTTTATTTCAAGCGGTGAATTTAATTTTTATTGTTGTCGTTTTTGGTCATACCCAGTTTTTAGGTGGGTGGAGTCAGGATGAGATCATTTTTATTTATGGATTTTTTCTCGTTCCATATGCTCTTTTTTCTGCTTTTTTTAATATATGGGATTTTAATGACAGGTACATTGTCAAAGGTGAAATGGACCGAATCTTAACAAGGCCTATTCATAGTTTGTTCCAAGTTGTTCTCGAAAGAATGGAGCTTGAAGCCCTATTTGGTATTATTACAGGATTAATCATTATGTTTTATGCGGGAGGCCATTTGGACTTACAGCTCCATTGGTATGATATTTTTGTTTTTATTGTGATGGTCATTGGCGGCATGCTCATTTATGCGGGTATTTTTATTTCATTAGCGAGTATCGGCTTTTGGTCGGATGCGCGCACAGATATTATGCCGATGGTGTATAACATCGGGAATTATGGGCGCTATCCGGTCAATATTTATAACGGAATAATCCGCTTTATCTTAACTTGGATTTTGCCGTTTGCCTTTGTGGGTGTTTATCCTTCCGCTTACTTTTTAGGAAGACATGAGTGGTTTGGGTTTGCATTTTTAACACCATTAATGGGGATCATCTTTTTTATGTTTGCGATTTGGTTTTGGAATAAAGGAGTTAGAAAATATCGGGGGGCAGGTAACTAAAATTTCGTTTTTTTCCAATTACTAAAATTTGTCCTTCCTTCATATGGATATAGGGAAGGCGGGTGAATGGACATGTTGCTTATCCTTGTTGGTTCGGTCCTTGGATTAATCTATAAAAGCTTGGAATGGATATGGATTAGCGATAACTTCCAGAGGAATCGTAAACATCTTTTTTCGTTTGAAAATTTTCTTTTACTGATTATTACCTATGTGATTTTACTGGTCGGCTTCGGCTTTATTTATACGATGATCGAAGCATCAGGGACATCGATTATCTTGGAATCGGGGAATGAGGTAGAGCCGCCATTCCTACATAAAATGGGCACAGGGATGTATTTTAGTGCAGTCACATTATTTTCGCTTGGCTATGGGGATGTGGTGCCAATTGGGGTGGGCCGTCCTTTGGCTATGCTAGAAGCGTTAATCGGTTATTTGTTGCCGGCAGCATTTGTGATGAGGACTGTTATTGATTTTGAAGGCTCTCTTTTTAAAGAAAGGGGTTAATCTTTGTTATAAAAGGGTAATAATTTGTAATAGGCTGAAATTTTAGATAATCTGTTGAATAGCTAATAACAAATTACGGAGGTAATAATAATGGCAGTAGAGATCGGAACAAAAGCACCGGATTTTGAATTACCAGCAAGTAATGGTGAAATGGTCAAATTATCGGATTTCCTAGGTAACCGGCATGTTATTTTATATTTTTACCCAAAGGATATGACACCAGGGTGTACAACGGAGGCTTGTGATTTTCGTGATAAGCATGAAAGCTTTGCCGAATTAAATGCAGTAATACTTGGGGTAAGCCCTGATCCGATGAATCGTCATGATAAATTTATCGAGAAATATGATTTGCCTTTTTTACTTTTAGCGGATGAGGAAAATAAGGTGGCAGAAGCTTATGATGTATGGAAGTTGAAAAAAAACTTTGGCAAAGAGTATATGGGGATTGAGCGTTCAACGTTTGTCATTGCTAAAGATGGCCAGCTTGTAAAGGAATGGCGTAAAGTAAAGGTAAAAGGCCATGTAGACGAAGCTCTTCAATTTATTAAAGACAATTTAGCATAAGGAAGTGTACCTTGAATGGTAGATCCGCGAATTAAGCAGTTAGCAAAGACGATATTAGCTCACTCGGTAAAATTGCAAAGTAAACAACGTGTCATGATTAAAGGTCATGTCAATGCCAAGCCGCTTATTTTGGAGCTTATTGATCAAACGTATCAACTTGGGGCCTATCCTTATGTTGAAATGTTGGATGATGATATTTCAAGACAATTGTTTATGGGCTATGAAAAAGAACAGCTTGAGACAATTCGTGATTGGGATATGAAGAAATATCAGGATGTTGATGCTATTGTAGTGATCATCGGAGAGGAAAATGATGCTGAGTTAGCCGATGTTCCCCGTGAAAAGTTTCGCATTCGTGGAGAAGTAATGAAACCGGTGCAGCAATTTTACATAAATAATCGTAAATGGGTATTATTAAACTTCCCAACTAGAGGGCTGGCCCAAAAGGCTGGGATGAGCTCCCCTAAATTTGCTGATTTCTTATTAGATGTATGTAATGTAGATTATCAAAAAATGGCCGAAGCGATGAAGCCATTAAAAGAGTTGATGGAAAAAACAGATCGTGTTCGGATTGTTGCACCTGGAACGGACCTTGCTTTTTCAATCAAAGGCATCCCAGCGATTATGTGTGCAGGCGAAAATAATATTCCTGATGGCGAAGTGTTCACAGCACCGGTGCGGGATAGTGTTAATGGTACGATTACCTATAATACACCATGCCCATATCAGGGGACTACATTCCGGAATGTTTCACTAACCTTTAAGGATGGGAAGATCGTTGAAGCTCGTGCTGACCAAACTGAAAAAATAAATGAAATCTTTGATATCGATGAAGGTGCGCGTTATGTAGGGGAATTTGCCATTGGCGTCAATCCGTTAATCCGTGAGCCGATGGGCGATATTTTATTTGATGAAAAGATTTGCGGCAGTCTCCATTTTACACCGGGAGAAGCCTATGAAGAGGCGTTTAATGGGAATCGTTCCTCGATTCACTGGGATATGGTGTTAATTCAGCGGCCTGAATACGGTGGCGGTGAAATTTATTTTGATGATGTATTAATACGAAAAGATGGATTGTTTGTAGTTCCTGAGTTGGAAGGATTAAATCCGGACAGGTTGAAGTAGGATGGTGCAGCATTGTCTAGCTACAGCGCCTATCGCCTAGCAAACTTCAGGTCTCCTCCCTACGATAAGTCAACTAAGAATTGCTA
>NZ_AJLR01000113.1 GCF_000307855.1 Schinkia azotoformans LMG 9581 | reverse complement strand
TTTTTTTTTTTTCAAGCAGAAGACGGCATACGAGATATTGGCGTGACTGGAGTTCAGACGTGTGCTCTTCCGATCTCTTTGCCAAGCATAGAAACAGGGCCAGACAATGTCTTAAACTCAATAAAAGGTGCTTTCCTAGAGGTTCGGCACAGGCAGATTGCAGATGACCGTAGTTCACAAAAAGTAAATTGAAGACGAAAAAAGTTAATATTAAAAATCTATTCATCTAGCACACTCCATCCACTTAATAGCCTAAAGTACAAAAATAATCACCGTAATTTCTCTATCAAATATTCTGCAACTGTTGCATGACTTTTTCGAAAAAATTTACCTTTTGAAAGTCAAATATGCGATTATCTTAGTGGAGGTTCCTTCACACGCCTATCATTAATTTTTCATTCCAATGAGTCTGCTACCCTCAAAATTTCTTCCTCTGAGAGATATGCGTCAATTAAAAATTCAGTATTGTAGTTGCTCCAAACTACAAATTTTAGATTTTCATGAGAAGTAATAACTAACGTTGCATTAACTCCCTTTACTTCAACTTCCTTTGTTTCAATAACATTACTAATATCAATGGTTTATATGGAATTTTATTTTTTCTTGATTTAAAGATATATTTTGAGATTTTATTCCATGTTTCTTCTTTTCTGTTATTTAGTTCAGGTACATTTTTAAAATCCTCTTGAATACTTTGGTGAATAAGCCTTTCTAATTGATCATCGTATTTATTCATTATAGTTCACCATCCACAAACGACTTCGTATGTAATTTTTTCTTCAGTTGATTTTTCGCACGGTGAATTCGGGTTTTAACTGTTGGGACATTTAACCCCAAAACATTTGCAATCTCTTGATCTTTTAAATCTTCTATATATTTAAAATAAAGTACACTTCTATATTCAGGAGAAAGTTTTTGAATTTCAGATCTAATCATTTCACTAAAAATGGATTTTTCTACTTCTTCTTCAACGGTCGATGCATGTTCACTTACATTCAGTATCAAAGTATCGAAATCTTCTGTTTCAAATTCATTCCCTTTTCTTTGCTTTCGAATAAAATCTATTGCTGTTCTGGTAGTAATTGTCGAAATCCATGCTTTCATTTTTGAACCGTCTTCGAGTTTATCCAAATTTTTAAAGACTTTAATGAATGTTTCCTGTACGATGTCCTGGGTAGAATGATAATCTTTTGTAATGAAAAATGCCGTTTTATAGACATGCGAATAAAACATTTCATATATAAGTTTAAAGGAATGATCAGGTTCTTTTTTCTTCCTTCGGAAAATTTCACGAAACATATTAAGGCTCCTCGTGTTTTTTTGCTTAACTACTAAACCTTAACATATTTTTATCTTCGATTGGATAATTTTTGTAAATTATCAACTGAGTGTACGTACCCCAAGCCTAGTACGACCAACCTGTCTTTTAATAAGAACAATTTTAATGGGTCCTTTTACCCTTATGACGTTAAAAATTTCAATTAAGTTTCAGAATATTTTTTTGGTTTTTTCTCATTTTCATTTAGACAAATTAAATAAAAATCTAATAATATTGAAACTATAAATAGTATATAACTACCAGTATTATATGGTATAATTTTCCTATACAATGTCACAGGAGATAATACCTATGTCCATGAATAAAAATAAACAGGTTAAAATTGAGGCAAAAATTGAAGTTTTAAGAAATGAGCTTATAGAGACAGGTGAACTATATGGTTACTTGCATCCGAAGACCATCAAAATAAGCCAACAGCTTGATAACATAATAAATGAATATCAGTTGATGAAATTACACTTAACACGATAACAAACTTCAACATTATGAAATCAAAAGTTCCTTCTATACCTTCTATTGTCCATTTCTAATTTATTAACTGGTATTGGTAAGGTCAGAAATATCATCAGGTAAAGCTGGTGAGCCAATAAAAGTATAGGTGAATGTCCCCTTGACCCTCCTCCTCACTCTATTGATATTGCCTTGGAAAAATTCCCCATACTTGAATATGTACTTTGATATAAATACCCGGCATGTTCAAGTAACCCTGACCATCTTCAGAGGGTTGGGTACCTTCACTATTAATTAATCCTTGTGAAGCACGTTGCCCATAATATTCAGGAGTTAAACCTGAAGGTATTCCATTAGTTAATGCCCTACTTTGGTCATGGGTGCTATAGCTAAATGACGAGGTAAATTCACATTGTACTAATGTCAATCACGAATCGATATTTTACATCGGAAGCTAATACTCGTTCGTAAGCTTCGTCAATTTGATTGGCTGAAATTACTTCAATCTTAGGTACAATATTATGTTTCGCACAGAAATCCAACATCTCCTGGGTCTCACGGATGCCACCAATCATGGAACCTGCAAATGAACGACGATGACCGATTAAATTGAACACGTTTAATGACAGCGGTTCTGCAGGAGCACCGACGTTTACCAGACTGCCGTCAAGAGCAAGCAGCCCTAAATAAGCGTTCAGGTCAATCTTTGCACTCACTGTGTTAATAATTAAGTCAAAATATCCTGCAAGTTTCCCGAATGTTTCGGGATCATTTGTAGCATAGTAATTGTCTGCTCCTAATTTTAAACCATCATCTTTTTTCTTCAATGTTTGTGATAGAACTGTTACCTCAGCACCCATTGCATGTGCAATTTGGACAGCCATATGACCAAGACCGCCCATACCAACAACAGCTACCTTCTTACCAGGACCTGCTCCCCAGTGGTTTAATGGAGAATATGTCGTAATACCTGCACAAAGTAATGGTGCTGCGTCATCAAGTGCAATGCTATCAGGTATTCTAAGTACAAAATCTTCCGGAACAACGATATGGGTAGAATAGCCACCTTGAGTTGGTTCCCCGTATTTGTCAACACCAGCGTAAGTATCGACTTTTCCTTTTAGACAATATTGCTCCTCTCCATTACGGCAGTTCTCACATTCACCACAGGAATCAACCATACATCCAACTCCCGCTCGGTCGCCAACCTTATATTTTGTAACACTAGGTCCTACAGCCGTGACAATGCCCGCAATCTCATGCCCGGGTACGAGTGGATAGTGCACTGGCCCCCATTCACCGTGAGCAGTATGGATATCAGAATGGCAAATGCCTGCATATTTAATTTCAATTAGAACATCATGTGAATCAAGATCACGTCTTTTAATCTCAGCAGCTCGAAACGGTTTATCAGGACCGTCCACTGCTCGCGCTTTAGCTGTTATCATTTGTTTAAACCTCCATCAACTTGATTTTTTAAGAGTATTTACTTATCTTTTCTCTTGCAAAACTAGAATAAACCCTATAGTTAACTCTAAGTCAAGGGATAAGTATTTTATGCAGAATTCAACATAAAATCATAAAAAGACTTTACTTTGACAATTAAAATTCAGCATGATAAAATTTTGCCTAAATTTAGAGTTAACTCGAAGTCTATATAAAAAAGGAGAAACAACGATGAACTATTCTATCAGCGAAGCTGCAGAAAAATTAAATCTTACCGTATATACTCTGCGTTACTACGACAAGGAGGGCCTAATGCCTTTTGTAGAACGGACACCTAACGGAACACGACTGTTTAAAGAGTCGGACATAGACGCCTTAAAAGTAATTGAATGTTTAAAAGCGACCGGGATGCCTATTAAGGAGATAAAAAATTTTATTGATTGGTGCTCTGAAGGGGATTCCACGTTGCAGCAAAGATATAACATGTTTCTGGAACGAAAAGCCACAGTGGAAGCACAAATGGAAGAGTTAAAAAAAACAATGGAACTCATCGAGCATAAGTGTCGGTATTATAAGTCCGCTTTGGATGCTGGAACGGAAGCTATCCATAAAAACAATAAAATAAAGATTTCTAATTAAAGAAGGATATGCAAACAAAGAACTTGTTAACTTCTTGAGAATAGCACAAGCTGTCAATAAGTTCACGACAGCCTTAAATTCTCCTCGATAATTGGCTCCATTAAAACAAAAACCTAACAGTGGCCATACTTACTATTCCCACGATAACTGTAACAGACAAACTCTTTGTCCATAGGGCTATGATAAGTGTTGGTACAATAGCGGTAAGAACTCTCCAATCAATGGATAGTAATGAATGGTCTTGAATGATAAAGCTATCAACGATAAGTGCAGCAAAAATACAAATAGGAATATAGGAAAGCCATTTGACAACAATTTTCGGAAGCCCTATATTTCTAATAACGATAAATGGAATAACTCTCGGAATAAAGGTTACAATAGCACCACCTAAAATGATTAATAAAATAGATAAATTCAAATTCATTTGTCTTTCACCACCCCAATAGTTGCAACAATGATTGTTGTTAAGAGAATCGCAATATATGAAGGAACAAACATACAGAGAACTAACATCAATACAACTACATAAACAATTAGCGATAGATAAAGTTTCAATTTACCACGATCCATACTTTCTAATTGCAAAACAAGTAATGCTAGAAACATTGCTGTTAAAGAAAAATCCAACCCTAAAACTTCCGGATTTGAAATCCATTTACCAAAGATGGCACCCAATGTACAAGATAAAATCCAGAAAATATAAGCTGTTACATTCAACCCATTCATCCAACTTGCATTAATCATTTCTCTTTTAACAATCTTATTAACGGCAACACCAAACGATTCATCCGTTAAAAGTGATCCAATCCCGATATTTTTCATTAAAGAATACTTCGTAAAGTGTGGAGCTAATGTCATACTTAATAAAAAATGTCGTAAATTCACAATAAAAGTTGTGAATACAATAACTGAAAAAGGACTTCCTGCTACTAACAATGCACAAATGATAAATTGAGATGCACCAGCGTAAACTAAGACCGACATAAGAGCAACTTCTACTATACTTAGATTGGATGCTGCTCCAACGATCCCCATTGCAATTCCAATACTGATGTAGCCAATTAATGTTGGAACGCAATCTTTTACTCCTTGAGAAAATGTAGGGGGAGTTTCTTCTTTATATTTTTTATTTGCTAATTCGCTCATGGTTGCATCACCCTTTTGTTTACTATATTGTACATAAGTCTGTTATGTTATTTCTATGTATGTTATTATGAATACAAAAAAGAGTCAAGGAGATTTTTTATGGAATTCATTCAAGAGGCAATAGCGAAAAATCTGGCCAAAATAAGAAAAAAGCGAGGATTGAGCCTAGATAACGTGTCGGAACTGACTGGAGTTAGTAAAGCAATGTTAGCCCAAATTGAAAATGGAAAATCAAATCCAACTGTCACCACTCTTTGGAAAATTGCAAATGGATTACAAGTATCTTTTTCAGGGTTTTTAAAGGAAAATGATAAGCCGCAAATTGAAAAAATAAATATGAATGAACTTAATCCAATAATTGATGATGATGAAAACTATCTTGTTTATTCTATCTTCCCATTTCATCCAGAAAAAAAGTTTGAAATTTTCACTGTAGACTTAAAGCCTGGTTTTCGTCATGTATCCGAAAAGCATACAGGTGAGGAATATGTACTAATACAACGAGGAACACTTACGCTTGATATTCAAGGGGAGAAGTTTGAATTAAATCCTGACGAAACTATTAAATTTAATGCAAATACTGAACACATTTATATAAACTCTTCAGACGAACTGGTTCGATTCTACACTATTATCTACTATCCTGATTAATATCCATGTCTATTTTTTATTAAATGCTTAACGACATTCACCTTTTATTCAAATAATAATACAGTTAAAAGATCCAGCCTGCATTTATATTGATTTTACAATCGAATAAGACTAGGTTGAAGAAGTAAAAAATGGAGTTACTTGCCTAGTAAACGAGAAGAATGAAGCATTTTCACAATTTTTTGTAGGACAAAGATAACGGAGATAGAAGAAGGTTAAAGCCCTTATTGGACAAAAAGAAAAGGGGCGAAATTCTATTGGATCCGTCCCCAATTGGTTTTTGGTTTTGATTTTTGATTGAAAAATCTGACCGAATAATGATTGAATACATAAGATCTACCCGCTGCTCTTCCAACTACCTTACCGTTTGGAAGCCAACTTTTGGGCATGAGGAAGAGGAATGAGGTTCTCTCTAAAGAGATCTATTGGTTAGCCTCACTCATAGGAAGTCATTTTTTTCCATTTCTCTTAATCTTATACATCGCATTGTCTGCTTTTTTTATTAGTGTGTCTAATTCAAATCCATCATCCGGAAAAATACTAATGCCAATACTTCCTGTCACCTTTATTAAATGTCCATCAATCCCAAATGGCTCATGAAATGATTCTATTAACTGTTCTGCTTTTTCCTGAACCTCAAAATCTTTTTCAATATTATTAAAGATCAATACAAACTCATCTCCACCATATCGACAAACAAAATCATTTTCCTCAACAAAAACTTCCAACTGGGATGCAGCCACTTTAAGTAATCGATCTCCAAATTCATGACCAAGCGTATCATTGATATATTTAAAATTATCCAAGTCCATAAATAAAACAGCAACTTTTTTTGGGATTTTAAAAGTACCCATTAGTTCTGCCCATTTTTTTTGCAAGAATCTTCTATTTGGTAAATTCGTTAGCGGGTCATAATGTGCTTGATTATAAATAACTTTTTCAAGTTCTTTTCTTTCTGTTATATCATGTGCAATTGTTGATAAAAACTCAACAGCACCACTTTCCGATTTATGTGCTACAATCATTTGCGAGACTGGTATACTTGTCCCATCATCTTTGAGAATAGCAGATTCCCCTTTCCAATGCCCATTTTCTATTGCGGTAGGTATTCCTTCCGTTTTAAGTAAATCTGTTACCCATCTTTCCATCACAGCTTCGTTAAAGGCAGCATTTTCATTAATACTAAGCAGTTTACGTGCAGCCGGATTATAATAAAAACTATTCCCAGCAATATCAAAAGTTGCGATAAAGTCAGGGGATGCCTCTATAATCCCAAGAAGTTGCTGCTGCCTTCGCTCTATCTGCTTCCTTTCAGTTATGTCTCTATCCATCCCTCTATATCCAACACATTTGCCTTCAGTATTTAAAATGGGGGACCCACTGGTTTCCAAAATCACTTCGTGTCCATCACGATGAAGGTTTATATTTTCTAGGTTTTTAATGGGCAGCTTATTAGAGACATGATACTCAAAGATGGGGGCTATTCGTTTTGCTTCCCCTTCTTCCATCAAATCAAATGGAGTTTTTCCTAAAACCTCAGAAGGTAAATACCCTAATATATCATATATCCTTGGACTTGCATAAGTATATATACCATTCTCATCCACCTCCCAAATCCAATCACTAACATGTTCTACTAACATACGGAATCTCTCTTCATCTGTTCGTAAGTCTGTTCTAGTTTGTATATTTTCTTCCATATTAACTACCATCCTAAAGGTTAAAATATCTGCTATATTATAATGAAAACTGAAAAGTATGCTTTTTTCTGGAATTATCATTAAACATCTGAACAACTTTATTATAAAACTTTTATATAGAACAAGAACAGAAACAAGAGAACAACCCGAGAAAAAACCAACAGGACACAGTTCCCGCCCCTGTGTCCCATTACGGTTCAACCAACGTCTATAGCAAACTATAACTTTAAATTACAATAACGATTTTGTCATAATAAAGTCCGTTTGTTCTTCATCACCCATATAAAAAGAGTGTGCTCCTGTTTGGACAAATCCCATTTTCTTATAAAAGACAATAGCATTTTCATTTTTTTCCCAAACCCCTAACCAGATTTTCTTTTTATTTCGCTCCAACGCAATTTCCATAGCTTTATTTAGCAGATATTTACCAAGCCCAAGTTTTTGAAATTTGTTCTTTATATAAATCCGCTCAATTTCAAGTGATTCATTACCCATTTCTTCAGACTGAGCATCATGGGTATTAACCTTTAAATATCCAGCGATTTCATTGTCAAAATAAACAATATAGAATTGTGAAGAAATATTGGATAATTCTTTTTCTAATTGCTTTGAGTTAAATGCCCTTTCCAAATAAGCATTCATATTTTCAGGTGAATTCTGATGCTTAAATGTCTCATTAAATGTTTCATAACTGATTTCTTGAAGCATGTGTAAATCTTCAAGGGTGCATTGTTTTATATTTATTGTCATTTTAATATTTACTCCTATTTCATCAATAATTTCTCTTGTTTCCTTTTTTCACAAATTCCCAATCTATTTCTATATTTTTTCTAACCTTTTGAAGAAGATAAAAAAGGGTTTCTACTTCTTCTTCAGACAATCCAGATAGTGCTACCGTATTAGAATAATCATTTTCTCTTCTGATGAAAGGATAAACACTTTGCCCTTTTTCTGTTGGAAAAAGTTTTTTGATTTTTTGGTTATGCCTATCATCTCTCTTTTCAATAAAACCCTGTAACTCAAGTTTCTTTATTGCACGAGCTGTTGTTGTTCGGTCTACCTTTATCATCTCAGCTAACTTTTCTTGAATGATTCCTGGATGTTCACATATCCGAACGAGGTATAAATATTGTCCTTTTGTGAGGTCAAATTCTTTAAATTCTATATTACTGATAGAATCTAAAGCCCTTGCTATCATTCCAATTTCTCGAAGAATTTCCTTCATAATTTGCAACCCCACCTGTTCGTTGTATTTGCTAATACTAAAATTAATATTATTGTATTTTTGTTGCATTTACAACAAAAATACTCCAATATATAATGGAGTGAGCATAACTAAAGAAATCACCACAGAGAGGGCGATAGAATGATGAAATCAAAAATAATTACTACAAAAGAGGATTTAAAAAAAGCCTTTGATATAAGAATAGAAGTATTTGTTGAAGAACAAGGTGTTCCATTAGAAGATGAACTTGACGAATTTGATACACTTAATGGACAATGCGAACACATATTAGTTTATTTCAATGAACAACCAGTCGGAACAGGCAGAATAAGATTAGTTGATGGATTCGGTAAGTTAGAGAGAATTTGTATCTTAAAGCCTTACCGTAAATTTGGGTTAGGAAAAGTAATTATTAAAGCATTAGAAGAAGTAGCAGAAAAAAATGGAGTATCCAAAACTAAATTGCATGGACAAAAACATGCAGAAGGTTTTTATAAAAAACTCGGATATCAGACTTCATCAAGTGTATTTATGGAAGATGGCATACCTCATATTTTAATGGTAAAAGAATTGTCTACAAAATACGTATGAAAAAATTAGGCTTAACAAAATTTACATTTTATGTTTTAGGAATTTTGATTTTAGCATTTGGCATTACTCTCACCATTCAATCAAAACTTGGAACATCACCATTTGATGCACTGTTAGTTGGACTATCTGAAACAGTGGGTCTTACAGTGGGAAGTTGGGAAGTCATAATCGCTTTTATACTGATATTTTGCAATTCATTTCTAAAAAAACAAAAACCTGAATTCTTGGGATTACTGACATCCTTTATAACTGGTATTAGTATTGATATGTGGCTTTTCCTATTACATAATTTGATTACACCCGAAACATGGTTCAGTAAACTTATTTGTTTTGGAATCGGTATAATCTTAATCGGACTTGGAACTGCAATTTATTTATACACAAACTTTGCACCCATTCCTGTTGACCATTTAACTTTGATCATTCAAGAATTAACTAAAATAAGCATACTGTTTTCAAGAACAGTAATATATCTATTCTTCTTGCTCTCTGCCATTATATTCAATGGACCCATCGGTATTGGTACTGTAATTACTCTTTGTTTAGGTGGGGTTATTCTCAATTACTTTATGGAAATGATTGAAAGACTGACGAACAACCCTAATCCATCGGGCATATGTACACAGTCAAAAAATTGAGAGTAAAAGATATCTGCTATATTTAATGGGACACAATTCCCGACCCTATGTCCCACTAATCAATTCGGAACAGGTCTCCTTTAGGGATAAAAGGAAGATGTTTTCCTTTTGGCAGTAAAAAAGCATGCTTTCGTTTAACAATTAAGCGGTCACATTCTCCGTCAGTGATGATTAAAATGGGACCGTTTTTCGGAAAGTCTGTTGCGTTTTCAAGTAAATCAATTCCTGACTGAAGAAGTGTTCCACCCCGGCCTTTTACTTTAACAGTTTCGGCAATTTCCTCTGGAACCATATAGCCTGCATCGTAAGCGGAGGCGTCACAAAACACAACACGAACTGCAGGAACATCGCGTGCAACGCTATAACTCGCAATTGTTCCGAGTGCTTTGGCCAGAAGTTTTTTATCCATAGACCCCGATGTATCCAGCACTACGCCGAATGTTCTGCCGTGCTCATCGCCTCCTACATCAACATAAGAGGGGCGAGGTATGTCAGGGGTGCTAGATTGTCTTCTGGAAAGCCTCGCATATGTTCTTCTTTTTTCGACAGGCTGAAATGGAAATAAACAAAACAAGTTTAGTTTATTTTCAATATCATTAATGCCATATTTACTAATTTCTATTACCATTTCTAAAAATCCTTTTTATTTTGTGATGGCTAGTGAAGCCACGTAATAAAAATTCGCAAAAGGGGCATTGTTCGTGTTGGATTTGTTCTCAAAAAACTAATAAAGATGGATTTCCTCATTCACAAATTATTCAATTGGAACACTGAAAAGTCAACCATGTGATTATTTTAGTGCAGGGAAATTTTAATCGTTTAAAGAGCAGGAGAAGTTACCCCCCTGCTCCCTCACTATTTAGCAATCTAACGTCTTCATCATAATCAGTGTAAATATTCATTTTAACGCCTTTAGTCATCGTTAAGATTCAATTCAATTCCGCAATGATAACCAATCTCATATCGTTTAATACCCCTATCAACTATCAGCTTATCAATCCAATCCATTATCCCTATTCAAAATTGTTTATCTTAAAAATTTTTGCTTATTAATTCATTATTAATTATTTTCACCTTATTATTGACAATTAATATAAGTATAATTATAATAAGTATACATATAATGAAAGAGGGAGATATTGATGAAGTTTTGTTTTGAATTATTAGTAAATACTTCACCCGAAAAGGTTTGGAAATTATACGCAGATGTAAACCGATGGTACCAATGGGATTCCAAACTAAAGAAAATAACTTTGGAAGGGAATTTCTCCATTGGTAGCACTGGAACGATTGAAGTTGAAAGCCAACCTCTCGTACCCTATGAAATTGTAAATGTTCAAGAGAATAAAAGTTTTTGTACAAAAACTACTATTCCTTCCTTTGGTGAAATATATTTTAATCACGAGATAACAAAAGTCTATGAAAAATGTACTATTAAACATACTGTTGAATTAAAAGATGGTAAGGCTAATGAGCATAGCATTAATTTATTGAAAAACTTATTTAGTGATGTACCAAAAGCTGTGCTTTCAATAAAGGAGTTGGTGGAAAATTGAGAGAATTTCCATCAAAATTTAAAGGGGAATCTTCAGAATCAATAGGATTTTTATTCATAAAGGTTTACAACATATGGCATAGGGAAATTAAAAGGAAATTAAGAGAAATAAATCTTACTCATCCCCAATTTGTTGTATTGACTACTTTAGGATATCTATCAAAAAGCCATGAGGATATTAACCAGGCTTTAATTGCTAGAGAGGCCGATATGGATGTTATGACCGTTTCAAGTATAGTAAAAAAGTTGGAACAAAGTGAATTAATAGTTAGAAACACTTCAGAAAGAGATCCCAGGGCAAATATTATTTGTTTGACAAAAAGTGGACAAGACAAATTAGAAATAGCAGTTCCATTAGTTGAAAGAATAGATGATGTCTTCTTTTCTTCTCTCGGTATAGAAGAAGATTTTTTTAGAAAACAATTATATTCACTTTCAAGAATTGATTTTAGCTCCATGGAGGAAAGTCATGAATAAATATTGGATTGGTGTCGCTTCAGATGATCACGTAAAACACGGGGTTTTGGGAGGTTTCTGTCAGCTTTGTCATGGCAAATCCTCCCCCTTAAAAAGGATGAAAAAAGGAGATTGGATTATATATTACAGCCCCAAGAATTCATTAAGTACAAAAATCCCTTGTCAAAAATTTACTGCAATTGGCGAAATATTAGATAGTAATATTTATCAGGTTGAAATGTACCCTGGATTCCAACCTTTTAGAATGAATGTAAAATTTCTTAAATCAATAACACCTGTGCCGCTAAACTTAGTTTCAAGCTTACCGTTGTGGCAAGATTATCGCTCTAGATTAAGGTTTGGACACTTTGAAATTCCGAAAGAATTATTTATGATCATATCTGACTTAATGAATCTCAAAAACTAATGGTCTAATAATTAGTGATAGATTTATTTGAGCGATTTACTTATAACTAATACTCTAAAACTAAAAGAATCAAAAGCCCAAGAATGCCGTACATATTACTTGAAAAGGGACTTATTATTGGGCAGCTCCGCTTATTTCATGCAAAAAGGACAGATATTACATCATTTACTAAATGAATTTTTGATATAAAAAAGAACTGCCCATAATGACAGCTCTGAATTTTTACTATTTCTTTTTAACATCCACATTCATTATTAGATTCAGGTAAAGATGTTGTTGGCAAGTTCAAATGGGACACAGTTCCCGTCCCCATGTCCCAAAACTGTGCTTTATTTCTTCCCGTTTCTTTTGCATGGTATAATCCTTTGTCAGCGTGTGAAAGCAATGTCCCCATGGATTCCCCATGATGGTAAGTTGCCACGCCAAGAGAGCAGGTTTTTCGATGAACAACTGGGAAATCGTGTGATTCGACACTCGAGCAAATGTGCTCTGCAAATGGCAGCGCCTCTATTTCTGAAGTTTCTGGACAAATTAATAAAAACTCCTCGCCGCCCCAACGCCCAAAAATATAATTTTTCGGAATGACTTCTTTTACTAGATTAGCAAAAGCAACTAATACCTGGTCTCCCACTGAATGGCCGTGTTGGTCATTCACTTGTTTGAAATGGTCAATATCTAATAAGATAATTGAAAGCGGACTTTTTTCTTGATTCGCTTTTTCAATCATACAAGAAAGCGATTTTTCTAGCTTATGTCGATTGTAAATCTGTGTTAATTGATCCGTATTTGATAATTTTTCTAAATCAGCATTCGCTGACTCTAGTTCCTTCGTCCTTTGGCTAACAATCCTTTCAAGTTCTTCATTCAGTATACGCTGCGCTTCCTCACGCTCCCATTTAATAGCATTAATTTTATCTGCAAGAGCAAGTGATCAGAAAATTACCTCTAACGCTGCGCCAATTTCCGGAATGAGTTCAAAAATCATGGGATGGAACGGAATGATATACAAAAAGCTTAACGCCTGAATAATAACCGTTAATAAAAGGATCGTCCATGCAACAACATAAAAACGGGCAATTCGAAGCCCCTTAGCCATAAGGCGGTAACCAACATACCAAAGAAGGAAACAAACGACGAGGCCAAGCATAGAAACAGAGTCAGACAATGTCTTAAACTCAATAAAAGGAATGAAGATGATTGGTAAAAAGACAAGTACCATCATGATGTTCAAAACTTTATTTACCCTAGGTAAAACCTTCCTCGTACCGAGAAATTCCTTTGAAAAAAGAATCATGAAAAAATAAAGAATACAGGAAGAAATCGAAATTGAATTAATTAACATCCATTCGTTCAAGCTGTCGCCAAAATATTCAAGGTCGAGACCGTTCATTGTAAATTGAAATAAAATAAATGACATTACATAAAAAACATAATATAGGTAAGCCTTTTCCCGAAGCGAAAAAAATAAAAACAAATTATAAAGCGAAAGCGATATCATAAACCCATAAAAAATGCCAGATGCATATTTGTACTTGGCAACCTCTTCAATAAAGGACGTTGTACTCATTAGCTTTGTATTAACAGGTATAGGCATATCGCCACTTAGTTTGAGAAAAATGTATTTTAAGTCTTGACTGCTTATCTCATAGATAAAAGATCGGTAATCCACAACTTGGTTTTTTACTCCTGAGATACCACCCTTTTCGAGTGTATATGTGTCATCTTTTGCAACTGTATACAAATCAGCATGATTCACTTTATCAATGAATTCAAACCAATGTGGATTCCTAGTATCTTCTATTAACTTTTCAGGATCAAGTCTTAGCCAAATGACATCATCCGAGTAAGCAAAAGATGGATAATCTTCTTTAATTGACTTGAATTCGTCATCATACCGACCTGATAGAAGGTCATCAATTGTAACTTCTTTTGTACTATCAATATAGTATTCATAGTGTTTTCCTAGAGATTCAGCATAGGCAGGATGCAGATGACTGTAGTTCACAAAAAGTAAATTGAAGACGAAAAAAGTTAATAATAAAAATCTATTCATCTAGTACACCCCATCCACTTAATAGCCTAAATACAAAAACTCACCCTTTTTATTTAGAGTATCACATAATTCTCTATTTACCATTATGAATTTTAAACTTTGGATAGCTAATAACATTGACTTATCAGACTTTCCAGCCTTTCAATTAAACGTTTGTTTAGCAGTTACTCAAACTTCTAGATTTTGGCGGTGCAAAAGTTGAGATATTATTTTATTACTCATTGAAAGAAAAATCACAATAGCCCAATATTCCTCCACTAATCGTTGCGGATAAAATTCAAGAAATCTACATAATATATCCATTTCACGTTGTTTTAAAAGAGATAATATTAATATAAATATGTGAAATTGGTGTAAAGCAGAGACCCTGCTTCTTGCTAATGAAACGTTGGTCCATATACATAGATATAGGATTGGGGTGTTTCATGTTGAAGTTTTTTGCAAAACTAAAATTAGGTACAAAAATTAATATATTAGTTATTGCTATTATACTTACATTGTCGGCTATTGTTGGCATAGTTGTTAATTATCAAATTACAAAAGGGATTGAGGAATTTGCGATAGAAAAGGCAAAAGGCGATCTTAATCTATCCTACCGTTATCTGGATAGTGGTTACCCAGGTGAATGGGAGGTAAAAGGAGATAAACTTTATAAAGGAAACACTCTCATAAATGAAAACTACAAAATTGTTGATGAAGTTGGCGCAGACACGGGGGATACAGTAACAATTTTCTTAGATGATACTAGAATAGCCACCAATGTTATTTTAAATAACGAACGTGCTGTTGGAACAAAAGCTTCAAAAGAAGTGGTGGAAACAGTATTAAAAAAAGTTGAAAATTATTATGGAGAGGCTAATGTGGCAGGTAAACTATATCAAACTGCTTATATGCCTTTATTAGATAAAAATGATAATCCCATTGGCATGTTTTATGTAGGTGCTTCGCAAAATATTATTGGAAAAATTGTAAAGGGATTTTTAGTAACATTCATACTCGTTCTTGCTATAGTAATAGCCACCTCAACCCTAGCGGTTATTATGTATACATTAAGAATTAAGAAGAGACTACATTCTGTTTCAAATGCTCTTGAATTAGCAGGTAACGGTGATTTTACAGCGGGACTTCTAGATCACTCAGGGGATGAATTAGGAGAATTATCTAGGAGCTATAACCGTATGACTATGAATCTTAATACTATGATGAATGAGGTTATGTCAGCTTCAAAACAAGTTGCTTCTTCTTCTGAGGAATTAACTGCCAGCGCTGATCAAACGAATAAAGCAACAGCAACAATTACGAAGTCTATTCATCAAGTTGCAAGTGGTGTAGAACGTACGTCTGTAAGTCTGCAAGAGAGCGCGAGTTCATTAGATGAAGTGGCAATTCGGGTGCAATCAATTGCAGAGAATGCATCCTTCATTTCAGCAGTCAGTTCTCAAGCAACCCAAAAGGCAAAAGAAGGCGGAGAATTTGTTGATAAAACCGTAAAACAAATTAGCTCTATCACCCTATCCGTAACTGAAAGTGGAGAAAAACTTAAATCTTTAGAAAGACGTTCACAAGAAATCGGTAATATATCTAATGTGATCTCTGAAATAGCGGAACAAACAAATTTATTAGCATTGAATGCAGCGATTGAGGCTGCAAGAGCAGGAGAGCATGGGAAAGGATTTGCAGTTGTTGCAGATGAGGTAAGAAAATTAGCTGAACAATCACGAACATCTTCCTCACAAATTTCTAAATTAATCTTTGATATCCAACAAGATATGGTTCAGTCAAATCAATCAATTGAACAAGTAACATACGATGTTAAGGATGGTTTGGATATAGTTCAACAAACCGAAGAAAGATTTTCAGGGATCCTTCACTTTATGGAGAAGTTGGCTGACTATATTAACGACATGGCAGTCACAACGGAAGAAGTAACTTCAACTATTCAGGAAGTATCCAGTACTGTAACTGAAATCTCTAATGTATCTAATGAGACATCCGTACACTCACAACATGTTGCTACTTCTGCAGAAGAACAATTTACATCGATGGAGGAAATATCAGCGTCTGCAAATGCTCTATCAAATCTTGCGGAAAAACTTCAGAATATTATTAGCAGGTTTAAGATATAATCAAAAAATGAGGGACACTCATGGGCGGTGTTCCCCATTTTTCTCATGTCAAAATATTGATGGGACACAGTTCCCGACCCTGTGTCCCACTAATTTAGACTATCACTTCCAGAGTATAACCTGTTTCTTTATTGATTTTTTCACTTACTGTCTTTTGTTCCAATTCATTGGGAAAGGTTGTTAATTTTAAAACAACTAGCTTTTTATCCATATGAATGGAGGGATTCTTTTTAAAATTCCAATTGTTAGGGATTGATTCAAACGTAATGCGAATGATTTCATTTTGCTTTGGATTTTTTGAAAAAGTAACAGGCATTCCAACCCGGTATGAAAGTTCTTCAAGGTCGATTACATGTCTCATTGCAATTTCTGGTGAAATGAAATGCACCTCTAACATTGATTCACCATTGTAATCCTTCAAGCTGGTTTTGTAAATTTTTATGCCACGTTCACGTGCCCATTTTTTCGCTTCTTCCATCGCAGCGTTATTTTCTAGACGTGGCATTGATGAATCCACTTGAAAAATATCTTTATCCCCCATTTTCACAGGGTCAGTAGCATTGTCATATTTAAATTGTAAGTCAAAACCTGTTTCCTCCTTAAATGTTCGGATTAGTTTCTCTTCACCTTGTGGTTTTTCTGTCGAAACGACTACTTTACGCTCATTTAAATGAATAGATGGTGAACCTATTGAGCTGCCTAAGAGTTTGACAAGAAGTGTATGCAAGAGGTCTTGGCGAACAGATTCAGAAAAACTTATCCTCCAACCAGTTTCTTTTCGAATTTTCTCAGAAATACCAGCTTTCTCTTGTTCACTGACGGCATCAGGGAAGTCAAAATAGATGGTCAATCTTTCACTTTCTTTCCCTAAATCATCAACTCCACAGCGAATAAAGTGCCGATTCGATGTAAGCAGCTGTCTAACTGTTTCCATAGCAGCAGTGGGGTTAAGCTGTTTCCCTTGAATTGGTAAATCTAAATGAAGGAGCTGCTTTTTCATCTCCTTAGTAAAACGATAAAATTTTATACCATTTTGTATTAAATAATGATCACTTGGAAAACTCTGTAATGCTAAAGCTACGGCAAGCTTTTCCTTAATGTCTGTTAACTGAAACTTTTCAAAAATGGCCTCAAGGGACAATATCTCCTCAGGAATGATGTCCCAGTCCAGTTTTTCTAGAAAAGGAACAATAAATTCGAAAACTTCATTGGCTGCTTCCGTCAATTCCTCGATAGAACGATTCCAGTTTCCAATTGTTTCGGCTACTTGCTCTAGACTCAACTTTAATTGCTTTCCTTTAAGAGTTTGACAAGTTAGCAAACGCCCTTTTGGATAGATGCCTGTACAAATAACGAGTTTAAATAGGGTTTCATTTTCAGGCTGATAAAGAATAAGGCCGCCAATCATTTCTCTAAGCTTTATTCCATCATCATCAACCTTATATCTTTTCCCCACTACCCCTTTGCCAGTGCTACGTTTTTCAAAAGAATAGGTTTGGCCATTTTCCGTTAAAATAGGACGAAATCGTTGATCAATTTGACTAGCGATCTGACTCCTTGCATCATCATCACCATGTACGAGCAATGTATAGGTAGGTTTTAACGATTGGATGAAACGGTTGATTTCATTTGCATCAGCATGTCCAGAAAGACCATATTTTCTAACAAGACATTTGACTTCATATGTTGTTCCGTTTAGTTCTAACTGATTTTCAATATTTTCAGCAAGGTTTAATAATTTTCTGCCTGGGCTTTCTTCATCTTGATAACCTGTTATGAAAATTGCATTTTTTTCATTAGAAATTAGCCGTTCTGCATACCATGAACTAGCCCCCCCAGTCAACATACCAGAGGAAGCAACAATGCAGCCAGGTTTACCTTGAAGCACTTCATTTCGTTCTTTCGGACTGACTGCCCTAACACGCCCTTCTGTAATAAAAACATCTCCATTTTTGCGAATACGATGGGCAACAGGCCCTTTTAAATATTGAGGGTAGCTGTTATAAATTTTACTTATAGGGGTAACTAAACCGTCTACATAAATTGGGAACTCCGGAATAAGTCCTCTTTCCATATAATCTTGTAATACTAAAAGAACCTCTTGAGCACGCCCAAGTGCAAAAGCAGGAATAAGTACGAATCCACCACTAGAAATGACTTCGGAAACATGTTCTGCGAGAAGGCGTTCTTCTGTATTTCTATCAGTATGGGCGCGATTTCCGTACGTTGATTCAATAACAATTACATCAGGATTAACTTGATGAGGAACTTCCGCCCCTGGAATCGTTCTGCCGGCGCGAAAGCTTAGATCCCCCGTAATGAGAAGTTGTTGTTGATCTCCTTCTATTAAGAACATGACAGCTCCTAAAATATGACCTGCACGGAAGCTTGTAATTTTTAAATCACCGATACGTAAAACGCCACTTGCTGGAATATGAAGTAAAGAGTTAAAGAGGTTGTTAACCTGTTCTTCTGTATAAGGCATCAGAGTATTCATTTGATAGGAACGTTGTTCTAAAATTTTATAAGAATCCTTCATCATTATTTTTATTAAATCTATGGTAGGAGGAGTTGCATAGAAAGGGATATCGGGAAATAGAGAATGAACAATTGGAAGCGCCCCAATATGATCAGCATGTGCATGCGTAATTAGCACGGCATCAAGTTTACCTAGGCTTTCTAGCATACCAAGAGCTGGAAGTGAGTCATCACCATGCATTCTCATGCCCGCATCAACTAAAAGATTTGTTTCCCCCATATTAATATGGATACAAGATGCACCTACTTCATTTCCGCCACCTAAAATACTAATTCTCAAATCTATCTTCCTTTCTTTTCAAACATATTTTCTTTTGGGACACAGCTCCCGGTCCTGCGTCCAACTTCGAGCAAGCTCCCCAGATAAAAACGGAACGAAATCTTATTTTCGCCAAATATCTGAACCCCCTCCTTGGACCTATCTCTCTTTTTTCTTATCTTAACTAAAAAGTACATAAATTTGGGATTTCTTTTTGAGTTTATTCGATACATTGAAAATCAGTCAATTTAATATTTATTCTCCTTTTGGATACTTCCCTATTTTCCCCACCTTTGAAAAAGGAAATTGGACTAATGTGCCAGCTTTCTCCGGACGTTTACTTATCATGATTTGAATATCAGGTTTTCCTTTTTCTAAATTCTCGCTTCGAAAAATGGCATACAATTTTTCTCCTGCATCCATCATTGAAGCAGGCGTTAAGTTATCTGCTTTTGGTACATAACCAAGCACATAACCATCCTCTGCAGTTACGATAATTGCATTTGAATCATAGGGATTATCCGGCTCCCTTATTAAATATAAAATATCCCCGTTCTCTATTCTCCCTTCCATAACCATTAGATCTCGATAATATGTGCCGGCAATCTTTGTGGTACATAGGCTCGCATCCCATAATGATGGGGCAACCTTCATCTCGGTAACATCAATATAGCGTTGCTCCTTTTTCTGTCCGCCGTCATTCTTTCCCATTAGACGCTGAAAGCGCTTTTTAATATTATTAACTGGCTCGACTTCACAAGCTTGTTCTAGTGCTGGAAATACCAATGCACTCCAATTACTCTTAAACACTCGCAACGCATGAATTGCTTCAATTCGGACATCTGGAAAGCGGCTTGTCAGACAGCGTATAAACAATGCTTCCTCATTTTGACGTTCTTTACGAAGCGCTTTAAGCAGAAAAACAAGCCAAATATCTGGTTTGTATTCAGAACTAATGCTATCCTTTGAGATTTCCAAAGGGTCGTCACAGAAAACTTCCTTAGGGAGTACCTTACTGAGATAATTGAAAATGTCATGCAAATAATGTTCTGAATGATCTACTAATACAAATTTTAAAACATTCATGTCAAAAAAATCCCTTTGTAATAGAGGAAGTAGCGTTTCAAAACTGGGCACTAGGCCGATTTCTTCCATAGTAAGTATAATTAAGCTTGTCTGATGACAGGGCATATCCAGCTCCTGTATAAGACATTGCCTCCACTTTGCTTGTTTGAGCAGTTCAGAGCACTTGTTTCTTATTACGTGTTCTTTGTTACTAGTCCATCCATTCTCTTTTTTAATATCCTCTCCACTATGATACCAGTAAGGTGCCATACTCTTTTTAATTGCAATAATGGCAGCCAAGTCAATAAAGTACTTTGCGTAATTATTAGCAGCACCTATATATTTTTCAACAAGAGCTAAACTTTGGCTGAATACTTTGATATCATTGGTTTCTGCAGCATAAGCAACAAGGTATGACAACTTCGAAAAAACGTCCTCTGTTATTTCAAGCCTTTGGTAAAACCTTCTCATGTCTACCTTTTCTAAGCACATAATGGCGGACATATTAGGGAGTGCTTCATTGATCACACCATATTCCAAAATCCATTTTTGTTGCAGTAGAAAAATTGGTTCAAAATTTATAAGTGCTGCCAATTTCCCATACCCGCATGTATTTTGAGCTAAATCATATAGAAATTCATTGTAGTCATGAAAATTTTTGGAAGCTTCCACCGCATAAATTGTTAGTTCACTATGATAACCGAGCATCTTGATGATTTTTCTTACCAAATCATTTTCAAAAAAACCAAGCACCAGCATACCTAGCTTAACCTCATCTTCAAACTCGCTCTCCGTCGCTAAACGAATGGCAAAGGAATAAAGCCTGTCTTTATCGATAAGCTTTTCAGATATAAGTAACTTAATTCGGTTGGTTAAATTCGCAAGATAAAGAAATACCGGCTTCTCTTCAAGTATAGTGCGTAATTCACTATCAGTATCTGCTTGTTCAACACATTCTGCTACTTTCTCCATTAACCCCATTGCTAATAGCTCTTTCTCTCCAACTGACAGCCCCTCCTCCCAAAGAAAATAACGCGCTTCTACTGAGCCTGCAACCGTTGCATCTTGAAAGCGATATGGGAGACCCGGATGTTGTTCAGCCATACGATTAATAAACTGATAAATGCTTTCGTTTATATTTATTGACATATCATTCACCTTTTGACCTATTTTCAAAATTCATTCAAAAAGCCTTGGAGTAAAAAAAAGACCCCCTGAATAATCTTTTTTCCTCAAGGTGTCTTCACATAATGATGCAAACTCTATGCTCCTGCAATTACTTCTGCATTGCTATTAATCTCATCAATGATTCCAATAATTGTCTTGCATCACCCATGTTATCTTGGAACAATCCGACTATGCTTCCGACAGTCTTAAATGGTTCTTGCTGCAACAACGGGACACAGTTCCAGTCACCGTGACACGGCTCAAGATCAATTGCTTATCTCATGTGCCAGTTAAATATTCTTTAACCAAGGATTTCATCTCTTACAATCATTTCAAGAACAGATTCAATATCTTTGTATGAATCCATTGGAAATCTGGGCGTAGGAATATCGCGGTTATATTCAAACTGTAGATGATGATCGGAATGATTGGGTATGTCAATTACAGTATCGTAATGAAATACATATTCTGCACATTGACTTGAATTAACTTTTATGAAACGAATGACTGAATCGTTAATCAAACAGACTCCTCTCTATCATATGTAATCGATTGTGCTAAAGTTAATACAGAATTATCTTTAAATATTAAAGGATATATATGATGCTTTAGAGCATCACCCGCATGAATAATTCCATATCCCCCCAACGAAATATGCCATTTGGAATTTGACACTCTAGTTTTCTTTAAATGACCTAAACCTTTCCAGACATTCTCAAAATGGATAGCAAAACATAAAAAAACCTGACGAATGTATTTAGTATACTCATCAGGTGTACCTTCATAAACCAATCTTGTTTTTTCGAATTTCACAGTTTTCTCTCCTTTTTCAACTGCTCCATTTCTTCCCACATTTTTAATTGGACAATTGAATAATTTTTTACTTTTCTTTCTGTAATTGCCTTTTTGTATTGTTCAAGATTCATTCTGGCCGTTTCTTCTGCTTCTTTAATATTATCTAAAATTTCTTTATTCGAAATAAAATCTTCATTTAGAGCTTCAAATTCCGCTTGACGTGTTGGCACCCATTCCTCTTTTATCCTTTCCATCATCATCACCAACTTTCATTTTTTCTTTAGTTTAATTTTATTTGTTTATGTGATTATTTTCAAGTGACTATAAAGTGTGGATATTAATAATCGCCACATTTAATCAAACGTTTAATTAAACGGAAAATGGTTCTATTATGGGATACAGCACCCCATGGGACAGTGGGACACAGTTCACGACCCTGTGTCCCATTCCTGCCAGAATCCTACACTCGAAGGACTTTAAACTGCCCGCCTCCAAATAAGGTCTTAACATAATCAAGTTTTGTATGCTCAAAATAAACTTTGTCTCTTTCGTTCACCAAAAATTGAATTCCATCCTGTTCAGTGATTTCATCACTATCTAAAGCTGACTCTTCCAGAGCCAGACGAAGCTGTGGACCCCCTCAGCCAATCCCCATAGATAAACGAATAAACGGCTTTTTACCTTCATCAATAAGATTTTGCACTTCATTTGTGATTGCTGCTATCGCTGCATGTGTAATTTTAAGCATTAGTACCCCTCCAATCTTCAAATTTTAGAATTCGCTCTCCCTTTTTACTTTACTAATTGCAGGACTCTTTCCGGATCAAATCCTATTACCCATTGCCCATTTATTTCAGTTTGAGGAACTCCCATTTGGCCTGTTGTTTTTACTAAACGGTTTGCAGCAATCGGGTCTTGTTGGACGTTTACTTCTTTAAAAGGAAGTCCCTTCTCCTTTAAGAAGTTTTTCATCATAACACAATAAGGACAAGTGTTTGTCGTATAGACTGTGATTTGATTCATTAAAAAACACTCCTATTCTTACCAATTTTTGTGATTTTGCACAAGATCAGGTAAATGCTTTATAAATTAGGTAAATGGCTCCTCCCAGAAGCCAGACTAATGTCCCTGGTCATATTGGAATTGGTTTTTTAACCTGTTTACTATCTCCAGAAACCTTAGGTCGGTTAATGCCTCAGGAACCAGTTGTATCACAATCCCTTGTTTGATTCGATTTATCAGACACATTAAATTCCCCCTTGTATATTATGTTTAATTAACTTTAATGAAGAAAATCTTTTGTACTTCTATTATATATTATATACCCATATAGGTATAGATGAAACTCTTCTGCCCCTTTATTTTTTCTGCCAATAGACCATTTCACCTTTCTAACCTTTTTAATTAAACGTTTGTTTAGCGAACAAATGGGACACAGTTCCCTGTGTCCCACAATAGTTTATTATAAGTATGCTTTTAATAGGTCAGCAGGTACATCTGTCAATGCTGCTTCATCGGCAATGACAATTGCATTGGCGTGTTTGTGTAGGGCTGAAGCTGGGAAGTCCTCATTAACGTTTCCGCTTAGTAACATCCGAGCTGCCTCTCTTTTTCCCTCACCTGAAATAAGCATTAAAATTTCTTTGCTTTCTAAAATTGTCCCCATCCCCATTGTAATCGCTTCTGTTGGTACTTCTTCAGGATTATTAAAAAATCGGGCATTGTCTCTTCGCGTTTTGTCCGTCAACTCTACAATACGAGTTCTTGATTGGAAGGATGAGCCCGGTTCATTAAAGCCGATATGACCATTTCCGCCAATGCCAAGCAATTGCAGGTCAATCCCCCCATGCTCTTTAATCAATTGATCATATGTAGCACATTCTGCTAAGCTATCCTTCGATGTTCCGCAGGGGATATGGACATTTGATTTTTCAATATCGATATGGTTAAAGAGGTGATTATTCATAAAAAACCGGTAACTATTATTATTACTACCATCTAGCCCAATATACTCATCTAGGTTGAAAGTTGTGATGTTACGATAAGATGTGTGATTTTCCTTGTAATCCTTTACAAGGTACCGATACATTCCTTCTGGAGTTGACCCAGTTGCAAGACCAATTGTCATAGCAGGCGAATATTGAATTTTCTTTATAAAATAGGTCGCAGCCAGTTTACTTAAATCTTCATAATCTTTTGCTTTAATAAGTTTCATTTAAATAAAGCCCTCCATTGTCATTTCCTATAATAATGGGACACAGTTCCCGACCCCTTGTCTTACCGCCGACCCTTGTACACTAACAAAAATGTTATATACTAAGAGACCAGTCAAACGCGCAAAACACCGTTCTTTTTCCAGAACTGTGTAACACTAAAGTTGTATACTGATTTTACATTTTTTTGAATCAACCCATTTATAAGTTACAAAAATGTTGTATACTCATTTTGCTTTATTTGGACTGAAGAACTTCCTTTAAAAGCTCAATTGCATTTTCTTCTGTTGGGTCATTTGTTCCTAGTTTACCGCGGTAGGCTTTATATAAAATGGCTTGTTTTAAATTATCAAGCTCTAATAACTGTTGATCATATTTGCCGATATTATTTTCTTTAGTAATTATTGACTCTATCTTAATAATCTTTTTTTCAATTTCTTCTCTTGTTGGAATCGGCATAACATGCGTTTTAAACCTTTCAAATTCAATACTATTCACTGTAGTTCCTGATTTGGAGTATTCATCTAATAAATACTTTTCATATGCCTTAACATACCAAAGAAAATATTTATTAACCAAATCTTCTCCTGAATTAAACACCTTTAAGTCTTGATTCACAGTGCAATCAGTCATTAAATAAGCTACTGGTAAAGTGTGTTGTAGGATACCACTACGTACTACCATAGCAACAGAACCTTTAGTAGCTATTTTTGCAGAAGAATTTTTTAGCCCTTCCTCTGTTATATAGTCTTGAGTCTCATGAATGTATATTGTTTTCATGTCTTTTGCTGAAATCCAAGGAATATTCCCATCCCAATAACTTTCTTTTGATTTACTCGGTGTACCTCCACCAAATATTTGGAAAATACCCCCTATTGTTTTAAATTCCCAACCTTTTTTGTGAGCGTCCTCTTTACCTTCTTCTATTATACTTCTTAGTATAGAAGTTTTGCGTATTTCGAGCGACTCCTTAACTTCTTCAATCAATTGTTTCGCTTCATTAATTTTAGCAAAAAGTCGATAAATCTTCTTAGCAATACGTTTTTGTTCTCCTTTAGGGGCTATAGGAAAACAAATATTTTCTAGTGTACTTTTTCTGATAGATGGTATTGTAGATGCTTGTGAATATTTATAAAAATCCTCTTTTAATGACCAAAACAACAAATACTTATCATTAAGAACTTTTTCATTTGCTTTAATTCCCATTAAATTATTATCAATACAAGAAGGCTTTTCTATTAGACTTCTTCTATTAAGTTTAATAGCCTCTCCAATTTTAGCAAACAATATGGTGTTTCTTGGAACAAGTTTTGCTTTTAATTTTTTTCGTATTTCTTCAGAAATTGTATTATCTGTATTCTTAATATAATAATTTGAATCTATATCCTTCAGACTTCCCACTTTAAAAAAAGGTATCTCTAAGTCAATTTTACCTTGATGATCATTAGGAAAGGCAGACCCACTGTAGAAATCTACTATATCTATTAGTTTAACCCAAACCCAATTGTCTGGAATTTCATACGGTAGTTCTTCATTCTGTATTAATGCTTCTTCTAATAATGAATCTAATGTCTTTTGCTTTTTCTTTGTTGTTTTAATCATTTTTCAAGCACCTCAGTTGTTTCTGCCACTTTTAAGGTAGAACTAGAAGTTGCTTCATAGGTTGTAGGCTCTTCCATTTCTTTTAATTCAGCGATAACCTCATTAAGTAAAAAGATTGCTTGTTCTAGCTTTCCTACCGCTTCCTCCGCGGATTCAATCGGATCTGGCAAGTTTTCATAAATCGAAAGTGACTCATCAGCAATCAATCCAATATCTAAGCTGTCATCTTTTTTCGCTATTTCTTCACGAGTGAACACATTCCAACGTTCATCTTCTACTTTTGTTCGGTCTTCTGCTAAATAAGCTTCAACAAACTTATCAAAATGAGCCTCAGTTAACGGATTCCGTTTACCAAAAGAAGGCATATTGGTTCTTAAATCATAGATCCAAACATCTTTTGTATTCCCTACATCCGTTTTCTCTCTTGTAAAGAATAGTACATTCGTTTTGACACCCTGAGCATAGAATATCCCCGTTGGCAGGCGTAAAATGGTATGTAAATTACATTTATCCATTAAGTCCCGGCGAATTTCTGTTCCTACCCCGCCTTCAAACAATACGTTATCAGGAAGTACAACCGCAGCACGAGCTTTTCCATTTGCTTTCAAAGCACGATAAATATGCTGTAAAAAGTTTAACTGCTTATTGGAGGTAGAAAAAGTAAAGTCTGTGCGTGAGACTCTTTCTCCACCTTTTTTCGTTCCAAATGGTGGATTAGTCATGATAACATCATAATTCTTTAAACCTTCACCAAAAGATGATAATGTATCACCTAATACTAACTCTCCATGAATATCATGTAGTAATGCATTCATTACTGCCAAACGATGGGCATCCTTTACAAGTTCTACACCACTAAATGCTTTATATTTTTGAAACTCGACATCTTCCTCAGATAAATCAAAGTAATCGTCAGTTTTGCTACGAATATGTCTATCTGCTGCTATCATGAAACCAAAAGTACCCGCTGCAGGGTCATGACAACGCTCGCCCGGTTTTGGATCTACAAGTTTAACAATGGTGTCAATAAGAACTCGTGGTGTAAAATATTGACCAGCACCGGACTTTACTTCACTAGCGTTCTTTTCAAGTAGACCTTCATATAAATCTCCTAAGCCTTCTTGCTTGGCACTATACCAATCCAAATCATCAATAGACTTGATAATTTTTTCGAGATTTTTTGGTTCACTTATATAGGTTGAAGCATCTGTATAAACTTCTTTTAACAACTCATTTTCAGCTTTTCCTAAGTCTAGCAACAGTTGACGATAAAACTCTTTAAGTTCAATTCCTTCTTTTTTGACCAATTCATCCCAACGGTATTTCTCATCAATGATGTATTCTTGACCTGTTTCTTTCATCATTTTTAAAAATAACAAGTATGTTAATTCAGTTACATATTGATGATAGGTAATCCCATCATCACGTAATACATTACATAGGTTCCAAAGCTTCTGCACTATTTCTTGGTTAGTCATTTATGCCTGCTCCTTGTAGTTATATAGATTCTCATTAATTTCACGAACAATCTCAGGTAATTGGCCACTAAATATCTTATTAAGTTGTTTAAAACCACCACGGCTTTTGAATGGCTCGTATTCAAAAGCTTTTTCCGGATCTGGATGAAGAACAGATTCCTGAATTAATTGTTTTTCAATTCTTTCTAGCCATTGTTTCTGTACCGGTGGCCATGCTTTCATTTGGTATATTTTTTTCATGGCATTTTTAATACGCTCTTCATGACTGACTAATGGGTCTCCAAGTGCTTGCTGCCTTATAAATGCTATAATATCAGCAGCAATATCCTCATTCTTTGCATCTCTCCATGCCGCTTGCAAGTTTTTCTCTGTAAAACCTTTTTGATCAAGTTCTAAAAGCAGCTTTTTCAGTTCTTCTCTTGTTAATTCCGTAGGACGCTGACAGACAATCAAAAGAGCTGGGATTACATTCATATTATCCCTTATGAATTGGCCAAAAGATTCGAGATAGTCATCCGGCTTTTCTGCATTACCGTATCCTCGTTTCATTCCCAAAAATTTATCCTCATGAGTTGAGATATATTGTTTATTTTCACGGTCTAAATTTTCATCAATGTACCTAAACATCGACTTAAACTCTTTTAATTGCTTTTGCAAGTCTGACGGATTTAGACTTTTCACCCATTCTGCAAATTCCTCAACTGTTTTCCCACCAGATAACACCTTAAAATTATTATGATTTTTTTCGGACCAATTTCGTTTCTTTCGTTGAATTTTAGCCAAAATCTGTTCTTGATGTTTTGATAGTTGTTCCTCATTTTCTAACTTTTCAAGCTCATCTACTAACTGAGTTAATGAAATTTTCGGATTCGCAACCACAGGCTTCATACTTGTGTATGGCTTTAATGCTTCATATATTCCTACCGCATCAAAGATATTGAAGTGATCTTTATGAATTTCATCACACTTCCTTGTAGCACGACCTAACATTTGTTCATAAAGAATACGAGAACGAACACGTCTTAAAAAGACCAAATTTGTAATTCGAGGTACATCCACTCCTGTTGTTAATAAGTCCACAGTTACCACAATATTCGGTAGACGTTCATTTTTAAATCTTTTAATTGCATTTAATGGGTCTTTTATGGATCCAGTTATTTTCATAACAGCATTATCTTCAATAGGTCCATATATATTTTCAAGTTCCTCTTTTAGGATATTAACGACTAAATCCGCGTGGTCATCTGTAGCTGCAAAGATAAGTGTTTTCCCTTCATTGTCTGGTGAAATATAATTAACTAGTTCATTAATAATGACCTTGTTAAAGCTTTCTGTTATCACTTTAGTATTGAACTGGGTTACTTCAATGTTAATTTCATCCTCTAATTCCTCTTGTGAAAGTGCCCCTGTAATTGTATCATATACATCTACTTTCTCTCCCTTTTCCCACTTGATACCTGCCTTTTTCAAAGCTGTCTCAAATTGATAAGGAGGTTCATGGTCCACAAGATAACCTTCTACAACAGCCTCACGATAGGAATAGGTAAATACCGGTTTCCCAAAAATCTCAGTAGTATGGAGTGCGGGCGTAGCAGTCATGCCTATTTTAACTGCATCAAAATAATCTAATACTTGCCTATACTTACTTACGTAGTCTTTGTGGTCTCGTATTATGACCTCTACTTCACTCATTTCCTTGTCCAATGTATACCCACGATGAGCCTCATCTACAATAATACAATCATATTGATCAACACTTGGCTTATCCTCAGGTTGTTCGGTATACAAAATACGCTTCAGCATACCTTGTACAGTTGCAATATGCACCTTTGTTTCGGGATTAGGCGTTTTCTCAGTTAGCCCTTTAAGTTCATATATTTCAGTAAAGGTGTGGAAACTTTCTAATTTACTGTCCTTAAAAGCATCCTCTGCTTGTTCGCCTAATGCTGAACGGTCAACAAGAAATAGAATTCGATTAAAACGCTTTGATTTAATCAAACGATAGATTAAACCAATTGCCATTCTCGTCTTCCCTGTACCTGTTGCCATTGCCAGCAAAACTTCTCGTTTCTTTTCCTCAAGCGCTTTCTCAACGGATTTAATGGCTTCAACTTGATAAGGACGCAACCTTAAATAGTCAAATTTCTCGTCTTTTAATAGATCCTCGGATTTATCGATGTCTTGTTGAAGTAATCGTTTTAATCCTTCTGGAGAATACCAGCCATTTAACGCTCTTGCATGATTTGTAGACTTTCTCGCATCTAGAAACCAAATACCTGATTTTTGTTTAAACTGTTTAACATAGGGTCTACCATTGGTTGCAAAGAGAAATGGAACAAAATAATCGCCCCAAGGTTCATGGATAATCTCATCTTCATGTTGAACTACTAGTTTGGCGTATCCTTTTGCTTGGTCAATATCTGCCGGGATGTCTTTACTTGCCTTTTTCGCCTCTACAATGGCTACTAATTCCAACCCAATAAATAAAGCATAGTCAGCAAAACCCTTTTTTAATGGCCATTCTGCAATAGCTAAGTTTTTGCCCTTTTCAGGTCGCGCTCCCTTTGCGAAACGTAATTTATCCGTATCTGCATCCCAACCGGCATCTTGTAATTGCTGATCTATAATCATTCTAGTTTCAGCTTCACTTAGATCAAAGCTTGCTGCCACCTTTTGAGATTGCTCTTTACGTTTTTGCTTGTCTTGATCCTTAACATAGAGCTGCTCCGAACGAATCTTTTGTAGCTCGTCTTCCATTTCAGCAAGCTTTTTTTCATATGCTTGCTTAATTTTATCTAATTCAATTTCTGGGATGTCATTATGCGGAGCCGGTTCTTGATAGCTTGGAATTTTTACAGTCCAATCACCGTAAACTTCCATAAACCATGCGGAAATTCGATAGGTCATATGTAGTAATGTCTTAGCTTCTTCTACTTCACCATAGCTAAGGTCATGAGTGGCCTTGTTACCTTTTATTCTTATTGTATTAAATAAATCATATATTTCTTTTGGTATAGTTTGATCATAATAAAGAATTCGCAGGCGGTCTTCTTGGGTTGTTCCACGCTCTTCCCTAATCTCTTCTTTGGCTAAAATGTATTTTGTTATAGTTTCAGCGAACTTCCTTAGCTCACTTATTGTAAGATTTGAATTTTGATATACATTTCGTTCGGCTACTTCACCCACTCGAGAAAGAACTTCCCAATCATTTTCCAAAAATTGAAAGTTATGTGACATACACTAATCCACCTCCAAACAAAATAAATACCGTACTATTAATAGGTAAGTCCCTATTTTAAATTATCTTCATTTTACCATAAGAACTTACAGCATTTTACACTATTTATTGCTTATATTGGAATATTCCGCTTTTATTCTTCTAAAGTAAGTTATAAAAAAATACATAGTTTAAAAGTATTTTCACTTCCAAACTATGCGTCCACTGTTTCTACTTCATTATAATTTCGTCACGAGTGTTGATTATCCAAAATTAGACAGACGTATCCCTTGGAGAACTTTATAATTTTTTTAAAATAACAGCCATTTCAGAACGCCAGTCAATTGGCAAGTTATCTTTTTGCAGTTGTCTTAGAAAAGAGATAAATGATAACTTTTTGAATATGCGTCCTTCAGCTGTCTTTGAATAAAGCCACTTTAATAAAACATAAGCAATCAAAGCGGCGAACAGCTGATTAAAAACAGCATTTTCAGTCGTGCCAAATAAAACAGGAACATTTAGGTTCTGCTTGATCCATCGGAAAAACGTTTCGATTCTCCATCTTGCCTTGTACATGTCTGCGATGACTTCAGGTGCTACGTCCATTAAATTAGTCACTACACGCATCTCGTTGCCATAATCATCCTTAAAAAATACCACCCGATGTCGTTTCTCAGAACGGGATTGCTTGGTACCTAGTTGACAAGTAATGTCGCGTGTGATGGG
>NZ_AJLR01000112.1 GCF_000307855.1 Schinkia azotoformans LMG 9581 | reverse complement strand
GATTTTTTCGAGCTTGCTCGAAAAACTACCTTTGAAAATCTGAGGCATCCGCCGGAGGCATTAACTTTATTCAGTTCAGCTGAATAAAGTTAATATATACTTTACTTTTTCCTTAGATATGGGTTAAATATTCATAAGAGGGTTATTTTGACTTATTTCGGAGAAGGTTAACAGCATTTTTTAAAAAACCCGGAATTGGGATTCCAAGCCTTCCTGCATTTTCAATGATGGATAGGAGCTCATTGGCCATATAGAAGAAAATGGTGGCATCTCTAATAAGGTGGTTATTTCCAAGCAACTGGTCAACAAAATGAGCTACAGCAATAAGTGCGAAAATCATAATTTTTTTAGCAATACCTTTAAAGCCAACTTGGCTTGATAATTTTCCTTCTGTGCTGGAAGCTAATAGGCCTGAAACATAATCAATTACGACTAATCCGGTAAAAATCATTAATAATGAATCGAGGCCTCCGTACAGAAATGAAACGATCGAGCCACCAATTGCTATAAAGAATTTCAAGAAACTTCCCAATTGTTCCATTATTTTCACAACACCTCCTTGTCCTTATAGTTTATTAAACAAAAAAAATGGTGCTTGTATAGAAGCCTAATGGAATATAAATAAACCTGTTAAAATATGCATCTTTTTAAGAGGATAACGGAAAGCTAAAACAAATGAAGAGCGGTAGAGGAGTGCTGATAGTATGAAAAAGTTGATTGACGATCTTTATAAGATGTATAGCCATATATTAACCGGCGATGAGGAAGATGCGGACATTATTATCTTTTCTGTTTTAGAAGCTTTAAAAAGAAAGGACATCCTTGAATTAATCGAAGAAATGAATGAACAGGAACTTTATAGTATGGTCGGATTATATATGCTTGAAAAATTCAAAAGTAAAATGGCCGGGGAAGGTGTCGGCCAAAGCCAAATGTTAACTGAGGATGAAATCAAACATTTACATTAGCAATACATAGGTAAAATTTTGGACTTATTATAAGAAATTTGGTCATTTTATTAATTATTTACCACAAATATTTCAAATCTATTTCATTTACTGTTTATTTATTGTATACTTTGGTTATATTATTTTTGTAATCAGTATCTGATTAATAAAATATTTTCTCCCTATGTTTGCGCATGTGAGTACATGCGCTTTTTTTTGTACCAAAAACCTTCATTTTTTAGTTCTCTATATATTTGGGGAAACGAAGGATGATCTTGGTTCCAACTTTTTCTTTACTCTCTATTATAATTGTTGCCTCTTGGGCACTAACCAACGCCTTGACGATGGATAACCCAAGTCCACTGCCTCCAGTCTGTCGGACGCGGGATTTATCACCACGGTAAAAACGTTCAAAGACATATGGAAGGTCTTCTTCTGAAATTCCCACCCCATTATCCGCTATCATGATCTCAATAAAATTATCAGTATCATTAGCACTAATCATAACTTGTCCGTTTTCCCCTGTAAATTTGAAACAATTCATTAATATGTTTGAAATAATTTGGTTAAATCGGTCTCGGTCAGCAAGAAACTTCACATTTGTTGGTAATTCCTTAATTTCTAATGCTATATTCTTTTTTTGAAAACCAGGTGCATAAATCTCTTGGATATTCGAAATTTCTTCATATAATGAAATCGGTTCAATCTGAAGTTTAAGTTTAGGATTTTCAGCAACCATTAACTGTTCCTGCTCATTAACCAACCGAACTAATCGCATTAATTCTGAATGACATTTTTCAAGCTTATCAGCTGTTGGCTGTAATATTCCATCTTGAAAAGCTTCGATTAAACTTCTTAATGTTGATATCGGTGTCCGGAATTCATGAGCCATGTCAGATGAATATTGTTTTCTTAGCTTTTCTTGATAACTTAACGATTCTGCAAGTTCATTAATTGAAATAGCCACTGCGGCTATTTCTTCAGACAGCCCTTTAACTGGAATCCTTACATTTAAATTACCCCGCAGTTCCTTCGCTTTGTTAGAAACATATCTCAACCCTGTCGTTAATTTTTTTGAAAAAAAGAAGCTTACGATGAGAGAAATTAAAACCATCGTCATTTCTGCTGCAATAATATGCTTGTTCAATCTTTCCTTAAACGCAAATTCACCTTTTTTATAACCAAGTTTATAATAAAACGTAACTGTCCCGATCTTTTCATTATTAACAAATAATGATTTTGTTTCCGAGTTAAGCCCCAAATCCTTTATTACCGATCCTTTGTTTTCAAAATTAATCGTAATTCCCATTATATCCTTTATTAAATTCATTGAATCGATAACTTTAATACCATCTTTATTTCTGATTTCATAAAATAAACCCTCCGATACTGCTTGGTACGATATTAACGTCTGCAATTCACCGGAATTTGCAATATTTCTTTTATTAAGTGACCCTTCCATTACATACAGGTCTTTTATCACATTCGTAAATCTTGTAATTTCATCTTCGCGCCGGTTATCTAGGTAGGTAGAGAAACAATCTTCGAATGAAAGCCTAAATGCAATACTCATCAGAAAAATGCTAAGAATGGATAAAATAACAAAATAGAATAAAAGTTTAGAATGTAACGAGCGTAGCATCTGGTTTCCCTCCAAACCGATAACCTACCCCAAATACTGTTTGTATGTATTGAGGCTGTTTCGTATTTACTTCCATTTTTTTGCGAATATTTTTAATATGGACATCAATAGATCGCTCATATCCCTCATAAAAACCATCACTTTGTATTAGCTTTAATAAATTAGAACGGCTAAAAACAATGCCCGGTGATTTTGCCATTTCAGTCAGCAATTTAAATTCCAGTTGTGTTAATTCAATACACTTCCCGTTAACTATAATCTCATTTTCCTTTTCTTTGATTATTAAATCACGATTGTTAAATGTTAATTCACTACTGTTGTCAAATCTGTCGATTCTTCTTAAAATTGCTTTCATTCTTACAATCAATTCTCTAGGACTGAATGGTTTTAGGATGTAATCATCTGCCCCCATTTCAATTCCTTGAATCCGGTCCTCTTCCGCTGTTTTCGCTGTTAACATAATAATCGGAACATTGGACTCTTTACGAATCTCTCTGCAAATTTCTTCACCAGAAATATCAGGTAACATTAAATCGAGGATAATGAAATCAGGATTAAGGATTTTAATCAAATGTAATCCATCAGATCCATTTGTTGCAGAGTTGACAGACCATCCCTCTTTTTCAAAGTAGGCAGTGAGAACGTCAACTATCGTTTGTTCATCCTCAACAATAAAGACATTAAACATGATATGATGCACCCTCTTTTCAAAAGTTAAGTATGTTTTAGTATAACAAAAGTAGCCGAAGACATCTCAAGTCCTCAGCTACTAAAAATCAACAAATTTTCAAACATTCAATTTTTATAGACCTTCTTTAACACTTTTTAACTCATCGTAGTAAGGACTGTCTTTAGGAGCCCCACCTTTGGGCCAATCATTTTCTCTACCCTTCCATTTAGGACGTTCCTGCGAAAGAATGTAGGCCGCCACATTTGCTGCCTCTTCGATTGTCAAACTGCCTTCCTGACCAACCGGCATGTTTCTTTGGATGAACATCGTCGCAGTAGAAAGTCTAGCCATCCCTGCGCCATCATTAAATGAATGTTCTCCCCATACAGCAGGTCCAGTATTAGCGCCGATTCCTTCACCATCTGCACCATGACATGCAATACATGATTTTTTATAAATTTCTTCCCCTTGAACTAAATCTGTTTCCGGTATATCTTCTACTTTCATCGTATTTGGCTTTCTCCATGGTATATCAGCCCCAATTGGGATACCGGTTGAAATATATTGTAAATATGAAACCATATCTCTTAATTCCTGACTATCAAGCGGCAATTTTTCACCATTCATACTACGAACCATACAGCCATTAATACGGTCTTCAATACTCATTACCTTTCCTGCACGAGGATTATATTCTGGAGATACGGCTGTTACTCCTACTAGTGAAGATGCTTCACCTACACCTGCACCGGCATGACAGCTTGTACAAGACAATTTATTTCCTACATATTGATCAAGTGCTGTATCTGACTCATTGACATACGAATAGCCTCGTTTGATTGATTCACTTAGCGGATCATCTTTTCCTTCAAGTTCCTCCATTTTCGGAGGGTTATAAGCTAATTCGATTGTGTTTGTATCTTGATTATTTCCGGAACTAGTTTCCTTATTTGTTTCTTGACCTTGCTGTGAGACTGATTGATTAGGCGGCTGGACCCCCGAACATGCTGCTGTAAAGACTATTAAACTTGCAAAAACTATCCCCAACAACCTCTTCTGATTCTTTTTCACCTCAATGTTCCCCCTTCCAACTATTTATCTATAAGTGCTGTCTTCATTTTTAGTATAGAAGTAAGGTAATTGATTAACCATTGACAAACTGTGAGCAAATTATAAAGAAATTATGAAGGACAAAAAAAAGCCCAGTCTCTGGACTTTTACATTTACATATTTTTCAATTGGTTTATTACTTCTTCGATGACCTCATCCATTTTGCTTCTGCCACCAAGATCAGGAGTTTTGATCCCTTTTTCCAATGTTGATTCAATCGCTTGTAAAAGATTTTTTCCTAAATCCTGATATCCGAAGTGATCTAACATCATCGATGCAGTCCATAATTGGCCAATCGGGTTGGCAATGCCCTTTCCGACAATGTCCGGTGCAGAGCCATGAACTGGCTCGAACATGGAAGGATACTTTCCGTTTATATTGATATTGGCAGCTGGAGCAATGCCGATGCTTCCCATAATGGCCGCCCCAATATCAGTTAAAATATCTCCAAACAAATTACTTGCAACAATAACATCATATTCATGTGGACGGGTTACAAAAAAGGCTGAAAGAGCATCAATATGTCTGGATTCTGTCTGAATACCGGGATATTCAGCGGCTACTTGATGAAATACCTCATCCCAGAACGGCATACTGTGGACAATTCCATTAGATTTCGTTGCACTTGTTACCTTGCCGCGACGCTTCTTCGCTAGTTCAAAAGCATATCGCATCGCCCGTTCTGTAGCCTTCCTAGTAAATACGGCATTTTGGATGACTACCTCATCCTTACCACTATGAATTCGTCCGCCTGACTCGCTGTACTCACCTTCAGAGTTTTCACGGACAACAATTAAATCAAAATCTTTAGGATTGGCTAATGGGGACGTAACACCCTTCATACTGCGTGCCGGACGAACATTGATAACTTGTTCAAATTCACGACGTATTTTAATTAATAATCCCCAAAGTGAGATATGGTCGGCAACAAGGTTTGGATTTCCAACAGCACCTAAAAAGACAGCATCAGAATCCTTTAATTGTTCAATGCCATCTTCCGGCATCATAACCCCATGCTCTAAGTAGTACTCACAGCTCCAAGGATACTGTTTATATTCAAACCGTAAGCCCCCATGAAGCTCTGCCAAAACATCCAATACCTTTAAGGAAGCCGGCACTACTTCCTTCCCTATTCCATCCCCTGGTATAACTGCTAGTTTAATTACACTCATACTGTTCCCCCTAGTCTAGTTCGATAGTTTCTGAATTTCATTAATCCATCTTTTTCCGTACTTCTCACCATATTCTTCGTATAAGGGTTGGAAAAAGTCAATCCAACTTTCTCGTTCCTCATCGCTAAGCACATGTATGAGAATATCGGACGTTATTTTGATCATATTTAATTGATCATTATTAATTTCCTGTGACTCAGTATACAACCAATTTGTTGTTTCATCCATGGCCTCTTCTATATCCTTTTGAATGTCTTTCGGAAGGGAGTCCCAAAACTCTTGATTCATCATCACCGAATACCCTAAATAGCCGTGATTGCTGATCGTCATATACTTTTGAACTTTATAAAAGCGCTTGGAATAAATATTTGAAATCGTATTTTCAATCCCATCCAAATATCCGCTTTCAAGGTTGCGATACACTTGATTAAAGGGCATCGCACTTGTTTTCACACCTAACTCATGAAACTGATCTTCAAGTGCTTTACTTGGCATAATTCGAAATCGTTGGCCTAGAAAATCTGCCGGCGCCTTTAAAGGGCCACGATTGCTCATCATTTGTTTAAATCCATTACTCCAAAAGGCAATCCCTTTAATATTATGTTTTTTCAATTGGGAGAGTAAAGCGTCCCCTATTTCACCATTCAAAACTGCTTCAACATGCTCATCATCCTTAAAAATATAAGGGAGATCCAGTATAAGCCATTCAGGCAAAAGCTCAGTCATATTAGAATAGGCCGGTGCAATCATTTGAATTTCTCCACGTATTAACGCATTGACCTCCTCACCCTCAGCATACAAAACCCCATTTGGAAAAACCTCTACCTTTACCTTGCCGTTTGTTTTCTCAGCTACTAATTTTGCAAATCGTTCGGCTGCTTGTCCTTTAGGAGTATTTTCAGCAACAACATGACTAAAATTAATGACAATTTGTTTATTCAACCCTTCCTGCTCATGATCAAAAGGAATCGATTTTGAGTCATTATTAGGCCCAAAGCCAATAAAAAAAACAAACATAAAAAATATAAAAATCAAAATGAAAGTACTAATAAAGGTTTTCATAACATTCACCATAATGGAAATATTTTTAAGATAATTTTATCATACCTGTCCAAGCGTGGTACAATATACTATATATAATTTTTTTAATACAGAGGTAGTATTGTAATGTATCATAATATACCAATTCGTTGGAAAATCATGGGCCTCATTTTAATGATTATGGGTTTTTCAATTTTTATGATTGGAATCGGGCTGATCGGAAATTTTATTAATGTCAAAGAAGATGAATTAAAGGATCGGGCGCTAATAACAGCAAGAACAGTTGCTGAATTTCCAGGTATCAGATCTACCGTAAATGGTTCATCGGAAGAACGCAGCACCATTAATCCGCTTGTGGAGCGAGTACGGATCATTAATGGCGCCAGTTATATCGTCGTACTTGATATGAATAGAGTCAGATTGTCTCACCCGGTAGAATCTTTAATAGGGAAGGTATCGGAAGGTACTGATGAAGGCCCCGCCTTTGCCGAACATACGTATACAGTGAAAGCAAAAGGGGAATCAGGAACAGCTGTCCGTGCTTTTGTTCCTGTAATGAATCATGAGCATGAGCAAATCGGAGTCGTCTTAGTTGGCTATTTACTGCCGACAGTATTCGAAATTATCGCAAGTCTTAAATTTGAAATTATTACTACATTAATCGTATCAATCCTCTTTGGAGGATGGGGTTCATGGATGTTGGCCAATCATATCAAGCGGCAAATCTTTCATTTAGAACCCTATGAAATTGCCGCTTTACTTGTTGAACGAACAGAAACATTTAATGCCATGCACGAAGGCATAGTCGCTATAGACAATAACGAAATTATTACTATTTTTAATGATAAGGCAAAACAATTATTAGGGGTTTCAGGGGATATTATCGGAAAAAAAATTCGTGATGTAGTCCCAGATACCTATTTACCGGAAATTCTGACTTATAATCATCCCATCTATAACAAGGAATTAAATGTACGTAATCAAATCCTTCATTCCAACCGGATTCCGATTAAAGTAAATAATCAAACGGTCGGTGCTATTGCTATTTTCCAAGACCAAACAGAGGTAAAGAAATTGGCAGAGGAGCTGACTGGGGTAAAAGCCTTTGTAAACGCTCTCCGCGTCCAAAACCATGAGCATATGAATAAGCTCCATACGATTGCAGGTCTCATTCAAATGAATCATAAAGAAAAGGCGCTTGATTATGTTTTTCAAATAACAGAGGAACAACAGGAATTAACGCAATTTTTAGGGAAGAGCTTTCGTGATGAAAGTTTATCAGGTTTGTTATTAAGTAAGGTCAGCAGGGGAAAAGAGCTGGGGATCCAAGTTATCATCGACCGCAATAGCAATTTAGGATGGTTTCCTCCCCCGCTTGACCATCATGATTTTGTCGTCATCATTGGTAACTTAATCGAAAATGCATTTGAATCCTTTCGTACAGTGAGTCAGACAGATAAACAAATATTCATAAGTATTGAACAAGATTCTAATGTAACTTCCATACTCGTAGAGGATAACGGTGATGGCATGGACGAAGGAATTAAAGAAAAAATATTCTCGCATGGATTTTCAACAAAAGGGCAAGAAGGCCATGGTATCGGTCTCCATTTAGTAAAGGAAATTGTGAATAAAGCAAAAGGTGAAATTGTCGTCGAATCCGAAAAAGGATTCGGTACTTCCTTTATAATTACTTTTTACGAAAATTCTCCAATAGGGGGTTTTGAAAATGACGAGTCAAATGATTAGGGTATTGCTAATAGAAGATGATCCGATGGTACAAGAGGTTAACCGTCAATTCATTGAAAGAATAGAAGGATTTAAGATTGTGGGAATTGCCGGGAATGGTTATGAAGGAATAAAAATGATCAAAAAATTAAAGCCCGACCTCATTTTTATTGATATTTTCATGCCTGCTCAGGACGGCCTTGAAACGATTCACCAAATTAGGAAAGAGGCTATTACCGTTGATATAATTACCATTACGGCTGCTACAGATATGGAAACAATTCGAAATGTACTTCAAAATGGAGCGTTTGATTATATTATGAAGCCCTTTAAATTTGAACGGATAAAAAAATCGCTAGAAAACTACCGATCATTCCGAAACCAGCTTCACAGCAAAGCAAATCTTACTCAACAGGATTTAGATCAAATTCGCTTTGAAAAAGAAGACTATGAATCATCAAATTTAGAATTACCAAAAGGATTGAATGAAGTAACGTTCAAAAAGATTATGAACTACCTAAATGACCAAAAACTGCCTCTTTCAGCTGAGGAAGTAGCTGAAAAAGTTGGTCTAGCTAGAGTAACTGCTAGACGCTATTTAGACTATCTTGCCAAGAGTGGACATATCTTCATTGATATCCAGTACGGCGGGGTTGGAAGGCCAATAAACCGTTATATAACAAAAGGATAATAATTTTATAGATTACTTACAATTCATATTTTTGACAAACTTTCAAAAGGGGCTTAATGGCTCCTTTTTTCTGTTCACACCAATACTGTTAGCGTTTTCAGACCAAAAAGACCAAAAGGTACAATATGACCAAATTATTAACAAAAATCGACGCCGCCTGTACTATAATAGACAATTCATAATAAACAAAAGAGACGAAATGTTTTTAATGGTGTTTATGAATTTAAAACAAATCTAGGGGGTTTTTTAATGAAAAAGTGGCTTATGATGATGCTCGCAGCAGTACTTATGGTTGGTATTCTAGCTGGCTGTGGTGCAAGATCACAACAAAGTACTTCTAAAGAAGGTGGAGAAGCTGGCGGCGGTGCTAGTGACGAAAAGATTATTATTAAATTCTCACACGTTGTTGCTGAAAACACACCAAAAGGTCAAGCAGCTGAAATGTTTAAACAATTAGCTGAAGAATATACAAATGGAAAAGTTGAAATTCAAGTATTCCCGAACTCTCAGCTATATAAAGATGAGGATGTATTAGCAGCAGTACAGCAAAACAACGTTCAATTAGCTGCACCTTCAACATCAGTTGTTACAAAGCTATATCCACAATGGACTCTTTTTGACTTGCCATTCATTTTCAAAGATGAAGCAGGCGTTCAAGCAGCAATGGAAAGCCCAGAAATCGGCGGCAAACTGTTTACAATGCTTGAGGAACAAAACCTACTTGGTTTAGCAATGTGGGATAACGGATTCAAACAAACACATTCAAATAAAAAGATTGTAGCTCCAGCTGACTTCAAAGGTCAAAAATTACGTGTAATGTCTAGTAAAGTACTTGAAGCCCAGTTCAAATCAGTAGGCGCAAACCCAACACCTATGGCATTTGGTGAAGTATATAGTGCATTAGAGCAAGGTGTAATCGATGGTGGAGAAAACACAATTTCTAACGTTTACTCCCAAAAGATGCATGAAGTTCAAAAATATATCACAATGAGTAACCACGGCTACCTTGGATATGCTGTAATTACAAATTCTGATTTCTGGAATGGTCTTCCAGAAGATGTTCGTACACAATTACAAAAGGCTTTAGACGAAACGACTGCTTGGGTTCGTGACAATAGTAAGCGTGTAAATGACGAACAACTTGCAGAAATTAAAGCTTCTGGTAAAACAGAAATTATTGAACTATCTGAAGAAGAAAGACAAGCATGGGTAGATGCAATGACTGTTATCTATTCAGAATTCGAAGGTGAAATCGGCAAAGATCTAATCGATGCTGCAAAAGCACTTTGGTAAAACACAAAGCGTAAGCACTCGTTTAGCGACGAATGGACTGGAGCACATCGACTGAGATAAAGGATATCCGGCGACGAAGCTATGCTGAGTCGATGTTGACTTATCGTAGGGAGGTGGGTGAAGTC